>CAUQIB010000004.1:0-150091 GCA_963518085.1 uncultured Veillonella sp. | reverse complement strand
AAGCTCGTAAACGCCGAAAGTACTTGGCTGGAAACGGCCTGGGAGGATAGGAAGTCGCTGATTAATAAAGAAAGAGCACCCAAAAGGGTGCTCTTTTTTTATTACTTGGTGAGTTTACATATGAGCAGGTCGCCCTGGGACCCCCAGTGAACCACTTTTGAAGGAACGAAGCGACGCGTAAAAGTGAGTGAATCGGGGAGTTTCTGGCGTAAGATTTTGAAGCCCTAGGGGCGCACAAAATCCACAGCCAGGAACAGGAAGTTGCCAATGACAATGTTATATCTGTAAGACGTTTCCATCCAACGTGGCAGAATAGGAGGACGCAAATGACAAGACTCTATCTAGCACTTATGTCAGTCTACAGCGGGATAGTAGTAACTAAAATACTTTTTATACCTGTATATTTTTCTAGAGTTTACTTAGTTATTTATGATATAATCTGATCGGATTAGTAACTATGAATCCATGATTACATTTATTCTGGGAGTTTATATTATGAAAACACTCGACAAATTTAAAATACAAATCCAAGAAATGATGGACACAGACTACGGTTCTTTCATAAAAGCTCTTATTAGTATCGAAACAGGAGAAACCAATAAAGATAAATTACATACTCTATATGATACATATATGGATAGTGATGACGTAACCTTGTTAAATGAATTTTTTATTAAATAGTATTGTACAGACAATAACTGAATACATAAAACTATCATAGGCTATACTTGAAGAGTTAATTTGAGTATAGCTTTTCTATATATTAAATATTTTATGTTTTAATTTAAATCTGAACTAATATGATATAATATAGTAAATAAAAAAATATTTTATCGATTTGGTATATTACACATCCTTGAAACTCTTAATATATGTTTGTCTTATGTAGTAGTGAAGTTATTTTGTATTTTTTTAATATCGATCATTTCATATTGTGTCAGATGAAGAGAGTCAAAAGTATAGAACTATTACAGAAGTTGAAGCTGAGTTATTACAGATGTTCCCACCTAATTGGACTAATACAGGGATGACAAAGCGAAATAGGTATTTTATGATGGGAAATGCTTTAGTTACTGGTGTTATAAGTAGATTGGAGCCTCATTTAAAAGAAATTATCTTATATGAATGTGATAAGTAAATTTTTTAGGAAAGGATATGCTATGGACTCAAAGGATATAGAAATTAATGACATTGTTACAAATGACACTAATGAACTGCAACAATCTAAATCTTTAGTAAATCATAAAAATCTAACTTTAGTTCAAGTGTATTTTACTCATAAAAAAGATGCTTACCTATACTTATGTGAAAATATTATTTTACATGAAGGTGACCACGTATATGTGTCTGGAAAGATGAAAGATACATTGGGGATTGTGGTAGATGTGAGACATGAATTTAAGGTTCGCCCATCTAAATATGAACGTGTGATTGCTAAAGTAGATACCCAATTGCATGGTGACCTTAGCATTTCTAATCGGTTTTTACTCTCTTTTAGTCGCAATTGTATAGGAAAAGAAAAAATCAGTAAATGGTTTTTTGCTCCTCAAGGGGAAGAACCTTTTATTTCTACATATACTCCATCTCCATTTCCTTTAGATGATTTATCTCAATTTCCTATTCAAAGAGAACGATTGGAACGAGGGATTCAATACTATAAAGATCAACGTGTAGTATATATATGTTTAGATGATATATATGGATATGCGATTGTTCAAGGATCAGAATGTTATGAAATAGAATTTATATATCAAAATGAAATGATAGAGGATATTTCATGTGGCTGTTATTGTGATGGACATTGTAAACATGAATTTGCATTGTTGTTAGAATTACAGGAACTGATTAAAGAGCTTAAGACACATTTTATCAAGCAATGTTATGTAAATACATATGTAGCAGCGATAGATAAGGATGTCTTATGGCATATGAGTGTAAGATGGGCGAGGCGAGGGACTATTTCTTTTACTAGTGATACAGAACCTATTATTATAAATTAAGGAGGATTCATGAAAGAACGTAAACTTTCATCGGAGATGAAATTCGATGGTAAATTAATTAAAGTAACGTACGATATTGCTGAGGTTAATGGCAAGGAAGCGTGGCGTGAAGTGGTTCATCATCCAGGGGCGAGTGCTGTGGTAGCTATTGATGAGAACAATCGCATTATTATGGAAAAACAGTTCCGCTATGCTTTAAACGATTATTTGTTAGAAATTCCAGCAGGTAAATTAGATGCAGGTGAAGATCCGTTAGTATGCGCCAAACGTGAGCTAGAAGAAGAAACAGGCATTATTGCATCGGAATGGATTAGCCTTGGTACGATTGCTACATCTCCTGGATTTTGTAATGAAGTTATTCATTTATATGTGGCAAAAGGACTTTCAAAAGGGGAAATCCATTGGGATGAAGATGAATATGTGGAAGTAGAGCGTTATACTTTCGATGAATTGTTACAACGCATTAAGGAAGAAACAATCAAAGATAGCAAAACATTATCTGCGTTATTATTAGCTATGCCGTATTTGAAATAGTGAAAGAATGCCTAGGGGTGTAACTTCCTAGGCATAGATTGTATATGAACGGTGATAGAGAGGAGGTCTCTATGTTTAAACGAATTATTACGATTGTGACAGATAGTGTAGGGATTGGTCATAGTCCCGATGCGGAACGCTTTGGGGACATGGGTGCCAATACAGTGGGACATATTGAAGAGGCCGTGGGCCCTTTACATCTTCCCAATTTACGTAAATTAGGGCTTGGTAAGATTTCGGATATTATGCCGCAACAAGATACGGTGATAGGTGCTTTTGGTCGTATGCATGAACAAAGTACAGGGAAAGATACTACCAGTGGTCATTGGGAGATGATGGGACACCCTGTGAAAGTTCCTTTCCCAACGTTTTATGATGGATTTCCACAGGAATTGATGGATACTTTCACGAGGGAAACTGGCTATGGATTCTTAGGCAATGAAGCAGCATCAGGAACGGAAATCATTGAGCGCCTAGGGGAAGAACATATGAGAACGGGGAAACCTATTGTGTATACCTCTGCTGACTCGGTGTTTCAAATTGCCGCCCATGAAAGCATTATTCCTCTAGAAGATCTATACAAGATGTGCCAAATTACTCGGGACCGTGTGTGTATTGGGGACTATTACGTGGGGCGCATTATTGCTCGTCCTTTTGTGGGAGAACCAGGTCATTTTGTACGCACTTCAAATCGTCATGACTATAGCCGATTACCAGAAGGTCGGTTTGTGTTGCAAGCCTTACAAGATGCGAAAGTACCAACCATCGGAGTAGGAAAGATTGGGGATATTTACGCTCACATTGGTTTGGATCAGTCCTACCCAACGAAATCTAATTCCCATGGGATGAATGTAGTGGCTGCTTTGTTGGGCAATAGGGTGGTTAGTGCAGATAGTTCAGATAGTTCAGATAGTAAGGAACTTGCACATAGTACACCCGGTACACATGGTATGCATGATATACTGGATACTACAGAAAAGGGTAGATTCACCCATGGCTATCTAATGGTGAACTTAGTAGAGTTCGATAGCTTGTATGGACATCGTCGTGATGTACAAGGCTATGGTCGTGAGCTAGAAATGTTTGACTATCAACTAGGGGGATTACTGGAATTATTGACCAAAGATGATTTGCTACTTATCACAGCGGACCATGGTAACGATCCGACTTGGAAAGGTACAGACCATACACGAGAATTAGTGCCAATCTTGGCGTACTCACCATCTTTCACAGGACCTATTGAACTAGGTAATAGATGGAGCTTTGCGGACATTGGACAAACTGTATTGGAAAACTTTGGGATTACCGAATCATTTGTGGGAGAAAGTTTCTTGCAAGCATTAAGGAAATAAAGAACGAACTTACTTTTTTGCACAGATAGGCGTATAATGAAATTAAGAAACATGTGAAAAGAGGAGGTGATAAGATGTGTACTATAAATATAAGTAAAAATGAAGAGTTAAAAGCTCTTGTGAAATTGCTAACCGATGGAGCGACAGATTCCATTTTTTTACAAGATGAGGATACAGTAGCAGAAATAAAACTAGTAAAAGATGTACCACAACCGATACAGTTTGGATTAGGAAATGGATTGTTTAAAGTTCCAGATGATATTCATACAGGAGATGACGCGATTCAAGAAGTATTTAAGGAGTACATATCAACATCATGATTCATTTAATAATATTATAATCAGATAAGCCGAAGCTGAAACAATATATTAGACACATAGCAAAAGAGGCTATCAGTACTGAAGAATATTCTTCCTGACTGATAGCCTCTTTTTTGAGTACATGTACCTTCAAAATCTTACGCGCGTGTAATTTTATCAGAACGAAGGCAGCGTGTGCAAACGTTAACTCGTTTAGTTTCGCCGTCTACAATTGCTCGTACTCTTTGGATGTTTGGTTTCCAAGTTCGTTTGGAACGGATATGGGAATGAGAAACATTCATACCCGTAGTAGTGGATTTACCACATACTTCGCAAAGGTTTGCCATTTGTTTCCACCTCCAAAGTGTTTACTACTAATATAACATATGTATTTTATCATAAAAGTGCATAGCAATGCAAGTGCACTTCTTTCTTTTACATAAGATTATACTAGCTTACTAACTATATACTAAAATGCTAAAATCTGTCAAATTTTACAAAAAACGGCTTGCGTTTAATTTTAACAATATGTATAATTTAAGTATAATTAAATATAAGAAGGACACTTTGATACAACGCCTAACACACGTGACTCTTAAAAAAGTGTCCTTCTTTTTTTTTGTCTATTTTTAGGAGGGATTCATATTAGATGGTCTTTCTATGGTATAATAGAAAGCATCAAGTGTCTACTACACATAGTAGCGTGTCGTAATACATAGATACACAGATAGATCCAGTGATATTAGTTATGACATTGTATTAGCACGTGCTGGCAGTACGGCGGTTTTTATCTTTTGACCAGTCGTTATAAACTCGTCATCTTACATAGTTACAGGATAGCATTCATTATGTATTAACTAGCTAATATGAATGCGTCATGTAGTGAACTTTCAGAATTGATAGAATAAAAATTGTTACAAAAACGGCGTGGATAGAAAAGAGTACGGATAGAATATGAACGAACAATTGCAATCGATAAAGAGCGTGGGACCGCAACGAGTGAAACAATTGAATAAATTAGGTATCTATACGGTAACAGGTTTGTTGCATTATTTTCCGCGTACTTTTGAAGATAGACGGCAAGTGTATACGATCTGCGAAGCTCCTATGGGAGAAATGGTAGGTGTGACGGGACAGGTAGTACGGGTTAGTGAAAAGCGACCAAGACCACGCATGCATATTTTAATTGTTACTCTATCTGATGGAATACGTCAATTGAATTTGACATTTTTTAACCAAGCGTATAAGAAAAACTTTTATAAACCTGGTCAACATATATATGCCTATGGGAAGATAGAACATGCCTATGGTGCGTACCAAATGAATACACCTCAAGTGGAAATGATAGAGGAAGGGCAAGTCATAGAGCGTGGTATTGTACCTGTTTATGGTTTGACGGAAGGTATGAAACAATGGGGTATCAGACTGGCCATAAAAAACTGGTTTGAACATAATGGTACGTTAGAAGATGTGGTCCCTCAAGATGTGATGGGCGATAAGTTCAATATGAGTCGCTATGATGCCTTTCGAGAGATGCATTTTCCTACATCTTGGGAACGGTATCAAGAGGCACGTAAGCAATTAGCCTATGAAGAATTGTGGATTATGCAAATGGGGTTACTGCTTCTTCGTGCCCATGAACAGGACCAAGGGGGATTCTCTATGACCGCAAATGGATCTGTGGTGGAACGAATTAGACAAGGATTACCATTTACTTTGACTGGAGATCAAGAAAAAGTATTAGGCGAGATTGCTCACGATATGGAACAACCTCGAGCTATGCAGCGGTTAGTACAAGGGGATGTTGGTTCTGGTAAAACGGTAGTAGCCGCATTGGCTCTAGCGAAAGCGGTGGAAAATGGATTTCAAGGGGCTATCATGGCGCCGACAGAAATTTTGGCCACCCAACATTTTGAAAGCTTCCAGGAACTCTTTCAAGATGCACCGATACGAATGGCATTGCTGACGGGCTCTACGAAGAAAAAGCAAGATTTGTATGATGCTTTAGAACGAGGCGATATCGATGTCTTAGTAGGTACCCATGCATTAATTCAAGACAAGGTGGTATTTCATCAATTAGGGTTGATTGTAGTAGATGAACAGCATCGATTTGGTGTAGAGCAACGGGCAAAATTGCAACGAAAAGGAGATCACCCTCATGTGCTAATTATGACGGCCACACCTATACCACGAACCATGACCTTATCCATTTATGGAGACTTAGAAGTTTCCTTGATTAAGGAAATGCCACCAGGTCGTAAACCAGTGAAGACTTACGCTGTGGATTCGTCCTATAAGGAACGGTTGTTACACTTTTTTGAGAAAGAAATGCAAGAGGGTCGTCAGGTCTATGCGGTGTGCCCATTAGTAGAAGAGTCTGAAAAAATGGACTTACAAGCAGCGGAACAAATTTATTATGAATATAAAGAATATTTTGAGCCACACTATCGTGTAGGCCTGGTGCATGGTCGCATGCGTCCAAAGGAAAAAGAAGAAATTATGGATGCCTTTTATCGTAAGGAAATCCATCTTCTTGTATCAACTACAGTGATTGAGGTAGGCGTGAATGTGCCCAATGCGACCATTATGTGTATTCATAATGCGGAACGTTTTGGTTTATCTCAGTTACATCAATTGCGTGGTCGTGTAGGTCGTGGATCGGCGCAGGCCTATTGTATCCTAATTAGCGATAGCAAAAATCCTGATAGTAAAACCCGACTTTCACTAATGGAACAAACGCAAGATGGATTTGAGCTAGCAGAACAAGATTTACTGATCCGTGGCACAGGGGAATTGTTTGGATTGGCTCAGTCGGGGTTACCGGATTTGAAGGTTGCTAACATTATCAAAGATATTCCGATTCTTGTGGAAGCAAGGGAAGATGCTAAATTGTATTTACAATCTCATGGATTTGATGCGGTCCAATCCACTTTGCGCCATCAAATGGAAGCACGTTTTGGACCACAGTATATGCGTATTTTGTATAGTTAATCTTATCTGCTATATGTTGTTTAATAAGGGTCATCTATGATACAATAAAGTGAGATTTTATCTGTGGCACAGTGCTATAGATACATAGTGGTTATGGAGGAAAGACTCATGCCTATTATTCATGTAGAACTTGTGGAAGGTCGTACTTTTGAACAAAAGAAAGCTCTTGGCGAAGCGATTACAAAAGCAACTGTAGAAACTGTAAAAGTGCCTGCAGAAGCGGTAAAAGTAATTTTCGTGGACATGAAAGCTGACAACTATATGGAAGCTGGCGTTATGCGCTGCGAAAAAAAATAATTAGGAAAATTACCTACCAGAAGGATAGGTCTATGATAGGGTGTAGTCTCTTTCATATGTCCTGTCCTTCTTGTTTACATACTAGAGTAGATGAGGTGAATGGTGCAGAATCAAATACATGTGCTATCCGTCCCAATTGATGTGGTAACGATGACGGAAGCCGTAGATAGAGTGCTTTCATTAGTGGGACAACCCAAATTACATATGGTGGCAACGGCCAATGCAGAAATGATTATGATGGCACAGGATAATCAAAGGTTGTTAGAGGTTCTGCAACAAGCTGATCTCGTTGTACCTGATGGAGCAGGCGCCTTATGGGCAGCTGAGCAGCAGGGACAGCGTTTTCCAGAGCGGGTTACAGGTTGTGATCTATTACAAGAGTTATTGAAAGCAGGTAAAGAACATAATATTAAGATATACTGCTTAGGCGGAGCCGAAGGAGTTGTTAAACAAGCCTTAGAAAATATGACAGCAGAACTTGGAGAATTACCAGTGGTAGGCTATCATTCTGGATATTTCACAGAGAAAGAAGAAGTAGAAATTCTTGATGAGATTCAACGTAGTGGCGCTCAATTAGTATTTGTTGCCTTTGGGGTGCCGAAACAAGAGTTCTGGATTCAAGAAAAATTAGCCCAATTAGATGGTGTAGTTGCCATGGGAGTGGGTGGTTCTTTCGATGTATTAGCGGGTATGTTGAAACGAGCTCCTCTGTGGATGCAAGAAAACCGCTTAGAGTGGTTATATCGATTGGCATTGCAACCAAAACGTATCATTCGTATGTTAGCATTGCCTAAATTTATGTGGACTGTATGGCGCCATAAACATTGATACACTATAGTTGTATTTTGTTGGAGCTATCACAAGTTAAGAGAGGTTTAGTATGGGTTTGATTGTTAAAGAAGGATATCCTTTAATCGGTGCTTGTCTAGTTGTGACAGTACTGGTAGGCTACTTTCTATCATGGTGGTTAGGAATTATACCATTTGTACTGGCATTATTCTTTACTTATTTTTTCAGAAATCCTAATCGCCATATTCCCTATGATCCAAAGGTGCTAGTATCACCTGCGGATGGGAAAGTGATGGAAGTCGTAGAGGTCTTTGAGGACACATATTTACATCAACAATGTAAAAAAGTAACGATTTTTTTATCTGTTTTTGATGTCCATGTGAATCGGGCACCAATGACAGGTGAAATTACATTCCGTCAATATACAGAAGGACGTTTTTTACCGGCCTATAAAGATTCTGTAGGCTATGAAAATGAACGTCACACGATTAGCATTAAAAATGATAGAATGGAAATTGTGGTCACACAGATAGCTGGTTTATTGGCTAGACGTATCGTGTCCTGGACAGATGTAGGAGATACCTTAGAGCAAGGTACCTTGTATGGTATGATTAAATTCGGCTCTTGCACAGAACTATTTGTGCCTTTGGACGTAGAGATTTACGTTACAAAAGGACAACATGTAGTTGGTGGAGAGACGATTATTGGGAGGGTGAAAGATGAATAAGTCTATATTTCCCAATCTTTGCACAGCAGCAAATTTAGCATTTGGTGTCATCGGCATTAGTTTATCTGCTACAGGTAATTTCACAGGGGCAGCCATATGTGTGCTTTTGTCCTTATTAGCCGATGGTTTAGATGGACGGATTGCTCGTGCTTTGGGTGTATCTGGAGATTTCGGTCGTGAATTAGATTCGTTAGCCGATGTAGTTGGCTTTGGTGTATCCCCAGCTTTTATGCTGTATATGATGAGTCTAGATCACTATGGTTGGTTAGGTTATGTGCCATTGTTGGTATTCTCTGTTTTGGGGGCTTTCAGATTGGCGCGATTTAACATTATGACAGAAGAAGTGCACGGTTACTTTCAAGGGTTACCGATTCCAGCAGCAGGTTGTATGGCAGCTACCTATGTGTTAAGTGGTGTCCGCATTCCTGATGTGGCATTAATGTTAGCTATGATATTGGTAGGCTATTTGATGGTCAGCAATGTGCATCATCCAGATTTCAAAGGGAAAGGTAGCGATCCAGTGCAACCAATCGCTGTTGGTATTACGGTAGGTTGTGGTGTATTTTGCCTGTTGATGGACTATCGTTCTTGGCCAGTATTGATTTTTGTGTTATATGCTGTATATGGTATTAGTAATACTATCATCAACAACATTCGTAAATAGGAAGGAACTAGGATGAATTACGTTTGGTTTGACCTAATTATGATTCCCATACAGGTGATTATCGTATTTTATACCTTATATTACTTTGTGTTGATGGTCTGTGGCATGTGGCATAAAAATGATAAAAAGGAGTGTCCTCCTAAACATTCCTTTGCTATTATCGTCTGTGCTCATAATGAAAGTGCCGTGATAGGTCAATTGGTGAATAATCTACAAGTCTTAGATTACCCTCGCCACTTATATGATATCTTTGTGGTGGCAGATAATTGTAAAGATGACACCGCTAAGATTGCCCGTGAAGCTGGTGCCGAAGTATATGAACGCTTTAACACAGAAGAAGTGGGGAAAGGTTATGCTATGGGCTGGATGTTTGACAAAGTATTTGCCATGGAACAGAAGTACGATGCTTTCGTCATTTTTGATGCGGATAATCTAGTGCACCCTCATTTCCTTTATGAAATGAATCGTCATTTGGAAAAAGGGGAGCCAGTGATTCAAGGGTACTTGAATGCGAAGAATCCAACCGATACATGGGTGGCTGGTACCTTTGCCATTGCCTTTTGGATGGTTAATCATATGTGGCACTTGGCGAAATATAACTTGGGACTTTCCACAGCCTTGGGTGGTACGGGTATGTGTATCCGTACAGATATTATCCGCGATTATGGTTGGTCCTGTAATAGCTTGACAGAAGATATGGAATTTTCTTTGAAATTGTTGATCCATGGAGTGAAAACAACATGGGCGCATAATGCTATCGTCTATGATGAAAAGCCACTGACTTTTATGCAGTCTTGGAATCAGCGGAAACGATGGGCACAAGGTCATTTTGATACAGGAGAACGGTATATTCCGAAACTCTTTGTACAAGGTATCAAGAAAGGAAAATGGACAATCCTAGATGGAATTGTGCAGATTACACAACCCTATTTCTTGTTATTGTCCTCCTTTTATATTATTATGACCTATATCAATGGTATCGTACCATTGTATACGAATATTATTTACCAAATCTTGCCAGTACAAGTATGGCAAATTATTGGTATTGGACAATATTTATTTCCACTCATTGTGTTAGCACAAATTAAAGTGCCACCGAAAGTGTGGTTGTATTATCTATTGTATCCACTATTCATCTATTCTTGGGTACCAGTTACGTTCCTTGGATATTTGAATCGTCATGATAAAGTATGGTCCCATACACAACATACCCGTGGGGTAGCATTAGGGGAAGTGAAACTAACCCGTATGGGCGATACGAGTCGAAAAACAAAAGAATAAACTATGATAAGAGCAACAGGATGTGAAAGTTCTGTTGCTTTTTTTGTAATGAGAAAGTGCTTACTATTCTTAAAATTTACTCTACGCAGTGCCCATTCTCTATGCTATAATATATATTACGTATCGAAAAATGCATTGTATATTATTCATGACAGAAGGGAAGACACAGTATGCCACCAGAGTTAGAAGAACCGCATCAAGGGCTCAGTTCCAGACAGAAAAAACGTATTATAGGAGTCAAACCAGGTCAGTTTGTGAAAGGCCTTGACGGGCTAAAGGGATTAGCCATTCTGGGTGTCACGGTCTTTCATCTATTTCCCCATGCAGCCAGTGGCGGGTTCATGGGAGTTTCTCTTTTCTTTGTCTTATCGGGGTATTTATTAGCTTTCACCACAAATCAACAATGGAAGGTGGGAAATTACAGCATTTCCAAATTTTTTCAGCGTAGAGCAGAGCGGATTCTTATCCCCTTAATGTTGATGGTGACGGTCATATTAGGGCTATGGCATTTGCTATTACCTGAAAAATTAGCGGGCATACGCCCAGAGGTGATTTCCATTTTGCTGGGCTATAATAACTGGTGGCAAATTGCACAAAATGCGGACTATTTTACCCGTTTAGTAAACACATCGACATTCACCCATATGTGGTTCTTAGGGGTAGAAATTCAATACATTGTCATTTGGCCAATTCTATATTGGATCTATACAGCACTGAAAAGACAATGGAGTTATACTATCGGTCTAGTATGGATGTTGGTGTTGGCATTAGGTTCCTCTGTCATTATGCCTCTACTATATACAGAGGGCATGGACGTATCTCGTTTTTATTACGGTACAGACACACGGCTATTCGCATTGCTATTGGGCGCCTTTTTGGGATTGCACCGGAGTGAACAAAAACTATATCCTTTGGGCACTATGAAAGGAAATGTCATCAGCAGTGTACTTCTACTGGTAGGTATCATTGTAACAGTGCTAGGGTACATCTATTTAGATGGGCAAAGCCCTTCTCTTTACACCTATGGCATGGTAGCATTTACTTGTCTATTTGGTTTCATGGTATGGTTAGTAGAACGTCCTAATACGCCACTTGGAAAGATAGTAGATATGCCACTCCTTGCCTGGTTTGGTAAACATAGTTATGGATTATTTTTATGGCAATATCCAATGATTTACCTTTTTGAACATATGGGTCTCATGGACTACTTTGCATCCCCCATTGCCTATTATTTGGTATTAGTAGCTGTTATTATTGGTCTTACCCTTTGGTCTGAAGCGGTTACCAATTGGTGTGTTCGTCAAGATAGTTTCCGTGCCATTGTGGACGTAGTTCGTTCCTACTATGTGAAAGTGGTATCTATCGTTGGGGCTGTTTGCATTGTCCTAGGTGTCTATGCTTTCAGTACAGCACCGGCAGAGAAGCAACAAGATGTAACAGAGTTACAAGTGCGATTGGCTAAGAATGCAGAGTCTCAAGCAGCAGAAAATGCGAAGGTCATCGACCTTTCTACTGTCAGTGATCCACAAGATATGGTACACATGGCAGCTATTGGTGATTCCGTCATGCTTGGTTCCGCTCACGCATTGCGACAAGACTTTGCAGGCATTCAAATTGATGCCAAAGTATCACGCTATGTAGGGGCAGGCTTAGGGATTGCAAAACAAATGGATGCGAACCAACAATTAGGCAATGCGGTCCTTATTGGTCTTGGTACTAATGGACCTATTACAGGTTATTATGAAGATGAAACAAAAGCATTGGTGCAGTATTTAGGATCAAATCGTCAGATTTTTTGGATCAATAATTATGCGCCAGGCATCCAGTGGATTGAAGCCAATAATGAGTACTTAACTAAGCTTGCCAAAGAACATCCGAATGTGCATATCATCGATTGGGCTAGTTTAGCATCGAAACATCGAGATTGGCTCGGAGATGATGGCATCCATCCAAATGATATCGGAGTAAAAGAATACTCTAAGTTCATCCATGATGAAGTGAAAAAAGTATTGCTTCAACAAGGTGAAGCCAATAAAAAACAGAAAAAACGCTAGGAACTTATCTTGAGATAAGGAGATTAGCTAGACATGCCAATACACAAGGGCTGTAACGAAATGTAGACTTACATTTTGTTGCAGCCTTTTTTGATTTATTTCTCCTAAAATTGCACTACCAGTCAAGGTTGACTGGTAGGAGTGTTTTCTAGGATTTTAGAGGATCTATAGAGAAATCCTAAGTACGCAAGTAAAGGAGGTGAAATGATGTACCATGTGGAGATTGAGCTGGATCATTTCTTTCAGCGTGCCTATGAAAGTGGAGCCAGTGATATGCATTTTGATACCTTAGAAAAAGAGGTGCTGGTTCGATTCCGCTTGGATGGCCGTTTGCAAGAGATAGCACGGATTCCTATGCCAGAAGGTGAGCAAGTCATGAATCGTTTGAAAGTGTTAGGGTCTTTGGATATTAGTGAAAAAAGATTGCCTCAAGATGGGCGTTACGTGTGGACTCATGAAAATCACTCAGGAACGATACGTATGTCTTCCTTGCCCTCTGTGTATGGTGAAAGTCTTGTATGTCGTCTCTTTTGGCATGACGAGCAGATAAAATCCTTGGAGGAATTAGGTATGCCAGATGATGTCAGTGCAGAGGTGCGTAGGTTATTGGCACGCCCACATGGGTTACTGCTTGTGTGTGGGCCTACAGGGTCTGGTAAAAGTTCTACCTTGTATGCATTATTGCAAGAACTCAATGGAGAAGAGGAACAAATCATTACCTTGGAGCATCCAGTAGAACGTATCGTAGAAAAAGCCGTTCAAATTGGTGTACAGCCACAGATTGGTATGACTTTCAGTAAGGGGTTACGTGCCATTTTACGACATGACCCAGATACCATAGTGGTCGGTGAAATTCGTGACCAAGAAACGGCGCAGCTAGCAGTGCAGGCAGCCTTAACGGGGCATCGTGTGCTATCTACGATTCATACAAACCATGCCATAGGCGTGGTGGAACGATTGGTGGATATGGGGGTAGAAGACTATCTGGTGCGTGCTACTTTGACAGGGGTAATCTCACAACGATTGGTGCGAACGTTAGTAGATGGAACGTATTGTGGTCGCTGTGGATTGTATGAGTTACTAGCTATTCCTAGTTATGACTGTCATTGGGGAGAACTAAATTCCTATTTGCTTTGTTCTCTAGAAGAGTCCGCACATCGAGCCATCGAGCAAGGGCTGACTACGGAAGAGGAAGTTCGTCGTGTGGGGGTAGTATTATGATTTGGTCACACTTATTGCACGAAGCTATCAAGCGAGGGGCTACAGATATTCATGTACAAAGTGGTACGGTATTTTGGCGATTAGGCATGGATGTAGTGCCTACAGAGTACCAATTATCTGATGAAGAGATGTTAAGATTTCTGACGGACCAAGTTGAGACCATACCCGATACCATGATGTCCTATGATGGAGCTATGACCTTTGAAGGTTTACGTATTCGGGTGCATCTATTCCGTTGGCGAGCTGGCTGGGGCGGTACCTTGCGCATTTTGTATCCCCCTAAAACGGGGCTAGACACTTCGGAAGAAGGTAATTTATTGCGTCGTATCTCTTCTTTCAAAGAGGGACTGGTTATCATTGCAGGCGCCACTGGTTCAGGGAAATCGTATACCCTTACTTCTTGTTTAATGCACATCAATGAAAGTATGCGCCGTCATATTATTACCTTAGAAGATCCCATCGAATATGTATTGGACCATCAACAGTCCTTGATACATCAACGGGAATTGCATACACACTTTCATCATATGGCGGATGGCATTCGAGATGCATTGCGAGAAGATCCAGATGTGATTTTAATCGGTGAGGTACGGGATAAGGAGACGTTGGAAGCGGCATTACATGCGGCGGAAACGGGGCATCTTGTATTTGCTACCTTGCATACGCAACGTGCCACCATGTCCATCAATCGGATGATTTCTATGTTCCCTGCACACCAACAAGAAGAAGTACGGACGCAACTTTCACAAATATTGCGCGCCGTTATCTGCCAACGATTAGTTGTCATCGACGATAGATTTATCCCAGTACGAGATATTTTGATTAATACCCCAGCAGTGGCAAATTTGATACGGCAACGGAAGGAACCGCAAATCGTATCTTTACAAGAAACACAAAGACCTATGAAAACATTGGAAATGGCAGTCGCTGAGCTACGGGCTATCTATGGATCATCGCCAGTGTTAGAGTCTGTATTACAGGTGAATTAGTGGAGAATATGTATGAGTTGGTATACCTATGAAGGATTTTCTACGGACAAAAAAATAGTGTCAGGCAAAGTATGGGGTGATTCAGAAGAGGAAGTGCAGGCAAAGCTAGCGTATCAATCCATAACGCCGATTCACTTGGAATGTGTTGTGGGAAAGGAAAATAAGAAACAATGGAAAACAGCACATATGATTTACTTTGCCTATCGATTACATATGTTGTTGGGAGCAGGTATCTCCTTACGAAAAGCCTTAGATATGATGGTCAACACAAAAGGTTCCACTATCCCTTATGAAGATATTCGTGAAGATGTAGGGCGGGGCATGGCATTGTCAAAGAGTTTAGCCAAGTATCATTGCCCTGTCATCGTTACAACTATACTGGAAGCGGGAGAAGCATCAGGGACCTTAGTGGAATCCTTAGGGATGGTTCAAAGTATGTACGAAGAGGAGCATCGATTGCGTCAGCAATTAGTATCAGCTATTACGTATCCATCCTTTTTGGTGGTGCTTATGATGGTATTTGTAGGGGTTGCCGTGGGTTTTATTCTACCCCAATTTAAATCTGTCTTTGAGAGCATGCAAATCGACTTACCACCGCTAACTGCAGCCCTTTTTACCGGGGGCACTTGGTTACAACAAAAAGGTGTGTATCTTTTGGTTGGCGTACTAGTATTAGGGTTGGGTTTGTGGAAATTGTATCAACGAGACTCTGTGAAATACAATGTGCATCGTAAGGTTTGGTTATTTATGGCAAAAAAGGAATGGCTTATGGCCTATACGATGGTTCGCATGTGTCAGATTTGGAAACTACTTTTACAAAGTGGAATACCTTTGTTACAAATGTTGGACATGACAGAGTCGCTGTGGGGCAACCGTTGGGCAAGCACCTTACAACAAGAGGTGAAAACTCGTATCTCTCAGGGTCATGGATTCACAGACTCATTAGAACAAGTGCAATTAGGAACTCCTTTTATATGGGATCTTCTTCGTATTGGAGAAGAAACGGGTGACCTAGAAAGTATGTTAGACCAAGGGCATTCGTATTATAAAGGAATATTGGAACGGACTGTGAAACGAGGAGAACAATTATTAGAACCTATTATGCTCAGTATTATGGGCAGTATGATCGCCTTACTTGTGGTAGCAGTGATGCTACCGATGTTTAATTCAATTTCAGCTATTCAATAGGAGGAAGTATGGAAGCACTTCGACAACGTTTGTCCTTACGACAACGGAAGCAACAAGATGGATTTACCTTAGTGGAATTAATGGTTGTGGTGGCAGTTATCGCCATTTTAGCATCCTTAGCAATGCCACAATTTTTAAATGCCTCAAACAAGGCGAAGGAAGCAAAAATTAAATCGGATGTGACAACCATTTCCAACGCAGCTCAGTTGTATATGATGGAACAATATACCGATGCAGTGCCTACTGTAGATACATTGTACAAGGAAGGGTATTTGACAGAACATGTGAGAACTCCTAAAGGTGGAGAATACACCGTAACGAGTGTACAAAATGAAGGCGGTAAAGGTAAACATATTGCTGTCACTGCACCTGATGCAGAAAATTAATTAGTAGAAGGAAGAGGGAAATATGGAGTATGTATTAGGAGGTATTGCGGGTATCACAGGAGTTGCAAGCCTCTATCTCATTGTTTCTTGGACCTATATGAAAACACATAGTATGTGGTGCCTTATGTCTATCTTTGCTCATGTCATAGGGACAGTAGGGCTTTGCTATGCCTATCAAATTGGATACATTCCGAATATCTATGAACTGGGACTTCTTTATATGCTGGAGGTAACGCTGTTTTGGGGATCAACCATCGATAAGCTATATTATATTCTTCCCGATGAGGGAGCTATTCTAATTTGTATATGTGGATTTGTTTACCAGTGGATAGATAATGGTGATGTACTAATGATAGTAGTCAATGCCCTCTGTATGGGCGGATTGTGGTGGTCATTGCGGTGGTTTAGTCATGGCGGTGTGGGACTAGGTGACATTAAATGGTTGATGGCCATTAGTTGTTGGCTCACATCGGTGGAATGCTTAGTATTATGCGGACTTTCCTCTGCTATTGGCATCCTGTACAGTTGTGTATGGCGTATTGTATCTCCGAATCATACCTATATTCCCTTTGGTCCTTCTTTCAGTATGGCAACGATGCTGCTATTCATCTACCCTGTTGAGAGGTGGCTATGATGAAAGTACCTAGGCATCCAGAAGATGGCTCGTTGTTAGTAGAAATTTTGCTATATATGACGATTTGTTCTCTTATCATTGGTATGGTGTTACTGTTAAACAATGGAGAGCAACGAGAGTATTACCAATTTGATCGAGAAGGACGCATTTTATTTGCTCATATCAAACGTATGCAGATGGCTACTTTATATGGGAACCTACAGCGTATTAGTGGTGGTAACCGTATAGTATTAGATGGAACTAGGTACGGATATATCAATGAGTCAAGCGCTATGGTCTATCGAGAGTTACCACCATCTATGCATATTGAATTTACTGGGCCATCTCCGGTACTGCGATTTGCAGGTCATAAAGGAGTAGGGAAAGTGTTTACCGTGACTTTAGTCGATGCTGTGATTCGCTATAAACGAACCTTTATTTTTGCTCGTCAATCAGGGCGTATACGTTGGGAGGAATCAAAATATTGAAAGCACAAGAAGAGGGATTTCTCTATATGGATGTATTAGCATCACTGTTTGTCATGAGTCTATTATGTTCCACTTTATTTGTGCTCATGATGAGTAGTATCCAGCAATATGGGAAGATGATGGAAGAGGATAGGACCTTACAAGCTATGATTTTGTATATGGAAGAGGGAAAAGCTACTTGGGCCAACGAATCCAGCTTAGACTCTGATGAATTACCCAATGTGGGGATGACTAGCTTTAAGCGAGTGGTGGAAACGAATCAAGAAGGAGTGCACATTCTGACGGTAATAGCCTATCGCCATGGAGAGGAAATACATCGGTTTACCACGTATTTGTTAGAACCTAGTCAATGAGTTACATATTCTGTGTGTATGAACTATACAAAATAGTAGGAGTCAAAATAAAGGAAATATAAGATGTGCTATAGAGTAATAACTAAGGGCAAACAGGGTACATCAGGTTTTTTACTGGTGGAAGCATTAATAGGAAGTTTATTATTAGTGACTATTGTGACGGGATTTTTCCTGATTACATCACATAGTGTGAAATGGCTACATATGTTACATCATCGTCATGAGTTACTATTAGATGCTAGATTTAGTCGCATACAGATTATGAATCATCTTCGTTACAGTGAGAAAAAACCAAGGGTTAGCGAAGATGGGTCCTGGTTACTATCTCCATCAAATTGGCGGATACGGGTGTATCAAGATGCCTTTGTGACTATGCTATCTGATGGGCAATTACAGGATATTACAGAAAGTGAGATCAGCCCCAAGGTAGGAAAAATACATGTATTTCCTCAAGGGTCTACATTTTTTCAGGAACGTCCTGATGGGTTAGTTGATTTGCATTGGTACTCAGAGGTGCGACCTTATTGGAGACGAGATCATATTCAACTTATGGAAGGTGGACAGAACCAATATTATGTACAGACTGCTATTCTACCGTATGCTACCTATCTCCAGCGATTACAACATACAGAAAAGTAAGTTTGCACTTTATCATTGTAGAAATTAATAAGGCTATCTGGAAAAATACTAAGGATAGATATTCATATATAGTGTATCTAAAGGTGACACAAGTGGAATCATAAATGAGGAGAATGGTTATGTTGCACTGGAAAGGGCGAAAGGAAAATGGCTTTGTATCGTACATGATTTTGCTAATAGCCATGATGACCATTGGTTCTTGGGTGGCTTGGCAACATACGATGCAGATTACCTATCAAAGCATGATGGATGAATATCGTTTTGTTCGTTGTCAATATGGTATTGAACGGGGCATAGTATTAGGCACAAAAAAAGAATTTTTTCTAGCTCATCAAAAGGAAGTCACCGGGAGTGGTTCTCCGAAGTATGTACTAGAAGAAACAGATACAGAACGTATTGAAGCCATTATATATAAAGAACGAGAGCCACAACGATATTCTTTGCGACTTATATGTATTGATGTAGGTACAGAAACAAATGTGAGACAAGACATATATTTTAAAACCATGTATAAGGATGATGTGTTAGAAGCTATACGCGTAGAAGGGGTACAAGAATAAGGAGGATAAGATGAAAACAAATCCAGTGATGGCTATTGCCATTGGCCATGATGAAATTGTTGGGTTAAAAGCCTATACAATTGAGGGTACTACTGTGCTGGAAGATGTAATTGTTCAAAAACGTCATGGTGATAGAGGAACAGCTATAAAAGAATTTTTTGACTATTATGGAGAAACTGGTATATCCATTGGTTGTGTTTTTGAATCACCACTACAATCTGTGTACATGGAAACACCGATGATGCATAAAATAGATCAATATTTATTTGCTCAACGTGAGGGGAAACGAATTTTTCAGAATGAAGACTTTCCTAATGCTATCGATTTTGCCTCCAGGCCAGGTATTACTGAGGAGTTGATGTTTATACTTATTGTTGCCTTAGAACGAAAACAAATTAAACAGGTAGCACGAGGGATTCAACAAGGTGGGGGAGATCTTCGTGTCATTGACTATTGGCCAGCACCGCTTGTGTACAGTCGAGGTCGAGAATCGTCTATGCTTTGTATCATCCCAGAGGAAGATAAGGTACAAGTATCTTTATGGAATCATAAGTTTTGTACGGCTCATGTCGTAGTGTCTTCTGAAGTGGAAGCCGTATTGACTGCGTGTGAAAAAGTATATGAAGATAGCAAACAATTTCATGTGCCCTATCCCAAGGGGGCGATTGTGGTTGGCTTCGATGAAACGAAAACAAAGGTTTTTGAGCCTATTCTAGAAACCTATGGAACCATTGAGCAGATTCCCATTCACATTGTTGATAAGGGAGCAGAGTATAATCCACAGAATATAAACCATGAAATGGCATTGGGCTTAGCAATTAGGTTACTTACTGATGGGAAATAAAGAAAATCTTAATTTCATAGAACCAGATGTACAGTGGATATGTTGGTATATTCGATACAAAAAAATATGGTGGATCCTATTGGCTCTACTGATTGTTATATTAGTAGGTTCTGTGGCGATGGGAACAAAAGCATATATGCAGTATCGCGATATAGTTGAAAAACAAACAGAGGTGACATCACACCATATTGATGCTAAAGAGGCTCATAGTGTGTATGAAGCCATGGTTCATGAAAATAAAAAAGAAGAACCAATTTCTCAGGGGACGCTGAAAGAATGTATATACTTATTAGATGCATCGAATACATATCACATCCAATTAGTCGAGTGGTCTACTATGAATCAATGGTATGTAGAGGCCAGAGGAAGTAATGAAAATGAATTGCATCAGTTTAGTTCAATTTTGAGTCGATTAGGAGGTCACCGTCACTATGATGAAGTGGTGGAAAAAGAATCCGGAAGTACACTATACCGCAGTCGTATTACAGGGACTGTGGAAAGCTCTGCCAATTCCAAAAAGAAGTCTACTCCTAGTCATTAGTGTGTACTGTTGTGTAGTGACTTTGAGCATCGGGATGACGGTGTACTTTCAAGGAGAAATGAAACGAATCTCCGCAGAGATTGATGAAGAGATACTTTCACAGGAGGCGGAGACAACATTTTTACATAGTGAAAGTTATCAGTTTGTTAAACAATTGGATGACAATATCTTAGACTTGGATGGTGTATATCATTTGGTGTTGTCCTCCATAGGGGATACACCTTTGGTGACAGTAAGTACACACAAAGAAGATGAGTCTATAGATGTGGTAGTACAAGGATCTACCCTAGATATGGTACAGTGGTTGGTAGGGATGCAAAAGGTACACCCTACCTTGCGTTTTAGGATAGAAAAAATTATTCACGCACAAGGTGTTACTACATTACAATGTAAGATTTATGAAAATACTAAAAAATAACCCTAATTGTTTGTCAAAGTATAGTCGAGTATAGTAAAATAAAACTAAAATTTACTACTAGATGGAAGAATGAGATATTATAAAACATGAAAACGACTATCAAGAGAAACATTATCCTCATTGGTTCTATGGGGAGTGGCAAAAGTCACTTAGGTCGAAATTTAGCGGATGCCAAGGGCTGGCAATTTGTTGATACGGATCGAATATTAGAGAAACGATATAATATGCCTATTGCTGATATTTTTAAGACAATAGGTGAAAAGGCATTTCGTCGGGCAGAATTTGAAGTGATTAAAAAGGTGGCTATGTACCATGAAGCGGTGATTTCCGTAGGGGGGAATTTTCCCGTTGATATGCGTACACTACGATATATGCAAAAGTATTCTTTTATTGTGGGAATACGTGCCTCACATTATCGGATTGTCAATCGTGTCAATCGTTGGATTGGTAAGCGACCGACTATGAATTATGATGATGTATCTGGTTATGTAGCATGGATGATGCGACGGTGGAAACCATTGTATCGCAAATGTGATCATGTGATAGATACCACATACAGTCATACCGACGAACTAGTTACGAGTATTGATGGATCTATTAGATCTAAGGGCATTTATTTTAAACGGCGAAAAGTACACCAAGGTGAATAATATGAAACGTATAGCAATTTTAACAAGCGGTGGAGATGCACCAGGAATGAATGCAGTCATTCGTTCCGTCACAAGAAGTGCGATATATGAAGGCCTCGATGTAGTAGGAATACAGCGAGGCTTTTTGGGCGTTTTAGAAGAAGACTTTATTCCTTTGACTCGACGCAGTGTAGGGAATATTGTGAACAAGGGAGGAACGATTCTAAAATCTTCTCGTTGTCTTGAGTTTAAAGAACCTGAACATCAACAAAGAGGCTATGATAATTTACGCCGTCATGGTATTGACGGACTCGTCGTCGTTGGTGGTGATGGTTCTATGTGTGGTGCTAAAGTATTGTCTGATTTAGGACTACCTACAGTGACAATTCCAGGCACTATTGATAAAGATATGAATGGTACCGATTATACAATTGGTTTTGATACAGCTCTTAACACCATCATTGATGGGGTGAGCAAAATTCGTGATACTTCTACAGCTCATGACCGTGTAGCTATTGTAGAGGTTATGGGACGACATGCAGGTCACATTGCTGTTTTTGCTGGTGTGGCATGTGGTGCTGAGGTGGTACTGACACCAGAGGTACCAATGACATTAGAAGAAGTAAAAGAATCCTTAGAAAATACTACCCGTAATGGTAAAAAGAATAGTATTATTATTGTTGCAGAAGGTGCCTATAGCGCTTTTGAAGTGGCTCAATATATTAAAGAACATACATCCTATGCACCTTCTGTAACTGTATTAGGATATCTACAACGTGGTGGATCGCCATCTGCTTATGATGCATTAATGGCTGCCCGTTTAGGAGAGGCAGGAGTGCGCGCCTTGTTAGAAGGTCATACACATCATTTAATAGGTGTTCATTGCAACCATATTGATGCCATAGCTTATGAGAAAGCTGTAACATGTGAGTATCCTTTAGATACTTCTTTATATCAATTAATACGTGTATTAGGACAATAGTTTCATAGTTGTTTCACCATCGTATTGTATAAGATAAAGAAAACTAACCTTAGTTTTCTTTTCTTTTTATTCCCTGTATACGTCATGTTTCATTTTATACTATAGCTAGAGCTACTCATATAAGGAAAGGAAATATTTCATGTGGAAAAACAAAAAGTTATGGCTTGCTATCGTAGCAGTTTTTGTGATAGCTATTGGTGGATGGCAATGGTATAGTAGTAGCCACACTAATGAGGCACCTACATATACAATTGGTAAAGTAAAAAAAGGCAGTATTTCCTCTACCATTAGTGCGACAGGAACGATAAATCCTGTTCGCTATGTAGATGTGTCCACCAATATTCCTGGTAAATTAGAATCTGTTCTAGTGAAAGCTAATCAACATGTATCTGCTGGACAAGTGATTGCAACCATTGATTCTCGCCAATTACAGGCTTCTGTAGATAATGCAAGAGCTACATTGAATCAAACAGCCACAGATTTGGATCGCTATCGTACGCTAGTATCACAAGGTGCCATTTCACAGCAAACTTATGACAATGCCTTAGCGGCTTATGAAAAAGCGAAAGCAAGTTATGATCAAGTGGCAGCAAACTTAACAGATAGTACTATTACAGCTCCTATGGATGGCACGATTATTGGAGAGCCTTTAAAAGCAGGTCAAACCATTGCTACAGGTATTTCCACGCAAATGATTATTGCCACCATTGCAGATTTATCTGATTTAGAAATCTATCTAACGGTTGACGAAACAGATATTGGCAATGTGAAAGAAGGTGCTAAAGTAGACTTCACAGTGGATGCGCATCCTGGACAGACTTTTACAGGTACTGTTAAAAGTATTTCCTTAGGTACAAAAGGTACTATGGGAACTACCAGTTCTTCTGTTGTGTATTATACAGTGCGTGTAGCGATTCCAGCGGGTGATGTAAGTCATTTCTTCCCATCTATGACGGCACGTGCCATAATTCATGGAGAAGAACGACAAAATGTATTGGTAGTACCATTGGCAGCAGTACGTTCTGACAAAGTGGGAGAATTTGTGTATGTCATCAAAGATGGCAAACCTGTTAGAACTAGTGTAAAAACAGGAATGACAGGAGATTCTACGATTGAAATTATATCTGGTGTAGAAGAAGGCGATGAAATCATTATCAGTGGTGATGTCAGTGCGACGAAAAAACAACAACAGAGGGGGCCATTCTAATGGAAACTCCTAAAAAAGCGGTTATTACCTTAGAGGGGATTACAAAAACCTATGTGAATGGAAAATTGACGGTACCCGTATTACATGGTATTGATTTATCCATTTATGAAGGGGAGTTTACTTCTATCATGGGACCTTCCGGATCGGGTAAATCTACGTTTATGAATATCTTAGGGTGTCTTGATAGACCTATTAATGGTTCCTATCGATTAGATGGAGAAGAAGTAGCTCACCTTGGTGACGATGAATTGGCCTATGTGCGGAACAAACGAATTGGGTTTGTGTTTCAAAGTTTTAATTTATTGCCGAAGTTAACAGCTTTAGATAATGTAGCATTACCTATGGTCTATGCAGGCGTATCCAAAGCAGAGCGTATGGCTAGGGCGGGTCAATTATTGACAGATTTGGGGCTGGGTACTCGGTTGGATCATATGCCAGCAGAACTATCTGGAGGGCAACGACAACGGGTAGCCATTGCCAGGGCATTGGCCAATGACCCAGCTATTATCATGGCCGATGAACCTACAGGTAACCTAGATTCAAAAGCGAGTTTAGATGTGATGCATATTTTCACAGAATTATACCAAGAAGGGCGCACTATCATTTTGGTTACCCATGAACCAGACATTGCTGAATATGCAGGTCGTAATGTGGTCTTAAAAGATGGGCTGATAGTAGAAGACAGAATAAATCCACGTATGAAAGGGTTGCAACTGGGAGGTGATAGCCATGTATAAAGAAGGTTTTTTAATGGCTTGGTCCTCTCTGATTGCCAATAAGATGCGATCATTATTGACGATGCTAGGTATCATCATTGGTGTGGCAGCTGTGATTGCGCTGGTATCCATTGGATATGGTGTGCGTCAACAAATTACAGAATCTATTTCGAGTTTGGGTAGTAATCTATTAATGGTCTATCCAGGAGCCCCTAGAACACCAGGGGTACGTCCTGTGGCTGGAGCGAATAAAACGATAAAACTAAGTGACTATGAAGCTATCTCTAAGATGGATAGTGTGCAGGCAGCTTCACCAGTAGCAGCTAATTCATATTTGACGGTGTATATGAGTAAAAATTGGACTACTACTGTAAATGGTGCCAATGCAGACTTTCAGTATGTGAATAATTGGTCTATGAAGTCTGGTCGCTTTATTACAGACAGCCAAATTGAACGACGTGAAAGAGTGGCAGTTATAGGTGCTACAGTGGCAAAAAATCTATTTGGAGATGAAGATCCAATTGGTAAAGATGTTCGGATTGATAAGAACTCCTTTAAAATAGTAGGTGTACTGGATGAAAAAGGTTCTGGTGCTATGGGTAATGATCAGGATGATATCATTGTAGTACCTTATACCACTATGATGGAACGAGTGATGGGTGTTGATTATTTGCGTATGATCTACATTCAAGCGAAAGAAGGACAGGATTTAGATCGTGTACAAGCAGATATAGAAAATATTTTGCGCGTCCGTCATGGTATTAAAAATCCTGATCTCGATGATTTTAATGTGAATAATATGGCTTCCATTATGAAAACTGTAGAAGAAAATACAGCCACAATGACTTTATTCTTAGGAGCTGTGGCAGCCATTTCCTTATTAGTTGGTGGTATCGGTATTATGAATATCATGCTCGTATCGGTAACGGAAAGGACTCGAGAAATTGGTGTTCGCAAAGCTTTAGGTGCTACGTATCGAACGATTATTACACAGTTCTTAATTGAAGCTATCGTTATTTCTCTCGTTGGTGGTGCTATTGGTATTATCGTGGGTATAGGTGCTTCGCAGCTAATAGGTGCTGTTGCTAATATAAAAACGGTGGTAACCACAGGCCCTATTTTACTATCCTTTGGATTCTCTATGACCATTGGACTTGTGTTTGGTTTGTATCCAGCTAGAAAAGCGGCGAAGTTAAATCCTATTGATGCCTTACATTATGAATAGATACTTTCATCATGAAAGTATGATATAATATATAAATTGAAAGGATGTGTGTCTATGAAAATTAGTCAAGAGGAAATTAAGAATATTGCCTTATTATCCCGATTAGAAATTAAAGATTTAAAGGCTGCTGAAAAAGCCTTAAGTAATATCCTTACCTATGTTGAGGAATTAGAAGAATTAGATTTAACAGATGTAGAGCCAATGGCTCATGCGGTGCCATTACAAAATGTATATCGTGCTGATGAAATGAAACCATCATTGCCACGAGAAGAAGCGTTGCAAAATGCACCTGAAGAAGAGAATGGGTATTTCAGAGTACCTCGTGTTGTACAAAACTAGGAGAAGATACATGACTCTTTTTGAATTACATCAAAAATTAGTAAATAAAGAAATGTCTGCCGTAGAGCTTACGAAAGTTGTATTGGTACATAAAGACAATGTAGAGCCAACAGTACATGCGTACTTGTCTGATTCTCACGAAGCGGCATTGGCACAAGCTGAGGCTGTGGACAATAAAATTGCAAAAGGGGAAACTATTTCTCCATTAGCAGGGGTCCCTGGAGCGATTAAAGATAATATTTGTACGAAAGGTGTGGCTACTACTTGTGGATCCCATATGTTGGAAAACTTTGTGCCACCGTACAATGCGACTGTTATCGAAAAATTAAAATCTCAAGATGCTGTTATCTTGGGTAAATTAAACATGGATGAATTTGCCATGGGTAGCTCCACAGAGAATTCTGCGTTAGGTAAAACTACAAACCCATGGAATCCAGACTACGTACCAGGCGGTTCTTCCGGCGGTAGTGCGGCGGCTGTTGCCAGCGGCAGTGCTATTTGGGCGTTGGGCTCCGATACAGGTGGATCCATTCGTCAACCAGCATCCTATTGTGGCGTGGTCGGTTTGAAACCAACTTACGGCAATATATCCCGCTACGGCTTGATCGCCTACGCATCTTCGCTGGACCAAATTGGACCTGTCACACGAGATGTACGTGATGCAGCCATCGTGCTAAATGCGATTACTGGTCATGATTTCCACGATTCTACATCCATCCCAGGGGATCGTGTAGATTATACACAAGCTCTTGTGAAAGATGTAAAAGGTTTGCGTATCGGCGTGCCAAAAGAATATTTTGGTGAAGGTTTACATCCTGAAGTACGTGCAGCTTTAGAAAAAGCTATCGAAACCTATCGCAATATGGGTGCCACTATTGTGGATATTTCTTTGCCAACTACAAAATATGCTTTGTCTGCATACTATATCATAGCCTTGGCAGAAGCTAGCTCCAACCTAGCTCGTTATGATGGAGTTAGTTATGGTCTTCGCGTTCCGGCAGATAACTTAGTAGAAATGTCTACAAAAACTCGTACCCAAGGCTTTGGGGAAGAAGTACAACGACGTATTTTATTAGGCACTTATGTATTGAGCTCAGGTTACTATGATGCCTACTATTTAAAAGCGCTAAAAGCTCGTCGTTTAATTAAAAATGAGTTTGACGCTGCTTTCCAAGAATGCGATGTATTATTAACACCAACAGCTCCGAATACAGCTTTCAAATTCGGTGAAAAAATCAACGATCCATTGACAATGTATTTAGAAGACGTATGTACAGTGCCAGTTAACTTGGCAGGTATTCCAGGTATCAGCATTCCAGCTGGATTTGGCTCTAATGGTATGCCTATCGGTATGCAATTATTGGCGCCAGCTATGGGTGAAAGTACATTGTTACAAGCTGCGTATAGCTTTGAACAAGAATGTCCTGAATTTACGAAATTGCCAACTATGGGAGAATTGAAACTATGAAATATGAAACAGTCGTAGGCCTTGAAGTTCATACTGAACTGAAAACAAATTCAAAAATATTCTGCTCCTGTACAACGGCCTTCGGGGGCGACCACAATACACATGTATGCCCGACTTGCTTAGGTTTGCCAGGAACTATGCCTGTATTTAACCAAAAAGTATTGGAATATGCTATTAAAGTCGGTTTGGCATTGAATTGTGAAATTGTACTATTCAATAAATTTGACCGTAAAAACTATTATTATCCAGATTTGCCTAAAAACTGGCAAACCTCTCAGTTTGATTTGCCTATCTGCGTGAATGGTCATCTTGACGTAGAGGTGAATGGAGAAACTCGTCGTATTCGTATCAATCGTATCCATATGGAAGAAGATGCTGGTAAATTAGTGCATAGTGGTGCTACTATTTCTAGCTCTGATAGTTCCAATGTCGACTACAACCGTACAGGTGTGCCATTGTTGGAAATCGTATCGGAACCAGATCTTCGTTCTGGTGAAGAAGCGCGTCAATATGTGGATAAAATCCGTGCCATTGTACAATACTTAGGCGTTTCTGATGGCCGTATGGAAGAAGGTAGCTTGCGTTGCGATGCGAACATTTCTATCCGCCCAGTGGGAGAAACAAAATTAGGTACAAAAACTGAAATCAAAAATATGAACTCTTTAACAGGGATCCAAAAAGGTATTGAATATGAAGCACTTCGTCAAGCAGAAGCCTTAGAAGATGGAGAAACGATTGTTCAAGAAACTCGGACTTGGGATGATAGCAAAGGGATTACTCTTTCCATGCGTAAAAAAGAGAAAGAAAATGACTACCGTTTCTTCCCAGAGCCAGATTTGGTACCTATCGTAGTAGATCCTAACTATGTAGAAGAGATTCGTCAATCCTTACCAGAATTACCAGAAGCGAAACAACAACGTTTTATGGAATCCTATGGATTGTCCAGTGAAGATGCTCGTACATTGACAAGTCAACGCGCTACAGCTGATTATTTTGATGCCGTTGTAGAGGCTGGCGCCGATGCAAAAACAGCATCTAATTGGATCATTGGTGATCTGGCAAAACTTGTGAACGATGCTGGGATTTCCTATGCAGACAGCAAGGTACAGCCAGATCAATTAGCTGCAATGATTAGACTAATTGAAAAAGGTACAATTTCTGGTAAAATTGCTAAACAAGTCATTGTAAAAATGTTTGAAACTGGTAAAAATCCAGACAAAATTGTAGAAGAAGAAGGCTTAGTTCAAATTACTGATACAGGAGCCATTGAAGAAATCGTAAAACAAGTCATTGCAGATAATCCTAAATCTGTAGAAGATTTCAAATCTGGTAAAGGTAAAGCTATCGGATTCTTGGTAGGTCAAGTGATGCGTGCCTCCAAGGGTAAAGCAAATCCTGGCGTCGTGAATGAATTGTTGGAAAAACATTTACAAACTCTATAGGAGTGACTATGAGTCAAGAACAAAAGTATGATGAAGGCACACGTGTTATTTCGGAAGAGGAATTACGTGACTTTGATGGTACAACAATAGATGAAGAGGGGCGTACATATGACGCTCCTCATCACCAATCTTCTCAACAGGAACAACAGCGGTTTCAAACTATTCCTAATATGAAGGTATTCTTGTGGAATGCCCTTAACTGGAAGTGGAAAGCAGGCTTAGCAGTAGCTGCAGCAGTGTTGATTGTAGTGCTATTTGCATTAGCTAAATTTATCATTGCTGGTGCTTTTGTGATTATCCTAGCGTGGTTAGTGATGCGCTTGTTGGGAAAAGTATTTTTTTAAATCTGAATACAGAGGTTGTATTGCTATGGAACAAACATTTTCATGGAAACGGTTTGCATGGCTAGGGATTGGAACGTTTTTGTTCTATCTGTTTATGGCATGGGCGTTGCCTGTGACGGATACAGTGGAATCAAACTATGCTTTATCTGCCGTGATCATGATGAAACATGGAGAGTTTTTGTCTCCTATGATTTATGACATGTATTGGTATGATAAACCAATTATGGCATATTGGGGGCTTATATTGTCCTACTCTTTGTTTGGTATCTCTGATTTGGCTGCTCGATTGCCATCCATTGTCGTTTCTACTTGTACAGTATTAGCGATGTATCGGATGGCTTTCAGTATATATCAAGTAGAGCGGGTTGCCATGTGGAGTGCCATTGCCCTAGGAACGGCGTTAGAATTCTGGTACATCGGTCACGCTGTCGTAACGGATGGATATTTATTTCTCTTTTCCATGGGTATTTTTTATTATGTTTACCGAGGTATCACTGGTGAAAGTCATCGCCATATGATCTACGCCTATATTTTTGCTGGATTAGCGGTGCTTACCAAAGGTCCTGTGGGGATTGTATTACCAGGGATTATTTTAATTCTTTACGTGGCCTTGCATCGCCATATGGATTGGTTCAAATATATTTTTTCTTGGAAAGGTATCCTTGCCTTTATTTTAGTCATAGCGCCGTGGTATGGCTATATGTATTATGTTCATGGTGATGCTTTTATCCAAGAATTTTTAGGACTGCATAATGTGACGAGAGCCACAGTACCAGAACATCCTGAACATAATTGGTGGTATTTGTATTTTGCCTTGTTACCCGTTTGCATGATGCCATGGACTAGTTTTGTGGTTCGTGGTATTAATGAACAGAAACATGCCTATATTTGGTACTGGTCTATTTTCTGGTTTGTAGGAACCGTTCTGTTCTACACGTGCGTGGCCACTAAGTATGTTACGTACACATTCATTATGCTGATTCCGTTGGCATTATGGGCAGGCATGGGCATTCATGCTTGTATAGAAGAATACAAAGGACGTAAGATGACGTGGAAGGTGTTTACCCTATATGCATTGGGTGGAGCTCCATTTTTATTAGGATTGGACATAGCTGGGTTGAGCATTTCCTTAACACATGGTGCATATCTTTGGATTAGCTTGGCAGTGACAGTGTTGAGTTGTATCTATGCCGCTAATAAACGAACAGGATATGTCTTAGTGTGCAGTATGGCAACGAGTGCTGTCGTATTCTATTTAGCATTAGTTCCTAATTTAGTGCCAGTTATGGAAGACCAATCTGGAAAAGTATTAGCCAATAAAGTGATGGCATTGGAGGGTGCTACGCCACTAGATGTGTATCAATATGGCAATTATCGTACGTCTTTGTCCTATTATTTAGGGCGGACGACTTCCTATATTCATTACAAAGAACATGAAAGTGTTTGGGAAAATGGGAAGAATATTATGCCTATGATAAAACCTACTGAGTTGGCAAAAGATAAAGAGAAACTATCTCGAGCTTTAATTTATGTGCCCAATAAATACGCAACGTATTTTAAAGAAACAAGTCTATATGACCATGTTCAGCCAGTGGAAAGAGATTCTCGAGGCGTCTTCTACAGAGTGAAATAATGGTGATGATAGTATTGGGGATGCTCCTAACGAGTGTCTCCAATATTTTTTTTATTGTAGGGAAGAGAGCAGGATATCACTACGTATACATAAAAATGAACATGAAACAGGCACCAACTGCAATAGTTGGAGCCTGTTTTGAGTTTGTACTATTTTATTTTGCCTCAGGATCTAGGGACAATGGTTGTGTACCTAACATTGTAGTTAAGTTATTCATATTAAAGCGATATGCTTTGTTAGAGAAATCTCTTGTGGCATCGTAATTACCAGAAGGAGCGTGTATGATGCCCACTAGCATATCATACAATAAGTCATTAGTGAAATATTGTTGCTCATGATTGCGTAGGGTATCTGCCGTTTCTGGATACGCAGTACGATACGTAGGAGATAAGTACACCCACATTGGGATCCGTGTCATTCCAAAATTGAAAATATCTGGATTATGCGATGTTTTAATATTTTCTCCGTGGTCAGAGAAGTAGACCATGGCTTGTAAGTTTAAGTTATCCTTAGCATAGGTATAAATTTCTTGTAATAACCAATCCGTATAGAGTTGGCTATTAGCATAGGCCTCAATGCCTTCTGGATTTGGACCTTGTTTCCATTTGCTAAACTCGTGCGGATATCTATCATTATAGTAGATATGGCTACCCATAATATGGATGACGATGAAATTATTTTGGTCCTTTGGCACGTCTTTTAAAAGTGGTAACAAAGCGCCATCATATTGATCGGAGAAGGCATAGGACTCATGAGCCCATCGAGGGGTGTCACTAGCTTTTGCGATAAGGGAGATAGCAGTATCATATTCGCCATATACACCTTGGTTAGACAACCAAGAAGTATGATATCCAGCTTTTTTGGCCACATCGATAATAGTCGTAGCATCAAAGAACGGTTTATCATCATATTGATTGCGCTCTGTTAAGGCTCTTTCTAAAGTTGGGACTGTTTGTACATAGGAAGAGTAAGCGTGCTTAAAGACATTGAAGTTTGGGTTTTGATACAAGGAACCTTGCCATGGGGTATCATCATACGGGAAGTCTGGTGTGTACATTTTCATGTAATCTCTAGAAGAAGATTCCCCAATCACTAAGATGACAGTACCCGGTGTTTTTTGCGCTGCTGTTTCTGTAGTGCTTAATTGTAACTTGTTAAATACAGTGACATGCTTATCGTTATAAGATTGCAGCTCCTCCATGTAGGCTCTTACTCCTAACCAGTTACTGATAATATCTGTGCGAGGAAATAAGTAATACCCTCCATACACGATTAATGCGATGGACAAAATCCATTTTATGTCGTTTTGATAGCGTTGAAAGAAAGAAGAAATAAATGTAGTAGGAGTATCGTTCTTTTGTACTTTCATATTGGCAAAGTAGAAAAGACTAAGAATAATGATGATGCCGACGATAGCGCTGCCAATTCCACCTACGCCGATGATGTTTTTTACAAATCCTAAGGCTTCTTCAGGGTTTGTTTGATATAGAGCCATCATAGTGGCTGGCGTAATGCAATGCCATGTGGACAGATAGTATCCGATTTGTCCTGCTGGGATGAGAAGTAATACTACATCAAGAACGCTATATAGAGCAGCCCAAATACGTTTTGCTTTTCCCCACTGTAATAACCAATAATGGGTTACACTTAAAACACAGAATAGAACAAGGCCAAAGAGAAAGTCATTGGCAAATTCGTAAAAGTAAAATGGTTTTTCATAGGACCAATGGAATAAGAGGGGGAATGTTAATGCCCAACTGATACCGACGATACCATGACCAATGAGATAGCTTTTTGTGAAAGAACTACGAATAATAGATTGTAAGACGGTTAAACCTACAATAGTAGGAACGAATAAGGTAAGTATATCTTCTATGTCAAATCCTAAGGTTATGGGTTTGTAGATATAAAATAGTGCCACTGCAATGATGGTGGACACGATGGTATACAGTCCTAGCTGTTTCCATCTTTGACGATGCATAATTTCGCCTCTCTTTCTGGGTGTAGCAATTTTTGCTTATTTCATTTATAATACATATAGATACATACGTTGGTATGTCTAAGTATTATTCTAACTGTTTCTAATAGGAAATGCAATTTTTTCATACAAGGTGTGGTGAAAGCCATACCTTTATTTTTGGTAGAAAGGAGTTTTCATGAATACCTACGATTTTAAACTGGATATTTTTGAAGGCCCTTTGGATCTTTTGTTGCATTTGATTGAAAAGAATCAGATTGATATATACGATATTCCCATTGTGAATATCACCTCACAATATATGGACATACTGAAAACTTGGAATCAATTCGATATTGCCTATAGTAGTGAGTTTTTAGTGATGGCGGCTACTTTGTTACAGATTAAGTCACGTCTTTTATTGCCTAAAGTCAATCATAAGGATGAAAGTGATACAGAAGATCCTCGAGACGAATTAGTGAACCGATTGGTGGAGTTTAAACGTATCAAAGAATTGACGGGGTTGTTAGAAGAACGTGTATCCGATGGTTCCTATGTATTCAATAGACCAGAAGAACTTAGCCAAATGGGATTAGATCTTGTGTGTACTGTGGAATGGGATGCGCTCGTGGCGTGCTTTCAGAAAGTGCAAGAAAGGTATCATTGTCTTGAAGTAGAAGCTCCTAAAGTTGTGATGGAACGGGAAGAATATACATTAGAGCAAGGAATTGAAGATGTATTACTAGCGACGAGACAGCAACAAGTGCCCTGTGTAAATTTATTTGCTAAGGCACAGACAAAGGAAGAAAGAGTGGTTACATTTTTGGCGTTACTAGAGTTGATGAAACGTCAACTGTTGCGGATTATTGTGGGCAATCACGATGTATATAGTGTGATTGTAGAAGGTATAGAAGAAGGAGAGGCCCTGTGAGTAGCATTGAATTTCAGCAGTTAGAAGCTGTTTTATTTGCAGCGGCTACCCCTTTAACGGTAGATACATTAGCAGATATTTTTGAAGTTTATGTACCAGAAGTTGAAAGAGCTATCAAAGCTTATGAAGAAAGTTTGATACAAGAACGGCGAGGTATTCGGATTCGTAAAAGTGCATCGGGTATAGAATTGGTGAGCGCCCAAGAATGCAGTGAATTTGTTACTAAAATTCGCCACAGAGATGAAAAGCTATCTGGGGCGGCCATGGAAACGTTGGCAGTGATTGCTTTCAAACAGCCTATCACAAAAGGTGAAGTAGAAGAGTTTCGTGGTGTAAACTGTGAAAAAGTATTAAAACAATTACTGGCCCGTGACATGATTGTGGAGTTAGGACGAAAGGAAACTATAGGACGTCCTGTGATTTACGGAACGTCGGATAACTTTTTAAGGACGGTAGGTGCGAATTCTATTGAAGAGTTGCAACAGTCTATGCCTCTTTCAGAGACGTTATCCATAAATACAGAAGGAGAATAATATGGAACTTGAACGTTTGCAAAAATATATTGCCCGTTGTGGTATGGCATCACGACGAAAAGCAGAAGAATTAATTACCTCTGGCAAAGTACTTGTGAATGGTAAATATGTAAAAGAATTGGGCGCTAAGGTAAATCCTACACGTGACCGTGTCAAAGTGGATGGACAATTGTTGGAGCCAGAGGCGTTGGAATATTATATTTTCAACAAGCCCAAAGGGGTGATTACGTCCATCACAGATCCTGAAGGACGCAAAACTGTTATGGATTATATTAACTCTGTAAAAGTTCGTATTTATCCTGTAGGTCGATTAGATTACCATACAGAAGGATTATTGCTGTTGACGAATGATGGAACTATGGCGCAAAACTTAGCGCATCCATCAAAAGGTGTGACGAAAACTTATGAAGTAAAAGTAAAAGAGCGTGTATTTGATGAACATTTGGAGCAGTTAGCAGTAGGTGTCAAACTAGAAGATGGTGTAACTGCACCTTGCGAAATTACAGACTATGGATTCAATGGAAAAACAGGCCTTACCACTGTAGAAATTACGATCCATGAAGGTCGTAATCGTCAAGTGCGTCGCATGTTTGAACACTTTGGGTATTCCATTCATAATTTGAAACGTATTAATTATGCAGGTTTGACATTAAAAGGTTTGAAACGTGGAGCATTCCGCAAATTGACGCGTGAAGAAGTGAAACAATTACAGGCTATCAAATAAGGGTGAATATGAAACGAATTATTGTCATCGGTGGTGGCGCCGCAGGTCTTATGGCTGGTGTTCGTTCGGCACAATTGGGTGCCTCCGTGCGCATCATTGAAAAAATGAAAATGGTAGGCCTTAAAATGGGGATTACAGGTAAAGGTCGTTGTAACGTGACTAATGCGGCCCCCATAGAAGATTTTATTAAGCAAACGCCTGGAAATGGTAAGTTCCTATATAGTGCGTACCAACAATGGACCAATGAAGATATGATTCATTTGCTAAATAGTTGGGGCGTCCCTACTAAGGTTGAGCGTGGGGGACGTGTATTTCCAGAGTCTGATAAAGCTACAGATGTGCGCAATGCTTTTATCGATACATATCGCAAATTAGGTGGACAGCTTCACTTAGAAGAAGTTGTTAAGGATTTGATTGTAAAAGACGGCACTATTACAGGTGTTATTACAGATAAGGGAACCTATCATTGCGATGCAGCCATTATCGCTACGGGGGGGATGTCGTATCCATTGACTGGGTCTACTGGCGATGGCTATGAATTAGCCTCTTCTGTGGGACATTCTATTGTGGAACTTAGACCATCCTTAATTCCGTTGGAAACGAAAGAACATTGGGTGAAAGACTTAATGGGCCTAAGTTTAAAAAATGTAGAAGTCTCTATTATTGCTAAAAATAAAGTGCAAACAAAACAATTTGGAGAAATGTTATTTGCCCATTTTGGCGTAACAGGACCGATTATTTTATCGGCTTCTCATACAGTGACAAAGTTGCTCAAGAAACAAGTAGAGCCTATTATCATTGAAATCAATTTAAAACCAGCCTTATCTCGAGAAGTACTAGATAAACGTGTACAACGTGATTTCAGTGAGTCTCAAAATAAGCAATTAGTAAATGTATTGAAAGGTTTATTACCTTCCAAATTGGTTCCTGTTATATGTCAATTAGCAGAGTTGGAAGGGAGTAAGGCTATTCACGATATTACGAAAGAGGAGCGCTTGCGCTTAGTAGATACCATACAGCATATGCGTTTCACCGTACATAAACCTCGCCCTATAGCGGAGGCCATTGTGACAGCTGGTGGCATTTCTGTAAAAGAAGTAGATCCTAAAACGATGCAATCTAAATTGGTGAATGGTTTATATATGGCGGGAGAAGTCTTGGATGTGGATGCTTTCACAGGGGGCTATAATCTGCAAGTTGCGTTTTCCACAGCCTATGTAGCTGCCACTCATGCAGCAGAAGGAGGAGTCTAATATGAATCGACGAATTTCTGTAGCTATTGATGGTCCTGCTGGTGCAGGTAAAAGTAGTATTTCTAAAGTAGTGGCCAAGGAATTGGGCTATTTATATATTGATACAGGGGCTATGTATCGTGGTATTACATGGGCTTTATTAGATATGGGCGTATCCATTGACGATACTGGTGCTGTGGCACAAGCTTTACCTCATATTCAATTGGAATTACAAGCTACTGAAAGTGGTCTTGTGGTATTGGTAAATGATCGTGATGTATCTCAGGAAATCCGCACACAATATGTAACCAGTCATGTGTCTCAAGTAGCTGCACAAAAAGCGGTGCGTACAAAATTAGTGGATATGCAACGACAGATGGCAGCTGCTGGTGGTGTCATTTTAGACGGTCGGGATATTGGTTCCGTGGTGTTACCTAATGCGGAATTGAAAGTCTATTTAACAGCATCTGTGGAAACTCGTGGTCATAGACGTTGGCTAGAATTGAAAGATTCCGAACATATTTCTTTAGAAGAGGTATGTCGCACTGTAGCTGAGCGAGATGCTATGGATATGAACCGGGAGGAATCTCCTCTTGTATGTGTAGATGATGCAGTGGTTGTAGAAACTGATCATCTCAGTATAGAAGAAACTGTACAAACACTTATCGACTTAATTCGCAAAACGGAATTAGGAGGCCATCATGGATAAATTTTCTGAATGCTTATGGCGATCTGCATTTACTGTCGTCTATGGATGGTGGTATAGGACAAAGGTGTATGGGAAAGAAAATGTGCCTAAAGAAGGACCAGTCATTATTTCACCGAACCATAAAAGTAATAATGATCCCCCTTTGTGTGGTTTTGCATTGCCACGTCATGTGAACTTCATGGCAAAAGAGGAATTATTTAGAAATCCAATTTCTAAATTAGTTTGTACTTGGCTAGGAGCCTTTCCAGTACGCCGTGGTGGAGTCGATAAGCTAGCTATACGCCATGCTATGAATTTATTGAAAGATAATTTAATGCTAGGTATTTTCCCAGAAGGGACACGACAAAAGGGTGACGCCTTAGGGCGGTTTCACGATGGAGTGGCTTCGATGGCATTGCGCACAGGCGTTTCAGTAGTGCCGATGGCAATTGTGGGTAGTGACAAGATGATTCGTGGAGAGGTTGCTGTTATTATTGGAAAACCGATTGCTGTAGAAAAAGCAAAAGCAACAGTAGAAGCTATTGCAGATGTGAACCATAAGGTAAAAACAGCTATCCAAACTATGATTGATGATTATAAAGCAGGTAAGTATAAATAGGGGAATGCTATGTTTACAATACGATTAGCGGAAAATTGTGGCTTTTGTTATGGCGTAAAGCGCGCTGTTACGATGGCAGAAAAAGCAGCAGACTCAAAAGATGTGAGTTATACATTGGGGCCTATTATTCATAACCCTCAAGTGGTAGGTCGACTTGAAGATAATGGTGTGTATGCTATTAATGAATTAAGTGATGTGCAAGAAGGTACTGTTATCATTCGCTCTCATGGGGTTGGTCCAGAAGTATATGAAGAAGCAGAAACACGGGGATTACCCGTGATTGATGCTACTTGCCCACATGTACAGAAGGCACAGCGCGATGCAAAGTCTGTAGTGGATGAGGGATTAACCTTAGTCATTCTTGGGGAGAAGAAGCATCCAGAGGTAAAGAGTATTAATCTGTGGGCAGGTAATAAAGGTATTATCGTAGAAACAGAAGAAGATGCTAAAAATATTCAATTCGTGGAAAAAATTGGTGTTGTTGTACAAACTACCTTTTCACAATTTAAGTTTCAAAGTATAATAAAAATATTAGAACAAAAATCTAAGGATCAAAAGATTTTCAAAACCATTTGTCAGGCTACAGAAGAACGTCAAAACTCTGCAGTGGCACTGGCTAAGGAAGTGGATCTTATGATCGTGGTAGGTGGGAAAAACTCTGGCAACACGACTAGATTAGCAGAAGTATGTCGTGATGTAGGGTGTACTACATATCACATCGAAACTGCTACTGAAATACAAATGACGTGGTTGAAGGACGTCACAACAGTAGGAGTCACGGCTGGTGCATCGACACCAGACTGGATAATTAAGGAGGTCATTCAGACGATGGAAAATTTTGCAGAATTATTTGCAGCATCAGAAGCGCAAGCAGAAGAATTTAAGAAAGGTAATGTGATTGAAGGGGAAGTTGTACAAATCGATGACGAACGTGCATATGTATCCTTTGGCTACAAAACAGAAGCACAATTAGAAAGAAAAGAAATGGCATACCCTACACCAGCTTCTGCTAAAGATGTATTAAAGGAAGGCGACAAAATCAAAGCTGTTATCCTTAACCACATCAAAGAAGATAGCCCTATCTATCTTTCTATCACTCGTTTGGCTAAAGATGAAGATTGGCAATATGTTATTGAAGCACAAGAAAAAGATGAACCAATCATCTGTAAAGGTGTGGATGCAATTCCTGCAGGTTTAGTCGTAACTGTTAAGTCTTTACGTGGTTTCATTCCACTTTCCCAAGGTGACATTCACTTCGTGAAATCCCTTGATAACTTAGTAGGTACAGAATTTGAAGCTAAAGTACTTGAAGTTGAAGAAAAGAAAAACCGTTTGGTTCTTTCCCGTCGTGAAGTACTTGAAGTGGAACGCCAAGCTAAATTAAAAGAAGCGTTAGCAAATGTAGAAGTTGGCGGTACTTACAAAGGTACTGTTCGCAAAATAATGCCTTACGGCGCATTCGTTGATATCGGGGGAATCGAAGGTTTACTTCACATTTCCGACATCTCTTGGCAAAAAATTAAACGCGTTGAAGACGTGTTAGCAGTTGGTCAAGAAATCGACGTTAAATTACAATCCTTTGATGAAGAAAACAGCAAAATCTCTTTATCTTTAAAAGCATTATCCAAAAGCCCATGGGACGTTGCAGAAGAAACAATCCATGTAGGTGATGTGGTAACTGGTAAAGTGGTTCGTACAGTTCAATATGGTGCATTCGTTGCAATTAACGATGACATTCAAGGTTTACTTCACATCTCTCAAGTGACTAAACAACGTAATGCAAAAGTAGAAGATTACTTGAACCGCGGTCAAGAAGTGGAAGTAGAAGTAATTTCTTTCAACAAAGATGAAAAGAAATTAGGTTTAAAATTAACTGAATTAATGGAACCAGTAGCAACTGAAGAAGAAGCTGAATAATTTCTATATAATAGAAGAACAGTAGGTCCAATGGACTTACTGTTCTTTTTTTGCTTTCGTTTATGTGATACAATATAAGTTGATAAATTATGTGTTCTTACTCTCCCTATTGGGAAGTTGTAATATGAGGTGAAAGTATGTCAAAACCATTAGTTGCGGTCGTAGGGAGACCAAATGTAGGGAAGTCTACATTATTTAATGCCATTGTGAATAAACGAATTTCTATTGTAGAAGATATTCCAGGTGTAACACGAGACAGAATTTATTTCGATGCAGAGTGGTTACAACGAGAATTTACTATGATCGACACAGGAGGGATTGAGTTCATCACTGCGGAAAGTCATGAAATCCCTAAGATGATGCGTTTTCAAGCCCAATTAGCTATTGAAGAAGCAGATGTGATCCTCTTTGTTGTAGATGGTAAACAAGGCATTGCGATTGCCGATGAAGAAGTGGCAAATTTATTGCGTGCTAGCGGTAAGCCTGTGATTCTTGTAGTTAATAAAATCGACAGTGTGAACCAAGAAGCCAATATTTATGAGTTCTATAATTTAGGCATAGGCGATCCAATTGGTATTTCTGCAAAAAATTTAATGAACTTAGGTGATTTGCTAGATGATGTGGTGAAACATTTCCCTCCACAAAGTGCTAGCGAGGAAGATGAAGATACAATCCATGTAGCATTGATTGGTCGCCCTAATGTGGGTAAATCATCTCTTACAAATGCTTTGTTAGGTCAAGAACGAGTTATCGTCAGTGATGTAGCTGGTACAACACGTGATTCTATCGATACTCATTGGAGCCATGATGGACAGGATTTTGTGTTAATTGATACAGCAGGTATGCGTCGTAAATCTCGTATTGATGCACCTGTAGAGCGTTATAGTATTGTTCGTTCTCTTCGTGCTATTGATCGTTCTGATATTGTAGTGTTAGTTCTAGATGCTACAGATGGAGTGACTGAGCAAGATAAAAAAATTGTTGGTTATGCTCACGAATCTGGTAAAGGTTTAGTCATCGTTGTCAACAAATGGGATTTGATTGAAAAAGATGATAAAACTACACTACGATTTACAGAAGATATTTATGATGAAATGGCTTTCTTGCGGTATGCACCTATCTTGTTTGCGTCGGCTTTGACGAAACAACGCGTTCATCGCTTAGCAGAATTAATTAAATATGTATCTGAGCAACAACATATGCGTATTTCTACAAGTGTATTGAACCAATTGTTATCAGATGCACAAACGGTAAACCCAGTGCCATCTCGTGGTGGTCGGATTCCTAAAATTTACTATATGACACAGGCAAGCGTAAAACCTCCTACGTTCATTTTATTTGTGAATGAACCAGACTTAATTCATTTCTCCTATATGCGTTTCTTGGAGAACCGCTTGCGTGAATCATTTGGCTTCGAAGGGACTCCAATTCGATTAGTACTTCGTGGTAAGAAGGGAACTGATGAAGAATGATAACGATGGAAATTGTTGTATTAATTTTGGTAGCGTACCTAGTAGGTTCTATTCCTACAGGTTTACTGATTGGAAAACTCTTTTTCCACACTGATGTGCGCCAATATGGTAGTAAAAATATTGGTGCTACTAATACCTATCGTGTATTAGGTATGAAAGCTGCCTTACCTGTGTTCTTAGGTGATGCTGGGAAAGGTGCTATTGGTGTACTCTTGTTTTCGCCAAACCCAGAATGGATGATTGTAGGTGGATTATGTGCTATGATTGGTCATAACTGGTCTATTTTTCTTGGCTTTTCTGGTGGTAGAGGAGTTGCTACAGGATTGGGGGTGCTCATTGCATTGTCTCCGATAGCAGCGTTAATTTGCTTTGCTGTATGGGCTATTATTGTTAAGTTCACTTCCTATGTATCCTTAGGGTCCATTGTAGCGGCTACATTAGTGCCTATTGTGATGTACTGTTTATCTGAGCCCTTGCCATATATTATCTTTGGTGCTGTAGCAGCATTGTTTGTCGTATTCCGTCATAGAGAAAACATTATGCGTCTTTTACAAGGAAAAGAATTAGCTGTGAAACGTATTACAAAGGATGAGTAATTATGAAAATTGCAGTCATTGGATCTGGTAGTTGGGGTACGGCATTAGCTCTGAAAGGTATAGAAGCAGGTCACCAAGTGAGTATGTATTGTCGAACGGAAGAAAAAGCGAATTATTTGCGTGAATATCGTATTAATCCTTATTTGCCAGAAGTAGTATTACCTAGTTCATTAGAGTTTGAACATTCTTATAAAGATACCTTGGAAGATGCAGAGGTGGTGCTACTGGTAACGCCATCCAGTTATGTACGAAGCACTTTGCAAGAGTTGAAACGGTATTTACAACCATTTATGATTATCGTGGGCTGCTCAAAAGGGTTGGAAAAAAATAGTGAAAAGCGTTTATCCTTGGTTATTGAAGAAGAAGTGCAAGGTTTAGTGAAAGCGACAGCTATTTTATCTGGTCCCAATCATGCAGAAGAAGTCGGTCGGAATTTGCCGGCTGCCACCGTGGTTGCCAGTCAACATGAACAGGCTATCTGTATGTTACAAAAAGCTCTGGGTGGACCGAGTTTTAGGGTATATGGTAATACGGATGTAATTGGTGTTGAACTAGGGGGGGCTACAAAAAATATCATCGCTTTAGCAGCTGGGATTGCTCATGGTATGAAATTGGGAGATAATTTATTGGCAGCTCTACTGACTCGCGGTCTTCATGAAATGACGAAGTTTGGTGTTGCCATGGGAGCAAAAGCTGAAACCTATGCGGGACTTTCAGGTATGGGAGATTTAATCGCCACATGTATGAGCCCTCATAGTCGAAATCGTCGAGCAGGTCAAAAGTTAGCCGATGGAGAGACGATGGAAGATATCATTAACCATTCCCAAATGGTGGTGGAAGGATTTTTTGCTGTTCGTATCATTTATGACCTAGCCAAAGCAAAGGGAATCGATATGCCTATCACCAATGCTTTGTATGAGGTGTTATATCATCAAGTTCCTCCTGCTGACGTATTGATGCAACTGATGATGCGTGACGTAAAACAAGAAGTTTGTAATAAGTGAGTGATTGTGGGGAAGATTCTATAAAATATCTATTGTAGCCCATAGTAAAATCATGTAGAATATACAGGTATAGGTAGTAAATCATATGAGAATTATTTCAGGGACGGCCAAAGGTCATACCATACAAGCTCCAAAAGGCATGGATACGCGACCGACACAAGATCGTGTGCGTGAGAGTATTTGTAATGTCATACAAAGTCGGAGAGGATTTTTTGAGACTCAGGTGCTAGATCTATTTTCGGGCACCGGTGCATTAGCTATAGAGTCCTTAAGTCGAGGTGCTAGTCATGCTATTGCGGTAGATATACGTACTGATACATACATCAAAAAGAATGCACAGCATTGTAAGGTAGAAGAACGATTGGAGATTCTGAAATGTACGATGGAAGCTGCACTTTCGCGATTACAAGGAAAGCAGTTTCAGCTAATTTTTTCAGATCCTCCTTATGAAAAAGGGTATGTTCAAAAAACATTAGACTTAGTGGAAGAATTTCGATTACTTACCGAAGATGGCTTTTTAATTATAGAACGCCATAAGAATGAAACATTAGAATTATTGCCCAAGTGGGTGGTTGTAAAAGCCTTATCCTTTGGGTATACTCGCGTTAACATATTATGTCGAGAACCATAGAAAGGGGCTTGTGCCGTGAGAATTGGAGTTTGTCCAGGTAGTTTTGATCCTGTTACAAATGGACATATAGATATATTTGAGCGAGCTAGTAAATTAGTCGATAAGTTAATCATAGTGATTTTAGAAAATCCGAATAAGAAGTATTTATTTACCTTGGATGAACGGGCAGAGCTAATTCGCCAATCAGTAGCACATATCTCAAATGTTGAAGTAGATTTTGGGACTGGTTTGTTGAATGACTACGTGAAATCAAGAGATAGCCACATTATTATTCGTGGATTACGTGCACTAAGTGACTTTGAATACGAGTTTCAGCGAGCTTTATTTTCAAAATATTTGGATGATGATATTGAAACTGTTTTTATTATGACCAATAATAAATATGCCTTTGTAAGTTCTACAGGTATACGAGAATTAGCTAAGTACGGTGGTAAATTAGAAGGTTTAGTACCTGCAGTTGTGAAACAAGCCTTAGAAGATAAATTTAAAACAGTGGAAGAAAAATAGGAGGATACTATGAGAACAGAAAAGTTATTAGAAGAATTAGAGAATTTGATTGTTACTAGTAATAATATGATTATGACCAATAAAAAATTAATTGAAGAAGAAGAAATTATGCGTATAGTCGATGCTTTAACAGAATCTCTACCTCTTGAATTAGAAGAATCTCGTCGCATTGTAGCGGAGCGTGATCGTATTGTGGCGGAAGGTCAAAAGCAAGCAGATGCCTTGATTGAACAAGCGAAAGAATATATTCAAAAGTTAACAGAAGAAAGTGAATTAGTGAGACAAGCGCAAGAACATGCTAATCATATTATTGCAGAAGCAAATAAATCTTCTGAAGAGCTTAAAAATAGTTCTATTCAATATGCTAGTGATGTGTTTAAATATGTAGAATCAAATTTAGAGCGTACTTTAGAAGCATTGCAAGAAAATCGTCAAACATTATATAAATAAGTATATTGAGACTGTAAGGAATATATTTCCTGCAGTCTTTTTTATATGTAAAATAAATACTATGCACTTATAGTTTTTACTGTATTGGAAGTGCTATGTTAGATACCGTCGATTTAAAGTGTAATATGCTTATGTAAGTAAGAGATAATTCATAATTAAAATTTTGAAAGAAATTAAAAGGACTTTTTATAACTTCGTCGAATACTAACAATATCAGTTTCATATAATACTAAGAGGAGGTATACTATGAATTTTGAAATTCGTAATGGCCACGATTATATTGATGAAGTAAAAGATTTATTTGTAGAGTATGTACGATCCTTAGGTGTATCTGCTAGTGTAAGAGAGTTTCATGGACTGGAAGATAAGTACAAAGGTGAAGGTGAAGCTTTGTATATTGCTTTCATTGATAACAAGCCAGCAGGCTGTGTTGCGTTGCGTTATGTAGATAGTAAGACAGCGGCTATGAAACGTTTGTACGTTCGTCCTGCTTTTCGGCATAGCTCTTTAGGTACGAATATGGCAAAACTGGTAGTGGAAGATGCCCGTGAATTTGGGTATAAAACATTGTTACTTGATAGTTTGCCTAGCATGGAAAATGCAAAAGAATTATATACTAGTTTAGGTTTTAAAAAGTTAGATGGCACGAAGAAACCAGTGAAAACTGTTGTTCATTTATCGTTACCTTTGTAGAGGCTTATCATTGCTGGATTTTCATTCATCACACATATAATGAAAAAACTGTAACAAATTATGTACGTCGTAATTTGTTACAGTTTTTTTACAAATAGATTTTTGAACTTTCATAGAGAAAATATAGATGTATTACTAAGGAAGATGCTGTATAATAGGGTGAGTGAAGAGAGTCTATAATCGAATTAGTTCTATAGGAAGGTGAGACCTTTGAAGGGTAAGCATATTGTAGTAGGGGTGACAGCAGGAATAGCAGCCTATAAAGCAGTGGATTTAGTAAGCCGTTTATATAAAGCGGGAGCAGAAGTAAAAGTGGTAATGACTAGAAATGCCACTAAATTTGTGAGTCCTCTTGTGTTTGGTGAAATTAGTAAACATAAAGTGGCCGTGGAAATGTTTGAAAATGTACAGGATTGGAATGTGGAGCATATTGCCTATGCAACTTGGGCAGATGCTTATGTAGTAGCTCCAGCTACGGCTAATATGCTTGCGAAGATGGCTCATGGTGTTGCAGATGATATGTTATCGACGCAATTGTTGGCCACAACGGCTCCAGTATTTGTATGTCCAGCTATGAATAGTAATATGTATGCCCATCCAACTGTGCAAGAAAATTTAAGCACCTTACGTGGTAGAGGTGTCCACGTGTTAGAACCAGATAGCGGACTTCTCGCATGTGGGATAGAAGGAAAAGGTCGTTTACCTGATCCACAAAAGATTATGGATTGGGTAGACTTTCATTTAGGAAAAACAGAATTATTAGAAGGCAAAACCGTGATTGTCAGCGCTGGTGGTACGCAAGAAGCTATTGATCCAGTTCGGTACATTACGAATCGTTCCAGTGGAAAGATGGGATATGCAGTGGCTCTAAAAGCGGCCCAAGCGGGAGCTAAGACAATTTTGGTGTCCGCTCCCACAGATCTTGCTGTACCGATTGGGGTAGAATGTATTACAGTTCGTTCTGCAACAGAGATGAAAGAGGTTATCGATAGGCATTATGATGCGGCCGATGCTGTGATCATGGCGGCAGCTGTGGCGGACTATCGTGTGGCTGAAGTAGCAGATAATAAAATAAAAAAACAAGAAACAATGACTTTAAAGTTGGTTAAAAACCCAGATATATTAGCTGGATTAGGAAAACGTAAAAAACAACAAAAATTAATTGGATTTGCAGCAGAAACGCAAGATGTCATTACCTATGGAAAAGAAAAAGTGCGTAAAAAGAATTTGGATATGTTAGTGGCCAATGATGTAAGTAAGTCAAATGCTGGATTTGATGTGGATACAAATGAAGTGACCTTTATTTATCCAGACGAACAAATAGTTGCATTACCTAATATGTCAAAACTAGATGTAGCAGAACGTATCATTCAAGCCTTGGCAGACTTATAATTTTATGCTATAATTCTTGATAGTGATTTTAAACTAAGTATTATATGTATGATACAAGTCTCATCAAGAGTAGTGGAGGGAGAGGCCCTTTGAAGCTACAGCAACCATTCCTTAGGGGAGAAGGTGCTAAATCCAACGATCTTTGATCGGAAGATGGGGATAGGATTCCTCATCTTGGGATGAGGAATTTTTTATTGGAGGTTTATTCATGGCAGAAAAACATGTATTTTTTACTTCTGAATCTGTAACAGAAGGTCATCCAGACAAAATTGCTGACCAAATTTCGGATGCTGTATTGGATGCAATTATAGAAAAAGATCCAACAGCACACGTTGCATGCGAAACATTAGTGACGACAGGACAAGTTCATGTAGTTGGCGAAATATCTACAAAAACGTATGTAGACATTCCTCATATTGTTCGTGATACAATTCGTGAAATTGGCTATACTCGTGCAAAATTTGGCTTTGATGCAGATACTTGTGGAGTCAATGTAGCGATTGATGAACAATCTGCTGATATTGCAATGGGTGTAGATGAAGCATTGGAATCTCGTGAAGGCGGTAGTGATGCGTTCGATAAAATCGGCGCTGGTGACCAAGGTATGATGTTTGGTTTCGCATCTAATGAAACTGAAGAGTTAATGCCTATGCCTATTAGCTTGGCACATCGTTTATCTCGTCAATTAACAAAAGTTCGTAAAGATGGTACATTGCCTTACCTTCGTCCAGATGGTAAAACACAAGTAACAGTAGAATATGTTGATGGCAAGCCAAAACGTATTGAAACTATCGTTATTTCTACACAACATGGTCCAGAAGTAACATTAGAACAAATTCAAGCAGATATTAAAAAATATGTGATTGACCCAGTGCTTCCAGAAGGATTTATTGATGAAAATACTAAATATTTCATCAACCCAACTGGTCGTTTCGTAATCGGTGGTCCGCAAGGTGATGCTGGTTTGACTGGTCGTAAAATTATCGTAGATACATATGGCGGTATGGCTCGTCATGGTGGCGGAGCTTTCTCCGGTAAAGATCCTACAAAAGTTGACCGTTCTGCAGCATATGCAGCTCGTTATGTAGCTAAAAATATCGTAGCAGCTGGACTTGCTGATAAATGTGAAGTACAAGTAGCTTACGCGATTGGTGTAGCAAAACCTGTATCTATCATGGTGGAAACATTTGGTACTGCAAAAATCGAAGAAGAAAAAATCTCTGCATTAGTAAGCAAACATTTTGATCTTCGTCCAGCAGGCATCATTGAAATGTTAGACTTGTTGAAACCACATTATAAAAAAACTGCTGCCTATGGTCATTTCGGTCGTACAGATGTAGACCTTCCATGGGAACGTACAGATAAAGCAGAAGCACTTCGTAAAGAAGCTGGTTTATAATAAGGTAAAAGAATTGTCATTCGCTTTTGAGTGATACATATATAGAGGATAGAGACATATGTCTTTGTCCTCTATTTTTGTTATTCCAGTATTAATTATAAGAGTTTAGGTTATCTTGCAGACATTTCATATAGAGGATGGGATTAGTGCACTAACTTATTTGCTCCTGTACCCTCATATATATTTGTCTTATAAGAAACACTATGACGTGAAAATGTGTAGGACTGGGGTATGAAATAGTATGAATCATAGGCATAAACGTGGTATAATGAAGAGTGTTTAGTCAGGAGGTTATGATGCGTTTAGGTGAAATTATTATCAATCGTCCTGCGAAACAATTGAATAAACCTTTAACCTATGAAATACCTGACTCATTCGGGGATATACCTATTGGAACTCGTGTGGCAGTTCCTTTAGGAGCTTCCAAAGAAGAGGGAATCCTTGTAGGTTATTGTAATATAGAAAATCCATCATTTGTGATTAAACCTATATTAGCTGTGTTAGATCCAACACCTTGGTTTTCATCGGAAATGCTGAGTACAGCTCGTAAGCTAAGTGAGTATTACCTATGTACCTTTGCAGAGGCATTAAGCTTATTTACTGTGGATAAAAGTAAATTAAAATCTTATGACAGACCAAAAATGGAATGGCTTGTGCCTAAGGACTCCTTTCACGTAGAACTATTTGGAGTGAGGAAACAAAAGCAGCGTTTGTTGGCGGAATACTTAGTAGAGCATGGAGCAACTTCGGTGAGTGCCTTGCGATTGGCAGGATTTAGTTTGCCTGTCATTAAGCAAGCGAAAGAATCTCCTCATATCGATGTAGAATGGCGCTATACAATGACGAAAACACGATACGAGGAAGTTGCAGATAGTATAGACATACCTTTAACAAAGGCACAGAAGTCTGTATATGCTCCTATTCAGGAATGCATTATTAGTCATACAAACAAATCCTTTTTGCTACATGGTGTAACAGGCAGCGGAAAAACGCAAGTGTATCTAAAAGCTGCGCAAGAAACGATTCGACAAGAAAAGATTGCTATTATTTTAGTTCCAGAAATTGCTTTAACGACGCAAATTGTAAGACGATTTGTAGAAAAGTTTGGACAAGAAGTTGTGGTCTTCCATAGTCAGTTAACAAAATCAGAACGTTACAATAATTGGGAGCGATTACGCCGGAAAGATAGCCATATTATCATAGGTGCCCGTTCTGCCGTGTTTGCACCAACAGAAGATATCGGTCTCATTGTAGTCGATGAGGAACATGATCCATCCTATAAGCAACAAGATATGACTCGTTATGACGCACGTATGGTGGCAAGGTGGCGTAGTGAAAGTCATCAATGCCCAATTATATTTGGTTCTGCCACACCGTCTATAGAGGCCTACTATTTATCTAACCAAGGTATGTATCAGTTACTATCTTTAGAGCATCGTATCTTTCATCAACCAATGCCTAAGGTAAATGTTGTGGATATGAAAGAAGAAATGTTCTATGGGAATTACTCTGTATTTTCTATGGCATTGGATACATTAATCCAAGAAACGCTACAGAAACGGGAGCAAATAATTCTCTTGTTGAATCGAAGAGGTCATAGTACATTTGTGATGTGTCGAGATTGTGGTAAACCTATCCAATGCCCTCACTGTGATATATCAATGGTGTATCATCAAGCGGGACAGGATTTGCGTTGCCATTACTGCGACCATCATGAAAAAGTACCTCAAATCTGCCCTCATTGTGGTAGTCGTAAGATTAAATTTTTCGGTACAGGCACACAAAAGGTTGAAGAAGAATTAGCAAAACGATTCCCTCAAGCTAGAATTGCTCGTTTAGATCAAGATACGACATCTAAAAAAGGTGAATCTCAGCATATTTTAGAAGCCTTTGGTGCTGGACAATATGATATTTTATTGGGCACACAAATGGTGGCAAAAGGACATGATTTTTCAAATGTTACAGCAGTAGGAATTATTACAGCTGATTCTGTATTGCATATTCCTGTGTATACGGCGGCTGAAAGAACATTTAATTTGTTAACTCAGGCGGCCGGTCGAGCTGGTCGTGGTGATAAACCAGGTAAAGTAGTGGTACAAACCTATAGTCCTGAACATTACGCCATTCAATACAGTACACATCATGATTATGTTAGTTTTTATCTAGAAGAAATTGAGGCTAGAAAAGCCTTGTTATATCCACCAATCGGTGAAATGATACAGATTACTTTGTTGGATGAAAATCTTTCAGTGGTGCGAACAAGAGCGACAGAATTGGCTAACACTTTGCGCCAGGCTTGTGTGTGTCAGCGCATTGATATATTAGGGCCCTATGAAAATGGAGCCGCAAAGATACGAGATATGTATCGACTTTGTATTATGATTCGTGGAATTGATTTATCAGAATTAAAATCATACATGTATCATTCAGATATATTTACATTGCCCCATATCTATATAGATGTGGATCCAGTATAGGAGGGAATATGGCAGTTTTAGAAGTAATGAAAACAGGTCATCCTGTATTAAAACAAATTGCAGAACCAGTAGAGTTCGTAAATAAAAAAATTCGTCAATTATTAGATGATATGGCGGAAACGATGTATAAAACAGATGGAGTAGGCTTAGCGGCTCCACAAGTTAATGTATCCAAACGAATCATTGTGTTAGATGATGGAAATGGATTAATTGAAGTAATTAACCCAGAAATTGTGAAAAAAGAAGGATCTCAAATAGGTTTGGAAGGGTGTTTAAGCGTACCTGAATTATTTGGTGATGTAGAGCGATACGATAAAATTGAAGTGCATGGTATCAATCGAAATAATAAAAAGATTAAAATTAAAGCAGAAGGATTTTTGGCGCGTATTTTTCAACATGAAATCGACCATTTGAATGGCATTTTATTTGTGGAAAAGTTAGTGAATCCCAATGAGATTTTTATCCATAAAAAGGAACAACAATAATGAATCCATTACGTATAGTGTTTATGGGAACTCCTGATATAGCAGTTCCTACGTTACAGGCTTTAATTGACAGTTCCTATTCAGTAGTAGGTGTTTTTTGCCAACCAGATAAGCCGAAAGGACGAGGCAATAAATTGCAAATGCCACCGACGAAGGAATTGGCGTTACAGTATGACATTCCTGTATACCAACCGAAATCTTTGCGCAATGAGGAAGCAGAAGAATTGTTGCAAACTTTGGCTCCTGATATTGTCGTAGTTATTGCGTATGGTAAGATTTTACCTTCTTGGCTCATTCATCAGCCTCCATTGGGGTGCATTAATTTACATGCCTCTTTACTACCTAAATTTAGAGGTGCAGCGCCTATCCAATATGCGATTCTTCATGAAGAGTCAGAAACTGGTATGACGATTATGCATATGGATGAAGGCTTAGATACAGGGGATATTCTACTAATGGAACGCATTCCAGTGACAGAAGAAGATACATCTGGTGCCATTTTTACTGCCTTAGCACAATTAGGGGCACAAATGATTGTACCAACTATAGATGCTTTACAAGCAGGTACATTAACAAGAATCCCTCAAAATCATGAAGAAGCCATTGAAACAGGAAAAATTACAAAAGAGATGGGACATCTTAATTTTACAGAACCAGCACATACATTGGCTGCGAAAATTAGAGCTTTCAATCCAAGCCCTGGATGTTATACATTCTTAGAAGGAAAACGGATTAAGTTCTGGCATGCGAAAGTGGATCCTACATCCAAATATGCTCCTGAGCATTTACAAGGGGCCTGCGGATATCCAAAAGAAGGAACTATAGTAAATGTAGATAAAAAGTCTTTCAGTATTTTTACTGGTCATGGCGTCTTACGTGTCACTGAAGTGCAGCCAGACAATAAAAAACGAATGAATGCCGGTGATTTTGCTCGTGGTCATCAGTTAGCAGTGGGATCTTGTTTTGGCGATGAATAAATCCTATCGTCTGTATTTAACGGTGACAGCTGTAGCCTTGCTATTGATATCAATGGTATGGGGTTGGATCGTCTGGATGATGTATCCTAGCTTATCTCAATGGGGACCTGTTGCTGGTCCTATCGGAGAGGGTGCGCTACTACTACCCATATTGATAGGGTGGTCCATGTGGATATATATGGCATTAGTTACAATGTACCCTATACAACATCCGATTCTACTGCGACTGTCTAATCGTGGGTTATATCTTTTATTTCCTTTGGTAACAGTCTTAGCTAGATGTTTTGGATATACTAAGGATGAAGTGAGTCAATCCTTGATTGCTTTAATCAATCATCTTGTGAGCACTCAAGTGTATCGGGTGGAACCACAGCGATTATTACTGCTCACTCCGCATTGTATACAATTATCTAGTTGCGTACATAAAGTGACTACAGATGTGCATAATTGTAAGCGTTGTGGCGGGTGCCAAGTAGGAACCTTGCTAGATATTGCAGATACTTATGGATGTCACTTTGTGGTCGTTACAGGTGGCACATTAGCACGTTTGAAAATCAAGGAAATTCGTCCTCAAGCTATTGTGGCAATTGCCTGTGAAAGAGATTTAGTCAGTGGTATGGCAGATGTGTTTCCCATTCCGGTAATAGGTGTCTTAAATGAACGACCTTGTGGTCCTTGTTGTAATACGAGAGTCAATACAGAAGACATTAGACTTGTCATAGAAAGGTTACTGTATGGAAGCGAAACAAAAGAAAGAACATAAAAATATTCGGCGCCTAGCTATGAAAGCCTTGGTAGATATACATCGAGATAAAAAGTATGCCAATATAGTATTGCCTCAGTATATGATACAAGAAGGATTAGAGGATCTAGATCGTAGATTCTTTACAGAGTTAGTCTATGGTGTGGTGCGACGTCAAAACTACTTGGATACCGTTATCGTTCATTTTACCAAGAAACCAGTTAAAAAATTATCTCCTTTTGTTTTAGAGATTCTAAGACTTGGTGTGTATCAATTACTCTATATGGATAAGGTACCATCTAGTGCAGCTGTGAATGAAAGTGTAAAACTAGCGAAAAAAGTAGCACCTGGAACAGACCGATTTGTCAATGCAGTACTTCGCAATGTAGACAGACAACGTGAAGATATTGGTGTAGATGCCATAGCGACTTCAGAAAAGGAACGGATTTCCTATATTTATAATCAACCTCTTTGGCTAGTCCGTTTATGGATGGAACAACGAGGAATAGAAGAGACGATGGATCTCTGTGAATGGTTTAATGAAACACCTTTGTTGACGGCACGAGTGAATACATTACGAATCAGTCGTCAAGATTTATTAGACAAGCTTTTACAGGCAAATTGGGTGGTAGAGCCTAGTCATATGATTCCAGATGCAATTATCATTAAATCTCATAAAGGTCAATTGCAGGAAGCAAAATGGGTGCAAGAGGGATTGATGACATTTATGGACGAAGCCTCTATGGCTGTAGCTTACGCAGTACAACCTCAACAACATATGCAGATTTTAGATACCTGTGCAGCACCAGGAGGTAAATCATTGCATATGGCAACCCTCATGGGTAATACAGGAACCATCGTAGCTACGGATATTCATGAGCATAAAGTAGAACTGTTACAGGCAAATGCTAAACGCATGGGTATGACTAATGTACAGACTCAACAAGGTGATGCTACAGTAAAAGAGGCACAATGGAAAGATTCTTTTGATGCCGTACTTGTAGATGCACCATGTTCAGGCCTAGGAATTTTACAGAAGAAACTAGATATGCGGTGGCGAAAAGAGGAATCCCAATTACAAGAATTGCCAAAGTTGCAGCAACAAATATTACAAAACGCTAGTTCCTATGTAAAAGTAGGAGGACACTTAGTATATTCTACATGTACTATTAATACTTTGGAAAATGAAGGGGTTGTGGAAAGATTTTTACAAGAAAACCCTAATTTCGTCTTAGAAGATGTGGCTCCACTGTTGCCGTTTGCAGCAGAAGGCCCTATGGTTACTTTATTGCCACACGTATATGATATGGACGGATTTTTTATAGCCCGTTTACGTAAGGAGAGAGCATGATAGAATTACTTGGCCTTTCATTGCCAGCATTAAGTAAAGTTGTGACAGATGGAGGGTTTCCCAAATTTAGAGCGAAACAGATTATGGATTATATCTATCAACGTCACGTATTCTCTATGGAAGATATGTTACAGCTTCCACAGACAATGCGTGAATGGCTTACCACACACTGTACGATTACATTACCTACGGTGGTACGAGAATCTACTAGTTCTGATGGAAATACAAAAAAGTTATTGCTCAGATATTCTGATGGACATCAAGTAGAAACAGTACTGATGAAGCAACATTATGGCAACTCTGTGTGTTTATCTTCCCAAGTGGGATGTGCGATGGGATGTATCTTTTGTGCATCTACTACAGAAGGTTTATTCCGGAATCTAACAGTAGCTGAAATTGTAGGTCAGTTATTACTCTTTGAAAGCATCATCAAAGAAGAAGTGCACTCTATCGTTGTCATGGGATCAGGCGAGCCATTACAAAACTTCGACTATACCATGGAAGCATTGCAATTTATTCATGAAAAAGAAAGCTTTAATATAGGTTATCGTCGTATGACGGTGTCCACTTGTGGATTAGTACCGAATATTTATCGTTTTGCGGAACTGGGCTTGCCTATCACATTGGCATTATCCTTGCATGCTACGACAGATGAAAGTCGAAAGAAAATTATGCCTATAGGCGCCACCTATGCGTTACAAGACGTGTTAGATGCTGTGGCAGAGTATTATCGACGGACGGATCGACGTGTGACCTTTGAATATATTTTGATTAAAGATGTGAATGCCTCTGAAAAGGAAGCTCATGAACTCGGTATGATTGCAAAAGAGTTTCCACATTGTAATGTCAACTTAATTCCTGTCAATGGAAATGAACATATTAATTTATATAAACCGTCATTAAAAGCTATGCAAGAATTTAAGTCCATTGTCGAATCCTACGGCGTGTCTGTGACGATTCGTAAAGAAATGGGTGATGAAATTCAAGCGGCTTGTGGACAGTTGAAAATACAACATCAACAATCTTTGAAAGAAGGGATGTTATGATTAGTTTAGGAATCAGTAAAACTGGATTAGTTCGCCAACGTAATGAAGATCGCTTTTATGCTCAAGGCCCGTTACTCATTGTAGCAGATGGTATGGGTGGTTACACTGGTGGAGAGTATGCTAGCACCATGGTAGTTGACACCATTGCAGAAGTAGTCAATGAGGCTACTGAAATGTCTACCGATGTGTTACAAAATGCTATTTTACAAGCGAATCGCATGGTGTATGAAAAGAGTCAATCTTACAAAGAATTGGAAGGAATGGGGACTACAGCAGTTGTAGCGTATATACAAGAAGGTACCCTGTATTGGGCTCATGTAGGAGATAGTCGTTTGTACCTGTATGGACAAGAAGGGTTGCGTCGTATGACTAAGGATCATTCTATGGTACAACAATTGGTGGAAGCAGGAACAATCACCGAAGAAGAAGTCATTCATCATCCGAAACGCAATATGTTGACTCGAGCCATTGGTGTATATGAAACTGTAGAAGTAGATACCGGTGTAGTTGAAGTACATCAGAATGACCGAATCCTATTATGTAGTGACGGGTTGTCTGGTTATATTGAAGAATCTAAGATTGAACTAGTACTTTCAGAAGAAAATGATGAAAGAAGAGCATTAGAAGATTTAGTGCACCTTGTGTATGATGCGGGAGCACGAGATAATGTAACAATCGTACTTGGACGTATATAAAGAGGTGACTTATGGATAAACATACATTAGTAGGATTGGTCTTTGACCATCGCTATGAGGTTCAACAGAAGATTGGCGTTGGCGGTATGGCCGATGTATATCGTGGGAAAGACACACTATTAGGACGACCTGTAGCCATTAAAATTCTTCATCAAAATTTTGGTAGTGATCAAGATTTTGTAGCTCGTTTTAAACGTGAAGCACAAGCGGCAGGAAAACTAAATCATCCAAATGTTGTAAGCATGTACGATGTTGGTTTTGATCAGGGCTTTCATTATATTGTGATGGAATATGTGTCTGGATGCACTTTAAAAGAATATATTCATCATCATGGTGCTCAGGTGACTGTGCAGGAAGCTGTAAAAATCACAGTAGCCATTGCGGAGGGCTTAGAGCACGCACACATGATGGGGATAGTGCATTGTGACGTAAAGCCACATAATATATTGATTACTGATTCTGGACGTGTGAAAGTAACGGATTTTGGTATTGCCAGAGCCATTAATTCTGCTACCACTATGATGTATACCAATTCTGTGATGGGGTCAGCTCATTATATTTCTCCCGAGCAAGCTAGCGGTAAGAGCATCAATGTGAGCACAGATATTTATTCATTAGGGGTTGTCCTTTATGAATTATTAACTGGGGAAGTTCCTTTCAGAGGGGAAACACCTGTTAGTGTAGCTTTGCAACATGTGAAAGATCGTGTAGTAGCACCACGAATTAAGAACGCCATGATTCCACCACAGTTAGAACAGGTAGTACTTATGGCATTGGAGAAAGAGCCGGGCAAACGATTTGGATCCATTTCTGAAATGATTCAAGCCTTACGTATGTCATTAGGCTATCGAGGTGGTACATCAGCACGACCAATACAACATGATTTTGCTACACAAGTATTGCCACCGCTGGAAACAGAGGTATTAGAAGAAGAGGAAGAACCATCAGAAGGCATATTGGCAAAATTAGGTAGTTTGCCACAAAAATATGTGATTGGTGGTGCCGTATTTGCTTTCTTGCTTGCCTTTTTGTGGGCCTTTTTGAGCTTTGGTAACTTCTGGAGTAATTCTACTGTAGACGTACCAAATGTGGTAGGTAAACAATTAAGTGTAGCTACAAGACTATTAGAAGAGCGTCATTTACGAGTATCTAGTTCAGAAGTAACTAATTCGGATGTGCCCGCAGGACAGGTCATTTCACAAAGCCCTGAGCCAGGTGAATCTGTGAAAGAACAGCGCATGGTACATTTAGTTGTCAGCAAAGGTGCTGGAGACATTACTATACCAGATTTACAAGGGATGAGTTTTGATCAGGCTAGAGAAAAATTAAAAGCTTTAGGTTTATCAATTGGTAAGATAACCTATGAGAATGATCCAAGTAAAGATGATGGTGTAGTGCTTAGTCAAGGGTTGCAAGCGGGAGGTAAGGCTTCCAAAGGTGCCACTGTAGATATTACGATTAATCAAACTAAGGGAACTACAGTAGAGATACCTAATGTAGTGGGGATGACTATTAAAGAAGCCAAGGAAGCGTTGGGAAATTTAGGCTTAAGTATTGGTAAAATTTCTGGATCCAATGAAGACTCTGCTGTTGTTACTGCTGTTAGTCCTGCTCCAGGGTCATCTGTGAAACGGGATGAAAGTATTACTTTGGTAGGTCAATTAAAAGATGGCAAAAAAGATGGATCGAATACTAAGCAAGGCGACGCTACAAAAGGTGTTGTAGATGTAACAGTGCCAAATGGACGTACCTCACAACATGTGAAATTAGTAGTCATCGATGATGATGGAGGCCGTGTTGTGTATGATGGTACTAATGCACCAGGGGACCGCATTGTAAAAAGCGTATCTGGATCCGGTAATGTACGTGTTCAGATTTACTTGAATAATGCGTTAGTACAAGAGCAATCCTTATAGGAGAGACTATGAAACAAGGTGTTGTAATTAAGAATATGAATGGCTACTTTTATGTGCAAACTCCAAGTGGAGATGTACATGAATGTAAGGTTCGAGGTCGGTTAAAGAAAGAACGATATTCTCTCTTAGTGGGAGATACGGTAAGTATTACCGAAGATGGTTGGATTGATACCATTGAAGAGAGGAGAAACTCATTACGCAGACCAGCTATTGCCAATATTGACCAAGTCATTGTAGTGGTAGCCGCACGCGAGCCAGATATTCATCCTTTACTATTGGATCGTTTATTAGTAATGATTCATCATAGTCATATTCCCCCAATACTGGTGATTAATAAATATGATTTACATACAGAGGATACGGTGAAACTGAAATCCATCTATGAAAATATCGGTTATACTGTACTCTGTACGTCGACGTATACTGGTTTAGGTATTGATGAGTTACGCCATGTATTACATGGTAAAATCAGTGCCTTTGCCGGCCCTTCTGGGGTAGGTAAAAGTAGTTTGCTCAATGCAGTAGATCCGAATTTTGCCTTTCAAACAGGAGCGGTTAGTGACAAGATTAAACGTGGACGACATACAACGCGCCATGCCTCTTTATACAGTTTAGATGAGAGTTCATTTATCATGGATACACCAGGTTTTTCGGCGTTGGATCATACAGGGATGGATGTGGAAGAATTAGTGCATACATTCCCCGAGTTTGGTGACCATGATAAAGGATGCAAATTTAGTCCTTGTTCCCATAGTCATGAACCGATTTGTTCTGTAAAAGATGCCTTAGTTAATGGTCAGATTAGTGAGCAACGATACCAATCCTATTTGACCATAAAATCAGAACTTGAAGATCAAAGGAGACGATAAAATGATTCAAATTGCCCCATCTATGTTGTCAGCAGATTTTTCTAATTTACGAGAAGATATTCGTACTATTGAAGAAGGTGGTGCGGACTTATTACATATTGATGTGATGGATGGACATTTTGTGCCAAACTTAACATTTGGTGCGCCTGTAGTAAAAGCGTTGCGCTCGCATACGAAGTTGCCTTTTGATGTACATTTAATGGTAGAAAACCCAGGGGATTATGTAGAAGAATATGCCAAGATAGGAGTGGAGTATTTTACCTTTCATTGGGAGGTAGTTCCACATGCGCATCGTTTGATTCAAGCTATTAAAGCAGCTGGAATGAAAGCCGGTATTTCTCTAAATCCATCTACGCCAGTATCCTTACTGGAAGATATTGCAGAAGATCTAGATTTAATTCTAATTATGAGTGTCAACCCAGGTTTTGGAGGTCAATCGTTCATTCATAATACCGTGAAAAAAGTAAAACAAGCTCGAGAGTTATTGGACTCCATAGGCAATACAAAAGCTGTTGTAGAAGTAGATGGTGGTATTAACTTGGAAACTGCCCCACTAGTGCGTGAAGCAGGGGCTACCTTACTAGTGGCTGGTTCTGCTGTATTTGGAGCAGAAGATAGAGCGATGATGATTGCCAAATTACGAGGCTAATATGATTCGAGTAGGCACAGATATTATCGAAATTCATCGCATGGAACAAGCCATTGGACGAGATAGTTTTTTACAACGAGTATTTACGGATTATGAACGAAACTATGCGTGGGGACGTAACAAACAGGCGACTGCATCTTTTGCAGGTATCTTCGCGGCTAAAGAAGCTTGTGTAAAAGCCTTAGGGACGGGATTTCGCCACGGTTCTTGGCAGAATATCGAGATTACTCACGATGCATGGGGGGCACCAGTCCTTACCTGTACAGGCTATTTTGGACAACAAATGAAAGCCTTAGGATATGAAACGATGCAGGTTTCCATTAGCCATTGTCGTGAATATGCTACGAGTACTGTCATTGTATATTAGAGGATAGACCTATGCGACTATTAACACCAAAGCAAGTTAACATAGTAGATCAATATATTGAAAGTTTAGGACTTCCAGTATCTCATTTAATGGAACAGGCGGGACGATCTGTTTTTGAGGTAGTACATAGATACATACAAGAAATAAAGGGGCCCAAGGGAGTTTTATTTCTTTGTGGTATTGGCAATAATGGTGGTGATGCGTTAGTGGCAGCACGATTGTTAACAGGAGTGTCTGAAGTGACTCCTTATGTTGTTGTGTTAGGTAACCTGAAAGATGGAGCTCCATTGTTTCAACAACAATGGCAGGTGGTAAACACTTTAAAAGATACTATTATGATTTTGACTGATGAGATGATGCGGTCTAATGGAAATCTAATACCCTCCCATATATTACGAGATGTGAGCATTGTGGTAGATGGTGTGTTTGGTACCGGCTTTAATGGTGTATTGCCAGAACAAATAGTATCTATTTTTGAACAATGTAAAGAATGGCGTTCTAATAGTGATACAAGAAAATGCATAGCCATTGATATTCCTAGTGGTGTAAACGGCTTAACAGGAAATGCTGACGTCTCTTCATTCAGGGCTGATGAAACAATTACATTATTAGCCCCTAAAGTGGGAATGCTCTTCTATCCTGGTAGAGAACGTGTAGGACATATGAGTATAGGCAGTATCGGATATCCTTTTCCGCATCATGCCTTATGGGAATCGAGTCATAATTGGCCAGAAATCTATTGGAACAACGCAGAGTCCTTGTACCTAGAGCCACGTTCGTCTATTGCTCATAAAGGGACTAATGGTCACGTCTATATTGTGGGTGGATCCCCAGGGATTTATGGGGCACCCATATTAAGTGCTGAAGGAGCTTTACGTAGCGGAGCTGGAAAGGTAACTATTGTATCTAGACCTGATGAGTTAGATGCATTGCGGTCCTTGAGTCGCCCTGAAATGATGATCCGTAGTAGTAATGATGTAGAACAATTAGATGGGAATAGTACAGTAGTCATTGGCCCTGGTGGTGGAAGGAGTAAGAGGGATAAGGAACATTTACTTCGATGGATACAATCTGTTACAGAAAATCACATGGTAATTGATGCAGACGGGATCATGGCGATTGCTAGCAATCTATCAGTGTTAAAAGAGTGCTCCTACACATTAGGTAAAAGAGAACGGGCGGTTATTCTAACACCACATTTAGGTGAATTTTCAGCTCTTACAGGAAAAAGTATAGGAGATCTTAATAAAGATCCTATTGGATATGCTAGTGCTTTTGCGAAAGAGCATGGTGTGTATATTGTCCTAAAAGGGCAACCAACAATTCTTGCTACTCCATTTGGTAGAGTATACGTAACGACAACAGGTAACCCATACATGGGTACAGGAGGTATGGGTGATGTATTAGCTGGTGTCATTGGTTCTTTATTGAATCAAGATCAGAATCCTATGAATGCTATTAATATTGCTATATATGCACATAGTCGTGCTGGAGATCTAGCACTAGATGATTGTGGTCCAGGCTTTACTCCTACAGAGGTAGCACAACGAATTGGTCGTGTACTACGAACTATAGATGGATATAAGCAGAAGCTACCATTGTAATAACTGTTGTAATACATAGAGGTTAGAAAGTATTTACATATGAAAAAAATAATATATAAATATCTACTTTTGTTAGGTGTGTTAGTGGTAGCACTATTGAGCCTATTAGGATGTGGAAAAGACATTTCACAGGTGAATGCAAACTCTGCTAAGACAGAAGTGAGCCAATCTTCCCAAGCACCAACGGGAACCTTGCAAATCCATGTATTGGATATAGGGCAGGGGGATGCTATTTTAATTCAAATTGGGGATAAATTTTCCATGATTGATACAGGAGATACAGATCATAGACCTCAAGTAGTTGCATTACTAAAAAAATATGGTGTAAAAGAATTAGAAAATGTCATTTTGACACATCCTCATGCGGATCATATTGGCGGGTTTTATGCTATAGCAAAATCGATTCCCATTAAACATGTCTATGATAACGGTATAGAGATTGATAATGGAACGTACAGAACTTACTTAAAAATGATAGAGACTAAGAATATTCATCATGAAACACTTCATAAAGGTGATCGTCTAGACTTGGGTAATGGAGCATATTTTGAGGTATATGCCCCTTGGAAAGGGGAAGTTCTGACTGATAAAAAAGGTGAAGTCCATCAAAATAATAACTCCATTGTTGGCAAACTGACATTTGGCAAATTTTCTATGCTCATGACTGGTGATGCTGAAAAAGAAGAGGAAGCGCGTCTTATCAAAGAACAGAATACAAAAATGTCTAGCAAAATATTAAAAGTCGGGCACCATGGTAGCAACGGCTCTAGCCAAACAGATTTTATTCGTTCTATTCGACCTGAAGCAGCTGTTATTTCTGCAGGTTTACATAATTCTTATGGACACCCTGGGGAGAAAGCCATGGCACGTTTATTGGAAGAACATGTAGATATCTATCGCACGGATACGATGGGAACTATTACGATTCGTACAGATGGTACAAAATATGATATCCAACAAGAACGATAGTAGAGTATAATAGTCGTTGATATAGGAGTGATAAATATGAATATAATTGTAACTGGTGGTGCAGGCTTTATTGGATCACATCTAGTAGATAGATTGATTCGAGAGGGACATCGTGTACTTGTCATTGATAATTTAAGCAGTGGATTGCGGGAATTTGTCAATGAACACGCTAAATTTTTAGAATTAGATATACGAGATACAAAGATACATGACGTGTTTACAAACTTTCAACCGGATTATGTATTTCATGAGGCAGCGCAAACAGTAGTAGCAGAATCCATGATACATCCAACAGAAGATTGTGATATCAATCTAATGGGACTATTGAATTTATTACAAGCCTCAGTTAAAGTGGGAGTAAAAAAATTCCTTATGCCATCTTCTGCTGCGGTATATGGTGATTTAGAGGTATTACCTTTGACAGAAGAATTGGCAGGAGTCCCTCGTTCTTGCTATGGATTGACAAAATTAACGACGGAAGGTTATTTGCGCATTTACCAAGAATCTTTTGGATTACCGTATATTTGCTATCGCTATTCTAATGTATATGGACCACGTCAAGGCAATGGTGGCGAAGGTGGCGTTGTTAGCATTTTCTGTGAACATGTGGCAAATGGTGAATCCATCAAAGTTTTTGGCAATGGAGAACAAACGCGTGACTTTGTCTATGTAGATGACGTAGTGGAAGCCAATATATTGGGATTAGACAATGATGTAACGGGGGTTATCAATGTGAGTACAGAAACTGGGATTTCTGTAAACGATTTAATCGACACATTAGAAGAGATTGCTGGCACTACTGTAGAACGTTATTATGGAGAACCGCGCATTGGTGATATTAAACATTCTTTATTGAGCACTGCAAAAGCAAAACAATGTTTAGGGTATATGCCTAAATGGACATTACAAAAAGGCCTGGAAAATACCTATCACTATGTGAAAGATAATAGATAACATCATAAGAGCTTTGCGTAGGCAAAGCTCTTTGTTATTGAGGAGGAACTATGCAAATTAATGCAGCTGTATTGGAAGTATTTGACTTTACGTCGTCTATGTCTGCCTATTCAGATCATTTAATGGATATTGAAGAACCAGAAATACAGAGTTATCTTGAAATGCATGTGATGAAAGCATTGCAGGACCCTAGTGCACGAACCGGATATATATCTGACCAAACACCATGGGGGAGAAAAGTAAAACAACTGGAAAATAAAGGAGTATCTTTGGTAGAGTTTGGAAAAGACTTAGGAGATACTTTGTTTACCTACATGGCACAAGCGATGGATCCTTGTGTACTGGATATGATTGTTTGTGAAGCCCAAGGGGAACAAGAATATCTTTGCATTTTACTTTGCAAAGCCCATGATGGGTATACACATCAACTTTACTCAGAAGAAGATGGTTCGTTAGCAACAAAATTGGTAGAACATCGTGTAGTATTACCTACAGTAACACAAAAGTTATATGCTTTTGTGAGTATTAAACTCTCTGATATGTCCATACGCCTCTTTGAACCAAAAGGCGAATATGATGGAGAGAAAATGCACTTTTTGGAAGAACGAATCTTTCAGGTTACCACCAATCCATCTTCTAAAGATACAGTGAAAAAAGTGCGTACTGTAGTCGATCGAATTTCTAAAGCTCATGAGCAAGATGGTGTGGCAGCTATGGCTAAAACAAAAGAGTTGCTAGCGAAGAATGCAGAAGTATCTGACACATTAGAAGCACGACATATTATTGAACAAGTATTTAGCACGAATCCTATTCAGAGAGAAGCAGCTATAAAAGAGTTGGCAGAAGAAGATTTATTGGAACCATTACCAGTGAGTCGGACCTATGCTACTAAAGTGGGGAAGCAACATAAAATTAAAACGGATACAGGTATTGAACTTTCATTTCCTGTAGAGTATATGAATGATCGTGAATTTATAGAAATTTCAACGAATGAAAATGGTACCTTGCGTATTGAATTAAAAAACATTTCAAAGATTACCAATAAATAGGAGTTCCTATGAGTAAAAAAGGACATAAAAAAACAAATGCATTGCGTATATTAGATACCCACCATATTGACTATGAAGTGTTCACCTACGAATGGTCAGAAGAACGTGGTGCTGGTATACATGTGGCTGAATCTTTGCATATTCCACCAGAACAAGTATTTAAAACACTTGTAGGTAAAGGCAATGTAACCGGTCATGTGGTATTCTGTATTCCTGTAGAAGGTGAACTAGATATGAAACAAGCAGCACGAGTGAGTGGAAATAAATCGGTAGAACTGATTGCGGTAAAAGACTTATTACCTTTAACAGGATACTTACGTGGTGGTTGCTCTCCATTAGGAATGAAAAAGACATTTTCGACTTATTTTGATGATAGCATTACATCCATTCCTATGGTTTATGTCAGTGCAGGCCTCAGAGGAATGCAAGTGAAAGTCAATCCACAATCATTAGTAGACGTAGTGGGTGGCACTGTGGCGCCACTGACGATGGGGTAAATATGGCAAAGAAATATTATGCTGTTCGAGTAGGGCACAATCCAGGAATCTATGTGACTTGGTCTGACTGTGAAGTACAAGTAAAGGGCTTTCCTGGTGCACAGTATAAGTCATTCCCTACGGAAGCAGAAGCAAAAGCCTATATGGACACCGTAAGTATAGGTAATAGTTCTATTGCCAAACAACGTGGAGCAAAGAAAACATCGGTTGGTAATTCAGAACGAATGAGCATAGGGGAATATCTTAAGACACAGACGGATGACATGTGTCAAATAGTGGAATCCGATCCTTGTGAAGTGCGTGCTTTTATCGACGGCAGTTTTGATAAGCGAAAAGGTGTAGTTGGCTCTGGAGGCGTTATCCTTCTTGGTACAGAAGAAGTAGAGTTTTCTCTTTCTAGTATAGATCCGAATCATGTGGCATATTGGAATGTGTCTGGGGAATTATTAGCAGCACTTCATGTGGTGGACTATGCTTTAGATCATGGGTATGCCTCATGTTCTCTCTATTATGATTATATGGGCATTGAGATGTGGGCCACAGGTAGATGGAATACAAATAATCCATTAACAACAAATTATGCGAAGCGAATGAAAGAAGCCAGTAAACAACTTCGTATCGATTTTCATAAGGTAAAAGCTCACTCGGGTATTGCCTATAATGACCGTGCAGACACATTAGCAAAGAAGGGAACCTTACTAAAATAACACTGTTAGGAAATTTCTTGTAAAATTCCTTTAATCTCTCCATGATTTGATGTACAATAAAAGTACAATTACAATCATACTGTGCATAGGAGGAATCTATGAAACGTATTCAATTAGACTCTGGTTTGGTTTATGATTATACAAATATGATGTTACCTGGCGGAGTAACTGAAACAGATGTGACAAACTTGAACACTGCTATTTCTAATGCTTTAACCGCAGCGGAAGAAACACGTCATCATGGTGTTGTGAAAGGCCATGTATCTAAAGATGGAGACCCAGAATTGGTGTTATTCCCGCAATTACCATATGTAGTAGAAGGTCATATTAATAACCCAACAGTGATGGCTAGATTAGATGATTTAAGAAACAAGAAAGTAAGCACTGTGGTAAGCTTTGGTATTGGTGGCTCTTTCTTAGGTGGGAAAGTACTATTTGATGTACATTGTGGGGAGTTTTGGAACTCCATGAGTGATGAAGAGCGTAATTATCGCCCACGCATGTATTTCAGTGGCAATAATGTTGACCCTGTACGTACCCAAGAGTTAATCAAGCAATTACAAAGAGAATGGAAAGAACAGCAATTTTTAGAAGACCATGCTCATGTACCAAATGAGTATAAAGTGCTGTTGGTACTGATTTCTAAATCTGGTTCTACCATTGAGCCAATGACAAACTTTATGATTGTTAAAGAAGCTTTAGAAGTAGCTATGATTGATTATGAAGTATTGGTTGTGACAGATCCTAGAGAGGATGAAAAAGAAACGTTACTTCATAAATTAGCGATTGCAGAAGGTTGGGGAGATTCTATTTTCGCAGTACCAGATGGTATCGGTGGCAGATTCTCTGTATTCTCTGAAGTAGGATTGGTCATTGGGGCTTTGTTAGGTTTTGATATTCACGCCTATTTAGAAGGTGCTAAAGCCGCAGATATAGCAGCTCAAGAACAAGATGTATGGAAAAATCCAGCCTTGTTAAGTGCTGTATTAAAATATATTGGTTCTGAGCAATATGGTCGTCATATTGAAGTATTTATGCCTTATGCAGATTGTTTGAAATCCTTGTCTGAATGGTATGTACAGTTATTAGCAGAATCATTAGGGAAAGAGAAGGATGATAAGTCTGGACATTATGGTCGTACTCCAATTGTGGCAGTAGGTACAACAGACATGCATGCACAAACACAGGAACATCAAGAAGGACGCTATGATAAGGTTGTATCTTTTGTCGATGTAGAAGATTGGCATGTATCTTTAACAGTGCCACATATGTATGACCAATACAGTAAACTTGAAGCTCTGGCAGGTCTTGATTTAGGGTTTATTAATCGTGCTGCTTTGGCATCAAATGCAGAGTCCTTGGCCAGTGATGGACGATTTAATGGAACCTACCAAGTACCAACTATGAATGCCTTCCATTTGGGAGAATTGATGTTTACTATGTGTTGGGCCATCTACTTTGAAGGTCAACTAGCAGGGGTAGATGCATTCAATCAACCTGGTGTAGAAGTGTACAAAAAATTATTAGGACCTAAACTTTCAAAAGCATAGGAGAAGTAAGAATGAATATTTTAGTGACAGGTGGTGCAGGATATATTGGTAGCCATACAGTACGCGCTCTATTGGGAGCAGGTCACCAAGTGGTGATTGTGGATAATTTATCCAGAGGTCATAAGGAGTCGATTCCTACAGGAGTGCCATTCTATGAAATGGATATTACAGACCCTGCATTAGGTGAGGTTCTAGATACGCATAAAATTGATGGCATTATGCACTTTGCAGCACACTCTCAAGTGGGCGAATCTATGGTCAATCCATCTATCTATTATGAAAATAATGTAGTAGGTTCCTACCGTTTGGTAGAAACAGCTCGTAAACATGGAGTGAATCGTTTGGTATTCTCTTCTACGGCAGCTGTATATGGTGAACCAGAAGTAGTACCTATTACGGAAGATGCGAAATGGAATCCAACGAATGTGTATGGACGTACCAAATTGATGATTGAAGATATGCTTCGTGATTATAGTAAGATCTATGGATTTCAATTTGTAGCACTGCGTTATTTCAATGCAGCTGGTGCTGATCCATCTGGTGAAATTGGTGAAGATCATACACCAGAAACACATCTAATTCCACTTATCATCGATGCAGCCCTAGGTAAGCGTGAATCCATCACTGTATTTGGTACAGATTATGATACAGCGGATGGTACATGCGTACGTGACTATGTACATGTAAATGATTTGGCATCAGCTCATATTTTAGCTATGGAATATCTCTACAATGGTGGAGAATCTGATGTATTTAACTTAGGTTCCGGCAATGGTTTCAGTGTAAATGAAATCGTAGCGGCTACAAAAGAAGTGACAGGTGTTGATTTCCGTGTTGATTATGGTGAACGTCGTGCTGGGGATCCAGGGACCCTCATTGCATCTTCTGAAAAAATTCATGCAAAATTAGGTTGGAAACCTGTGCATAGTACAGTTCAAGAAGTAATTCGCGATGCTTGGAATTGGCATCAATTACATCCTAAAGGATATTAATCGTATATAGGAGGGCATGATGAAAGTTTCATCTAGGAAGGACCTCTACAATCGCATAATGAAGTATATACGTACACACGGTCGTCTCGTTTTCGGGGCGACCGTTTTATTGTGCCTCATTTGTTATCTAGGTTGGAGAGAGTCTGCTTGGTCAGAAGTAGAAAATTTAGAAAGTCCTATGCAAACCCATCGTGAAAAGGATGTAATAGGACAAAATAAAAATGTAAAAGCGGATAAGGGGGTAGAAGATGGTAAAACTAAATCAGTACAAAGTGGGAAAAAACATAAAGGACGTCAACAAGAGAAAAGTTCTCCTCTAGAGGAAGATACAGATAAGGGTAAACTTATCTTTCCTGTACGGAATGTAATACGTCCTTATCCATTATTAGATACGTTTGCACAGGAGTTAACAGGTGCTAGTCAAAAAACTGCAGTAGGTGCAGATACGAATAGCATGAGCAACATGAAAAGGAAAGGAAACGGTAATAAAAATAGTATGGAAGGATATTCTATCCATGCCTATGGTGGTGATACAGATAGAAACATGTATGAGAGACATGCAGTAAAGCCTGTAAAAGCGGTGCAAGTACAATTGTTGGGGGTTATACAAGGAGAGGTACCTGTAGCTGTGTTAGATATTAATGGAAGTACTCATACAGTGTATGAAGGAGATGTAGTTGATGGGGTGCAGGTGTATACGATTCATGATACAAAGGTACAGATTCAAGTGAATGGTTCTATGCAGTGGATAGAATAAAGGAGGGGTACAAACTATGTGGAGTAAGAGGTTGAAACAAAAAGAAAGGAGATACCTATGTGGATTAGAATATTAAAATATGTTAGAAGGAGTATAGCGATTCCTATCTATCAATTTATATATCGATGGGGAATTGTATATGCTTTGGTACTGATAGTCTTAGGAACGTTCCCTGTAGGGGCGGTACATATTATGGCAAAAGATATGCCTTTGCGAACCTTGGTGCAAACCATAGCTAGGACAGAAAAACTTTCAGTAGTAGGGTTAGATACATTAGAGGGGAAGGTTACTTTAGAAGTACAAGAAAATTCTGGGAGAGAGGCTATTACTAAATTGGGTTCACAGTTAGGTTTTTTAGTCTATGAAGAAGGTGGCACCTTCATTGTAGAGGGGCGCCACGAAGAAAAAGAACGTCGACATGTGCGTAGAATCGTAGCAGAGACGGCAACTCCTGAAGAATTGAGTAGTCTGGTTCAGTCCGTCGTACCTAAAGAGCATGTACAAGTGATACCAAGCACCAACGAAGTCATCTATTATGGGACGGTTCATGAAATTTTAGAAGTAGAAAAATTACTTCGATCTTGGCATACAACACCGAAGCAGGTACAGTTAGACGTGGCAGTATTGGCTATGGAAAAAGGATATGCTAAAGAACTGGGGATACAATGGTCATTTCCGGGCTTACAAAGTTCAGGACTTTCTATGCATGGAAAGTCTGAGTCTGGTATAGAAGGAAATGTGCATATCGGTCATATTCCTAAGGGGACATCATACACATTTTTAGCGCATCCGGAATTATCAGCTAAAGAAGGAAGTAGCCATATGGCATTGATTGCACGACCTAGTATTGTGGCTGTTAATGGAGAGGAAGCGGCTATTCTAATTGGTGAACGCGTACCGGTGACAGTAGAATCTATTCAAAATGGTGTGACGAGAACCAGTATTCGTTATGAAGAGGCAGGTATACGATTGCGCTGCAAACCTTATGTATTACAGGGGAATCACATTGATACCATTGTAGAAGCCGAAGTGAGCAATCCTACCTTAGTACCTGAAATGAAGGCCTATCGTATTACTACACGGCAAGCAAAGACGAGAGTACGTATACCTGATGGTGAAACTTTAGTGATTGGTGGATTAATGGATCGACGTACCATGCGACAATGGCAAAAAGTACCTATTTTGGGAGATATTCCACTTATTGGTAAACTATTTCAACATAGTCGTAAAACAAAAGATGAAGTAGAATTATATATTTTAGTGACGGCTAAGGTAATTCAATAAATAAAAAGTTAAAATACTATATATACTTATTCTCTATTCCAATATACCTTATCAATATGATAAGATGAAAGCATAGAACATATCGGGTTTTATAGGTATGGTCGTTATGTAATAGAGGTATTGATCATGAGAAAAGAAAGAAAAGAACTCTTAACGTTATGGATTATATTGTCTTTGCAATTAGGGACCTATGCGGCACAGGGAATTGTCAGTCACGAGGTAATGGTGGACAATAGTCAGTCTGTTCCAGTTATACAGATTGCAACTCCGACCCATGGTGTATCTCATAATCGGTACGAGTCCTTTTCTACAGATACGGGGGCTATCTTTAACAATGCTACTACACCTTCGGTTAGCACTCAGATTGGATCTATCAGTGCAAACCCTAATTTACGAGAGCCTGCAGACCTTATTGTCAATGAAGTAGTTGGAACTTCTACATCACAATTAGCAGGCACTTTTGAAGTGGCAGGACAGCCGGCAGATGTGGTTATTGCTAATCCCAACGGGATTTCTATTAAAGGTATTCACTTTATCAACACCCCAAAAGCTACGTTTACTACAGGCGTTTCCCATATGGTGGATGGTCGGTTAGAAAACTTTACCATTGAGAAAGGAAACATTGATGTAATAGGAGCTATCAATGCTCCTACGGAACATAGTGGAGCTAACTCATATACCCCTATTTCAAAGGTAGATTTACTAGCAAAGACGATACGTATCAATGCAGATGTGGTGGCACAAGATGCGATTCGTGCTGTCACAGGAGGTAATACAGTGAACTATGCAGATGGAACTGTAACCGTCATGGAATCTAGCGAAAGCACACCTACAGGGGTTGCCTTAGATGTAGGGGCTCTTGGTGGCATGTATGGAAATACCATTTCTCTAATCGGTACAGAATCTGGAGTAGGTGTGAACATCAGAGGCTCCATGGATGCCATAGCGGGTACCCTACACATTGACACGGCAGGAAATCTTACCATCGAACAAGGCGGTTCACAGCAAGAACCTACTAGCATTCACAGTGCCAAAGAATTGGAAATTCATAGCCAAGACTTACATAATCGTGGCACCCTAGTGGGTGATGAAACCGTGACAATACAAAGCGGTACTCTTACCAACGATGGCAATCTACAAGGAAAACAGATTGAGGCAAATATCACCAACCTTCGTGGACAGGGAGTGATTTCCAGCACAGAGAATACAACGATTCAAGGTGCAGACTCTATTGTGTATCAAGGAGGCATGCGTTCTCAGTCTGGGGATATCACTGTACGTGGGAAACAGGTAGAAATAGATAGAAATCATATACAAGTCGTATCAAAAGATAAATTGCATATAGAATCGCAAACACCTACGCCTGAAACACCCGTAAATATTCCAAAACCAACGTTAGAGAACCCTTTACATACACCGACTATACAAGCTATCCCTCATATACCTAGCAAGGTGGTGATAGCGGATACACAAGAAGAGTTACCTATTGTTGTAGACACGAATAGCCCCAAGAATCGTCAACCGATCCTAGATACGACGCGTAATGGCATAGATATCCTACACATTGCCGGTGTTGATGGAAACGGTGTTTCTCACAATGCATATACACAGTTTAATGTGAAAGAGAGAGGTCTTATTCTCAATAATGCCACGAAATACTCAAAGACCCAATTAGCTGGATATATAGATAAAAATATGTTCCTAGCTGGGAATGGTGCTAAGACAATCATCAATGAAGTTACCTCTACGAACCCATCTACTCTAAAGGGATATATAGAAGTGGCAGGGAATCCAGCAGATGTTGTCATTGTGAATCCGAATGGTATGACCGTCAATGGATTGGGTGTGATCAATGGAACTCATATGACCTTACAAGGAAAAGCTTACATAGATATTGTAGGCAAAGGCTATGGTGGCGAGCCAATAGATAGTACTTTCATCAGCGACCGTTTACGTAATCGCCACAGTGAATTATGGGGCCATCACCTTCGTATTGACACAGAAAACCTAGAGAACACAGGGAATATAGCGGCACATACAATGCATATATCTGCTAACACTATGCACAATGCAGGCTTTGTAGAAAGTAAAGACACTCTCCAATTTGCTGGAAACGAGCTTGTACAAGATAAGGGCATTATGAAGGCGAATCAGACTGTCCATATTTCGACGAACCATATCCAGAATAGCAACTCCTCTGTGTTAGAAGCTGGTGGCAGTTTACATATCACGGGAGACGCGTTACAAAATGATGCATCCCATGTGGTCAGTCATGGTGTGATGGACTTAGGTGTAGGCAATGTAGAAAACGCAAATACAGGGGCTATCATTGCGAAGGATACCTTGCAGATACAAGGGAATACCTTTGCTAATACGAAAGGCATTCTCTTTGCAAAAAAGAATGCCCAGATAGATATGAAAGAGGATGTGACGAACACTGGTGGATTGTGGCATACACTAGGGAATTTGAACGTGCAAGGGCGCCACATTCGGAATATCAACAGCAAAGGTTCTTACTTTGGTTCAGATATCTATGTAAAAGGTAATGCCTATGTGCTAGGAAGAGAGAGCTTTGAAAATAGGTCATCAGATGTCATTGTCAAAGGTGATCTCACTATCACAGCCCCTAAGATACAAAACCATAAGGATGTGTTTAAGACGGGGTGGACCATTTCAGAAGAAGATAAGTATGAGGGCATACCGCATCTAGACCAGCCAAACTATTATGAGGCAGATAGAAAATACCATAGAACGATTCATACAGGAACCATAGAAGAGGAAACCGCCACATCTAGAATACTGAGTGATGGTGCCATCCATATTACAGGGCAGGATGTGCAAAATACATATAGCCAAATTATGGCGAAAGAAGGCTTACAGGTTACGGCAGATTCCATTACCAACACAGGATATCAAGGGACAGTTCACTATGATGATATAGGTCGAGATAGACATTATTGGAAGTATAAACAGAAAAAACGCTGGTGGAAACGTAAAAAGTGGGTTTATGGACATACAGATATTCCCTATGAACATCACGACATCTTTGATGCTGAAAGTAGTCCATCTAGTGAACGTATTGCTGTATTAGGCAGTCATGGAACTACGAGCATCCAGTCTAATGCATTTACCAATACAACCCTTGAGGCAGATGGAACAGTCTATGCAGTGCGAGATAAAAAAGTTGAAACTGCGGTTGCACCTACAGATGTTTCCAAATTAGTGACACCAGTGTTAGAGCCATCAAAACAACTCTATATGACGACACATCCACTTGCGGTACCTAAGATAGAAGAAAATCCCTTATATATAGATAAAAAGCAATTTTTGTCTAGTGACTATATGGTCACTAGATTACAAGCAGACCCAGAACGAGTGTACAATCGATTACGCAATGGATATGAAAACCAAGAAATAGCGAAAGAAGAACTTCGTCAAAGTGGTCATACCCTTACAAAATATACAGGTCATGATCAGTCTTTACTTTCAGGTATACCTAACAGTATCTTGCAACTTGGAGATTTGCGCAAAGATGGTAGTATCGTTTTGGGTAAAGATGTGCAGGTAATAAGCCAAAAACTAGATAATACGGGCACTATACAAGCAAAGGATTCTCTGTACATTACAGGAAATCATATCCGAAACCTCAGTGGGTCTATGAATGGCAATCTAGTTTCTATACACACAGATAGGTTAGAAAATACTTCGGGTCGTATACGTGGTAAAGATGATGTTCACATAGAAGGAAAGGACATCCGTAACGAAACACAAGTAACAACTAACAGTTTATTTGGACATCAACAAGATACAGCGCATGGAAATGCTAGTATCACTAGTGACGGCGGTATCCATATCCAAGGGGATACCATACGCTCTGTAGGGGCTACTATACAAGGTGGTAGTACGGTGAGTCTAGTAGGGAAGGATATACAAGTCTCTGCTCGTACCTTACAAAATCGCTATATAGGTAGTGGTGTGACCTTAGAGTCTACTAAGTACCTAGGAAGTAACGTACAAGGACATACGGTACAAGTGCAAGGGGGTCAGATTACCTTACAAGGCTCCCGTATGATGGGACACACAGTAGACTTTACAGGGGACTCTCTAACCCTTACGAATGTAACGAATAGAACTTTGTCAGATGTAGCAGTGGGTGCTAGAGGTAGTGACTATTTCAATCGTAAGATGGTCATAGAAGAACAGAGTCTAGGAGCTACCATTGAAGGAGAAACTGGTGTAAAGGTGCGTATGGATAATAATGTATCTATGAAAGCAAGCACTATACATAGTAAAACGGGGCTTGTAGATGTACAAGCAGGTCGAGTATTCATTGCACATGGTACTGAGCGTCATGAAATAGTATCTGAGGTACATCAAAAAGATAAAGGGTTCTTGTCGTCTACTACACGGGATACCTATGACCATAGACGTACAGATACGGTAGTGGGCTCTACGATTTCCAGCGGTACTGTTAAGGTAGATGGTAAGCAAGACGTACTAGTTAAAGCCAGCCATATAGTAGGGGATGCAGATGTTACAGTTACGAGTGAAGGTAATTTGACCATTACATCAGCACAGGAAGAATCTACAGCTACCCATCGTGAGGAAGTACGTAAATCGGGTATCTTTGGTAATGGTGGGCTTAGTGTTACCATTGGAAAACAAAGACAAAGAGATACCTATGATGCTAAGAGCAGTGTAGCCAAAGGTAGTGTGATTGGAAGTCGCTTTGGTTCTGTCACCTTAGGTGCTATAGGCACGGCACAAGTAGAAGCCAGTGATGTAACATCTAAAGGAGATATTCAGGTCCAAGGCTCTGGCGTGACAATCCGTAATGGTTATACCACATCCCATACAGGAGAAACACATAGATTTTCTAAAAGTGGGCTTACTCTCTCTTTGTCGAATCGCTTAGTAGATACTACAACCAATGCAGTAGGTACACTTACACGAGCAAACTCTGTAAAAGACGAACGATTGAAAGCTCTATTAGCCTACAAAACCTATGACGATGCTAAGACATCTTTAGAAAAATCTAAACTGAAAGACCAAGCCAAGAGTTTACATCTCAATCTATCTTTAGGGACAGAAAAAAGTGAAGCTTCTACAAACGTAGATAGTAAGATGGCAAAAGAATCGACCGTTGTGTCCGATGGACATATTCGTATTACCACTAAGAAGGATGATATCCGCATAGAAGGAAGCGATGTACAAGCCAAGGACATTACCTTAGAGTCGGCAAATAGTATCTATGTGAAAGGCAAAGAAACGACCTCTAAGATGACACAGACCGTGAAACAGAAACAAGCATCCCTAGGTATTTCCTATGATGTATTACAACACCGATTCTCAGATATATCCGTCAATGCCAGTGGTAGTAAAGGCAGTATAGCAGCAGGTATAGATATAGTTCATGATCCATCAAACATAATGGCAAGGAACACCCTTGGAGTGAACACAAAACAGGATGTACACATCAAAGATGGTGTTCTCAAAGGAGATGCTATTGAGGCAAATGTGGGTGGAAATCTAGAGATTCACTCTGTACAAGACACACATGATTATACAGACCATACTTCATCTGGTGGTATGGGACTTAGCCTATCTAAGAAAGGTGCATTCAAATCATTACAAAGTTCTGCACAACGGATTGATATAGATAGCAAATACACCTCTGTGATCCACCAATCTGGACTCTATGCAGGAAGTACAGGATTCAACATATCCGTAGGCAATACAACCACATTAGAAGGAGCTCTCTTAGCTAGTCGTACAGATACGAATATACTGAAAACAAAACAGTTAGTTATGAAGGATATGGAGAATAGGGCGAAGTATACCTATGGATCTAAGGGAGTGTCTTATCTAGCGGATCCAACGATTGGAAAAAGCAGTAAGCAATATAACGAACTTGGATTGGTACCTACGATTATGCCTGGGGAACAGGGCAAAGCGAATAGTATAACCTATTCAGCGATAGCTAAGGGAGTGCTTGACGTGGAACACCCTGAGGTGAATCTCAATGCCATTCGTAGAAATACGGAAGATTCACTACATACATTAGCTACTATTTTTGATAAGCAAAGTATTGCAGAGCGACAAGAAACAGCTAAACTATTTAGCAAGTATATGAATGAAGCAATCCATAGATTTGGTGAAATGAGAGATGCAAATGGACAACGCATCTATGAAGATGGTTCACCGGAAAAGGTAGCATTGCATGCTTTATCTGGTGCTATTACATCAGCTATTGTAAAAGGAAATCCTACAACTGGTGCCATATCTGGTGGACTCAATGAAGCGTTGATACAATCTATAAGCAAATTAGCAAAGGATCACCCAGCAAGAGCACAATTACTATCTGCTAGCCTTGGCTATACCGTAAATAAGCTATTAGGTGGACATGGATTAGAAGGTGCTAGTATTGCACAAGCTGGAACGAAGTGGAATCGTTATGATAAGATTGAAGAGATAAAAACAAAATTAGAGAAAATTTGGGATAGTGATGGAATTATTCCCGAATTAGGCGTTAATATAAAAAAAATGAGGGATAATGAAGTTGCTGTTATTTCAATTAAAGATCCACTTAGTGGCAAATATAGGGGGATATTATTAGATAATAAACTTAACTCAAGAGATTTTGATATATTAGAAGGTCAACCATCAAGATTTATATACAATTCTGATATATCCTACATGAATGCATCAGAAGGAAATGTATATAGAGTTAATTTGTTAAAAAATTATAAATTTGGAAGTAAAATTGATAACCCAGAATATCAAGAAACCATAGTGGATGGGAAAAAAGTGAAATTGGGCTATCAAATGCAATTAGGGGAACATAATGGACATATATTGTTTAGTATAGGAAGTTATGAAACATTTAAGCCTTATCCATTGTGGAAACAAATTGTATATGGACTTGATAATTTTGCACAATCATTTTTAATGAAAAGAAAAATCAGTTATGGAGATAATGAGAATGAAAGTGTAAAAGCATTGTATTTTAAAAATTTAGGTTATCCTGTAAATTATTCTGATATTGATGGATTTTCTGTTAATGGGTATGCATTGTCAAGAAACTATTTAAGTAGAGATGAGGAAGGACAAGTATTAAATAAATATTATATTAATAATCCAAATGAACTTTCGGCACTTATTGGGGGAAGAATGACAGGAAGAATTTGGACTATTGGAGTGAAAAAAGCTGATATTTTTAATCAATATATTAAAGAACAAGCAAAATCTAATATTTATGATCCTATAAAGGTAGAAGTGAAGACATACACTAATATAAAAAAAGGAACTATTAACGAATTACCAGATCTTCCAAAAGAGATGTTTTATAAGTATGAACAACATGGCTGGCGAGGAAAGTTACCTAATATGGGCGATATTAAGGCTGGAAAAAAATGGAAGAATGAGCCCATTGATCATGGAACATGGGTTAGATTACCAGAAAAAGACTCTTTAGGGAATAAAGTTTACTATAGAGAGTTTGATATTTATCCTAAAGATAATAGAGGTCCAGAGCGTTTTGTTGTTGGCAGTGATGACTCTGTTTATTATACAGATACGCATTACCATTCGTTTATTAAGTTAAAATAAGGAAAATAATATGAAACATAGTATCTTGATGAAAGCAATATCAGAAAAGCAATATAAATTTTTGTGTATGCAGAAAAAAAATAGTAATTGTATGATAATAGAGTTCGATGGAAATCACATAGATACCTGGAATGATATATATAAAGTTATTAATGACAAATTTATGATATATGATAATATTAGAAATTTATATCATCTTGAGGAAATTCTAATAGATTTTACTTATAAAGGTAATGAAAAATTTAAAGAATTATATATTGTTATTCGAAACCTAGATCAGGCTATGAAAAGAAAAAAGGGGATTTTAGAATTTTTAAGGAATATATTTTCTTTTTCTATAAGCAGAGAACTTGATAATTTGGTATTTTGGGTTTTTTTTGCTGTAAACGTATTGCCAGGAATGGTAGCAGAGAGAAACATTATAGACTCATTAGAGGAACTTCCATTAGAAAGATGTCAATTATACTATGTACAAAATACTCCTTGGACAGAGTTAATAGATCCTCCTCATAATGAGATTGTTTATTTGGAGGAAACAGAGTATGATGCGTTGAGAAAATCAATAGTAACTAATAAAGATAGACTTGTACTTGACTTAACCGATGCACATGATACAGAGACATTTGTTGATGCTATGTCTAAATACGTAAATGGGAGAATAAAAAATTTTGATGACTTAAAAGTATACATGTATAGAGGCTTACGAGATACGTCAAAACAAAAAAAAATAATATTTTTCCTTAAGGACTTTAGTTCATATTGTAGAAATGTTGATAAGTATTATGATAGTATACCAATTACAATTTGTATAAACTTTATAAAATATTGCATATGTTACTGGTTTTATGAAAATATCCCTATTTCAGAAAGCTGGAAAAAGGAGTTTACCTTTTATATTACAGAAACATGGTAATGAACAAAAGTTTATAGACTAAATATGCTTGGTGGTTCTTCCGTATGTGATATGTATCAAACTATAGCAAAAATATGATCTTAATAGTGAATATGATTATGGACTAGTAAGAGAAACATATTAAATCATAATATATTGATATACGGGCTTTCATAATTAAGTTGTAGTACAACTATTATCACCCTTTCAGTGGTTCTATAATATGCTTAAGTATCAGATTCACTATTTCCAGTGGTACTGTTAAAGTAGATGGTAAGCAGGACGTACTAGTTCGAGCTAGCCATATAGTGGGGGATGCAGATGTTACAGTTACGAGTGCAGGCAACTTGACCATTACATCAGCACAGGAAGAATCTGGTGCTACTCATCGTGAAGAAGTACGTAAATCTGGTGTCTTTGGTAATGGTGGGCTTAGTGTTACCATTGGAAAACAAAGACAAGCAGATACCTATGATGCTAAGAGTAGTGCAGCCAAAGGCAGTGTGATTGGAAGTCGATTTGGTTCTGTCACCTTAGGTGCTACAGGATCTACACAAATAGAAGCTAGTGATGTAGCATCTAAAGGGGATATTCAGGTTCGAGGCTCTGGCGTGACAATTCGCAATGGTTATACCACATCGCATACAGGAGAAACACATAGATTTTCTAAAAGTGGGCTTACCCTCTCTGTATCGAATCGCTTAGTAGATACCACAACTAATGCAATAGGTACACTGAAGCGAGCAAGCGCTGTAAAAGATGAATGATTACAAGCCCTATTAGCCTACAAAACCTATGACGATGCTAAGACATCTCTTGACAAGTCTAAACTGAAAGACCAAGCCAAGAGTTTACATCTCAATCTATCCTTAGGGACAGAACGAAGCGAAGCTTCTACGAATGTAGATAGTAAGATAGCAAAAGGATCGACTGTTGTGTCCGATAGACATATTCGTGTTGCCACTAAGAAGGATGATATCCGCATAGCAGGAAGCGATATACGAGGCAAGGACATTACCTTAGAGTCGGCGAATAGTATCTATGTGAAAGGCAAAGAAACGACCTCTAAGATGACACAGAATGTGAAACAGAAACAAGGTTCCTTAGGTATTTCCTATGATCTCTTACAACATCGATTCTCCGATATATCCCTCAATTCTAGTGGAAGTAAAGGTAGTATAGCTGGTACAGACATAGTCCATAATCCTTCAAACATAACTGCAACTAACACCCTCGGAGTGACTGCAAAACAGGATTTGAACCTTAAAGACGGAGTTTTTAGAGGCGATGTTATTCAGGCAAATGTAGGTGGAAATCTAGAGATCCACTCTGTACAAGATACACATGATTATACAGACCATACTACATCTGGTAGCATGGGACTTAGCCTATCCAAGAAGGGAGCATTCAAATCATTACAAAGTTCTGTACAACGGACTGATATAGATAGCAAATACACCTCTGTGATCCACCAGTCTGGACTCTATGCAGGAAGCACAGGATTCAATATATCCGTAGGCAATACGACTACATTAGAAGGAGCCCTCTTAGCTAGTCGTACAGATACGAATACATTAAAAACAAAATATCTAGTTATGAAGGATATGGAGAATAGGGCGAAGTATAGTGTAATAGGGCATACTTATTTTGGTAAGATAAGTAATAGATCTAATAGAATTAATATAGGTAATAAAGCCAATAATAAAATAGATTTTCAATATAATGATATTCACTTGCCACCTATAAGTGATAGCATTTCCAATAGAACAAAAACATTTATCGCAAAAGGTAGTATTGTAACAGATGGGATCAATGTATCCTTAAAAAATGAAGATAGCAACATAGAGGATAATATATATCCACTACCTCAGATTTTTATAAAGAACAAAGTTATTGAAAAGTCTGAATATATAGGGGATTTATCAAGTAAAATATTTAATTTAATTGGTGATATGGCTTATAAAAAACAAAAAATCTTGTTACAAAAAAAGGTAGAGGCTGAAAAGAGTGGAAATAAATCATTAGCAAATAAAATTGAAAGTAATTATTATAAATGGAGGGATGGAGGTTTATATAAGGTTATTGCTCACGGTATAGCGAGTGGATTTCTCAGCTCATTGAGCGGATATAATATGCTTCAAGGAGGATTTTATGGCTCTATAAATGAGTATAGTAAAAAGCTTCCATCAAATGTATCAAAGGGGCTTTATTCTATATCAAATTTTATAGCAGAAAAGTCGAAAAATCCTTATTACTCGTTAAAAACTTATGCAGATAAATTTAACTGGTTAACACATGAAGAGCAACAAGCATTTTTGAGACAACTTATGGAAGCAGAGAGTGAGAAAAGACGTGCTGAAATAATTGGAATGTATTTTGCTATTAGTAATTATAGGGTTCAACATGGTATTGGTACAGAAGATGAAAAAGATGAAATAATAGATGGTTCTGTAGCTGATAGTATATATACATGGACAAATCCTGAATATTTTAAAAAAGGTCTCAATTATACATTAGCGAAAATGACTGAGCGTAGCCCAGTAAGTGTGCAGTTTTCTAATGATGTTAGAAGGGATATTGAAGCAGGGATTCTATACTCGTCAAAAAATTCATATTTAAGTGATGGCGATATTTATGCTGATAGAAGAAATCGAGTAGTGACATCATACGACGGTAATAACTATGTATATATTAATGGAGAGTTTTTGTTTACTAATAGAAATTCTGACTATACTTATAATCAATTTGGAGATTTTTTGGCTGATCATGGATGGAATGTTCAAAGAACGGAGTGGGATGGTGAAGAGGTCAACTATGTTACTTACAATGGAAGAGCTTTTGCTGCTAATCGTCAACCTTCGAGTCCTATTTTAACCAAAACAATAGAAACTCTTGCAGGTTCAATAAAAGGATATGATGATGTTGTAGCCTATGGAGTAGGTCATGCTGTAGCTAAAAATGCACTTGGAATTAAACCAATTTCATCGAATAGTACAGAATACCAAGCTGGCAAAGTTATAGGAAATATAGTTGGAGGAGTACAAGGTGGATTTGAAGTAGCTAGTGGTTTATATAAATCTAGTGTAGGATCTATTAGTAATTTAAACTATGGAAGCGCAGTGTTAGGATTTAGTAGTGAAGGTATTGTTTCTACTACACACGGTTTACTTTCATTAAAGAAATTTTCTGGAGAGATAAATCATAATCTTAATACATTATTTATGAAACGGAGTACGAATAGTAAAAATGGTGGAATAGATTCATCACAACCTAGCGATTCAAGAGCTCAAGAGTTTGAAAAATCAATTTCTAAAATGCCAGTAAATGAAAGAATAGGAACAGTACTTACTAAGTTAAAAGGAATTGCTTCAGATTATGGATGGGAAAAAGTAGGAAGGTCATTAGATGGTAGAATAGTATATAAAGATAATAATGGATTTTATTATACAATAGATACAATGCACGGCAGATTTGAAAAGTTTGATAGAAATATGAAACATATTGATGAGGTAAATATCGATTTAATTCCACAAAACAAACAAAAGAAAAATCGGGTTTTAAAAATTCGATGAGGTATTATAATGAAAAATAAGGATTCCTTTAATCAATGCATTATAAGTAAGAAAGAAATAATGAATCAAACAGAAAATTATAAGTCGTTTGATTTTTTATATTCAGACTGTAAACTTAAAAATCATATAGTAAATAGTTTCGGTCCAGAACTACTTATACAATATGGGCGCCCAAAATTAACTCTTAATGATTGTGATACATTTGTGACAACTATGAAGGTTAAGGTTTATCCTAAGTCCCCATGTTATGAAATTTATTATGAATATGAGGTGATTTTAAGTAATCGTGAAAAGTATGGTATATTTTTTAATAGCCTTAGTTTATATGCAATAACTATGAAGGATGTTTTTTATGATTATTTAAAGGAAAGACAATATATTGAAGAATTATTGAAATTAAATGGCTATAGTAACATTTCTACTGTTGATATACATCAAAGGATTCCTTTAGTGCCTATGGATGAATCAAGGTCAGGTGAGGAATTTTTAGGATGCCAACACTATTTGGGATATATATTGTGTTACGGTGAGGAACTTGGTGATTCTAACGGTAAAATTGCAAAGGATATTGATCAATCTTTAACTAATATTGCAGAAGAAATCATACATTTAGTAAAACACAGTAAATTTATAGACGAGGAGTATGTTGTGGATGAATGTATTCCTAGATGTATGCATTCTCAAGCAATTGAAGAGTTAGATTCTCTATGTAAAAAATATGGAGGGAGTAGACTACCAGATAAAGAACAAAGTTGTGTATGGCATATAGGTACCTATTGTACTAATGAAGGAGATATTCAAGTTGTTTCAGCAACATATATATATGTATCGTTGTATATAAAAACGTTTTATATACAGGTACAACAAACAATAACTGTTAGGGACAATGAATTTAATATAATAACTATTAAAAGGAATGTTTTTGGTGACGATGCAGAGGTGTTATTTGATTTCACCACAAAGATGTATTATGAAGCTATAGGTATATTGGAGCGTCTAGGATATGAAAGACAACAAGAAATAAATTATAAGGTATATATAGAAGTGGTTGGAGAAGAAATGAAAAAAGAGGTAGAGATAGGGGAATTGCTATTTGGTCTCCAACGCAATGAATATTCTTGTGTTGATACAATAATCAAGTCTAAGGGATAGGTATTGATTAAAAGATACTAATTTTACTAGTTTTATTACTGTAGAATTAAATAAACGTGTTATAAATCAGGAAAAAGAAGCTTTAATTCAATTTCAAAAAGAATCTAAAGCTACTCATCGTGAGGAAGTACGTAAATCGGGTATCTTTGGTAATGGCGGTCTTAGCCTTACCATTGGTACACAAAAACAAGCAGATACCTATGATGCTAAGAGCAGTGTAGCCAAAGGTAGCGTGATTGTAAGTCGCTTTGGTTCTGTCACCTTAGGTGCTATAGGCACGGCACAAGTAGAAGCCAGTGATGTAACATCTAAAGGAGATATTCAGGTCCAAGGCTCTGGCGTGACAATCCGTAATGGTTATACCACATCCCATACAGGAGAAACACATAGATTTTCTAAAAGTGGGCTTACTCTCTCTTTGTCGAATCGCTTAGTAGATACTACAACCAATGCAGTAGGTACACTTACACGAGCAAACTCTGTAAAAGACGAACGATTGAAAGCTCTATTAGCCTACAAAACCTATGACGATGCTAAGACATCTTTAGAAAAATCTAAACTGAAAGACCAAGCCAAGAGTTTACACCTCAATCTATCTTTAGGCACAGAAAAAAGCGAAGCTTCTACGAATGTAGATAGTAAGATAGCAAAAGGATCGACCGTTGTATCCGATGGACATATTCGTGTTACCACTAAGAAGGATGATATCCGCATAGAAGGAAGCGATATACGAGGCAAGGACATTACCTTAGAGTCTGCGAACAGTATCTATGTGAAGGGCAAAGAAACGACTTCTGAGATGACACAGAGTATGAAACAGAAACAAGGCTCCTTAGGTATTTCCTATGATGTATTACAACACCGATTCTCCGATATATCCGTCAATGCTAATGGCAGTAAAGGAAATATAGCGGGTACAGATATAGTCCATGACCCTACGAAGATAACTGCAACAAATATCCTCGGAGTAAGTACAAAACAGGATTTGAACATCAAGGATGGTGTTCTTAAAGGGGATGCTATCCAAGCAAATATTGGTGGTAATTTAGAGATTCACTCTGTACAGGACACACATGACTATACAGACCATACTACATCTGGTGGAATGGGACTTAACCTATCTAAGAAAGGTGCATTTAAATCGTTACAAAGTTCTGCACAACGGACCGACATAGATAGCACATATACCTCTGTAATCCATCCATCTGGAATGTTTGCAGGAAGTACAGGGTTCAACATATCCGTAGGCAATACGACCACATTAGAAGGAGCTCTGTTATCTAGTCGTACAGATACGAATGCACTGAAAACAAAACAGTTAGTTATGAAGGATATGGAGAATAGGGCGAAGTATATCTATGGGTCTAGGGGAGTGTCATATCTATCTGACGTACAATACAGGAAGTCTTTGCAACACATGAGAGATAGAAAAAATGCTATACTCACAGATACAAATCTTAGCATTCCAGCTAAGATACAACACTTACAACAGTTGAATCAAGATAAGGAGTATACAAGCCACCTTAAGTATGTCAATAGCTTGCATAATCAAGTAGGCTTATTACCAAATATGTTACCTGGTGAAAGAAAAGAAGCATACAGTGTGACAAAATCTGCCATTGCGCCTGGAACGATTGATGTAGAGAATCCTAAGGTGGCTGTAAGTCAAACTAATAGAGATATTAATCACAGCCTTCAAGCATTAGATACTATTTTCAACAAGCAAGATATACTAGAATGACAAGAACTAACTAAATTATTTAACAAATATGCCAATGAAGCGATTCATCATATCTCTGATATGGCAGGTTGGAAGGAAGGTTCATCAGAAAAGGTAGCAATACATGCCATAGTAGGCAATATAAGTGCTAATATGGTGAATGGTAATATACGTGTAGGCACTGCAGCTGGCGGACTATCTGAACTCCTAGCACTAGCTATATTAGAAGCATCTAATGGCGATCCAGCAAAAGCACAATGGCTAGCATGTGCTTTGGGATATGCCACAGATAAGCTTGCTGGAGGAACTGGAGAACTAGGTGCAAGCATCAGTCATTATGGGGTTAAGTGGAATTTATTACTAAATGAACATGCGAAGGTAATACGGCAGGATAGGTATAATGAGTTTATTAAAAAATTTAAAGAGCAATATAGAGAAATGGAAAATGAAGGTAATCCTTATGATGAAGAGACTATTAACCAAGCAGAAAATGACTTGTGGCGTATCCACTATTGGAATAAAAAGGTCAATCTATTACCACAAGCGACCGAACTGTTGGGGTTATTTATGGAACCAGAAAATAATCAAGATATTATAGAAAATGCTGAAGAGATTTTACCCGGATTTCCTTTATATGTTTTAAATGAGAACTCTAAAGTACATCAATATCTTGCAAATAATGATGTACTGAATAAAGAAATAATTTCTAAGACCATGTTAAATACTTATATGTATGACTTACCACAATTAACATATGAAGGGACTATTTCTTATTATTTGAAAGGATTAGATGAAGCTTTAGCGTATGGAACAGCTAGCTATATAACGACATATCAAGTTGAGGGAGATATGGTTTATGCAAAAATTACTATTATAGATAACTGGGATCATGATAAAAATGAATCTAAAGTTGAATTTTTGGAAGATGCATACATTTTACAACAGTCAAAAAGGAAAAAAATCTTTGCCTATAAAACAACGTATGATGTGGCATTTAAAATTGATGAACTTATGTCTATTGGGTAATGACGAATGCGAAAAGGATATGTATGGATTTTAATAATTATGTCTTTAATGGGTACACTTTATCTATATATCAATATTCACCGGTATATAGATACAAAAATTTTTTTTCGATATGAAATAAATTATTTTTTTGAGTTTAGGGATTATTTCAACAATATTACTATAGAAAATGAGATGTTTAGATATATTGTAAAAGATGACTATATATACACTTATGGATTGTCGGGATATACAAAGACAAAATTGGGATTAGGCATTCATATCATTAAAGCTTTAAATATGGAATATGATAAAAATTATATTAATGAGATAGAAAGAAGAAAATCTTATTCTAGTTTGGAAGAAATAAAAAATAAGTATATGGATGAGGATGTAACTTTTATTACAAGTTTCGATTCAATGGATGATGAAGATATAAATACTTTTTATTCATTGTACAAGAGAAAAAAGGATCTTGAAGAAGATTTATCTACTATAGAAAAATCTCGTTTTTCCTATAAAGATGGAAAAAAAGTAGCACAAGGACTCCGGGAATTAAATAATTCTTTACTTAAAGAATATATGAAGAGGAATGGGAAAATAAACAATACTTCTAAATAATAGTTAAAACCTAGATGTTATGTAGAAATTTATGAGTATGCTCTAAACAATCTACTACTGAAACAGCAAGTCCTACTACAAACACAACAAGCTTAGTTGATAGTCCAGAAATTTATCGGAATGGTGAGCAATATAAACCGGATATGAAAACAAGACAATTAAAAGAAAACATGATATATGAGAGTAAAGTGTATTATTACCAAACCGATAAATTAGGCCGTATAAAATCAGCCCAAGGAGGGCTACGCCTATAAGATAGAGCAAGTAAATGACCAAAAGAATTTAATATACATTATATTATTAATGTATGAAAATTTAATACAGCAACTAGAGAAATAGGAATAATGAGGATCTAACAGCTAGCATTGGTGCAGGAGTATATGTGGGAGCAGGATTAGAAGGTTCATTAAATTTTAATTATTCAGCATTAGAAGATAAGGTAAGTGGAAAAAAGGGGATAAAGAATTCTTACAAGATAAAGTGGAAGATTTAAAGGAGGAATATAATTATTGATTATACAAAGTATAAAAGATGCCTTTAATCCATATAAGCCTATATCTGTAAAAGAATATTGGAAGAGTATGAATTGGCTTATATTATGGGGAAGTTTATTAGTAATTCCAGGAACTATTTTAGAAAAAAATGGAGCAGATCTTGAGACTTTAGTTGTCATTGGTGCAATATTTATAGTTGGCATACAGTACTTGTTGTTTATATTTACATTAAAAAGGTTTAGAGCTATGCATATACCACCGATTTGGGCAGTTTTTATCTTTATCCCCCCTTTTTATGGGCTATGCTTTATTATTTCTGGGTTGAGAGAGGATAGTGCTATCCTTAGTTTTCTTAAAAGACTGTTCCATTATTTAAAGGAGGAACCTCATGGTTGAATTACTTAGAGAGACGCTTCAAACATTGGATAAGTATGGAGCCGACACTGAGGATATATTGTTTTTATTCTATCATTGTATTGGATTGATTCCATTGTCTCTATATAGTTTAAAGTATAATAATAAAAGATATACCGTGTTAATCAATATAGGGATTCATATGTTACGCCTATTAGTGTTTACAGTAGCTTTTATTACGTATATCCGCTATGGCTTTATGAGCTACTTGATTAAATGGAACTCATTGTTATTAATTGTTTATAGTATTGTGGGGCATTACTATTGGGTGAATAAAGGACTATTACAATCGTTTACCAATAGGGTTCGTAATATTCTTAAATATATATTTTATGGATCAATTTGCATTGAAAGTATATACATCCTGCTTAAGTTGTTGGAAATTTAAACTTTCAAAAGTATATATGAAATCAATGTTTGTTCTAATGAATTGGCATGGAAGTTGATATTGTAAGATGTTATAGGAGTTCTATAGATATGATTGGATATATTAAGAAATATGGTGTAGAGATTATTTTAATACTTGCCTATATAGGCATTATGTCATTAGTGGCTCAGATAATGTATACACCATATAACCCTCCAACCTTGAATATTAAAAAAAATATGATAACTGGGAAATATGTAGCTGTCATGGAATCTGGAGAGTATTCGAGAGTGATAGAACCTTATGTGAAGGCACAGTACTTTACTAGAAGTTTTCAATATACGTACGGCTCAATTGGATTTATGAGTGAATTCGTATTTAATGGTGATACTACTGTGGTATTAAATAAAAATATGACAGACGAGGAAAAAGAAAAGATTATTGAATTACTAAAGGATATACATAAGGATAAAGAATTAGGTCATCCTAGAATTTCTATTATTGAAGAAAAAGATTTGGATGAACGTAAGTACGAAATTATGAAAAAATTAGAAATTCAGGCACGAGAGAAGTCATTAGAAGATCGTTCCGAGAGATATAACAGATTGTGATGTAAAGGAGTCTAGGATTGACAAATCATAAAATAGTTGCAGGCCTTGTTTGTTTGTGTATAGGGGCGCTTTCTCATATTGTTCATGCCAATACTATAGACGAGCAAGGTAAACTGCTAGACCAGATGGAGCGTTCTATATCTCATGTGGAACAAAAGGAAACACCAGCTTTCACAGTTCTTACAGAGGGGATAGTACCTCAAAAGGTAAATCAACTATCGAATGATGAACCAGAATTTTTAATTCATCATATTGAACTTTCACAGGTTCCACCAGAGTTTAGTTTTCTGCAAACGATAGTGGCTAAGAAAGAACATCAATCGTATGGGGTAGAAACAATTAATACCTTGTTGCAGGAACTGAACACAGCCTTACTAGATAGAGGTTACGTTACCTCTAAAGTCTATATGGAACCTCAAAATATAGGGAGTGGGATACTTAGGTTATCCTTGTTGGTAGGAACCGCGGAGGAGATACAATTTAAGGGCGTATCAGGTAATTATACCAATGCATTAGCCTTTCATAAGGGGCATATCTTAAATGTACGGAACATAGAACAAACCGTAGATAATTTAAATATGGTACCCCATCAAAAGGCGACGGTTCAGTTACAACCAGGCAGTAAGTTAGGTGCATCTATAGTGGTATTTCAGATAGAAAATAAGTCTAAAGTAGAGGTCACCACAGGATTCGATAATTTCGGTAATGAAGGGACAGGACGCTTTCAAGGAAATGTGTCTATCACAGTAGGCAGACCATTAGATCGTAACGATACCTTGTACTATAGCTTAACGAAATCGAGACACTCAGATAGTATCAATACAAGCAAATCCAGTTATGTATCATACCAAATACCTATTGGAAATGATAGCATTACCCTTAGCCATTCTAATTCAGACTATCAACAACGAGTTAGCTATGCTATTAAACCATTTATTTCTAGCGGTAACTTTACTAGCGATGAATTACGATGGAAACATGTATTGCATAGGAATAGCCAACAGATTACAGAATTAATACAAGGTCTGACACATAAGACAAGGCATTCTTTTATCAATGGTAGTGAAATTGATGTACAACGGAGAAATACCACATCTTGGTCTATAGGAATACACCAAAAACGATATAGCAAGAAGGGAAGTCTAGATTGGTTGGTGCAATATGAAAAAGGTGTTCCTTGGTGGGCTAGTCCCGGGCCGACAGATTATTTACGGGAAGCTACGACACAGTATCATATATACACGGGGAAAGTGAATTATCAGCGTACAATGACTCTTGGGAATCGGAAAGCTACCTATACAATGGAAGTAAAAGGGCAGTATACAAATAGTAAGCTTTATAGTAGTGAGTTCTTTACCATTGGTGGATGGTATACGGTGCGTGGCTTTACCGGCGATAGAAATTTAGCAGCAGAACGAGGGTTCTATGTACGTAATACTTTAGATGTACCATTGAATCAGAACCATACACTGTATGTGGGGTTGGATTATGGCAAAGTGTACGGCAAATCCACGGAAGATATATTGGGTACAGAGTTGTGGGGTGGAGCCATTGGTATGAAAGGACACTATGGAAGTGCTAATTATAATATATTCTTATCCACCCCGTTACAAGTGCCAAACGGTTTTACAGTGCCATATGGAGTCGTAGGAATACAGATGAGTGTGGCATTCTAAAGATCTGATAGGATCATCCCCTATAGAAATGGCAACATATAATAGGTTGTGGCATCTCTTTCAATTGTTTAGTACCTACTAACTTCGGTTGAGGGGATTCAGTATTTTGCCTTGCAAAAGGTGGGGATTATTACTATAATAAAGGATAGATTGAAATGTTTCTTTCACAGGAGGTTACCATGAGCTATGTAAAACAGCAAGACCCTAAAGTTCAGGAAATGATTGAATTAGAGTTGGGTCGTCAACGCAACAAATTAGAAATGATTGCATCGGAAAACTTTGTGTCTCAAGCTGTGATGGAAGCACAAGGTAGCGTATTGACAAATAAATACGCAGAAGGATATCCACATAAACGTTATTACGGTGGATGTGAATATGTCGACATGGTAGAAGAGTTGGCTATTGAAAGAGCGAAACAACTGTTCGGCGCAGAACATGTGAATGTACAACCTCATTCTGGCTCTCAAGCGAACTTTGGCGTATACTTTGCGTTATTAGAGCCAGGTGACACGATTATGGGTATGAATTTATCCCATGGTGGACATTTAACACATGGATCTCCAGTGAATGTATCTGGTAAATATTTCAATATTATTCCTTACGGTGTAGATGCAGAAACAGGTCGCATTGATTACGAAGAAATGCGTAAAATTGCACAAGAGCATAAGCCTAAAATGATCATCGGTGGTGGCAGCGCCTACTCCCGTCAAATTGATTTCAAAACAATGGCGGAGATTGCCCATGAAGTAGGAGCTATTTTCATGGTAGATATGGCACATTTTGCTGGATTAGTGGCAGCAGGATTGCATCCAAACCCTGTAGAGTATGCTGATATTGTAACTACTACTACACATAAAACATTGCGTGGACCACGTGGTGGCATGATTATGTGTAAAGAAGAATATGCTAAAGCAATTGATAAATCTATCTTCCCTGGTATTCAAGGTGGTCCTTTAATGCATGTCATCGCCGCTAAGGCAGTAGCATTTGGTGAAGCGTTGCAACCAGAGTTTAAAGAGTATGCTAAACAAGTGATTGTGAATGCTCAAACATTAGCAGAAGCGTTACAACAAGAAGGCTTTACTATTGTATCTGGTGGTACTGATACGCATGTATTATTAGTAGACCTACGTACTGTTGGTTTAACTGGTAAAGTAGCAGAACATGTATTGGATGAAGTGGGTATTACTTGTAACAAAAATACAATCCCATTTGATCCAGAAAGTCCATTTGTTACATCTGGCATCCGTTTAGGTACACCAGCATTAACAACTCGTGGTTTGAATGCAGAAGATATGAAAGAAATTGCAGGTATCATTTCTTCAGTATTGAAACATCCAGAAGATGTTGCTGTATTAGCAGAGGCAAAACAACGTGTAGCAACACTTTGTGAAACATATCCAATGTATGCTTAATTAATAAAAAGGAAATAAATAAGATGAACGTAAATGTAATGACACATCCTTTGATTCAACACAAAGTGACGTTGATTCGATCTGTAGAAACTGGCACAAAAGATTTCCGCCAATTATTAGAAGAAATTGCTTTATTAATGGGCTATGAAATTACACGTGATTTACCATTAGAAGATGTGAAAGTGCAAACTCCATTAGTAGAAGCTATTGGCAAACAAATCGCAGGTAAAAAATTGGGTATTATTCCAATTCTTCGTGCTGGCCTAGGTATGGTGAATGGTTTGCTAGAATTAATGCCAATGGCAAAAGTAGGTCATGTAGGTATGTATCGTGACCCTGAAACATTGCAACCAGTGGAATACTATTGCAAATTACCATCTGACTTAGCAGAACGTCGTATTATCGTAACAGATCCAATGTTGGCTACAGGTGGTAGTGCAGCAGCAGCGATTTCTTTGTTAAAAGAAAAAGGTGCTAAAGACATTCAATTAATGTGTTTAGTGGCAGCCCCAAAAGGTGTAGAAGTTGTGAATAAAGCGCATCCTGACGTACGCATCTATGTAGCTGCATTAGATGAAAAATTAAATGACCATGGATATATTCTGCCTGGTCTTGGTGATGCGGGAGATCGTATTTTCGGTACGAAATAAACGGTGTTGCCCGAAGAGTAGTGCGCGTTTCTTTTCAGTGACGCGCATTATTTTTATAAGAAAGGGTATCTATGGTTAAAAAGAAAACAGTTTTTTTCTGTTCTGAATGTGGAAATGAATCGTCGAAGTGGTTTGGTCGTTGTACCGCTTGTGGCGCTTGGAATACGGCAGTAGAAGAAGAACTTCAACCAGAAGTTAAAACAAAACATGTGGCATCGTATCGACCAGTACAAGATGAAGATAATAAACCGAAAGCTTTGACAGAGATTGAAGTAGGAGCCATTGCTCGAATTACTTCTGGATATGGAGAAATTGACCGTGTTCTAGGTGGTGGTATCGTACCAGGTGCGTTGATTTTGCTAGGTGGGGACCCAGGTATTGGTAAGTCTACCTTACTATTGCAAGTATCTGGTCGTATTGCAGAAGAGTCTGGTAAGGTACTATATGCATCTGGAGAAGAATCAGATATGCAGTTAAAGTTGAGAGCGCATCGACTAGGTATCAATTCATCCAATCTGTTAGTGCAGGCAGAAACTAATTTAGATACCATATTGAATGAAGCTAAACGAAGTCAACCAATGTTGCTTGTTATTGACTCCATCCAAACTATGTATGTAGGATCTGTAGAATCTGCACCGGGTAGTGTCAGTCAAGTTCGTGAATGTACGGCTAGATTGTTGCGCTTTGCAAAAGATCAAGATATTCCCGTGATTATTATTGGTCATGTAACAAAAGATGGTAACATTGCAGGACCTCGCATGCTAGAGCATATGGTAGACGTAGTACTATATTTTGAAGGGGAACGGTCCTATCAATTCCGTATTTTGCGAGGTATTAAAAACCGCTTTGGATCGACTTCGGAATCAGGGTTATTTACCATGGAAGAGGAAGGCTTAGGTGAACTACTCAATCCATCAGCTACTTTATTAGCAGAGCGGTCAGAAGAAGAAACAGGATCTGCCATTATGGCATACCTAGAAGGAGTACGACCTATCTTAGTAGAAGTACAAAGTTTAGTGGTATCTACGGCATTTGGCATGCCACGTCGAACTGCGATTGGTTATGATTTAAATAAGCTGATTTTGCTCCTAGCAGTATTAGAAAAACGCTGTGGCTTTACCTTGGGGAATAAAGATGTGTATGTCACTATCATTGGGGGCTTAAAAATCAATGAACCGGCTTGTGACTTAGCGATGGCAGTGGCGATTATCTCTAATTTAAAAAATAAGCCAGTACCTCCAGATATGGTGATCTTAGGTGAAGTAGGATTGACCGGCAATATTCGTAGTATTCCACGCATAGAACAACGAATAGGAGAAGCAAAAAAGCTTGGATTTAAACAATTTATTATCCCTGCTGGAAATGTAAAACAATTAAAAGGAATACAAGTCGGTATCTCCATACAAGGCGTTACCAGTATTCAAGAAGTAATGAAAAGTATATTCTAAAACCTATTTGCTGAGTTCTTATTATGATTCATTCATGAGAATCACAGATAGGTATAGTATACTTTTATAAAAAGGAGGAGGTGACCATATGATCTATAAATTATTGCGCTATGTTATTGCTATCTTATTTGGTAGTATGGGATACGTCGGTGCGGATGCTCTATCAACGCTTATGGTATCTGTATGGGATGAAAAGATGCTACAGATGGGCGTATTTGGGATATCTGTAATTATGATATTGTACTATACTATAAGTATCTTAGTAGCGGCGATTATTGGTTATTTAGTGTCCCAGTATATTTTACGTATAGGCTTAAGCGTAGCAAAACAAATTGAACGTATTTTAAGTCGAGTTCCTAGCCAACAATTAGTGGCTGGCACGATAGGATTATTATTTGGACTCATTATTGCTAATTTAATTGGTGTGGCTTTTGAGCGGGTACCAATTATTGGCTCATACTTACCTATCGCGCTCAGTGCAGTATTAGGCTATATTGGGATTCGTTTAGGGATGGATAAAGGACCAGATTTATATAAAGCTACGGTATCCTATACGTTTAGAGGATTACTTAATAAGGGGAGAAAACCTAAGGAATCAAAGGTAAAAGAAATCCGAACTGCTTCTGCTAAGGTCTTAGATACATCGGTTGTCATAGATGGTCGAATTTTAGATATTGTGAATACAGGATTTTTAGAAGGTCCTTTCATAGTGCCTGTATTTGTACTAGAAGAATTGCAAAAATTGTCTGATTCTGCAGACAATTTGAAACGGAATCGAGGTAGACGAGGGTTAGACTTACTACAGACAATGCGCGAAAAATTAACTGATTCTATAGAAATCATAGATGTGGACTATAAGGACTTGTCAGAAGTAGATTTGAAATTGATTCGCCTTAGTATGGATAAACATTGGAAACTGATAACTAATGACTTTAATCTTAATAAAATAGCTACCTTGCAAGGTGTTGCGGTGTTGAACCTAAACGATTTAGCGAATGCGATTAAGCCGAAAATGATGAGTGGTGAAACCTTACAAGTACGCATTATGAAAGCTGGTAAAGAACCACATCAAGGGGTTGCCTATTTAGATGACGGTACTATGATTGTTGTAGAAAATGGTGTAGATTATGTGGATCAAACAGTGAATGTAGTAGTTACTTCTGTATTACAAACTAGTGCGGGACGAATGATTTTTGCCCGTGTTGAGGAGTCAAATTCTTAGAAAGGGAGTACCATGATCAGTTGTATCTTATTAGCTGCAGGTGCAGGACGCCGGATGGGCTATACAGATAATAAAGTATGTATGCCATTGGGACAGTATACAGTGTTACAATGGAATTTACATCATATGAAGCAATGGGAAGGTTTAAAAGAAGTCATAGTGGTTGTATCGGAACTGGATCAGTTTTCGATTCAAGAACAAGTGGAAGCTATGCAGGTACCCTGGGTAGTACAATATGTTATTGGTGGAGCAGAACGACAAGATTCTGTGGCAGCAGGACTTTCACAGGTGGCAAATGGAGCAGACATCATTCTGGTTCATGATGGAGCAAGACCATTGGCGAATCAAGAGTTAGCTCGTCGAGTGGTTGAGGGGGCTAAAGCATATGGAGCAGCGGTTCCAGCTATTCCCGTGGTTGATACGATAAAACGAGTGAATACAGAGGGATATGTAGAAGAAACGTTACTACGCTCTGAACTATATAGAATACAAACACCACAAGGGTTTCAAACGGCTGTTTTATTAGATGCCTATGTATATGCGGAAGAACACAGATATAAAGGAACCGACGATGTATCCTTAGTAGAGTTTCAAGGAAAGCCAGTGCACATTGTGGAAGGGGATAGAAAAAATATTAAATTAACAGTCCCTGAAGATGTAGCGATTGCTAAGAAATATTTAGGAGTGGAACCGATGATGCGAATTGGTTATGGTTATGATATTCACCGTTTCAAAGAGGGGCGACCTTGTGTATTAGGTGGTGTCTCTATCGATAGCCCTATTGGTCCTGATGGGCATTCTGATGCAGATGTGTTGATTCATGCCCTTATGGATGCTATGTTGGGGGCAGCAGGAATGAGAGATATTGGGTATTATTTTCCCCCAGAAGATAATGCTTTCAAAGGGATTTCTAGTAGGCTATTATTAGAAAAAGTGGTACAATTATTAAAGGACTCAAATTTTGGAATCTACAATGCAGATATCATGGTCATTGCAGAAGCTCCCAAATTGAAGCCTCATATTGAAGAGATGAAAAAAAATCTAAGTGAGGATTTAGGTATTCCACTTAGTAGAATTAGTATTAAGGCAACGACAAATGAAGGGTTAGGTGCCTTGGGAAGAACAGAAGGTATAGCCGCACAAGCTGTTGTTTCAATGTATGAAAGAGAGGAGTTATAACTCATGAAAGTTCGTTTTGCACCGAGTCCAACCGGTCCATTTCATATTGGTGGAGCTCGCTCCGCATTATTTAACTATTTATTAGCCCGTAGGGAGCAAGGTACATTCTTATTGCGTGTAGAGGATACAGACCAAGCTCGTTCTACTCGTGAAAGTGAAGAAAATATTAAAGCGGCTCTAAAATGGCTTGGTATGGATTGGGATGAAGGTGTTGACGTAGGGGGCGAAGCTGGACCATATCGTCAAACAGAGCGTTTAGATATTTATGAAAAAGTAACACAACAATTATTAGAATCTGGTCATGCTTACGAATGTTATTGTTCCCAAGAAGAATTAGACGCAGTTCGTGAAGAGCAATTAGGTCGTGGTGAAACACCAAAATATAATGGTCATTGTCATCATTTAACGGAAGAACAAAAGGCTGCGTACAAAGCTGAAGGTCGCAAACCGACTATTCGTTTGCATGTTCCTTTGCATGAAACAGTAGCTTTTGACGATATGGTTCGTGGTCACGTATCCTTTGAATCTAACGGTATTGGCGATTTCGTTATCGTAAAATCCGATGGAATTCCTGTCTATAACTATGCCGTAGTAGTGGACGATCACACAATGGGAATTTCTCATGTTATCCGTGCAGAAGAACATTTATCGAACACACCACGCCAAATCGTAATTTACAAAGCCTTAGGTTGGGATGTACCAACATTTGGGCATATCTCCTTGATCATGGGCAAAGATGGCAAAAAAATGAGTAAACGTCATGGTGCTACCTCTGTAGAACAATACCGTGAATTAGGTTACTTGCCAGAAGCAATTGTAAACTTCTTGGCACTATTGGGCTGGGCTCCTGAAGGAGAAGAAGAATTATTCACTATGGAGGAATTGGCACAGAAATTCTCCATGGATCGAGTGGCAAAAAATCCTGCTGTCTTCGACATCGACAAATTGAATTACATCAACTTTAACTATATGAAACAATTAACACCAGAAGCATTGTACGAATTATGCTTACCGCACTTGGTGAAAACTGGCTACGCTAGTGAACATCCGTCTACTGAGGAACAAGCATGGTTGACTATGCTTTGCACTTGTGTGAAAGACCACATTAGTTATGGTGCTCAAATCGTAGATGAAGTTGGTATGTTCTTCCAAGATGATGTTGTAGAAAATGCAGAACATGCAGAAGACATCGCAGCTGTGAAAGCAGAAGAATCGTATCCGACAGTAATTGGGGCTTTCAAAGAAAAAATTGAAGCTATGGATGAGATTACCCCAGAGGCTGTAAAAGCAGCTATCAAAGCGATTATGAAAGAAACTGGATTGAAAGGTAAATTTGTATTTATGCCGATTCGTATTGCTACGACAGGTCAAATGCATGGTCCAGATTTGAATTATATTATTACCTTATTTGGCAAAGAAAAGGTACTTCGCCGTTTAGGCTAAGTGCATACAAGGAGGCTATTTCTAATGAGAGAACTGACAGTTTTCAATACGATGACCCGAGAAAAATCAGTGTTCCAACCTGTGAAAGAAGGGGAAGTTAGCATCTACGTATGCGGTGTAACACCATATAATCATCCTCATATCGGCAATGCACGTCCTTTTGTGACTTGGGATACTATTCGCCGTTATTTGAGTCACGTGGGCTACAAAGTAACATATATCCAAAACTTTACAGATGTGGATGATAAAATCATCAATACATCCAATGGCGAAGGTGTGGCATGGAATGTGATTTCCGATCGCTATATTGATGCCTACTATGATGTAATGGATGCATTACATGTGCGTCGTGCTGATGTATATCCTCGTGTATCTACACATATGGATGAAATCATTGCTATGATTAGTACATTAATTGACAATGGCTATGCCTATGCCGTGGATGGCGATGTATACTATCGTGTAGAAAAATTTGAACATTATGGTAAACTATCTGGTCGTACCTTGGACGATATGGAAGCCGGTGCTCGTGTAGATGTAGATGACCGTAAAGAAAATCCTATGGACTTTGCTTTATGGAAAGCTGCAAAACCAGGCGAACCATTCTGGGAGAGTCCTTGGGGAGAAGGTCGTCCAGGCTGGCATATTGAATGCTCTGCCATGAGTCAAAAATACTTAGGAGAAGAGTTTGATTTCCACGGTGGTGGATCTGATTTAATTTTCCCTCACCATGAAAATGAAATTGCCCAATCCGAAGGGTGCTCTGAACATCATCCAGCGGTGCGTTATTGGGTGCACAATGGATTTATTACGATCAACCAAGAAAAAATGAGTAAATCTTTGAACAACTTCTTCTTGGTGAAAGATATCCTAGAACAATATAGTGCAGATGCATTGCGGTTCTTCTTGTTGAGCACACATTATCGTAGTCCATTGGACTTTAGTGATGAACGCTTAGATGAAGCGACTAAGGCTATTGAACGATTCCAAACTGTGATTGACAATTTATTGTACTTAGAAAGTCGTCCAGAAGGGTTGTGTGAACTTGAAGCAGCAGAATTATTGAAAAATGCTCGTAACTATAAAGAAGAGTTTGAAGCTGCTATGAGCGATGATTTCAATACCGCCCTTGCTACAGCTCCTATCTACGGATTGGCGAAAGAAATTAACATTTACTACCAATCTGTTCAAAGCTGTGATGGCACTGTATGCCATAGCACAATTGGAGAAGTGAAAGAAATCTTCAAATTGATGTTAGATATTCTTGGTTTATTAGAAGAGGGTTGGAAAGGTCAAGAAACTAGTAATGAAGAATATAATCAATTAATGGATGTAATCTTAAATATTCGTCAATGTGCACGTGAACAAAAACAATGGGGCATTGCAGATTCCATTCGTGATGAATTGGCAAATATTGGAATTGTCATCGAAGACTCCCCACAAGGGGCACGGTGGAAAAAACGTGAACTTTAATCGATATAAACAGCTACGATCTATAGCGATTGATAAATTAAAATCTTCAGTGAAAGTAGAAGCAAATGGAGAGGGTCCTTTAGAGGACTCTCTTATGCTTGCTTACATTGGCGACGGTGTGTACACTTTATTTATCAGAAATCGTGTAGTAGAAACGGGCATTACAAAAACACAAATACTTCATGATGTGGTGACATCATTTATCAATGCAAGAGCACAAGCAAAAGTACTGCTAGCATTGGAGCCTTCATTAACAGAAGAAGAATTGCTTATAGCAAAGCGGGCTCGCAATAGTAATGTACATGTACCTAAAAGTGCCAGTGTACAGGAGTACCGCATGAGTACAGCTTTTGAGGCGTTATTGGGGTATACCTATCGCAAAGGGGATGAAGAGAGGCTGCAATTCCTCATGCAATTCGCCTTTGCTGAAACGTTGTCACAAATGTAGCATGAGTATAAATACGCCATAGGCTTTTATAGTAATTAATTTGCATTGAAGTCTGTGGCGTTTTCTTAATCTGTGGAACGGAAGAGCACGGCATATTCCTTCAGAAACGGTATTTCATAATGTTTCTTCAGGAACACGCCGTGCTCTTCTAGGCCTTCCGCTAATTATCACAAAACCACAGACTTCTTATAACAAATATATCTTTATAGAAGCCTATGGCATATTTTTCTCAAAGTATATAGGGTGACAGCGTTTCAGCGGATGGGGCTCAGGTGGAGAGAGAAGACCGCCACACATTCCTCCACAAACTGATCCTACGGTAGGTTTGCTCCGGAATATGTGGCGTTCTTCTAGTTTTTCGTCTAATCATCAAAAAGCCACATACTTCTTATAACAGATATAAATATATCTTTATTGAAGCCTATGACATATTTCTCTATACCTATATAAGGTGACAACGTTACAGCGGATGTGCTTATGTCTTATTTTGGGGTTCTTCTCTTTTAATGGTATAATGAAGTGATAGCTTAGTTATTTCTAGGCTTTGATATTGATTTTAATCTTAATAATATAAGAAGATATTTTGTAATATTATACCTTGTAGTATCGACATGGTTAGGATATGTATCGTAATATGTTTAGTAAGATATTACTGCGTATTGTTAGGTTTGCTTTTAGGAAAGTTTGAGGTTTTCATGGATACGTTTATTGTGGGTCGTAATGCTGTGCGCGAGGCACTAAAATCAGATCGTGGGATTCATCGTATTTTAGTGGCGGAAGGTAAGCAAGGGGGCTCTCTTTCAGAGATATTGGGTTTGGCAAAGTCTAAGGGGGTAGAAATTCGTCGTGTGAAGGAACGGGAGTTACAAAAATATCCTAGTGATGTGCCTAATCAAGGTGTGGTTGCATTAGTAAATGCTGTGAAGTTTCAAGAACTGCAAGATGTATTGCTACAATGTACGAAAAAAGATCCATTGTTAATTTTAACGGATGGTGTGGAAGATCCTCATAATATGGGAGCCATTATTCGCACGGCAGAATGTGTGGGAGCTACGGCAGTGCTCATTCCCAAACGCCATAATGCGCCAATTAATGCGACGGTAAGTAAAACATCCGCAGGAGCTGTGGAATCGATTCCATTGGTGCAAATTGGTAATGTAGCGCAGACTATTGAGCAATTAAAAAGCCAAGGCTTCTGGGTGATGGGGGCTCATATGGAGGGGACTGTGATGTACGATGTGAATATGACAGGTCCTATTGTATTAGTCATAGGGAATGAAGGGAAAGGTTTAAGCCGTTTAACAAAGGAATTATGCGATGTATTGGTAACGATTCCGATGTTTGGAACGATTAACTCATTAAATGCATCGGTAGCAGCAGCGATTCTTTTATACGAAGCGAGACGTCAACGATAGTAGGTATACTATGAAAAAAGATATTTTAATTGTAGATGGATATAACGTTATTTTTGACTGGGCTGATTTAAAGTCTCTTAGTAAGGAGTCTTTAGAACATGCTAGATTAGAACTACGTCATCGTTTACTCAATTATGGTAGTTATAAGGGATATAAGATTATTTTAGTGTTTGATGGTAAGCATGCTCCTTTTACAGCAGATGAACAACGTATATCATCTGACTTTATTGAAGTATTCACAGGAACGCATGAAACAGCAGATGCTTATATTGAACGAGAAGTCTTTAGCAAGAAAGGTCAATATAAGACGATTTATGTTGTCACAAGTGATGGAGAAGAGCAAAATCAAATTTTAGGGTTTGGAGGTCTTCGTATATCTGCTCGTGAATTGCGCCATCAAATTGAGTTGGCAAAACAGGAAGAGCGTAAACGCTATACAGGATATCATAGTCGAGATGCTATGACATTACAACGTAATGAATTGGGCGCGCATATTGATGGAGATGTGGCTGAAAAATTAGAACGCATGAGACGAGGGGAGCTATGAGAGTAGCTCCTTTTGTTATATATAATTTGATTAGCTCTATAGGGCAATGCTCCAATATATGGTGGTATCCTATGGTAGATTCACATAATGATGACATATAAAAAAGAGGGTTAACTAAGAGAAATAGTATTTCTCCTTGTTAACCCTCTTTTAGAGTTCATTATAGAGCATTTACTTTAGCTGCTAAGTTGGATTTTTTGCGAGCTGCAGTATTTTTATGAAGAACGCCTTTGGAGGCTGCTTTATCAATTACGCTTGTAGCATGAACTAGTGCTTTTTTAGCTTCTTCTACAGCGCCTGCTTGAGCAGCTTCTACAGTCTTACGAGTAGCTGTACGAATTTGAGATTTTACAGCAAAGTTTTTCGCACGACGTTCAGCATCCGTTTTTACGCTTCTAATACTGGATTTAATATTTGGCAATTGAGTCACCTCCTTGTGATTTACTGTATTATTACTAAAGTAGTATATCATAGGGCGTACAGTTTTGCAACTATTTTTATACATATCCTAAGGAATACTGGCTTATACAGCAAGGGTTTACATAGGAATACCCTTTATTTTCATCACTCATAAGAGTAGGAAATATGGTATAATTAAGGATACGTAGATCAGTCAATAGGAGAGTAAATTATGAAAAAATTAATGGTTATAGATGGCAGTAGCTTATTATATCGTGCATTCTTTGCACTACCACCACTACAAAATGCATTAGGGGTTCCTACGAATGCAGTATATGGTTTTTTAACTATGTTAACAAAGCTCTATGAAGAAATCAATCCTGATTACATTGCAGTGGCATTTGATAAAGGAAAGCAGACGTTCCGTATGGATATTTACGAAGACTATAAAGGAACTCGTCAAAGTGCACCAGATGAATTGCGTCCACAATTTAGCTTGATCCGTGAAGTATTAGAATCTTTGGGGATTATTGTGATTGAAGAAGAAGGATTTGAAGGTGACGATATCATTGGCTCCTTGAGCAAAAAATGGGGGTCGTCAGATCTTGCAGTTCATATCATTACTGGTGATAGAGATAATCTACAACTAGTCGATGAATATACTAGTGTGTTCTTAACGAAAAAAGGCATCACCGATATGCTTCATGTGACTATGTCTAATATGGAAGAACTCTATGGATATGGTCCACAAATGGTCATTGAAATGAAGTCTCTCATGGGCGATTCTTCAGATAATATCCCAGGTGTGCCTGGTGTTGGTGAAAAAACAGCTCTTAAACTATTAAATCAATATGGTACATTAGAGGGCGTGTATGAACATATTGAGGAACAAAAAGGAAAACTGAAAGAACGATTAGTAGACAATAAAGACTTAGCGTTCATTTCTCATCAACTAGCCACCATCAAAACAGATATGGATATGCCTTACGAGTTAGAACAATTCGTTCCCGTTGTACATCGTAGTGAAGTGACCCCATTATTTGAAAAGTTAGGCTTTCACGCAGTCACACCAAGACTACTAAAGGCGATGGGCGTGGCAGAAGAAGGAACTTTATTCGATCAATTTTTAGCTCCACCAGCAGAAGAAATTGAATTAACGCATGTCACGGAAGTACCACGAGAATTTTATGAAGATAAAATCATCAGTGTCATTCTAAAAGAGGCTGGAACACATCCATTCAGAACCATAGAAGCTTTATATCTATATAATGGAGACACTCAATTAGTTGTGAATGGATTTGTAGATGTAGCGCATGTGGAAACCGTGTTTGAAGGGGCTAAAGAAGTTGTTACAGATAACGCGAAGTTGTTATTTGAAGTGTTAGGTACTGAAACAACTGGTAACATTTCTATTATGAAAGAAGATACTGTTCATATTAAAGATGTAACATTAATGGCTTACTTATTAGATCCTACACGAGCAAATTATGGTATGACCTATTTATGTGAGCGTTTCAGTCAACCATCTATTCCAGCTACAGAAAATGAAATGGAATGGGCTCTACAAGCGCAAAGTTTATATCGAATGAATAACATAGCTACGGAAGAAATGAAGACCGCTGGTGTATGGGAGTTATATAAAACTATTGAACTGCCATTACTACGTACACTTTGTGTATTAGAAAAAAATGGTATTTACATGGATGTAGACCAATTACATACTACATTGGAACGCTTCAAAGCAGAGGTTACTGAACTGCAAGAGAAAATCTATGCGTTAGCAGGAGAAACTTTCAATATTAATTCGCCAAAACAATTGGGTGTTATTCTTTTTGAAAAGTTACAATTACCAGTCATTAAGAAAACGAAAACAGGCTATTCTACTGATGCAGAAGTTCTAGATATGCTCAGAAATGATCATGAAATTGTAGAACAAATTTTAGCGTATCGCTCCGTTGTGAAATTAGTATCTACCTATCTAGAAGGATTTGAAGGACTAGTAAATGCTCATACAAACCGGATTCATACTTCTTTCAATCAAATGGTAACTGCTACAGGACGTTTAAGCAGTTCGGATCCGAATTTACAAAATATTCCTGTGCGTAGTGAAAAAGGCCGTGAAATTCGTGCATTATTCAAACCAAATGATGGATATCATATGTTTATGAGTGCGGACTACTCACAAATTGAGCTTCGTATTTTGGCTCACTTGTCGGAAGACCCTGCCTTAATTCAAGCGTTCCAAAACGGAGAAGATATTCACCGTTTTACTGCAGCAGAAGTATTGGGTAAAGCGTTAGATGAGGTGACGCCTCTAGAACGTTCGCATGCGAAAGCCATCAATTTTGGCATTATCTATGGCATTAGTGATTTTGGTTTGTCTCGTGACTTAGGCATTACGAGAGCAGAAGCAAAAGAATATATTGAGCTATATTTCAGTCGATATCCACAAATTAAAGGGTACATGGATCGTATGGTGCAAGAAGCACATGAAACAGGTTCCGTACGAACTATGTTTGGTCGTGTTCGTCCATTACCTGATATTAATAGTCGTAACTTTAATCGTCGATCCTTTGCGGAGCGTACAGCTATGAATACGCCAATTCAAGGGACGGCTGCAGACATTATTAAATTAGCTATGAATCATGTAGAAGAAGCGCTAGAAGAGCAAGGCTTACAATCTCGTATTTTGTTACAGGTACATGATGAACTAGTGCTAGAAGTGATAGAATTAGAACAAGAACAAGTAGAAACATTGTTGCGCAATTGTATGGAACAAGTAGTGACATTACGAGTGCCATTGCAGGTAGATGTGCACAGTGCAAATAACTGGGCAGATGTAAAATAGTAGGTCCATAGAATTTCTATACAATATGTTTGTGTATAATCATAGTTTATATAACCAGAATCAAATGTGGGGTGAAAATATGTATAAAATCGGACTCACAGGGGGCATTGCCTCTGGTAAAAGTACAGTGTTACGATGGTTACAAAAAAAAGGTGTTCACTATATTGATGCAGATGTAGTGGCTAGAGAAGTAGTTGAGCCAGGAACACCAGGATTACAAGAATTGATACAGGCTTTTGGTCCTAATACAGTGCTAGAAGATGGTACGTTACATCGTGCGTATATAGGTAGCCTTGTATTTTCTGATTCTAAAGCCTTAGAGACTATTAATTCTATATTACAACCTCATATTAGAAGGCGTATACAGGAATTGACAGAAGAATGGGAAGCTAAGGGAAAACAGGCTATCATCTATGATATACCATTGATGTTTGAAACAGATTGGCATAAGCAGATGGATGAGATTTGGCTTGTCTATGTCAACCCTGTGACACAGCTAGAACGTTTGATGAAACGAAATTCTTATTCTGAACAAGAGGCACTTGATCGTATTCATAGTCAAATGAGTTTAGATGAAAAGCGAAAATTAAGTGCTGTAGTGATAGATAATTCTGGGACTATGCAACAATTAGAAAAACAATTACGTAAATTGTGGAAAACAGCGAAAATTCACTTTCAGAAGGAGGAAGTATGAGGGTATCCACAGCATTTGCTTGGTTAATCATTGTTCTAACAGCTTATTATATGCAATATGGACAACCCTATTTAGCCAGACAATATGCGTATCCGTTAGCATATGAAAGCACGGTAATGAAAAATGCATCGACCTATCATGTAAGGCCATCTATGGTGGCGGCTGTGATTTATACAGAAAGTAAGTTTGATACAAATGCAAAATCTTTACCAGGCGCTTTAGGATTGATGCAGTTAATGCCAGAAACTGCGCACTGGATTGGAGAACAATTGAATCAACCGAGCCTATCTGACCAAGATATTAAGGAACCACACACGAATATACAATTAGGGACTTGGTATTTATCGTATTTATTAGAAGAATTTAAAGGTAATGAAATCTTAGCGTTAGCAGCCTACAATGCGGGGCGTGGTCACGTGGAGGAATGGATGCAAACCTATGGTTGGGATGATAATTTTGACGATATAAATAAAATTCCATTTCCAGAAACGAAAGATTATGTGAAACGTGTGATGGCTCATGAAGCACAATATCAGTCATTATATAATCAATTACAATAGGGAAAGAATCTATGGATGCAATTATAAAAGAATGTGAAAACCTCGACTTATCTTGGTTAGAGTCCACTATTGGAGACTTTCACTTAGTAGTAGAACAAAAATCCATATCATCTACTGTATATAGTCTCTTTTATTATACAAATGATAAAAATTGGCGGTGGTCCGTCCTCTATGATACAGAAGTAGGGGATTACATGGTGCGTATTTCAGTGCCTTTAGTAGAGTTTGTAGATATTGCCTTCATACGAGAGTCGTTAACGCCATTTATGGAGAATTTGAAAGCCAACTATAAAGCATCTATCATAACACGTTTTATGGAGCCTCAAGAAGGATTTGTCTATGAATACAAGAAAAAGGGCATACCTCAGTGGAATTATGGAGAGGTATTACCACAAACAATTGAAGGATATCATTTAGATGTGACGCCTCATACTGCATTAGATATGATTAATGGTTCCTATATTATTGGCACCTATATCAAAGATAATGAGGAAACGGGGGTAGTCTTATTTTATAACACATTCCGAGATGAATTTTTTGGTGAAACTAGGCAGCAAGGCTATCCAGGAATTACGCATGACTTGGATGCGACCACGATAGATAAATTTGAGCAAGCTTTGGCAAATCATTTACAAGATGTATTACTGAGTTTATAACCTACCTATGGGATTCATTTAAATAAATGTTACTATTCTCTAGGTAACAGATCATAGTAATACTCTTGTATTGTAAATACAATTAGGATAGGAGTAGTATTTTGGAACAGATCCGAATAGAAAAACTAGGAAAATCCTTTGGGATACGAGAAATCTTTTCCAATGTATCCTTTACCATACGACAAGGAGAACGTCTTGCGTTAGTGGGCCCTAATGGGGCTGGTAAATCGACGTTGATGAAATGCATACTAGGCATAGAAGAACATGATGCGGGAATCATTGTGAAAGACAGTAGTATTACTATTGGCTATTTACAGCAAGACGTGAATTTAGGTGATGCTAGTTTAGAAGAAGAAATTCAAACTGCTTGGGCTGATGTACAGCATCTAGAATCCCAATTACAAGCGTTAACAACAGAATTAGAACATCGAGACGCCACAGAACAGGACATGCGTCGATTATCTTACTTACAAGAGCGATTGGAATGGCTTGGTGGGTATGATTATGAAAAACAAAGCCAACGTATTGCTTATGGTTTAGGATTTAGTGACGAAGATTTAAAGAAGAAAGCTAGTGAATTTTCTGGGGGACAAAAAACGCGTATTAATTTGGCTAAAGCCTTAGTGCGTCGTCCGGACTTTCTATTTCTTGACGAGCCTACTAACCATTTAGATATGCCAATGTTAGAATGGTTGGAAGGATATTTAAAGTCCTATAAAGGTGGCATTGTCATCATTAGTCATGACCGATACTTCTTAGATCAAGTGGCTACAGAAGTGGTAGAATTGGCTCATCATAAGGTGCATACGTATAAAGGTAATTATAGTCAATTCTTGAAACAACGAGAACAGCAACGAGTGGCGTATCAATGTGCTTATGAAAAGCAACAGGAGCACATTCGTAAAACTGAAGAATATATTGACAAATATAGAGCAGGGATCAAATCTAAAATGGCTCGTGGTCGTCAATCACAGTTAGATAGACTAGAGCGATTAGAGGCACCAGATCAGGATAGAGAGTTTACCTTTACCTTTCCTAAGCCAGAAATGAGTGCAGACCGTGTATTAATGGTGGAAGATGTATCTATTGGGTATGATACAGAACATCCTGTAGCTACACATATTACCACAACATTACGTCGAGGAGACGTAGTAGGATTGATTGGTGCCAATGGAGCTGGAAAATCTACCTTTGTCAAAACGATTATGGGAGAACTCAATACCCTAGATGGAACGATTACCACTGGTAATCGAGTGCAGACAGGCTATTTTTCGCAAGAACATGAGGAGTTGCATCCTTCTTGGTCTGTATTACAAGAGATTATGGCTCCTTACGATATGTCAGAAGAGTCTGCTCGCAGCGTATTAGGAGCTTTTCAATTCAGAGGGGATGATGTATTCAAGTTGGTAGGAGATTTATCAGGTGGGGAGCGTGCGAGGGTAGCCTTATTACAGCTATTTTTAGAAGGTCGAAACTTTTTAATCCTTGATGAACCGACAAACCATTTAGATATTCCTACACGGGAAACGGTGGAGCAAGCCTTACAGCAGTTTGAAGGAACTTTATTAATCATCTCCCATGACCGGTATTTGCTAGATGCAGTAGCAAAACGCATTGTGGTCTTAGATAATGGTGGTATCGAAGAGTTCCATGGCAATTATTCGTATTATAAAGAAAAAATGTTGGAACGATCTGTGTTAGCTGCACAACAATTAGAAGTGGAACAGACGAACCGAAATAATATGTCTAGTAATACAGCAGTCAAGGGCGACATTCCTAGAGATACAGCAGGAAATACTGATTCTGATGTTGATGTACTTCAAGGTACATTAGAGATTACTATAACTTCGGAAGAAGGTACTGTCCCGTCAGAACCAATCTCAACCCCAAAAAAGAAAACAAATTCTTTTATGCTTGAAAAAGAACTGGCAAAAGTAGAATCAGATATTGCACGGTATGAGGCGACGGTTAAAATGTATACGGTACAGCTACAGGACCCATCTATACAGGGAGATATATCAGAATATGAACGATTATCTCAAGAGTTAGCCAATACAACATCACAACTAGAGGCCCTCTATGAGCGGTGGGAACATCTTAGCGAAGAGGCTTAGGAGGTTTCTATGAAGGGTCGTTTTGCACCCAGTCCTACAGGACATATGCATGTAGGAAATTTATGGGTAGCATTTTTGTCCTATTGGTCTGCACGACGCCAAAATGGAGAGTATATTGTCCGCATCGAAGATGTGGACACACAACGATCTAAACGGATCTATGCAGATCATATATTAGAAGATTTATCTTGGTTAGGTTTTACTTGGGACGAAGAACCTACGTACCAATCTCAACGTTTGGATATATATGAAAGATATTTACAAGACTTACGTACTCAAAACCGGCTATATCCATGTTATTGTAATCGAGCTCGATTACAGGAAATCAGCAGTGCCCCACATCAAGGGGAAGCCCATCATGTGTACGATGGATATTGTTTAACACATACACCAAACATCAGTGAAAGGCCTCCATCTTGGCGGTTTCATATGGAGGATACTAAGGGAACTTTTCACGATCTGTATCGAGGTGTGGTAGACTATGAAATACAATCTTGTAGTGATGATATTGTATTAAAGCGGTGGGATGGCATGATTGCCTATCATCTGGCAGTGGTCATCGATGATTATGAAATGGGTGTCACCGAGGTCATTCGTGGCAATGATTTGTTACCTGTCACAGGGCATCATATTGTTTTGGGGCAGATATTAGGTTCTCCCAAATTAGAATATGGTCATGTTCCTATGCTAGTGGATACGGAAGGATATCGCTTGTCTAAACGGCAACAAAGTATAACCATCCGTGATTTACAGAACCAAGGGGCCACACCAGAGAGGATGTGGGGATGGTTCGCATTAGAAACAGGATTGCTTACAATGGGGGATTTACCTCTTAACGGTAAAATAGGGCTTTCAGAATTATTAGAGATTGCCATTCCAAAGAAGCTATTAGAACAAGATACAATCAAATTGACAAATTTCGATATTATGGTATGATAGTACAGTAATGAGGTGATACGTATGTCAATGGAAACAGCGATCCAAGAAAAAACGTGGGCCGTGTTAGGCGCCACAACAAGAACCGATAAGTTCGGATATAAGATTCTCAAACATCTTGTCAATAAAGGATATACAGTGTATCCAGTGAATCCTAATATTACGTCTATCGATGGTGTACAATGCTATCCAAGCTTGCATGAGTTGCCAGTAGTACCTACTGTAGTCGACTTTGTGGTGCCTGAAAAAGTTGGGTTAGAAGCTCTAGATAGTTGTAAAGAATTAGGAGTTAAGACCGTTTGGCTACAACCAGGTGCGGATAAACCGGCAGTAGTGAAAAAGGCAACTGAATTAGGTCTTGAAGTGATTCAAGATTGTGTATTGATTCAAATTTAATAGGAGGCTTACATGAGCGCAATTATTGATGTAACATCTGCAAATTTTAAAGAAGTGGTAGCAACAAATGATAAAGTAACTGTTGTGGATTTCTGGGCACCATGGTGTGGATACTGTGTTCGCATGATGCCAGTATATGATGAATTAGCGGCTGCATTGGGTGACAAAGTGACATTGACAAAAGTGAACACTGATGAACAACCTGAATTGGCACAATTCTTCAAAATTGAAATTCTTCCTACATTTGCTATCTTCAAAAATGGTGAAATCGTAGATCGCAAAATCGGTTTCATTCCGTTAGAAGAATTAAAAGCAGCTGTAGAAGCACATCTATAATACATACTAAGGACTGATGCATTCAGTCCTTTTTGTTTATCCTATTTGAGTTTGTATTTCTATCATCTTAATAGGTGTGCAACAAGTAACCACATGTATTAGAAAGAATAGTTAAACTACAACTCAGTGTATGTTATGCAAAAAAGCATGTATCATAATGACAATTCGTCAAAAGATACATGCTTTTCTTATGTATATCGTTTATCTAATAAACTTTCTAGTTTTTTCTCTTTTCTAGCGTCTAAAATCTTACCAGCTAAAATAGAAGGAATGGCTACACCGACACCAATGGATATGATAATAAGGATAGCCGTGACACCACTTTGTATAGCTTCTACGAGGGAAGTGGAAGTAAGTGCGTTGATGTGTAACATGGCGTATAAAAATCTATAAATGAATACACCAGGTACGAGAGGTATTGCTGAAGGTATAGCTAAGACAAGAGAAGATGTTTTAGCATATCGAGCGGCTTTCAAACAGAATAAACTCACCATAGCAGCAGCGATGAAAGTAGCCCCAAATACTGAAAATCCTAAGTATAATATAAGTGTATTTTTTACTAAAATAGCGATGAGGCCACCAATACCTATGAGTGGAAGTAGGTGTTTTGGAGTATAAAACATCACAGCATAGCCCGCAGCTCCCACAACAGCAGCGCCTAATAAAACTGGTGAAATACTGTCTGGTACAATGCTTAAATGGGTGAAATCATAGGAATGATTAAAATATTGAGCCATACTAATGCCTACGGTCATACTTCCTACGATGAGTAGGGTATGTACCGCTCTAGAAATACCTGCCAAAATATGATTATTTAACAGGTCGTCTACTGTATTGATAAGCGGGATACCGGGAACCATGAACAATGTACAAGCAATCATAGTATAGATCACATCGGCAGTGTCGAAAATGTATCCAGAGAGAAAGGCTAACCCTGAAGATACTGCGGCAGCACAGGCAATACCGATGTATCCATTAATCTGAAATCTTTTTAAGATAAGTTGTACAATAAAGCCTAGTAAGGCACAAACAGTAGTTATCCAAGCAGAAATAATAGTACCACCAAATAAAATCGGAAAGGCACCGCATGCAAATCCCGCAAAAATGGCAGATGTGGCATCCGAATAGGGAGGATCTTTTTTAGCAATCTCTTCCAGTTCTTGGGAAAACTCATCAAGAGTATATTCATTACGTAATGCAGTCCAAGTTAAGATACTAGTGGCGGAAATAATATCCATATTAGCCCCTAAATATTGGACTTTTCTAAAAGATGTAAAGCAATCTTCTGGACTATGAATATTAATTAAAATATTAGAGTAGGCAATATGGATATGAAGATGATCTGCTGGAATTCCCATATATGCGGCCGCGCGACGCATATCTCGAACAATTTGGTTCGCATTAGCTCCATTTTCAGATAATAAACAGCCCATACGAAGTAGAATTTTTACCTTTTTTCTGATTTCCACAAAGGGATTTTCTAAAATTTGTAGGTCTCGCTCTGTATACTGTGCCATATTAATGAGACTTCCGTAAATATTTTGTATTTAAATCGACATCTACTTCTACCGTATCTGTTTCTGGTTCCGCATCCACAAATTCAATAGATTCTAGATGTTGAACTACTTGAGCACGGATAAACCCTAGATACACTTCATATAAATCTTTTTTTTCTGCTAATTCTTCTTCTGTTAAAGCTTGACCAGATTTCTTTTTCGCAGCCAATGCATTAATGCGAGTTAAGGCTTCTTCCATAGTCATATCTTTTTTTTCTTGTTCTGTCATATATAATCTCCTTATTTGTTAGCGCTCACCCTTTATGGTATGATACACTATATATTAGTGTTAGATGAAAGCATCTAACCTATAGTATTGATTGTAGATTTATATTATAACACGATTTACATAGTTTTTTCATCTTAAAGGAGAAGGCTCCGATGCGAATCACAAAAGCCATTAAGGCAGAGCAAATACGAATATTGGGAGAAGTCTACCATGATGCAAAACCGGCACTAGAGTTTACTACGCCTTTTGAATTGCTAGTAGCGGTAGCATTATCTGCACAATGTACGGACGAACGAGTTAACATTGTAACAAAACGACTTTTTCCAAAATATAGTGACCCTAAAGATATGTATGAGTTAGGCATACCTGGATTAGAGGCGCTCATTAAAGATTGCGGGTTATACCGTTCAAAAGCAAAACATATTCATGAAACATGCAAGATTTTAGTGGAACAATACAATAGTGAAGTGCCCCGAGATTTTGATATCTTGGTGACATTGCCAGGAGTTGGTCGTAAAACAGCCAATGTATTGGTGTCTATCTTATTTGATACGCCAGCCATTGCAGTCGACACCCATGTATTCCGCGTATCCAATCGCTTAGGTATTGCCAAGGGAAAAACACCTGATGAAGTAGAAAAGAAATTAAAAAAAGCCATTCCTATGGAACACTGGAGTGCCGCACATCATTGGATGATCTGGCACGGTCGAAAAATTTGTAAAGCGCGAAAACCATTATGTGACGAATGTCCTTTATATGATGTATGCCAATCGGCAGGGAAGGTATAGTATGACAGAACAAATGAGACGTCTCATTGAGACTTTTACAAAGGTAGGAGTTACAGGACCAGCTATGGTACAAGAAATCGCAAGATTTCGAGTGTTAGATCAAATCATCACCCAAAGTGGTGAAGTTCGTGAGTGGGGCATTACGCCCAAAGAATTATTTGAGTTGGCTCAAACTTCTACAGTAGATATGTTTGGCCCCTTGCCTTATGATGAAGCAGGATTTAAGGAAATTTATGGAATTTCCTTTAGTGTTGAGCTAATGGATTTTATCAGCGCCACTGGTTATTATGAAGGCGTGTCAGCAGGTCGTCAGTGGTCTATACCGATGCAAGAAGTGATTGACTTCCATAAGAATACAGAGGGTATTATTCTCTTTGTCTATTTCGAGGAATATGCAGCTATTGCTGAAGAGATTATGCAAACCCTTCCAACAGATCGTTTGCTGTTCTATACAGCTTCTGAAAGTTGCTACAATCTATTTCGTAGACTATATCCATTGGCACCAGTGATCAATGAATGGCCAGAAGATGTCATCTTTGACCACATTGTAGCGGCTACATCTGGTATGTTTACAGCACCGGTAACTACGATGGAACAAATGGCAGCTCGTGTGAATAATGTGAGCGAAAGAGGCACAGTATATTACTTCATTCCAGTGTCTGCTGTACAAGATCAATTAAATATGAATCGGGTAGCCTTGCAGTTTATGATTCTTCAAAACCATTTAGAAGTAGTTCGAGAATGGGCTCCATTGCAAACGTATGAATTCCGTTATGGAGTAGGTCCTGTAAAAAAAGTAGACTTGTCCATTTGTGAAGTCGTTGAAGATGGATATAAACAAACCAACTTTATTCCATTGCCTCACGAAATTTTGGCATCCATGGAAACCTTTAGCTTGGCTCATTATGGACTTTCACTATATGGTGTACAAGTGAGCATGAACCCGAAACATCCAACCATGGGTGAAGATGGATATATGCATGGCGATTATCGCATCCCAACCTACATGCAACGCATGTTTGAAGCCTTGGAAGGATACTATTTACAAGTATCTATGAAAGGTATCGATGTATCTGTTACATTAGAACAAAAAGGTGGTATCCCATTGGGAGCATCTCCAGAAGATGCAGCTGTACAAGAGGCTATGGAACAATCTATTTTACAAGATGATACAGTAGCATATCATTGGTATTTTAACCATCCAAGTGCCCCATTCTTGTGGTACACGTATTTCAACAGTGAAGAAGGAAAACAAGTAGTACGTACGTTAGCCTCCATGGTAACTACTACACCAGCCTTGTTGCAATTAATGGGTAGTTGTCGTCGTCAAGTGGTGAAAGAAGAGGCGCTAGCTACATTTACTACAAGCTTTACAAATTCATTACAACAATATGAAACAGAAAAAGCGCAAGCTGAAACGAACTGGGCCAATGCACTAGCCATACTAGCTAATGAAATTGTCCCAGCACCAACAGAAACGAATACAGAAACAGAGGAGGGCTAATCATGGCTGTAGTAAATTATTCAATTTATAAAGTATTAGGTACACTTTCAGAAAATAAAGATGGCATGAAAAAACAATTAACATGCACAAGCTGGGGACGTTACAATCCTAAATTCGATATCCGTGCTTGGGATGAAGATTACTCGCAAATGACAAAAGGTGTCACCTTAACATTAGAAGAAATTTTAGAACTAAAAGAAATCTTAAACTCTGTGGACTTAGAAGAAGCCTTAGAAGGAGCAAAACAAGAACGAGCAGAGGCTAAGAAATTAGAAGCAGAAAAATCTGAATAAGTCATACCTATATTGTGAAGCGTATATGATATAGCATATGAGACATACATAAAGCCTGTGGCTCCAAGTATATGGAGCATAGGCTTTATTTTGTATACATGTTAAGTATCTATTCCAATATGCCTTATCAATATGATAAGATAAAAATATAAAACATATCAGGTTTTTGGGATATGGTCATTATGTATTAGGGGGGATGATTATGAAAAAAGAAAGAAAAGAACTCTTAACATTATGGATTACATTGTCTTTGCAATTAGGGACCTATGCGGCACAGGGCATTGTAAGTCAAGAGGTCATGGTGGACAATAGTCAGTCTGTTCCCGTTATACAGATTGCAAATCCTATTCATGGTGTATCCCATAATCGGTATGAGTCCTTTTCTACAGATACGGGGGCTATCTTTAACAATGCTACTACACCTTCGGTTAGCACTCAGATTGGATCTATCAGTGCAAACCCTAATTTACGAGAGCCTGCAGACCTTATTGTCAATGAAGTAGTTGGAACTTCTACATCACAATTAGCAGGCACTTTTGAAGTGGCAGGACAGCCGGCAGATGTGGTTATTGCTAATCCCAACGGGATTTCTATTAAAGGTATTCATTTTATCAACACCCCAAAAGCTACGTTTACTACAGGCGTTCCCCATATGGTGGATAGTCGGTTAGAAAACTTTGCCATTGAGAAAGGAAACATTGAGGTAACAGGGGGCATCAATGCACCTACGGAACATAGTGGAGCTAACTCATATACCCCTATTTCAAAGGTAGATTTGCTGGCAAAGACTATACGTATCAATGCAGATGTGGTGGCACAAGATGCGATTCGTGCTGTCACAGGACGTAATACAGTGAACTATGCGGATGGAACTGTCACAGCTAGGGAATCTGGTGAAAGTACACCTACAGGAGTTGCTTTAGATGTAGGGGCTCTTGGTGGTATGTATGGAAATACCATTTCCTTAATCGGTACAGAAGCTGGAGTAGGTGTAAACATTAGTGGCTCTATCGATGCCATAGCGGGTACCCTACACATTGACACAGCAGGAAATCTCACCATCGAACAAGGTGGCTTACAGCAAGAGCCTACTAGCATTCATAGTGCTAAAGAATTGGACATTCGTAGCCAAGACTTACATAATCGTGGCACCCTAGTGGGCGATGAAACTGTGACAATACAAAGCGGTACTCTGACCAACGATGGAAACCTACAAGGGAAACAGATTGAGGCGAATGTGACCAATCTACGTGGACAGGGAGTGATTTCCAGCGTAGAGAATCTAACGATTCAAGGTACAGACTCTATTGTGTATCAAGGAGGCATACGCTCTCAGGCTGGGGAGATCACTGTACGTGGGAAACAGGTAGAAGTAGATAGAAATCATATACAAGTCGTATCAAAAGATAAATTGCATATAGAATCGCAAACACCTACGCCTGAAACACATGTAGATATCTCAAAACCGACACTAGATAATCCTTTACATGCGCCTACTATACAACCTATCCCACACATACCTAGCAAGGTTGTGGTAGAGGATACACAAGAAGAGTTACCTATTGTTGTAGATGCGAATAGTCCTAAGAATCGTCAACCTATCCTAGATACGACGCGGAATGGCATAGATATTCTACACATTGCCGGTGTTGATGGAAACGGTGTTTCTCACAATGCATATACACAGTTTAATGTGAAAGAGCGAGGTCTTATTCTTAATAATGCTACGAAATACACAAAGACTCAGTTAGCTGGTTACATTGATAAAAATATGTTCTTAGCTGGGAATGGGGCTAAGACAATCATCAATGAGGTCACTTCTACGAATCCATCTGTTTTGAAGGGATATATAGAAGTGGCAGGGAATCCAGCAGATGTAGTCATTGTGAACCCTAATGGTATGACCGTCAATGGATTGGGTGTGATCAATGGCACTCATATGACCTTGCAAGGAAAGGGTTACATAGACATCGTAGGCAAAGGCTATGGTGGAGAGCCAATAGATAGTACTTTCATCAGCGACCGTTTACGTAATCGCCACAGTGAATTATGGGGCCATCACCTTCGTATTGACACAGAAAACCTAGAGAACACAGGGAATATAGCGGCACATACAATGCATATATCTGCTAACACTATGCACAATGCAGGCTTTGTAGAAAGTAAAGACACTCTCCAATTTGCTGGAAACGAGCTTGTACAAGATAAGGGCATTATGAAGGCGAATCAGACTGTCCATATTTCGACGAACCATATCCAGAATAGCAACTCCTCTGTGTTAGAAGCTGGTGGCAGTTTACATATCACGGGAGACGCGTTACAAAATGATGCATCCCATGTAGTCAGTCATGGTACGATGCACGTAACAGTGGGCAACTTAGAAAACATAAACACAGGGGCTATCATTGCAGAAGATACCCTACAGATACAAGGAGATACTTTCGCTAATACTAAAGGTATTCTCTTTGCAAAAAAGAATGTACAGATAGATATGAAAGGGGATGTGACGAACACCAGTGGATTGTGGCATACACTAGGGAATTTGAACGTGCAAGGGCGCCACATTCGGAATATCAACAGCAAAGGTTCTTACTTTGGTTCAGATATCTATGTAAAAGGTAATGCCTATGTGCTAGGAAGAGAGAGCTTTGAAAATAGGTCATCAGATGTCATTGTCAAAGGTGATCTCACTATCACAGCCCCTAAGATACAAAACCATAAGGATGTGTTTAAGACGGGGTGGACCATTTCAGAAGAAGATAAGTATGAGGGCATACCGCATCTAGACCAGCCAAACTATTATGAGGCAGATAGAAAATACCATAGAACGATTCATACAGGAACCATAAAAGAGGAAACCGCTACATCTAGAATACTGAGCGATGGTGCAATTCACATTACAGGGCAAGATTTGCAAAATACATATAGCCAGATTATGGCGAAGGATGGCTTACAAGTTACGGCAGACTCCATTACCAACACAGGCTATCAAGGGACAGTTCACTATGATGATATAGGCCGAGATAGACATTATTGGAAATATAAACAGAAAAAACGTTGGTGGAAACGTAAAAGTGGGTTTATGGACATACAGATATTCCCTATGAACATCACGACATCTTTGATGCTGAAAGTAGTCCATCTAGTGAACGTATCGCTGTATTAGGGAGTCATGGAACTACGAGCATCCAGTCGAATGCATTTACCAATACAACACTTGAGGCAGATGGAACAGCTTATGCCATACGAGATAAAAAGGTTGAAACTACGGTGGCACCTACAGATGTTTCTAAATTAGTGACCCCAGTGTTGGAACCATCAAAACAACTCTACATGACGACGGATCCCCTTGCCGTAGCTAAGGTAGAAGATAACCCTTTATATACAGATAAAAAGCAATTTTTGTCTAGTGACTATATGGTCGCTAGATTACAAGCAGCCCCAGAACGAGTGTATACTCGATTACGCAATGGATACGAAAATCAAGAAATTGCCAAAGAAGAACTCCGCCAAAGTGGTTATACCCTTACGAAATATACAGGTTATGATCAGTTTTTACTTACAGGGATACCTAACAGCATGTTACACCATGGAGATTTGCGCAAAGATGGTAGTATCGTCTTAGGTAAAGATGTGCAGATAATAAGCCAAAAAGTAGATAATACGGGCACTATACAAGCAAAGGATTCTTTGTCCATTATAGGTGGTAATGTTAGAAACCTCAACGGGAGTATCAATGGTAATCTAGTTTCTATATACACAGATACGTTAGAAAATACTTCTGGTAGAATACATGGCAAAGACCGTGTTCACATAGAAGGAAAGGATATCCGTAATGAAACACAGATAACCACTAATACTTCGTTTGGACATCGACAAGATACAGCACACGACACAGCAAGTATCACTAGTGACGGCGGTATCCATATCCAAGGGGATACCATACGCTCTGTAGGGGCTACTATACAAGGTGGTAGTACGGTGAGTCTAGTAGGGAAAGAAATACAAGTCTCTGCTCGTGCCTTACAAAATCGCTACATAGGTAGTGGAGTGACCTTAGACTCTACTAAGTACTTAGGCAGTACCGTACAAGGACATACGATACAAGTCCAAGGAGGACAGATCACCTTACAAGGCTCCCGTATGATAGGACACACAGTGGACCTTACAGGGAACTCTCTAACCCTTACGAATGTAACGAATAGAACTTTGTCAGATGTAGCTGTAGGTGCCAGAGGTAGTGACTACTTCAACCGTAAGATGGTCATAGATGAACAGAATTTAGGAGCGACCATTGAAGGAGGAACTGGTGTTAAGGTGCGTATGGATAACAATGTATCCATGAAAGCAAGTACCATACATAGTAAAACGGGCCTTGTAGATGTACAAGCAGGTCGAGTATCCATTGCACATGGTACTGAGCGTCATGAAACACTATCTGAGATACATCAAAAAGATAGAGGGTTCTTATCATCCACCACGAGGGATACCTATGACCATAGACGTACAGATACGGTAGTGGGCTCTACTATTTCAAGTGGTATTGTTAAGGTAGATGGTAAACAAGACGTACTAGTCAAAGCCAGCCATATAGTGGGGGATGCAGATGTTACGGTTAAGAGTGAAGGCAATTTGACCATTACATCAGCACAGGAAGAATCTGGTGCCACCCATCGTGAGGAAGTACGTAAATCGGGTATCTTTGGTAATGGTGGGCTTAGTGTTACCATTGGGAAACAAAGACAAACAGATACCTATGATGCTAAGAGTAGTATAGCCAAAGGCAGTGTGATTGGAAGTCGATTTGGTTCTGTCACCTTAGGTGCTACAGGATCTACACAAATAGAAGCTAGTGATATAGCATCGAAAGAAGATATTCAAGTTCAAGGCTCTGGTGTGACAATCCGCAATGGCTATACCACATCGCATACAGGAGAAACACATAGAATTTCTAAAAGTGGGCTTACCCTCTCTGTATCGAATCATTTAGTAGATACCACAACTAATGCAATAGGTACACTGAAGCGAGCAACCACTGTAAAAGATGAACGATTACAAGCTCTATTAGCCTACAAAACCTATGACGATGCCAAGACATCTTTAGAAAAATCTAAACTGAAAGACCAAGCCAAGAGTTTACACCTCAATCTATCCTTAGGGACAGAAAAAAGTGAAGCTTCTACGAATGTAGATAGTAAGATAGCAAAAGGATCGACTGTTGTGTCCGATGGACATATTCGTGTTACCACTAAGAAGGATGATATCCACATAGAAGGAAGCGATGTACAAGGCAAGGACATTACCTTAGAGTCGGCGAACAGTATCTATGTGAAGGGCAAAGAAACGACTTCTGAGATGACACAGAGTATGAAACAGAAACAAGGCTCCTTAGGTATTTCCTATGATGTATTACAACATCGATTCTCCGATATATCCGTCAATGCCAGTGGTAGTAAAGGCAATATAGCAGGGACAGACATAGTCCATGATCCTACGAAGATACGTGCAACGAATACCCTTGCACTGACTACAAAACAGGATGTACATATCAAAGATGGTGTTCTTAAAGGGGAGGCTATTGAGGCAAATATTGGTGGTAATTTAGAGATTCACTCTGTACAAGACACGCATGACTATACAGACCATACTACGTCTGGTGGCATGGGACTTAGCCTATCCAAGAAAGGTACATTCAAATCATTACAAAGTTCTTTACAACGGACAGATATAGATAGCAAATACACCTCTGTAATCCACCAGTCTGGACTCTATGCAGGACATACAGGATTCAATATATCTGTAGGCAACACAACCACATTAGAAGGAGCTCTCTTAGCTAGTCGTACAGATACGAATACACTGAAAACAAAACACCTAGTTATGAAGGATATGGAAAATAGGGCGAAGTATACCTATGGGTCTAAGGGGGTGTCATATCTATCTGACGTACAATACAGGAAGTCTTTGGAGCACATGAAAGATAGAAAAAATGCTATACTCACAGATACAAATCTTAGCATTCCAGCTAAGATACAACACTTACAAACGTTGAATCAAGATAAGGAGTATACAAGCCACCTCAAGTATGTCAATAGCTTGCATAATCAGGTAGGTCTATTACCTAATATGTTGCCAGGTGAAAGAAAAGAAGTACACAGTGTGACTAGATCTGCTATTGCACCTGGAACGATTGATGTAGAGAATCCTAAGGTGGATGTAAGTCAAATTAATAGAGACATTAATCACAGCCTTCAAGCATTAGATACTATTTTCAACAAACAAGACATACAAGAACGACAAGAACTAACCAAGTTATTTAATCAGTATGCTAATGAAGCTATTCATCATATTTCTGATATGGCAGGTTGGAAGGAAGGATCATCAGAAAAAGTGGCGTTACATGCCATAGTAGGCAATATAAGTGCTAATATAGTGAATGGAAATACAAATGTAGGCACTGCAGCTGGTGGACTATCTGAACTTCTGGCACAAGCTATATTAGAGGCATCTAATCACGATCCGGCAAAAGCACAATGGCTAGCATATGCCTTGGGATATGCAACAGATAAACTTGCTGGAGGAACTGGAGAACTAGGTGGAAGTATCAGTCATTATGGGATTAAGTGGAATAGTGAAAATAGAATTCAGTATGCATATACTGAATTGGAAAATGCTATTGAATATATAGATGCAAAAGTAGAAGCTGAGTTAGCCTTATCGAGATATAATGATTTAGATCCTATACGAAAAAATTTGATTAGACTAAAAAATATACCAGCAATATGGGCTTCACGAGAATTAGAAAATATAGATAGTGAACATAAGATAGCTGCAAAAATGTTTAACTTAGCACTTAATGATGGGAGTAAGCAATATTTTCCAGCAGAATCTGAAGAAGCAGAACTATTGATAAATAACTCTGCTTTTCGCAAGTATATATTGGAAGAAGGAGCGAAGTTAGATGTTAATACAGGAATAGTTATTAGTGATTCAATAGGATTAACAGATGCTGCTAAATTGGCTTTTGGAAAAGTTAAGTTGGCTTTACGTATTTTTAAGAATCCTGATGGAGGAATCGGTGTTGTTGGTTTAGTAAAAGATGCATATAATTTTGAACATCAGGAATATTATGATGAAAATGTATCGTTTGATTCTGACAATATTCGTTCTATTATAAAACATGGAGCGCTTGCTGAGTTAAATAATATCGGTTATGCACTACAAAGAGCAGGAGAAGTCCATCCTTATAAGTATAGTATACAGATTAATACAGTGGTTTATCCATAAAGAGGGAGGTATAGATATGATTAGATATATTAAGAGATATGGTGTAGAAATTATTTTAATACTTGCCTATATAGGCATTATGTCATTAGTGGCTCTAGTAATATATACACCATATGACCCTCCATATGACCCTCCACCCTTGAATGTTAAAAAAAATGAGATAACTGGAAAATATGTGGCTGTCATGGAATCTGGAAATTATTCGAAAGTGATAGAACCTTATGTGAAGGCACAGTATTCTACTAGAAGTTTTCAATACACGTACGGATCAATTGGATTTATAAGTCAATTTGTATTTAATGGCGATACTACTGTGGTATTAAATAAAAATATGACAGATGAGGAAAAAGAAAAGATTATTCAATTCCTAAAGGATATACGGAAGGATAAAGAATTAGGTCATCCTAGAATTTCTATTATTGAAGAAAAAGATTTGGATGAACGTAAGTACGAAATTATGAAAAAATTAGAAATGGAGGCACGAGAGAAGTCATTAGAAGATCGTTCCGAGAGATATAACAGTTTGTGATGTAAAGGAGTAAAGGGATGACAGTACATAAAATACTTACAGGCCTTGTCTGTTTGTGTATAGGGTCATGTTCTTATAGTGCCCATGCCAATACGATAGATGAGCAAGGTAAACTGCTAGACAAGATGGAGCGCTCTATATCTCATGTGGAGCAAAAGGAAAAACTAGCTTTCACAGTTCTTACAGAGGGGATAGTACCTCAAAAGATGAATCAACTATCGAATGAGGAACCAGAATTTTTAATTCATCATATAGAGCTACCACAGGTTCCACCAGAACTTAGTTTTCTACAAACGATGGTGGCTAAGAAAGAACATCAATCGTATGGGGTAGCATCGATTAACAAGGTGTTGCATGAACTGAACACAGCCTTACTAGATAGAGGTTACGTTACCTCTAAGGTCTATATGGAACCTCAAAATATAGGGAGTGGTACACTTCGATTATCCTTATTGGTAGGAACTGTGGAAGAAATACAATTTAAGGGTGTGGCAGATAATTATACAACCGCATTAGCCTTTCATAAGGGGCATATCTTAAACATACGGAAGATAGAACAAACCGTGGATAATTTAAATGCAGTGCCCCATCAGAAGGCTAAGGTACAGTTACAACCGGGAAGTAAGTTAGGTACATCCATAGTGGTATTTCAGATAGAAAATAAATCTAAAGTAGAGGTCACCACAGGATTTGATAATTTTGGTAATGAAGGGACCGGACGCTTTCAAGGAAATATGTCTATTACAGTAGGCAGACCATTAGATCGTAGCGATACCTTGTACTATAGCTTAACGAAATCTAGACACTCAGATAGTATCAATACGAGCAAATCCAATTATGTATCATACCAAATACCTATTGGAAATGATAGCATTACCCTTAGCCATTCTAATTCAGACTATCAACAACGAGTTAGCTATGCTATTAAACCATTTATTTCTAGCGGTAACTTTACTAGCGATGAATTACGATGGAAACACGTATTGCACAGGAATAGCCAACAGATTACAGAATTAGTGCAAGGTCTTACACATAAGACAAGACATTCTTTTATTAATGGTAGTGAAATTGATGTGCAACGTAGAAATACCACGTCTTGGTCCATAGGAATACACCAAAAACGATATAGCAAGAGGGGAAGTTTAGATTGGTTAGTGCAATATGAAAAAGGTGTTCCTTGGTGGGCTAGTCCTGGGCCGACAGATCATTTAGGGGAAGCTACGACACAGTATCATATATATACGGGGAAAGTGAATTATCAGCGTACATTGACCCTTTGGAATCGGAAAGCTACCTATACAATGGAAGCAAAAGGGCAGTATACGAATAGTAATCTCTATAGTAGTGAGTTCTTTACCATTGGTGGATGGTACACAGTGCGTGGGTTTACCGGTGATAGAAATCTAGCCGCAGAACGAGGGTTCTATGTGCGTAATACCTTAGATGTATCATTGAACCAGAATCATACACTGTATGTAGGTTTAGATTATGGTAAAGTGTACGGCAAATCCACAGAAGATATATTGGGTACAGAGTTATGGGGCGGAGCCATTGGAATGAAAGGACACTATGGAAGTGCTAACTATAATATATTTCTGTCCACACCATTACAGGTACCAAACGGTTTTACAGTGCCACATAGAGTAGTAGGAATACAGATGAGTGTAGCATTCTAAAAATCTGAATAAGTCATAGCCCCTAGTATTGCATAGAGTATAGCATTCGTGATATAATCTATAGGAAAAGTTTAGACGTTGAAAAGAGGTGTATATACATGAAAGAAGGAATTCATCCTAATTATGCGGAAGCAACTGTAACTTGCGGTTGTGGAAACACATTCAAAACTGGTTCTGTTAAAGGTGATCTTCGTGTGGACGTTTGTTCCAACTGCCATCCATTCTTCACAGGCCAACAACGTGCGGCTAAAGCTCGCGGTCGTATCGAACAATTTAACAAACGTTACGGCAAATAATTACGTAAATAACCTATACAAATTAATTGGCAGAGCTAAGGCTCTGCCTATATTTGTTTTACAGGAGACCCTATGACTCAGGAACGAGTAAAAAAATATGTAGGTGGACAAGCCGTCATTGAAGGGGTTATGATGCGTGGTCCTAAGATTATGGCCACAGCTTGTCGTAAACCAGATGGAACCATCACGGTTAAAGAAGAACCTACGAAATCTATCCAAGACAAGTATCCCGTATTAAAGTTGCCTTTCTTACGTGGAACTGTAGCTTTGTTTGAATCCTTGGTGATTGGTATGAAAGCTTTATCATTTTCGGCGCAGGCCTCTGGAGAAGAAGAGGAAGAGGTGTCCAACAAAGAAATTGCCATCACTATGGCTGTATCTGTACTCATTGCAGCCGCATTATTTATCGCATTACCGACATGGTTAGCAAAATTTATGCCAGGTGCAGGCACAGATCATATGATATTGAATTTATATGAAGGAATTATTCGTTTAATCCTTTTTTTATTATATATTTTTGCTATTGGACTCACTCCAGATATTAAGCGTGTCTTTCAGTATCATGGAGCAGAGCATAAAACGATACATACCTACGAAAATGATATGGAATTAACCGTGGAAAATGTGCGAAATCATTCTAGATTACATGCTCGTTGCGGTACAAATTTCTTATTATTCGTCATGGTAGTAAGTATCATTGTATTCGCATTTTTAGGTTGGCCCAATTTAGTGGAACGTATTGTATCTAGATTAGCCTTGATGCCAGTAGTGGCTGGAATTTCCTATGAATTGATTCGTCTAGCTGGACGGACACAGCATCCACTTATGAAAGCCATCATTGCTCCTGGTTTGGCCCTACAATATATGACTACGAGAGAGCCAGAGGATGACCAAATTGAGGTGGCTATTCGTGCCTTGCAATCTGTGCGACCTAGTGAAGAAGATGCTTACGAAGAAGATTAGAAAGGAGTCACCGTGTTAGTAGATAAACTGCAAGTGATTGAAGATAAATTTTTAGACTTGGAACAGCGCATTTCTGACCCAGATGTGATCGCTCGCCAAGAAGAATGGCGTAAATTGACTCGTCAACATGCGTCATTAACGGATACAGTGAACACATTCCGTCAATATAAACAAGTTTTAGCGGGCATTGAAGAAGCGTTGGAAGTATTAGGCGATAAAAGCCTTGATGAAGACTTTCGTGCTATGGCACAAGAAGAATTGAATGAATTAAAAGTTCGCCGTGATGAATTAGAAGCAGAATTACATATTTTGCTATTACCAAAAGATCCGAACGATGATAAAAATATTATCGTCGAAATTCGTGGTGGTGCCGGTGGTGATGAAGCAGCTTTGTTTGCAGGGGATTTATTCCGCATGTTTACAAAGTACGCAGAAACACAAGGCTGGAGATGTACAATCATTGATGCTAACGAGCCTGAATTAGGGGGCTTTAAAGAGGTAGTATTCTCTATCGAAGGCGACAGTGTATATTCTAAGTTAAAATTCGAAAGTGGCGTACATCGTGTGCAACGTGTGCCAGATACAGAATCTTCTGGACGTATTCATACGTCTACCGTAACTGTTGCGGTATTGCCAGAAGCAGAAGATATCGACATCGAAATCAATGAAAAAGATTTGGAAATCGATACGTACCGTGCCTCTGGTGCGGGTGGACAGCACATTAATAAAACAGAGTCTGCCGTTCGTATTACTCATAAACCATCTGGTATTGTAGTAGCGTGTCAGGATGAACGTTCCCAGCTTAAGAATCGTGAAAAAGCAATGCGTGTATTGCGTGCTAAATTACAGGATAAAGCGGAGCAAGAAGCAACGTCCGCTATGGCAGCAGACCGTAAGAGTCAGGTGGGTACAGGGGATCGCTCCGAGCGAATCCGCACGTACAACTATCCACAAGGTCGTGTCACAGATCATCGCATTAATTTAACTTTATACAAATTAAATGCTGTATTAAATGGGGATATGGATGAATTAATCCAAGCCTTGATCACAGCAGAACAAGCCGCTAAAATGCAAGAGGCAAATCAACATGGATAATGAGTTATGGACTATTAGTCGCATGCTCCAATGGACAGAGCAGTATTTTCGCTCCAAAGGCATAGAATCAAGCCGCTTGGATGGGGAAGTACTGCTTTCTCATAGTTTGGGCTGTGACCGTATGTACTTATATGTCAACTTTGACCGTCCGTTGGACAAAGCTGAACTAGATGCCTATCGACCTCTAGTGGTACAGCGTGCGAAAGGTTATAGTGTAGCAGCTATTACAGGTCATAAAGAATTTATGGGGTTAGATTTCCATGTGAATGAGCACGTGTTGATTCCTCGTCCCGATACAGAAACATTGATTGAAGACATCTTAGAACTCTATGATGTGGATGTATCTCCATGCATCTTAGACTTATGCACAGGTCCCGGTACTATTTTGTTAAGTCTATTACATTATTTGCCGAATGCCACTGGTGTAGGTCTAGATATTTCTGATAAAGCATTAGCAGTGGCTGAGGACAATCGCAGATCTTTGGAATTAGCCGATGTTTCAAGGTTCTGTGAAAGTGACATAAAGCAACTGTTAGAACAGGTGACAATAGGCAAAGGTACTGAATATAATGCATTACTGGAGGTTTGTAAATCTCTATATGAAGAACCACTCACATCCTTAGAAGGTCTGTTTGATGTACTTGTGTCGAATCCGCCGTATATCACAACAGCAGAGATGAAAGCATTATCTCAAGAGGTATTACACGAACCTCATATTGCACTTCATGGAGGGGATACGGGATTAGAGTTTTATGTTCCTATCATTCGTGAAGGCTGGCGTTTTGTAAAAGACGGTGGATACCTTGCTATCGAAATTGGACAGGGTCAAGAAGAGGCTGTATCTAAACTAGCTAAGGAAACAGGACAATATGGAGAGCCAGTGTACCAACGAGATATCGCTGGTATCATTCGTGAAGTACGTTGGGAAATACGACGCTCTTCTATATAAACCTTTATTTTGAATCTGCTAATGGAGATAGAACACTATATACTTCTCCAGAAATTTACGTTCCACTGAGATTTGCTATGAGGTATATGACGCTCTATCTAAGATAGTCAACAGCAGTACCTATAAATACAAGTTTATATAGTGCTCGCTTTGGGGAGAAAGGCTAAGATTTAAAATTAGAACCTCATATATTTTAAAATTAAATTTGTTATTAAGTGATATAATATTATAATAGGAAAGGAGGCACGATATGGAAGCATTAGATCCTATTGAGACACAGATATTAACAACTGACGATGTGGAATTAGCAGGAACTTTGCTACGTGTAGGAGATTTGGTGGCTATACCTACGGAGACGGTGTATGGCTTAGGAGCTAATGGGCTGGCAGCGGATGCTATGGATCGAATTTATGCAGCCAAGGGAAGACCTTCTGACAATCCATTAATCTTACATGTATGCGACCAGTCTATGGTACATCGTTTAGTACGACATATCACTCCTTTAGAGCAAACCTTAATGGATACCTTTTGGCCAGGTCCATTGACGATCACCTTTGAAAAGTCTGCGCTAGTGCCAGAACGAGCGACTGGTGGACTTTCACGGGTGGCATTACGATGCCCAGCCCACGAAGTATGTCGTGAGATGATACGCATTGCTGGTGTACCTATTGCAGCACCAAGTGCCAATCGCTCAGGACGACCGAGCCCAACTACAGCAGAAGCAGTCCTACATGATATGAAAGGGCGTATTCATGCCGTGGTGGATGCTGGGCCTTGTGAAATTGGTGTAGAATCTACAGTAGTACAAGTAGAAGATGATACGGTAATTATCCTACGTCCCGGTGGCGTTACAAAAGAGATGCTAGAAATGGTGGCGGACCATGTGGTGTATGATACAGCCTTGCATGACCCGACAGAAGCGCCCAAAGCCCCAGGAATGAAATATCGCCATTATGCACCGGACATGCCTGTGCAAGTTGTGGTAGGTTCCTCAGAGGCTGTGGTGAAATCCATAGAATCTAGTATTAATTCGGATGTATGTAAACGTATTGGACTATTCCTATCTCAACAAACTTGGGACATACTAATAGAGGCATTAGGTATAAAACCAACCACTATATCTGAAGATACACATGTGACTCACCTAGCTTCATTCGGGGTAGGTGCTGACACTCAAGAGATTATAGGGATGATTTATGGTGAAACAGCAGAACCCGTATCTTTGGCAAATCAATTGTATGAGGGGTTGCTAGCTTTCAACGAAAAAGATGTGGACCTACTCATTGTAGAAGGTTGTAAAAAAGAAGGTCTAGGAGTGGCTGTTATGAATCGCTTGGAAAAAGCTAGTGGCGGTCAAGTATATATCACTGAGTAAGTTTTGAGTATTGTAATTTTAGAGTATTTTTGTCTTTATAGTTTTATAGAAATCCTTAAAGAGCACATAGTGTTTATATATTTATGAGTGTTGCGATTCAATTAAAAACCCAGTGCTATTTAAAGGAGTATAAGAACTTTATATATAATCATAATAGAGGTAGTAAATGAATTTATTATTTGTTTGTACAGGGAATACCTGTCGCAGTCCCATGGGTGAAGGAATTGCCCGTGCTGTTGGACGTGACCTTGGTATAGAGGTGGCAACCCTATCCACAGGTTTATTTTGCGTGCCAGGGGCTAAGGTGAGCGACGAAGCTGTGGTGGCAGTTCGAGAATTAGTAGGCGAAGATATTAGCGAGCACAGTTCTCGACCATTAAAAGTAGATTTTGTGAAAGCCGCAGATTATGTATTGGCGATGACAGAAGATCATAAAAAAATATTACTTCGCCAATTTCCTTTCGATAGTAAAAAAATTATGACCCTTGCTGAGTTTGCAGGTGAAGTAGGAGATGTAGATGATCCATTTGGGCAATCCCAGGAAGTATATACGAAAACAGGAGAACAGATTGTACGGTATGTACAACAAGGGCTTGTATTGCATAAATAAGAATGTTCTATTCGGGGCATAAAATAGATTGGATACCTTAGTATATAAAGAATACTATAATTGCTTGTATCTATATATTAACAATGCGGATATGTATCCACAATACAGGTGTGTATGGACAATATAGTCGTATATATGTTGATAAGATACTATTTTATGAACCTAGTATTACATAAAGGAGGACGAAATGAAAGTAGCAGTTGGTTGTGATCATGGTGGATTTCATTTGAAAGAAGCTATTAAAGGCTTACTAGAAAAACAAGGTATTGAGTACAAAGATTTTGGTACATACTCCACAGATTCTATGGATTATCCAGATGTAGCAAAACCATTGGCAGAAGCAGTAGCAGCTGGTGAATTTGACCGTGGTATTTTGACATGTGGTACAGGTATTGGTATCGGAATTGCAGCAAACAAAGTAAAAGGCATTCGTGCCGCATTATGTCATGATACATTCTCTGCACACGCTAGCCGTGAGCATAACAATGCGAATGTACTCACTATGGGTGAACGTGTTATCGGTCAAGGGTTGGCATTAGATATCGTCGACATTTGGTTACATACTGAATTTGAAGGGGGTCGTCATGCAAAACGTGTGGATAAAATCTCCGCTATTGAAGAATAATACAATAGAATAATATCGAACAAAGTTACGGCTAGTCCTAAAATGGGGCTAGCCGTTTTTATGTTCGATGTATTTTTTAAATAATAATACTCGGTATCTTACAAATGTAGAAATATTACTCATTTTCCTATACAATAGTATATGTAATATTACTATTACTATTAGATAGGAGACACTATGCATATTTTATTAACAAATGACGACGGCTTATGGGCCCCAGGGATACAAGGATTAGCGCAGGAGTTAGCGAAGCACCATCGGGTGACGATGGTAGCACCTAAGGTGGAGCAAAGTGCTAAATCCAGCTCGTTAACAGTGCAGGTACCAATCAGAGCAAAAGAGATGAGCGAAGGTGGTGAAAACCCAAGAATGATCTTTGTAGAAGGGACACCAGTGGACTGCGTGAAATTCTCTTTGTCCTATTTATTGAAACAAGATCGACCTGACCTAGTGGTATCAGGTATCAACCACGGATTTAATTTAGGTTCTGATGCGGTATATTCGGGTACTGTCGGTGCAGCCTTAGAAGGATTAATGTATGGCATTCCATCCTTGGCACTATCCTTAGAAAAATATAGTGCAAAACGTTTGGAAGAGATTGCACCTTTCATTGTTGATTTTATCAAAGTTATGTATGAAGAGGGACAATACCAAGGGTTGTTAAATGTCAATTTCTTAAAAGAGGGACCGGTTGGCTGGGAACAAGTGAAAGTATTCCATCAAGGTTTTCAAGAGTACACAAATGTTATCGATGTTCGGAAGGATGCCAAAGGCAGAGAGTACTATTGGATTGTAGGAGACCAAGGTTTTCTTAAAGAAGATAAGCCAACTGATGTGGGGCATATCAAAGAAGGATATATCTCTGTGGTGCCTTTGACGTGGAAACAAGAAGATACAGATCAAATTCCAGTAGTAGAACGGTTAATTGCAAATAAATAAGCGTGCAGACATAAAAGTTTTACATCCCTATGGAGGTAGTATTAATTTTTACATATATTTATAGTACCATTATAAATTTTGATGTATCTAACAATAGAGAAACGATCTATCTATCATGATATATGATAGGATAGGTCGTTTCTTTTTATTGTAAACTCCTAGCAATTATATTGGAGTTGACAATATAAAAAATGAGTGTTTTAATACTACTTGAAAGACATTTTTTATCATCTTATGTTGTCGATCAAGGGAGGATCGTATCATGAAAGAAGAAACAAATGTAACAGGAACGATGAGTGCAAGACAGATTACGATGACTGCATTATTTGTGGCATTGGTAGCAGTAGGGGCGTTTATTAAGATTCCCATCCCGAATTTGCCATTTACCTTGCAATTGCTATTTACTACATTAGCTGGTCTCATCTTGGGAAGTCGTTTAGGTGGTATGAGCGTAGTGATGTACATTATTCTTGGTCTTGTAGGGGTACCGGTATTTACAGAAGGTGGCGGATTTATGTACATCTTCAAACCTACATTTGGCTATCTTGTAGGCTTTGCTATTGGTGCCTTTGTGGCAGGCCGCATGGTAGAAAATGCAGGGGTAGTTACTTTCAAAAAATTGTTAACCGCATCTTTTGTAAACTTACTTATCGTGTATGCCCTAGGTATGGTTTACTTGTATGAAATTATGGATTTATACCTAGCAAAACCAATTGGTCTAGAAACGTTATTTATCTATTGCTTTGCATTGCCAGTGATTCCAGATATTTTCCTTTGCATCTTGGCAGCATTCATTGCAAAACGATTACTTCCGATTTTAAAACGATAGTGAACATAACAGATTTGATATAAGGTGCATATACACTTTGGTATGCACCTTATGTTGATGTTAGTGAAAGTCACCAAAGGTGATGAACAACGTAGGAAAGGACAAAATCATGACAACAACTCAAAGCTCAAAAGGCTTATATATATTAGGCACAGGAACAGATGTAGGCAAAACATATATCACTGCCTTATGGCTCAAAAAACTTCGTGAATCAGGCCATGATGTGGCGTATTATAAAGCAGCGGTTAGTGGTGCTCCTAGCATTTCTGAAAGTGATGCAGGGTATGTGAAACAAGTGTCAGGACTTTCACAAGCAGATGAGACTTTATTATCCTATGTATTTGATGAGGCCGTATCTCCCCATTTGGCGGCTCGTCATGAAGGAAAAGTTATCGATAGAATGGTAGTGAATCGAAATTTCTGTAACGTTGCACGAACACATGCATATACAACTGTTGAAGGAAGTGGCGGAATCATTTGCCCATTGCATGTGACAGATACAGAATTGTATATGCTAGAAGATGTGGTGAATGATTTGTGCTTGCCAACCATTGTGGTAGCTACAGCAGCACTTGGCACGATCAATAGCACGGTGTTGACAATTCATTATTTACAATCTAAGGGTATCTCTGTAAAAGGGATTATTGTAAATCAATACACAGGAAACCCTATGGAAGTAGATAATTGTGTGATGATTGAACGATTGACAGGGATTCCTGTGTTAGATAAAGTAGGACGGGGTGAAACATCATTACATATGGATGTGGACAAGATGTTAGCTTGCTACGAAGATATTGCGAATCCACATGCGTAAGTAGTTATGTAGTAGATATATTTTTTAAAGTAATGTTAGTGTGAAACTTTATTTTAGAAGTTTATATAATTACGGATAGATGCATATAGTAGATATATTATTGAAATATATAGTTGGGACAATTACTGATAGTGCTATATATGAGATATACATATCTGAAACATCGTTTGAAAAATATAATATAAATGTACGAGAGGTATAGGTATACACATGAAAAATTGGGCAAAAAAGGATTTAGAATTAATTTGGCATCCATGTTCTCAAATGAAAGATTATGAAACATTGCCACCGATTGTGATTGACCATGCAAAAGGTTGTTATTTATATGATGTAGAAGGAAAAGAATACATAGATATCATCAGTTCTTGGTGGTGTAATTTATTGGGCCATTGTCATCCAAAAGTAAATGAGGCTATTAAACACCAATTAGATACATTGGAACATGTTATTTTCGCAAACTTTAGTCATCGTCCTGCCATCACATTGGCAGAACGGTTGAAAGAAGTGGTGCCAGAAAGATTAACACGCTTTCACTTCAGTGATAATGGGTCTGGTGCAGTTGAATGTGCCTTGAAAATGGCGTTTCAATACCACTATCAAACAGGTCATCCAGAACGTCAAAAATTCTTATGTCTCAGTGAAAGTTACCATGGTGAAACCATTGGCGCTTTATCCGTAGGTAGTATGGATCTATTTGCAGAAATTTACAAACCAATGTTGATGGATCAAACGATCCACACACAAGGGCCAGACTGTTACCGTTGTACTTATGGTAAGACTCGAGAAAACTGCTCCTGTGAATGTTTTGAGCATATGGAAACAGATTTTGCAGAACATGGTTCCACATTGGCAGCGGTTATTGTAGAGCCGTTGATTCAAGGTTGTGCAGGAATGAAAATGTATCCTCCAGAGTATTTACGTAAATTACGTAAACTTTGCGATCGTTACGGAGTATTACTAATCGCTGATGAAATTGCTACAGGCTTTGGTCGTACAGGTAAACTATTCGCCTTTGACCATGCAGGAGTGTCGCCAGATATCATGACTATTTCTAAAGCATTAACTGGTGGTTACATGCCGATGTCTATCACCGTAGTAGCTGAAAAAATTTACCAAGCTTTCTACGATGATTACCATACAATGAAAGCGTTCATGCATAGCCATACCTATAGTGGTAACCCATTGGGATGTGCTGCGGCATTAGCAGTATTAGATACCTTGCGAGATGAACATATTTTAGAACAAGCGGAAGAAATGGGTAACTATTTACATGACGCATTAGTGAAAGCCTTGGGAAATCATCCAAATGTAGGCGAAATCCGTCGCATGGGATTAATTAACGCTATCGAACTTGTTACCAACAAAGAAACAAAAGAAGGATTCGATGGATCCTTACGCATGGGATATCAAATCTACAAAAAAGCATTGGATAGAGGATTGTTGTTGCGTCCATTAGGCAATGTTATCTACTTTAACCCGCCGTTAACCATAGATAAAGAAACCATCGATATTGCCATTGAACGAACAGTGCAAGCCATGGCAGATGTATTGGGTTAAACTTTTATCATTAAAATATAACTCGTTAATCTATCATCTTTGTGCTATAATTTAGGTAGAAAAAGGAGTGTGAATCCTATGTCTATCAAGCCTTATGAAGAACTTACGATACAAGATAATTTTATCTTTCAGAAAGTTATGCGTAATAAACGCATTTGCAAGCAAACGATAGAAAGACTTTTAGATATTGATATTAAGGATATTGAATATATAGAAGAAGAGAAAACTATTGATGTTCGCTTAGATAGTAAGAGTGTACGGCTAGATGTATTTGTTAATGATGATAAAGGGACTATCTTTAACATTGAAATGCAAACTAGTAAAGATATGAAGGAGCTAGTTAAAAGAGCTCGTTATTATCAGAGTGCAATAGACATTGATAGTTTAGAAAAGGGACAACACTATTCGGAGCTAAATGATACATATGTTATTTTTATATGTACATTTGAGATATATCCAGATAAGTTTCATAAGTATGACTTTAAAAATGTATGCTTGCAGAATACGTCTAGACATTTGAATGATGGGACACATAAGATTTTTTTGAGCACTAAGGGTGAATTGGATGATATATCTAAACCGTTAAAATATTTCTTGGATTATATAGATGGAAAAGAACCTGAAGATAGTTTGATGTGCGAGATTGACAGTGAAGTTCATACGATAAAACAATGTGATGAATGGAGGCGAGATTATATGACGTTAGCATTTGAAATGGAGAATAAACTAAAAGAGGGGATTGAAATAGGTAGAGAAGAAGGCAGAGAAGAAGGTAGAGAAGAGGGTAGAACGGAAGGAAAAGTTGAGACGGTAATTGGCATGTTAAAGGAAAAGTTGTCCATAGAGATGATTTCTCGTATTACAAAATTAACAGCGGAACAAATTACTGAAATTGGTAAAATGAATGCATTGTTATAGTAGTTCTACACATAATGAATTAGAATAATAAAAGGCTGTAAGCAAACAATACGAATGCTTACAGCCTTTTTCTATAAAGTGTATAAACTTTTATGTAATCGTTAAATATATTACATATCTGAATGAGTCAAAATATAACATGTTGATCTGATATAGAAATAATCAATTATATTGGTTATTTTCTGTATACCCCTCAGGTGCTTTCGGCTCTACTACTATATCATTATGGGTATTAAAGATTACATACCCCAAAGGTGATCCGGGCGGCTTTTTAATGTGTTTCACTAGGGTGTAGTCTACGGTTACTTTAGAGGTGTCTTTTCCTTTACTAAAGTACGCAGCAATTTGAGCAGCGGCTTCAATCATTTTAATATCAGGATCAACATCAGATCGCAAGATAACGTGAGATCCTTGTATATGCTGTGTATGCAACCATAAGTCGTTGGGTTTAGCCCACCGATTGGTAAGATATTCGTTTTGTTGGTTATTTTGTCCTACATATACGTCGCCATTCGGAATGGTAAAGTGCAAGAAATTATCTTTCTTTATCTTAAATGGAATTGGCTTTTTAGATTGTCTTAAGATGCCAGCACTTTCACATTCGCTACGAATTTCTTGAACAGATTGTTTTGTCGTAGCTAAGGATAAACTGTATTGGATGGATTCCAAATAGGAAAGGCGAATAGTGCTTTGTTCTAGTTGGTACTGACCATTTTTCGCACGATTTTTCATCTTGCGATATAGCTTATAATAGGCTTGCGCATTTTCTGTGATTGACAATGGAGGATCTAAGGGAATCGTGATATTTTCTCCATCGTCAGATAAGACGTTTTGCACTGTTACCTCCGATTCATAGTGATGAGGTAAGTAGCTATAAATCATGAGTAGGTCTCCGTATGCTTTGTAGGTATCTGCTTTTGAAGTATCATCGAGTTCGGCTTTAATTTTTTCATGGCGGCCTTCTTCTTTTTTGATAGCTGCAGAGATGATTTTTTCTAGCTCTTTTCCTGCCGTATGGATGGCTCCTAGCTTTGCCACATCCTGTGAAAGTGCCTCGGAAATCGTTGCGTATTGTATGGTATCAACAATGGTGTGAGGGGAATTTTCGGAGATAGGAATAGAAGTTAATAATCGTTTGCCGGTTGATGTGGTATATTGCAATAATCCTTGTGCGCTGAGTAGTTGAGTCTGCAAATTAGTAAGTCCCTCGGTGATACTACTAATAAGGTCCGTTGACATCGGTGTCGTAGGAGTTAAACCCATGCGAGAACATAAATCCTCTAATATAACAGGACCGAAACCGTTGAAGATGTGGCGAATCGTATTGCCTACAGTATTTTGTGAAAAGGATTGTAATAATTGAATTATTTCTGGACCAGAGAACTGCATGAGGTCGACGCGAGATGTATTAGGTGGCAACTCATAGGGTAATTTAGGAGCCACAGATCGTACACGGTTCATCAGTGGTGTAACGTGGACAAGGGATTCTAAAATGATGTCATCTTGCACGAAGATGCAGTTAGAATATTTGCCCATTAGTTCTACATAAATTTCATTCACAACGATGGAACCATCTAAGCCTAATTTGTCGGCTGTAATCCGGATAATACGGTCCCCATGAAGTTGCTCGATATTTGTGATGCGAGCTCCTTCAATATGTTTACGTAAATACATAATGAGAGATGTAGGCTCCTTGGGAGCATCCACAATTTTGTCCGTAACATAGATAGACGGAGCGCTACCTACAGTAATTACTAAATAGGGACTTGTGGTAGGCGTATTAATTTTTAAGAGTATACTTGTTTTATCAATCTGCTGAATACGCTGAATCTGACCATTTCCGACTTGCTCGTTCAGTTCTCGTATCAATACAGACAATGTTAAACCATCTAAATTCATGGGATTCCTTTCTGTATAGTTTTCATATAGCATCATATGAATGAATAGTATATTGTTGTGTATGGTTGGAATTGTTTTCTCTTACCATAGATAATATTTCCTATAATAAGTATACACCATAAATAAAAGTTTACTAACCAAAGAAGGTAAGCTAGTTATAAAAGTATTTCTAAGAGAGATTAATTCGGTAAAATGTTGACTGGGGGGGGACTTTTGTTAATATACATATATAGTATATCAAACCTTAAAATAAGGTTTTGATGAATTTGGTTGTAACAATAAGGAGAAAAGTATGAAGGGTAAAATCTTAACAGCTGGGGTCTTGACTTGTTTAGCTGTTTCCACTGCGTTGGCTGCAAATGATGATGCCAATATTCGTAATATGGCGGGATATTTGGCTACATCGAGTGTAAATCAAGCTATGCAAGATGCAAATGCACAAGATTGGATGAAACGTACTACAGTAAATGTATCATTTCAAAAAAACTTTACACCACAATATGAGGTAGAAACAGTACAACCTCTAACAAAAGTCGATGCAGATACTAAACAAGTTGTTTTCGCACAAGGTCGTGTAGCGAATAATAGTGTTATTGGCACTACTCTTAATGTGGGTGTCGGATATCGACATATGAATAGTGATAAAACAGCTATGTGGGGCGTAAATGGATTCTACGACCATGGATTCAAATACAATCATAGTAGAATTAGCGGTGGATTGGAGTACTTTCATGGTCAACATGAATTACATCTAAATGCATACAGTGGTGTATCAGGAGAAAAAGAAGTTGATACGACTAACCACATTTTCCAACGAGTAGCTGATGGATATGATGTTGAATATGCACATACTTTTAAGAATGCAGAGTGGGCTAAGGTATATGCAAATACTTATCGTTGGGATATGAAACATAGCGAAGATGCAAAAGGATTTTTCCTTGGTGCCGATTTACAATTAACACCACAAATCTCCCTTGACCTTGGATACAACAAAGTAAATGGAATGTCTGGTACACCATATGGTAAAATTATGTATCGCTTAGGCAATGCACCAGTAGCATTATGGGGTGGTAAACATAGCTTTGATACTAAGACTACAGTGGAAGGTAAATTGCTATCAAAAGTTCGCCGTAATAACAATATAGTTGTAGAAACATATGGTAAACAAGCCTCTAAAACTAAAACTATAGATTATAGCATTCGTGTTGATTAAGGGAGAATATAATGAATAAGAAATATTTAGCTTCAGCACTAGCTGTTGCCGTAATGGGAATCAGTGTTTCTAGCTATGCTGCGACGATTGAAAATAGCATTACTGAAATTACTGGTAATATTGTTAGCATAGGTTTACATGTAGATGGTGTGACAACTAATAATGGGTGGGTTGATTTTCCTATTAATCAACAATTAACAAAGAAATTTACCTTGAAGAATAGTATTGATTTACAAACTTTGGGTAATGCGATAACAGGTAAAACAGAAGCAACTATTGATAAAGTCCGTGTGGGTCATACAGAAATTAAAGCCAAAGGGAAGATTGTAATTAAAGATGGAGATACTTCTCAAACCTATCATACTATGAACAATGATAGTAATTTACAGGCAAGACCGCAGTTTAAATTAAATGGAACTCCTGAGTTTTATACAGTAGGGGATACACCTTATGTGGGTGAAAATGACACTGGTTACACTAGTAATTTTGCAAGGGAAGGCGTAGGCAGTTATAAAGATGGCAATATTCAATATGATGTGAGTGCAGAGGATTTCACTATCTACAAAGATACAGATGGAACTTGGTATGTAAAACAACCTGTTTCTATTGATATTGCATACTCTCATCTATGGTCTGGTGGTAAGCAAGGGTGGCCAGAGTCTGGATATGATACTCCACTAGAAGGTACTTTTGTAAATGGTGATATACAGTCTACACCTTCAGGTAGACAATTTAATAAAACTGGAACTAAGAAAGTTTTCATTGCTAAAGGATATGAAAATAAAATAGAAGAATATATAAAGGAAGATTCTCCATTTATCTTAGATGAAACAACTAATATATTAGATGTTCCATTTAATGACTCTATAGAACCCGCTGTAAAAAAATTGGAAGTTCCTACTACAACAGTAGAAGAGGTTCGTATTTAAAAAGTAAAATAATGTAACAAATCGCTCGTGTATTCATTACATGAGCGTTTTGTTATATCTTTTTTACACTCCTCGTGCTATACTGAAATACAAGAGATAGAACGGAAACGCGAGGTAAATCCATGAACAGTATGACAGGCTTTGGTCGCGGCATAGTGACTACAGAAACAGGAAGTTTCCAAGTAGAAATAAAAACGGTAAACACACGATATTGTGACATTACTATTAAAAGCCCTAAACAATTTAATGTATTCGAAGATAAAGTGAGACGATTGATTCAAAATGCTTTCCAACGAGGTAAGGTAGAGGTGGCTATTCTCTATAAAGAATCGGGTGAGCAAGAAAAAGACTTACGTATGAATCGTGCTTTATGTGGACAAATTAAACAGTTTTTAGTAGATGAAGGATTCTATACAGATGTGAAAGAGGTCCCTTTATCTGCCATCATGTCCATTTCTTCGGACTGGATCACTGTAGAAGAACCACCTACTGACGAAGAGGCGATAGGTTGTGTCTTAGAAGAAGCTACTAAATTAGCTATAGACGGTGTTCTTGCTATGCGTGCTAAAGAAGGCATTGCCATGAAAGAAGATATTACGAAACGCCTACAAGGGATTGAAACATTATTTGCTTACATGGAAAGTCGAAGAGACGTAGCGTTAGCACACCATGAAGAGCGATTATTACAACGGATCCAAACGATGCTAGATAAAGTGGGCATAGACTTTCAGGAAGAACGATTTATGCAAGAAGTGGCGATACTTTCAGATAAGGTAGATATATCAGAAGAGATTGCTCGATTTGCCTCACATGTGGTACAATTAAAAGAAATCCTTGAGGAAGAAGGACCTATTGGACGCAAGTTAGATTTCTTGTTACAAGAAATGAATCGTGAGGTCAATACGATGGGATCTAAGGGGAATGAAATTACAATTGTAGATACAGTTGTACAATTGAAAGTAGAGTTAGAAAAAGTAAGAGAGCAAATTCAGAATATAGAATAATGTGTAAGTAGTACTGGAGTTATCATGTCTGATAAAGGAATATTAATCGTCATTTCAGGACCATCAGGGGCAGGAAAAGGCACGATTTGTGCAGAACTCCGCAAGCAAATGCCGAATTTGGTCTATTCTGTATCTATGACCACTCGTCAACCACGGGTGGGGGAAAAAGAGGGCATTAGCTATTTCTTCCGAGATGTAGATACATTTGAAAAATTAATCAAAGAAGATGCATTCTTAGAATATGCAAAAGTGTATGATAATTATTATGGTACACCAAAAGAGCACGTTATGAACCTATTAGAAGAAGGCAAAAGCGTGATTTTAGAGATTGATATTCAAGGTGCTATGAAGGTAAAAGAATCCTATAGCGATGCTGTCTTTATCTACGTTGTACCGCCGTCATTAGATGTGCTGACATCTCGTCTGCATGGTCGTGGTACAGATGATAAAGAAGTCATTCATAAACGTTTATCTTTGGCTTGTTCTGAACTGGCTTTGGCACATCGTTACGATTATATTGTCGTCAATGATGATTTAGAGGATGCCATTGAAAGAACCGCATCTATCTTGCGCGCTGAAACTTGTAAAATCAGCCGCAACAAAGAAAAGATTCAATACATTTACAAACGATATAGTAATGAACAAGAACAACAATAATATAGTAAGTAGATAAAGGAGACTTTCATTATGATGGTAGAACCGCATTTAAAAGATTTGGAAAAACAAGTGGATAGCAAGTACACATTGGTTACATTAGCTGCTAAGCGTGCTCGTGAACTCACTGATGGAGATCCATCCTTGGTAGGCGAAGTAGGAACAGAAAACCCTGTATCCATTGCTTTGTATGAAATCGCAGCAGAACAAGTAGGTTTTGAACGCACGAAAGATGGCGTGAAATAATTTGATATAATAACAATAGATACCTAATGAATAGAGAAATTTGAACTGTATTCATTAGGTATTTTTTTAACGTATGCTGCATTCCTAAAAGCTATAACAAAAGTCACCATAAAGGTAGAAAATATAAGGGAAGTAGGGTATAATTGAAATGTTCATGTAAATATATATGGAGGTTTATATGGCTAAAGATTGTTCATTTGACGTAGTATCCGAAGTGGATATGCAAGAAGTAGATAATGCAGTAAATCAAGCAAAGAAAGAAATCGGCACACGATACGATTTTCGTAATAGCAAAGCAGATATAGAACACGATGGTGACACGATTAAAATTCATTGTGATGATGAATATAAATTAGGGGCTATCATCGATGTACTAAAAGGAAAAATGGTTAAACGTAATGTAGCTATTAAAAATTTAGAGTATGGTAAAATTGAACCAGCATCTGGCGGCACTGTGCGCCAAGTTGTGACGATCAAAAATGGTATCTCTAAAGAGGTGGCTAAGGATGTTGTCAAATTAATTAAAAATATGAAATTAAAAGTGACGGCTCAAATTATGGAAGACCAAGTACGTGTAGCAGGAAAAGATAAAGATCAATTGCAAGCAGTGATTACCATGCTTCGTGAACAAGATTTACCTGTGGAATTACAATTTGTGAACTTCCGTTCTTAATCAAATAGAGGAGCATCACCCAATAGATGCTCCTATTTTATCATGTGGGGGACTATGAACGTAGAAGATATGCGGGGTGGGTACACCACTGGTTCCTGTGCAACAGCAGGGGTGAAAGCTGGACTCTTAGCCCTAATTGAAGAGGAAATAGTGGATCAAGTAAGTTTACGAAATCCACAAGGTGCCTATATTGATGTGCCCATTGCTAAGGTAGAAGTGCTATCTCCAACGGAAGCGATGGTGACCGTTGTAAAAGACGGTGGCGATGATCCAGATGTCACACATGGTACAGATATTGTGACTACGGTGACACTCAATCAATCAGGTACCATTACTTATGAAGCTGGATTTGGTGTTGGTACAGTGACGAAACCAGGATTGGCATTATCCGTAGGAGAACCTGCTATCAATCCTGGACCGAGGACGATGATTTCCTATGTATTTGAAGATTTGGCGCCAAAAGGTGTGGGAATTCATGTGAAAGTCTCTGTTCCAGCAGGGGAAACCTTAGCTAGAAAAACTTTGAATGGAACCCTTGGTATCGAAGGTGGTATTTCTATCATTGGCACTACAGGTATTGTAAAACCTATGAGTGAAGAAGGATTCAAAAACTCCTTAGTACCGCAATTGCGTGTCATGAAAGAAGCAGGTTATACAACCGCTATCCTTGTACCGGGACGCATTGGTCAAGAAATTGCTAAGGAACAACTAGGTATTTCTATCAATCAAATGGCGGAAACTAGTAATTTTATCGGCTTTATGCTAGAACAATGTGTCAAAATTGGCTTTAAAAATATTCTCATCATTGGTCATATTGGTAAAATTATTAAGCTCGCTAGCGGTAGCTTTCACACCCATAATCGCATGAGTGATGGGCGTATGGAAACGATCGTTGCCTATGCAGCCTTAGAAGGAGCATCCCAACAGGTGTGTGAAGAACTGATGGAATGTCGAACCACAGAGGCGGCTATGCCAATTATAGAACGAGAACACTTGGAGGGTATTTATCAGCGTGTAGCGGATCGAGCGTCTATGCGTTCCATGCGTTATATTGCCCAAGAGGCAAATGTTGGTATTATCATATCTACCTTAGATGGTACTATATTGGCCGTCGATGAGGTAGCAAAACAAATAGGAGAAGAAGAATCATGGCACATACCTTGTATGTCGTAGGTATTGGCCCTGGGAATCCAGAGTATGTAGTACCTAGAGGATTACATCTCATTCAGAAAGCTAAGGTTCTGGTAGGAAGTGAACGGGCATTAGAAGATTTTGCTTTGCCTAGTCAAATAACCTTTCCCATAGCGAAATTAACACCTATGGCTGAATGGATGGAACAGCAACTACAATCCAACGATATTGTAGTCTTAGTCAGCGGTGATACAGGATATTATTCTTTATTGCCTTATTTAAAAACTAAATTTCCTAGCAATCCTATCGATGTGACGCCGGGAATCAGTTCTATGACATTTGCTTTTGCTAAACTTGGAGAAGTGTGGCACAATGCAGACTTAATGAGCTTTCACGGTCGTCGACCGGAGGAAAAAGATTTGTATTATGCGGAAGGGCGTAAGTTAGGTTTTTTAACAGATCCTGAACAAAATCCTTCGTATATTGCAAGATATTTAATCGAGGAACATGGTTGGCCGAAGGACACAAAAGCGGCTGCTTGTGAAAGATTGAGTTATGAAGATGAGCGTATTGAACGCGGTACATTAGAAGAATTACAGACATTGGAGGGCTTTGGGCACTCCGTAATGGTGGTATTAGGATGAGACATTTTTTTGGAATTGAAGACGAGGAATTTATTCGCGGCGATGTGCCCATGACGAAAAAAGAAATTCGCATGGTTGTCATGAATGAAGCTCGCATTGAAGAAGATAGCGTTGTCCTTGATGTAGGAGCTGGTACAGGTTCTATTTCTATCGAAGCTGCTTTGGGAGCTCCAAAAGGACATGTGTATGCTATAGAGCGCTTTGAAAAAGCGACGGATCTAATACGCCAAAATCAAGAAAAATTTGGCGTGAAAAATTTAACGATTATTGAGGCAAAAGCACCAGAAGGTATGGAAGATTTGCCAGAATTAGACGCTGTTATTATCGGCGGTAGTGCTGGTGGTATGGGTACCATTATGGACGAAGCCACACGATTGTTAAAAGTAGGTGGTCGTCTTGTGGTAACAGCTGTTACTATGGAAACAGGGTACACGATTTTGAAAGAATTAAAAGGTAGACCATATACGTATGAAGGATTTCAAATGCAAGTGAGCCGTTTCAGAAAGGCTGGCCCGTACCATTTGTTAAATCCATTAAGCCCTATTTTTATCGTAACTGCAGTGAAACAGGAGGCATAATATGGCACAAGTACATATCGTGGGCGCAGGCCCTGGAGATCCAGAATTAATTACCCGCAAGGGATATCGATTGGTACAAGAAGCAGATGTAGTCATCTACGCTGGTTCCTTGGTGAATCCTGTGATTTTAGAAGCTTGTAAAGAAGACTGTGAAATTCACAACTCTGCTTCTATGAGCTTAGATGATGTATTAGCAGTGACAAAAGCTCGTGTAGCAGAAGGTAAAACGGTAGTTCGTTTGCACACAGGTGACCCAGCTATTTATGGAGCCATCCAGGAACAAATGGATGCCTTAAAAGAAATGGGGATTACCTATGATGTAACACCTGGGGTAAGCTCTTTCTTAGCAACAGCAGCTGCATTACAACAAGAATATACACTACCAAATGTAACGCAAACTGTCATCATCACTCGCATGGAAGGCAGAACGCCAATGCCAGAAAAAGAAAAATTATCTATGCTAGCTAGCCATGGTGCTACTATGTGTATTTTCTTGTCTGTGCAAATGATTGATAAAGTGGCAGCGGAATTAATCGAAGGTGGATACGATAAAACGACACCGGTGGCTATCGTTGTAAAAGCATCTTGGCCTGACCAATGCATCATTCGTGGCACACTAGAAACGATTGCTGATGTAGTGGCAGAAGAAGGCGTTATCCGCCAAGCTATGATTGTGGTAAGCCGTGTATTAGATACAGATTACGAATTATCTAAACTCTATGACAAAGGTTTTGCTCATATGTATCGAGATGCGAAGTAATGAAGATTGCCATTGTATCTGTTACAAAACGGGGCGCGACCCTTGGACAACAAGTACGCAGTGCTTACACGCAAGATCATGTGGTAGATTGCTATGAAAAAGAAGACCGTGAAAGTGGAGACACAGCGATTTCCTTTTCTTCCTTGAAACCACATATAGAACAGTTGTGGAAAGACTATGATCGCATCTTATTCATTATGGCTACAGGCATTGTAGTGCGTATGATTGCTCCTTTTATCAAGCATAAATCGGAAGATCCAGCCATATTAGTGATGGATGAAGGTGGTCACTTTGTGATTAGCCTTTTATCTGGTCACTTAGGCGGTGCCAATGAATGGGCTAGTGAAGTGGCAATGATTACGGGCGCTACGCCGGTGATTACTACAGCTACTGATGTGAATCAATTACCTGCACCAGATGTATTGGCTCGAAAAATCGGCGCCAAGGTGGAAGACTTTTCCATGCTTATCAAGGTGAATGCAGCCATTGTCAATGGAGACACTGTCAAATACTATCTAGATAGTACCTTGGCAGAGGACTTTGAACAAGCTGTACAAGCACATCAAGTGGACTATGCCCTCTTTCATCCAGAAGAACCATTCCCGTGGGGAGAGGAACCAAAGGTTGTCATTACGGATAGAACCATTGATTGCATAGGTGTCACACTAGTGTTGCGACCACCGACTATGACGGTAGGCATCGGATGTCGCCGTGATACACCGAAAGAATTGATACTTTCAGCGGTATCAGAATCATTACAAAATCTAAAACGGTCCCCATTAAGTGTTAAGGGTGCCGCCTCAGTCATCGTGAAAGCGGATGAAGTAGGTTTATTGGAAGCCATGGAAGAGCTCAAATGGCCCATCCAATTTTATACACAAGAAGAAATGGCCCCTTGTATTGAAGAGGCACAGATTATTGAATCAAATTTTGTTAAACAAACCATAGGAGTAGGAAACGTATGCGAAACGACAGCACTATTACTAGCGCAGGGGCAGGAGCTACTGCAGCACAAAACAATATTTCCGAGAACAACCGTAGCCATTGCACGGGTTCATTACAAGTCATCGGAATTGGACCTGGTAACCCAGAATTCATGACACCAGAAGCACGCGAAGCGATTCTACAAGCTGACCGTGTAGTAGGTTACATTACCTATTTAGATTTGATTAAAGATCTTGTAGCAGACAAAGTGACTGTAGGAACAGGCATGATGCAAGAAGTGGATCGTTGCCAACAAGCGGTGGACTTGGCTGTAGAAGGTCATAAAGTGGTGGTTGTATCCAGTGGTGATCCTGGTGTATATGGTATGGCTGGTCTCGTGATTGAATTGGCTAACAAAGTGGTAGAAGAAAAACGCCCTTCTGTACATATCGTACCAGGTTTGAGTGCTGTGAACATGGCAGCCGCTGTGTTGGGCGCACCATTGATGCATGACTTCGCTGTTATCAGTTTAAGTGATTTAATGACACCATGGGATTTAATCAAAAAACGTGCGGCTCTATGTGCAGAAGGTGATATGGTTATCGCTTTATATAACCCACGCAGTAAAAAACGTATCACCCACTTAGATGAAGTACGTGAATTGGTATTGCAACATCGTGACCCTAAAACACCAGTGGGTATCGTACAAAAAGCAGGCCGTGCTGGTCAACATATTATCATTTCTGATTTAGAACATTTCCACAAAGAAGAAATCGATATGCAAACATTAGTTATCATTGGTAACAGCCAAACATATGTGGCAAATGGTCAAATCATTACACCACGAGGATATAAACTGTGATCTGGGTTATAGCAGGCACATTAGACGGCCGTAACTTGGCAGTAGCGGTACAAGAACATACAGGATTACCAGTGTTGGTGTCCGTAGTGAGTCAGTATGGGGCACAATTAGCATCCCATCCAGGCATTGAAGTGCACGAAGGGCGATTAAATCTAGACGAGATGAAAGCTCTCATAAAAAATAAAGATATTACCATGCTCGTCGATGCCAGTCATCCTTATGCAGCGATTGTGACCGCCACAGCTCGCGAGGCTGCAGCAGATATGGAGATTCCTTTCATTCGCTTTGAACGTAAAGAAGTGCCATTACCAGCATATGACAAATTACACCATGTAAGCAATGAAGAAGAGGCGGCTACCTTAGCAGGTAAGCTAGGTAAAGTGGTGTATCTTACAACAGGTAGCAAGACTATGCATATCTTTGCCAAATCTGAAGCTTTACAAGATAAAGAAGTATGGACCCGTGTATTACCGACGGCGGAAGTCCTACAAATGATGGAAGACTTAGGCGTTTCGCCTAAGCATACCATTGCTATGCAAGGACCATTTTCTTATGATATGAATAAGGTGATGTTCCAAGATACTAAAGCAGAGGTAGTTGTGATGAAGAACTCTGGCCTTGTAGGAGGTTCGGATACAAAGCTACAAGCTGCTATCGATTTAGATGTACATGTCATCGTCATCGATCGCCCAACTCCGGCGAAAGGGGCTGTGACAATTTCAACAGTAGAAGAATTTAAAACTCTATGGGAGGATTACGATGGATTACATTAAAAACCCTAAAGCAATTGAAGATAAAAGTATGGAAATTATCTATCCTTATGTGAAAGATATGGGATTTACTGACGACGAAATTCGTGTGGTATCTCGTACCATCCATGCGTCTGGTGACGTAGAATATGCGAAATTATTCCGTACTAGTGAAGGTGCTGTAGCGGCTGGTATTGCAGCTGTGAACAATGGCGCTCATGTATACACTGACGTAGAAATGGTTCGCACTGGCATTTCTAAACCAGCATTGAAACTTCATAACAGTGAAGCGCATTGCTTAATTCGTGATGAAAAAGTAGCAGAAATGGCAAAAGAGTTAGGCGTAACACGCTCTATTGCGGCTATGCGTACATTCGGTAAACAATTAGAAGGCCAAATTGTGGCAATCGGTAATGCACCAACTGCTTTGTACGAAGTATTGCGCCTAGCTTTAGAAGAGGGCATTCGTCCTGCTTTGATCATCGGTATTCCAGTAGGCTTCGTAGGTGCTGCGGAATCTAAAGATTATTTAGCAGAAGTATCTCCAGTTCCATATATTACGATTCAAGGTAACAAAGGTGGTAGCTCCATTGCTGCATCCGTTGTTAATGCATTGTTCTACACAGATGTAAAACGTAACGACATGTTATTTGTAGAAGGAAAAGAAAAGAAATAATGAATAAAACGAGTCAAACACGCAATGCATGGCGTATGTTTCTCGTTCTAGTGTTTGGGGCAGCAGCGATTGCTGCCCTAATCTTGTCATTAGTATTTGGGTCCGCCCAGACTACATTGGCTCAAATTTGGCACACATTGTGGTCTCCTACATTATCTGATACAAACTCACTAGTCATATGGAACATTCGCTTTCCGAGGAATATAGTAGCGGCCCTAGTAGGGTCCAATCTGGCGGTAGCAGGTGCTATCTTACAAGCAGTTATGAAAAATCCATTAGCAGATCCGCAAATCGTAGGGGTTTCCTCGGGGGCAGGATTAGCTGGTGTTATAGTATTGATTTTATTCCCCTATCTAGAATATGCGGTGCCATTTATCGCTTTTATTGGCGCTTTGACAGCGGCTATTCTGGTGTATGCCTTAGCTTGGAAACAGGGTATACGTCCTAGCCGTATTATCTTGGCAGGGGTAGCGGTGGCTGCATTCTTAGGCTCCATGATATCCGCTCTTCTCGTATTCTATGGTGATCGAGTGCAAGGGGCTTTATTATGGATGGTGGGTGGTCTTGCCGCTCGTAGTTGGCCACAAGTGTATGTGTTAATTCCTTATACCATAGGTGGTTTGGTATTTGCCTTCCTAGGGGCAAAGCGATTGACCATACTCAGCTTAGGTGATGAAACAGCTCGTAGCTTAGGTCTAGCTGTTGAAAAAACACGGTTTATGATGACCGCTGTGGCAGCGTTGCTAGCAGCGAGTGCCGTATCAGTAGCGGGCTTGATTGGCTTTGTGGGGCTTATCATTCCTCATATTGCACGCATGATGTTGGGCACAGATTATCGATTCCTCTTACCAGGGTCTGCCTTCTTAGGGGCTTTTGTACTAGTCATCAGCGATACTGTGGGGCGTACATTGTTTAGCCCTATCGAGATTCCAGTTGGCATTATTATGGCTTTCTTTGGGGCTCCATTCTTCTTGTATTTATTGAGGAGGGATGACTAATGAAACCAGTAATTTCTGTGAAAGATTGTTGTGTCTCCTTTGGTGAAAAAGAAGTCTTAAAAGGTATTGATTGGACTGTGTACGAAGGGGAAATTGCCACCTTAATCGGTCCTAATGGTTGTGGTAAAAGTACTTTATTACACGCCATTACCAGCGCTATTAAAAGTACAGGAACAATCCAGATTGCAGGGAAAGAGGCAAAAGACTATTCTAATAAAGAATTAGCCCGCTATATGGCATTCTTACCACAAGTACCATCTATCCCCAAAGATATGTTGGTCGAAGAACTAGTCAACTGTGGACGTTTTCCCTATCAATCGTGGTGGAAGCAACAAGGAACCCATGATAAAGAAGTGGTAGATGCTGCCTTAGAGGCCACACAAGTTAGTCATTTGCGCAATCAGTTAGTATCTTCTTTGTCCGGCGGTGAACGACAACGTGTATGGATTGCTATGGCGCTAGCACAAGAGCCGAAAGTATTGATTTTAGATGAACCTACTACATATTTAGATATAAACCACCAATTGGAGATTATGGAATTATTACAGGATTTAAATCGCCATGAAGGGTTAACAGTAGTAATGGTGTTGCATGAATTGAATCAGGCTGCGCAGTATTCCCATCGCATTGGAGTCTTGTACAAAGGAAATATCTTAGCCGATGGATCTCCTAAAGAGGTGATGACAGAAGACTTACTAGAAACAGTATTTGCTGTCAAAACCGATGTAGAAGTAGGGGAGTTTCCTTACATACGGATACAGGGGTTGTTGTAGTGCTTGAGCAAAATTTAATAAGGGAGCTACCATTTTATGTACCGGCATAGTCACAACTATTGACTATGCCGATTTTTTGAGTTGGGATATGTACTGATGTGTTAGTATATAAATCAATAATTGTATGATACAATAACGGTATATTATTGCTTTTAAATTCGCGTCTTGGATCTCAGCTGAATTTGAACTCTATATCATTAAAGATTACTAAAGACTAAAAGAAGATGAAATACAAACTATTTTACAATGTCATGGGAAACCTTATGGAGTATGTATGAATACAATAAAAGAATGGATTGAAAAATATGAAACAGTAAAACATTTATTAGTTGCCCCTATG
>CAUQIB010000003.1:0-152960 GCA_963518085.1 uncultured Veillonella sp. | reverse complement strand
AAAGGATGACCTTCTTTTTCTATTTTATTTTTCCCACAAACATTTTACACTAACCCCGCCCCGAAGTAACGACGTCGTTCAGCCTACATCTTTGGCAGGGGAGTTGTATTACTCAGAACATACAAAAAGAGCATGGTGTGCTCCGAACAAACATTATGAAATACCGTTTGTGAGGAGCATGCCGTGCTCTTTTATTGATTACATATAACCCCGCTAAAGATTAGGAGGAACAACTAGTGCATTCATCCATTTCTAAGGATTGGTTGCGGATATAATAAATTGTTTTAATACCTTGTTTATAGGCTTCCACATATAAATCTAGAATTTCCTTCGCTTTCATTTGTGGTGTAATATACAAGTTGAAAGACTGTGCTTGGTCGATATGGCGTTGGCGGATACCACACGCTTTAATAGACCATTGTTGATCAATAGTATGTGCTTCTTTGTAGAACCACATCGTTTCATTGCTCAAATCAGGCGCTGTTTTCGGAGTGAAGCTACCTTTTTTCTCTTCGATGAAGAATTTTTTGAAGATTGGGTCAATGCCAGCTGTGGTATTAGCAATATTGGATGTGCTGCCTGTCGGTGCAATAGCCATTAAGTAACCGTTACGGATACCGTATTTTGCCACATCCGCTTTCAGCTGTTGCCATCTTTCAGATGTATACCCACGGCGTTCAAAATATTCTCCAGTTTCCCATTGGGACCCTTTGAAAGCAGGGTAGGCACCTTTTTCTTTTGCCAACTCCATAGATGCTTTGATGGCAGCATAGGCAATATTTTCAAACAATGTATCGGCAATTTCCAAGTGCGCATCGCTTTCCCATTGCACTTTATGTTTCACCAAATAGTGGTGGTAACCGCTAGTGCCAAGACCGATAGCGCGATATTTTTCGCTGGTTACACGAGTTTCAGGCACAGGGAATTGGTTGATGGTGATAACGTTATCCAACATACGAACTTGTAAAGCAATGTTTTCTTCTAATTCTTCATCAGAGGTTTGACCCAGGTTGATGGAGTTCAAATTACAAGTTACCATGTCTCCCGCTTTTGTGCGAGTCACGATGGAACCATCGTCTTGGATAATTTCTTCATCTAACTCAGTGAACCCAACGTTTTGCGCGATTTCATGGCACAAGTTGGACGCATAAATCATACCTGCATGTTTATTAGGGTTCGCACGGTTTGTTGTATCTCGGAAGAAGATGAACGGCGTACCTGTTTCTACGGCAGAACGCATGATTTTTTTCATCATATCCAAGGCGCTTACTTCGATGCCGTGTAAATCTGGACTCGCTTCACAAGCTAGATATTTTTCTGTGAAAGCTTTATCCGTATCATCATCGTAATAATCTTCTAACTGAAAGCCCATCACACGAGATACTTCGTGTGGGTCGAATAATGTGAAGTGCTCACGGTTGATAACACGTTCCATGAAAATATCTGGCACAGATAGAGCTGGGAAGATGTCGTGTGCTTTACGACGATCGTCACCATTGTTCGTACGAAGCTCAACGAATTCGTAGAAGTCTTTATGCCATACGTCGAGTGTAACTGTAGCGCCACCTTTACGTTTCCCCAATTGGTCTACTGCAACGGCCGTATCGTTGTATAAACGAATCCAAGGGATGACACCGCCAGAAGAATTTTTATAGCCACGAATGTCGGAGTTCAAGGCACGTACTTTACCAAGATAAATGCCGAGAGCGCCACCATGTTTAGATACACGGGAGAACTTCGCATTCACATCATAAATGGACCATAGATTATCTTCTACACCAGAGATAAAGCAAGAGCTTAGTTGATGGAATGGAGTACCTGCATTCGCCAATGTTGGAGTAGCAGTGGTCATTTTTAACTCACTCATTAAGTCATAGAATTTTTTCGCGTAGTAGACCTTTTTGTCACCTTCAATGACAGCTAGGTGCATAGCGATAGCCATGAAACGCTCTTGAGGAAGCTCGTAAATTTCTTTGTTGAACCCTTTCACTAAATAACGGTCTGCTAATAATTTAATACCTTCATAGTTAAATAAGTAATCACGTTTTGGCTTGATATAGTCGCCCAACTCTTCTAATTCAGCTTCTGTATATTGTGTTAAGAAGAAGTCTGCATAGCGACCAGCATCCACCAATGTTTTCACCAAATTAGTGAAGTTACCATAGCCGAAGGCTTTGTATTTGCGGTTGATAGCAGCCTCTTTGTACAAGTCGAATAAGTATAGACGAGCCGCTACGAACTGCCAATCTTGGTTCATGCGGTTTACCATGTTACCAAAACCATCGTCTACCTTTTGGATGACTTTCTCGATGGCAGTTTGCACAAGAGTTTGTTGAATTTGTTTCGTAGTCATACCATCTACGAATTGTAATTTACAATCCATTTCTAGTTCGATAGGATCACAAGAATCTAGGCCTAAACAAGCAAAGGCAACCATTTTCTTCGTTTTTTCTACCGATAATGGCTCATAATGGCCATCACGTTTCTTGATCATAATGCTCATGAGTGTCTCCTTTTCTGACGATGTAGTTTTTGTATCCATTGTAAAGAGTATGCACATATATTGAATATATGTGAAAGCATATCTGTCCAACATACACATTAGGCCTTGACCATAAAAGGACTCCCACTTACAACTTGTAAATGAGAGTGCATAGATATGTTTTCACACGGATTCAATATCAATATATTGTATAGAGATGAAGTATGACGGCACAACATCTTCTAAAATTATACTATACCAGTCATTTTTTCACAATGGTCTAGTAATGTCAAAAATGCATACCATAATGAGGAAAAGATACTTTACAAAAGAGTGATGATGAAAATTCTGTTGGTTTTTCTTTTAGATACTTTCTAATGGTTACTTTCAGAAAAACGAATATAGAAAAAAATAGATGTGACTTGTAGTTAGAGTGTGATAAAAATCAATATCTTGTATTATAATTTTAAATCATAATATAAATGCTAAAAAAGTATAATAAAATATAAAAATAATTAATGAGAAAAAATATCATGTAACAGTAAATGAATATTTTAGAGGTATTTTATTAATGTGTTTGTGAGATATAATTTAATAATGACAAAAAATTATATAACCTAAAAAATTGTGTAATAACAAGAGAGTTAGAGGAAAAGATAAAAGTACACTGTATAAGTATAAATTGAATGAGCATCATCTTGAAAACAATGCATCGATATTTATTGGACCAAAGCCTGTGAAAAACGTTATCAAAACCGCTTAATCCCTTGTAAAAAAGGGGTTTTTAAGAGAGGGGTGTGACAATTGTAACACTTTGGAATAGCGTATATAATAAGGCTATAGATTGATGCATATGTCAGTCATATATGCAGTTAAACATAGTTCCTTATTTACGAACAGTATGTAAGAGGTATAGTTCAAAATAAGACAAGTGTTTTTGAGGAGGTACGTATGGAACAATATGATGTTCTCGTAGTAGGTAGTGGTGGAGCAGGCCAACGAGCTGCTTTAGAAGCTGCACGACGTGATGGTTTGCGTGTAGCATTGATCACAAAAATTTTCCCAACACGTTCTGCCACAGCAATGGCACAAGGTGGTGTTAATGCGGCGTTAAATAACGTAGCAAAAGAAGACTCCACAGAAGTTCACACATTTGATACTGTAAAAGGTTCTGACTATCTTGGTGACCAAGATGCGATCGAATTCTTCTGTCAACGTTGCCCAGAAGGCGTATTAGAAATGGATTTCATGGGAACTCCTTTCTCTCGTACAGACGAAGGTAAAATCGCACAACGTAACTTTGGCGGACAATCCTATCCACGTACATGTTACAGTGCTGACAAAACTGGTCACGTGATTCTTCATACAACATATGAACAATGTCTTAAAGAAGGCGTACATTTCTTACAAGAATGGTACCTATTAGATATCGTTGTAAAAGACGGTAAAGCTGGTGGTGCTATTATCTGGAATATGAAAAAAGGTAAGGTAGAAATTATCAAAGCTAAATCCATCGTATTATCCACTGGTGGTGCTGGCCGTGTATTCTGGACTCGTACAACTAACCCATTCCTTTCCACTGGTGACGGTATGGCAGTAGCTTTCCGTGCTGGTGTAGGTTTGAAAGATATGGAAATGATCCAATTCCATCCAACTGGTCTTGGTAAAACTGGTATCTTGATGTCCGAAGCTGTTCGTGGTGAAGGCGGATACTTGTTAAACGTTGAGGGCGAACGTTTCATGAAAAAATACGCTCCTAACAAAATGGAATTAGCGTCTCGTGACGTTGTTGCAAAAGCAATCGAAGATGAAATCGCAGCAGGTCGTGGTTTCAACGGAACTGGTTTGGATGCGTATGTAGTAGCAGACCTTCGTCACTTAGGACCAGAAGTTATCATCGAAAAACTTCATGGTATCCGTGACTTGGCTCTTTGCTTTGAACATTGCGATCCATTAACTGATCCAGTGCCAATTCGTCCTACTTGCCATTACATCATGGGCGGTATCGATGTAGTTGACTACAAAACTTGTGCAACAGAAATCCCTGGTATCTTCGCATCTGGTGAAGCTTCTTGTATCTCTATCCATGGTGCTAACCGTTTAGGTGGTAACTCCTTGGCAGACGGCGTTGTATTCGGTAAAGTATCTGGTGCAGGCGCTGCTGATTATGCGCAAGCTAATACATTTGCAGATTGCGATGCTGAATTACAAGCAAAAGCTGATGAATGGGAAGCTAAATTCGTTGAAGTTACATCTCGTACATCTGGTCGTCCAGTAGCTGAAATTCGTGATGAATTGGCTGTGGCTATGTGGAATAAAGTAGGTATCTTCCGTAATGAAACAGGTATCAATGAAGCCCTTGAAGTAATCGACCGTTTAACTAAAGAATACGAAACTTGCTATGTAGGTGACTCTAACCGTACTTACAACATGGCATTCGTTAACTACGTAGAAATTAAATCTATGTTGACAGTTGCGAAAGCTATCGCTTTAGGCGCTTTACATCGTAAAGAATCTCGTGGTGCTCACGTTCGTGAAGAATTCCCTAAACGTGATGATTCCCAATACTTAAAACACGCTATTTGGAAACTTGGCGAAAATGGCGAATACGTAATGTCCGAACGCGATGTAGTGTTCACTAAATACGAACCACAAGAAAGGAAGTACTAAGATGAGACAAATTACTTATCATATCCACCGCTTTAACGAAGGCCGCGCGTATGTACAGTCTTATACTTTCGATTATGAAGCAGACCGTACTATCCTTTGGGGCTTACAAAAAATTAAAGATACATTAGATCCAACATTAACTTTTGTAGCAGCTTGCCGTTCCGCGGTATGTGGCGCTTGCTCCGTAAAAGTTAACGGTCAAGCAATGCTTGGTTGTGAAGCTAAAATCGACGAAATTACAGAACGTTTCGGTTCTGATGAAATCACAGTAGCACCAATCGGTAACTTTGATGTAATCCGTGACTTAGTAGTTGACTGGGAAGCAAAAGTTAGTCGCTTGAAAGAAGTAGCTCCTTGGATCTTCGTAAAACCAGAATTCACTACTAAAACTGGTACTCGTCAAACAGCTGCAGACTTCAAAAAATTCGTTATGAATACAGAATGTATCCTTTGCGGATGCTGTGCTTCTGAATGTAACAAATTGTCTGCTAACCGTGAAGACTTCTTAGATCCATATGTATATACAAAAGCTAACCGCTTTGTAATGGATTCCCGTGATGTGTCCCCAATGGCGCATACTACACCAGCTTTCAATCATGGCTTGTGGAAATGTGTACATTGCATGAACTGTATCACTCGTTGTCCTAAACATTTGAAACCAGAAAAAGATATTTCCAACCTTCGCCGTGTAGCAACACAAGCTGGCTTGTCCAACAAAGGTACTCGTCATGCTATCGCGTTCAAACAAGACTTGTTACAAACTGGTCGCCTAAACGAAGTAACAATGAGCTTGAAAACAGACGGATTATTGGATTCCGCAAAACAAGCTCTATATGCTCTTCGTTTATGGAAACATGGCAAAATCAATCCATTCGAATTGGTAGTTTCGCATAAACCAGTGAATGGTATTGAAGGTGTTCATACAATCGGTCGTGCAGTAGAGGAGGCTGGAAAATAATGAAATACGGATTTTTCCCAGGTTGCGTATTAGAAGGCGCATCTAAAGAAGACTACTTAGCAACCGTTGCAGTAGCGAAAAAATTAGGTATTGAAATCCAAGAATTAGATGGATGGACTTGTTGTGGCGCGTCCCACGTTCAAGATATCGATCCATTATTGGCTCTTTCCACTAACGCTCGTAATATTGCGTTAGCTGAAAAAGAGGGCTTAGATATTCTTACAGTTTGTAACACTTGTACGTTAATGCTTCGTGAAGCTAAAAAAGAGCTTGATGATCATGAAGTAACTCGTCAAAAGGTAAACAACATTCTTGGCGAAGCTGGTATGAACTACAAAGGTACTAGTGAAGTAACACATTTCTTGTGGGTTCTTATCCGCGAATATGGTTTAGATAATTTGAAAGCAAAAGTGACTCGCCCATTGACTGGTCTTCGCGTTGCTGAATATTATGGTTGCCATATCCTTCGTCCAGAAGAAGAAATGGGCTTCGAAGATATGCAAATCCCAACAAGCTTGGCAGATTTGATTACAGCATTAGGCGCTACTCCAATCGATTTCTCCCGTAAATTAGATTGCTGTGGTTTCCATGCAGTATACCCTGCCCATGATTCTGTCATGCAAATGACTGGTTCTATCAATGCAGATGCACAAAAAGAAGGTGCTGATTGTGTCGTAACACCATGTCCACTTTGCCAAATGCAATTGGATATGTTCCAAAAAGAAGCAAAAGCAACTGTTCCAATGAATGGTGATATGCCTATCATCCATATGAGCCAATTAATTGGCCTTGCATTGGGTTGCACTCCAGCAGAAATGGGTATGACTGATCGTCACTTGGCAAGCACTGCTTCCTTGAACCGTTTCTTATAATCAGAAATACAATCATATCACACAAACTTACAACAGGTTGTCCTTCGGGGCAACCTGTTTTCTTTATCTATTCTTGGGTTATAGGACAAAATGAGTTGGCTTTAATAGTGATGAGCCCAGTTACATGCTTGGTTTATTGAATGTTAAAGTTGCTTTAGTAAGTGCTGAGGATGATAAAGAGAGGGGACTCGATAATAAACCAAGTCAAAAGAGGTTATTATTCTATAGTCATCTTTTAAAAATAATATATAACTACTATAGTATGATAGATTTAATACAGCGAACATATATATTGAAAATATAGAACAAATATGCTATTATACTCCTATAGAGGAGGGATAGTATGGCAGTGTATATGTGTTTAGATTTGAAGAGTTTTTATGCCTCTGTAGAGTGTGCAGATTTAGGGGTAGATCCTTTTACTACGCCATTAGTTGTAGCAGATGCATCACGTGGGCTAGGGGCTATTACACTGGCTATTTCTCCGGCACTAAAGCAATTAGGGGTCAAGAATCGATGCCGTTTGTTTGAGATTCCCTCTACCATTGAGTATATGGCAGTGAAACCTAGGATGCGACGATATATGGAGGTATCTGCCTCTATTTATGGCGTCTTACTGGACTATGTGGCACCAGAAGATATTCATGTGTATTCCATTGATGAATATTTTATCGATGTAACGCCATATAGCCGATTGTATAAGAAAACATGGCGTGAATTGGCGTTGCTATTCAAACAGAAGGTATTAGAACAGACTCATATTCATGCTACTGTTGGGCTAGGAACCAATTTATTTTTAGCGAAAGTAGCTCTCGATGTGTTAGCAAAGCATGCGCCACAGGGTATTGGCGTTCTTAATGAAGATCTGTTTAAAGAAAAGTTATGGCATCATCAACCTATCACTGATATTTGGCAAATCGGAAAGGGGATAGCAGGCCGGTTACATAAGTATGGTGTAGTAGATCTACATGGTATCACCACTGTGCCAGAGGATAGGTGGTATAAAGAATTTGGTGTGAATGCAGAGCTATTGATTGATCATGCTTGGGGGCGTGAGACGTGCACGATGAAAGAAATTCATGCCTACCGACCGGCAAAACATTCGTTGTCGAGGGGGCAAATTCTACTGCGGAACTATTCTTATGAGGAGTGTTTTGTGCCCCTTCGGGAAATGGTGGAATCTTTAGTCTTGGAACTGATTGCAGAAAAAGCACTGACGAAATATATCTCCTTAGGTGTGCGGTATGCAGATCGAACGGTAAAAGGTACTGGTGGATCCCGACGATTATCGAAGTATACGTGCTCTTTAGATGTACTTTCACAGACGGTACTGGAATTGTACAAAGACACTGCCCACCCTCATCAAGCGATTCGGCAGTTATCGGTAGGGTTTGATGATTTAGTAAACCGTGAGGCCGTACCTTGGGAAGAAGATTTGTTTTCCTCGTCTCAAGATAAGGAAGAAAAGGCATATCAAGTGGAACGGACTGTATTGACCATAAAGGAAAAGTTCGGCGGTAACTCCATACTCCGTGCTAGCAGTTTGCAAGAAGAAGGGACCATGCAGTTTCGTAACACCTTGGTGGGAGGACATAATGCAACATAAACGACCGAAAATGACATTGTTACAGCGGGCTAAACAATTTATGCCCTTTGCAGCATTAAAGGGATTTCAAGAGTTGTTGGATGAAACAGCACGATATAAAGAGTGTCGTAAAGAGCTTTCAGAGGAGCAATTGGAAGTATTAGACAAACAGTGTAAGGGGTTAGTGATAGGGAATTTAGTCAGTGTGGTGTATCACAATGGACGAGCCTATGATACGGTGCAAGGGCGATTAGAACAGATAGATACTGTGTATCGAACGATGACCGTAGGAGACGTGCTTGTACCTATGTCTCATATTATGCGAGTTACCACTATCGGCTGAGTATTGACCATTTTTGTAAATCATGTAGAATGGTACATATAAGCTATGTGCTAGATAGGCGAGCCATGGCGAATACATGAGAATAGGATGGACATAATGAAACAAAAACGATATAGAACCTATTGGTGGTGGGCTATAGGATTGAGCCTAATCTTGGCGTTTCTGGGGTTAGGTTGGAATCTGTATGTGAAGTATACAACGCCGGTGACGAAATATGCTCTAGAAAAGGGCGATTTTGAATTGCAAGTGCCTAAGCTAGGTGTCACTAGCACGACGATTTCCTTGGCTTGGAATCCCGTGGACGATAATCGAGTGGCTGGGTATGATATTTACGTGAATCAAGAAAAAGTGAAAGAAATTCGTCCTAGTGCAAAGGGAAAGTTTATCATTCCGAGGATAAGCCTAGGTGGATTAGAGGCTGATACAGTTTATGTAGTGCAAGTAAAGACGGTTGATGAAAGTGGAATGACCTTATCGAGCTCTTCCAAGGTACCAGTGAAAACATTGCCTAAAGAACCGCGTATAGAGGCAACTGCTTATGGTGCTGTAGCTGATGGAGTGACAGACAATACGGTGGCCCTGCAAAAAGCAATATATGATACTCCGGCAGGAGGCATTTTACATCTAAGTAGAGGAGTGTACCGTACAGGCGCGTTATTCTTGCACAGCTATATGACGTTAGAGTTAGATCAGGGGGCTGTGTTAATGGCAGTTAATGATAGTTCTGCTTTTGTGAAACCTAATTATGTGGTAACAGGAGGTACACAGTACTTAGGAGTGTTAAATTTAGAAGGTGATGACCAGGGACCTATAGAAGGGGTTGTGATTCGTGGTGGTATGATTGATGGATATGGATGGAAGGAAACACTTTTACAATCAGAGAGGGTTCCTGAGACGGAGATAGTGACGCAAGAGGAACTTGATCAAACTGGTTTGTTGAGTAAATCGGAAGTGCAGGCAGCTATGAGTAGAGGAGCTAGCTATGAAAAGGGGAATACTACACGATCTTCTTTAGTAGTTATCCATCATGGTAAAGATATTCTATTAGAAAACACGGTCTTGCGTAATGCACCAGCTCATATGGTAGACGCTACACAAGTGAATCAACTAAGTTTACAAGATGTGCACATGGAAGGTACATACAGTGGTGATGGCTTACATTGGGATGGTATAGGTTTGATGATGTATAATCTTGTGATGGAGCGTATGCAACAAGGGATTGTGGTGTTAGCAGGACATCCTGTAGGATCTAGTGTTACGGAACAGTGGAATGCATATAACTTACAAATCCGACATAGTCGTGTAGGCATTGTTTTCGCTAATACAGGAAATACTTGGATTCAGCATATGTATTTACAAGGATTGACGATGGAAGAGGTGCTACTAGCTATGCGTGTTCGTGAAACTACAACCATAGGTGGTGGTATTCGTGATATTGTAGTACGAGATGCCCAATTGCGAGAAATTACACAACAAATAGATATAGGAACTAAACGAAATAGTCCTATAGAATGGATCCGTACTACGGTGGAATTGTAAAACGACAGAAAACAGAGGAGAGTTGATGATTCAACTCTCCTCTGTTGCTTGTTTAAGATTTATTAGATTTATTTTTGTAATGGATTGTGAAATAATCTATTGGCCTTTTTAGGACGTTTGCTAGGTACGTAAACTTGTAAAAACTTAGGCAATACTTCTAAGTCTACGGGAGCATCAGGACCGATATCACCATCCATGTTGGTGGAGGCATCCATGGTATCGCATACTTCGATGCGGGCTTGTTTGACTTTCAGAATGGTTACATATTTTGAATTATAAATAGAACCGCTTAGAATCAGTGGCAAAATAAAAAATAGATTCATAATGAAGTATTCTTTAAAGATGATAATACGCATGTACCCGTCATCCACAGAAGCGGTAGGCATGAAATGTTCAAAGCTAGAGACTACATTGGTTAGTAAGGCAATGACCAAGGGGGACATAAATTCTTGGGTTCCTTCTTCGGTAGTAATACGGAACTTATAATCTTTGGTTGTAAATAAGGCTTGTCCACCTTTAGCAAAGTAGGCTAAGGGGCCTAGTAATTGCTTTTCTTTTGGAGTGACGGAGGCAACAACCTCAGGAATGACACCAATGGCGATATTGTTGCAAAAGAAGGAATCATTGCAACGGCCTACGTCGACATGGCGGATGGTACTATGTTTTAACCCGTGAATAGCCTCTAATGGTTGTAGGGGTATGCCTAAGGCACGGCTCATATCGTTGACAGTGCCAAGGGGAATGAAACCAAATTTGGCACGACAGCCAGCTTTCACAATACCATTGACAGTTTCGTTGATGGTGCCATCACCGCCCATACAAAAGATGGCGTCAAAACCTTCGTTGGAGGCCTCGATGGCGAAGCGGGTAGCATCACCAGCTTGTCGGGTGAATTTTACTTCTAAGCGGTCAAAAAGGGCACTTAGTTGCCATTGTAGTTCCATGACGTATCGGCGAGCCCGACCACCGCCTGATACAGGGTTTATGATAATTAGACAACGACTCATGGTTGATTCCTGTTCTATACAAAGACATATACAAAGATACATTAGTTATTACTATTATAACACAGGGACATTAGATTTCATTGATTTTTAGGACCTATTTCACGTATAATGAAAGAAATATGTTACGTGTGCCAAGACTAGGCATAAGTATAGAATAGTAACATCCTGGAGGGGTATTCGATGGATAAGACGGAAGAGTATCGTTTACATAGTATTGACTCAATTGGACGACTGCCGTTGAGCGAGCAAGTGTATATGTCGTTAAAGCAAGCTATTTTAACGGGGTCTTTAAAGCCAAAAGTGAAATTAAGTGAAGTGCGCATTGCAGAACAATTAAATGTGAGCGCCACGCCAGTACGGGAAGCATTTCGTAAGTTGGCGAAAGATAATCTTGTAGTGATTAAACCGTGGAAGGGTGTTACGGTGAAAGGCTACTCTCCAGAGGAGATTGTAGCCATGTACCAATGTCGTGAAGTGATGGAAGGGTTAGGTGCTAGACTTTGCGCAGAACGATGTACAGAAGAACAACTAGTAGAACTGCAAGAAGTGTGCGATGCAGGGATTCATACGGAAGATCCAGAAGAGCGAGTTGCCATTAATAGCCGCTTTCACACATTGATTGCAGAATTTTCTGGTAATGATCGCGTGGCAGATTATTTAGCAGACTTTCGAGAAATGGTCAATCGAGACATGTATATCAGTACGTCAGATAAAACCCGTACTATCTCTTGCGATTTAGAACATCAACAAATTATGGAAGCTATCCATGAACGCAATGGGCAACTAGCAGAAGAACGAATGCGAGCTCATGTGCGCAATGCATTTGTATTTAAAAAGGCCCATGCAGATCTATTGGCAAAGCAGAAAGAAAGGTAAAAAACTAGTAGTAGATAGATTCATAGGTTGTGATGCTAACAATTTATAGTGTTATATATAAAAAATATATAAAAAAGCTAGGAATTTATAAATTCATGTGTTTACTTTTACACAATCATTTGCTATAATAACTCAAGCAAAGGATTCACACTACCTTTGCTAGATAAAGATCTCTCTCTTTATCTACCTAACTTACAATAGGGAAGGGTTTATCTTATACCTTCCCAGGTAAAAGACCCTACTTTTACCGATGGGGCGCCCCCCATTGCCCCAACAAAACATTTGAATCTATTTCAAATGTTCTCTCTCTTTTTTCTCAAATACAAAAACCTCGGCTTTATTCTCTTGGCCGAGGTTTTTGTATTTTTTATTGATGAAATATACTAAAAATGCTATTATAAGAGGTGAACTTTGAGAGATTGATGTGTATCAAAAACACTGAATAAATACAGTCTTTCTGTGGTCCTATATTACAATCCTAAGGAGGGTGAATCTCTTGCAAAAACGTAAAGATTTTATCTGGAAAATGGGCGGTCAGCAAGGTGAAGGTATTGAAAGTTGTGGCGAAATTTTAGCTACTATTCTTGCCAAAGAAGGGTATTCCTTGTACAGCCAACGTTTGTTTGCATCTCGTATCAAAGGTGGTCACACAACATTTGCATTACGTATCGCATTAGAACAAATTATGACAGTGGGCGAGCATATCGATTTCTTGGTAGCACTTGACCAAGAAACTGTGGATATGCACGGTAAAGAAGTGCGCGAGGGCGGCTTTATTATTTGTGATAGCAAAGTAAATCCTAATTTTGAAGCTTTTACAGGTACTGGCGTAACATGCTTAGCATTACCAATTTCTGAAACAGCATTACAACAAGGGTCCTTGTTGATGCGCAATATCGTGGCATTAGGTATGTCCGTTGCATTATTGGGTTTTGAAACAGAGTTGTTCTTAACAGCCATTAAAGCTCGTTTTGCGAAAAAATCTGAAGATATTATTAATAAAAACTTACAAGCCTTCCAATTGGGTTATCAATTGGTAAAAGACCAATTGGGTGATGTAGAAGTAGATACATTGGATAAACCAACACCAAAAGATCAAATGTTCTTGCTTGGTAATGAAGCGTTAGCATTGGGTGCGATTGCAGCGGGCTCCCGTTTTATGGCATCCTATCCAATTACGCCAGCTTCTGAAGTTATGGAATACATGATTAAGAAAATGGATAAAATCGGTGCCACTGTAGTACAAACAGAAGATGAAATTGCTGCATGTATGATGGCTATGGGTGGCGTATACGCTGGTGTTCGTGGCTTCACATGTACATCTGGCCCTGGCTTGAGCTTGATGGCTGAATCTTTATCCATGGCATCTATGGCTGAATTGCCAATGCTGATCATTGATGTACAACGTTCTGGCCCATCTACAGGTATGGCTACAAAAGTAGAAACATCTGATATTGATGCAGCTTGCTACAATGCGCATGGCGATTATTCCAATATCGTTATTGCTCCAACAAGTATTGAAGAATGTTTCTACGAAATTCAACATGCGTTCAACTTGGCGGAACAATACCAATGTCCAGTTATTTTCATGCCTGATTTACAACAAGGTTTGAATAAACAGTCTGTACCAACATTTGACTTAAATCGTGTAGGTATTGAACGTGGTAATTTGATGAAAGAAGAAGAGTTACCAGCATTGGAAGCTCCTAAATACTTCAAACGTTTTGAATTGACTGAAAGCGGTATTTCCCCTCGTACAATCCCAGGTATGAAAAACGGTCTATTCTTGTCTACTGGTCTTGAGCATAATGAAGAAGGTAAGCCAGCAGAGGCACCTTCCATGCACGTGGCGCAAACAGACAAACGTTTCCGCAAATTATCTACAGTAGCAGACGTATATGAACCATTCTTAAACAATGCAAAACATGAGGAGGCAGATGTTCTTGTCATCGGTATTAACTCTAGCCGTGGTGCTATCGAAGAAGCGGTGGTAGAATTAGAGGCAGAAGGCCACAAAGTGAACCATTTACAACTTCGTTTAATTAAACCGTTCCCGAAAGAACAATTGCTACCATTCTATAATAGTGCTAAAAAAGTTGTGATTTGCGAGCAAAATGCGACAGGTCAATTAACTAACTTATTCCGCATTCATATGCCGAATAAAGAAAAACTTTCTAGTTGCTTAAAATATGATGGCAATCCATTTACAACATCTTATGTAAAAGCGGCAATTAAGGAGGTTTTATAATGGCAACAGCAAATGAATATAGAAATGATATCCGCCCTAACTGGTGTCCAGGTTGTGGTCATTATGGGGTACAAGCAGCCATCGCTGATGCAGTAGCTGCTCTTGATATTGCGCCTGAAAAGTTGGCTGTTATCTCTGGTATCGGTTGTTCTAGCCGTATCGGTGGTTACTTCTATGCCTATGGTGCGCATACAACACATGGTCGTGCACTTCCTTATGCACAAGGTGTGAAATTAGCAAATGAAGATATGAACGTTGTGGTTTGCGGTGGTGACGGTGATGCCTTCGCTATCGGTATGGGTCATACGATCCATGCGTTCAAACGTAATGTAAATATTACGTATGTGGTTATGGATAACCATGTATATGGTTTGACAAAAGGCCAAACATCTCCTCGTTCTGATGTGGGATTTGTGACAAAAACATCTCCACATGGTTCTTTTGAAAGTCCATTGCCAATCTGTGAAACAGCCATTGCTTCTGGTGCTACTTTCGTAGCACAAAGCTACATGGTAAACCGTGCGCAATTAGTGGACTTAATTAAACAAGGTATGCAACACGAAGGATTCTCTTTCATTAACGTGTTTAGCCCTTGCGTAACGTATAATAAACAAAATGGCTATGATTACTTCAAAGATAATCTAGTAAACTTGCCAGAAGGTTACGATCCAACAAACCGTGCAGAAGCATTTGCTATGTTAGGTGAAACCAATGGTCTTGTAACAGGCTTGATTTATCAAGATACAACAAAACCATCCTTTGAACAAGCATTGTATGCAGCAAACGGTGGACCACATGCTCGTGCATTGGTGCATGACGTGGTGAAACCGGATGCAGAGATGTTTGTATCTCTTTGCAACGAGTTTAAATAACGTTTTGATAGAAATAACATATATCGTTTGAGGATATAGGAAACACGAAAATCCGCATTACTTCTAAAAACTGACCTACGCTAAAGTTTTTAGTAAGCAATGCGGATTTTCTTTTGCTTTACCATATGGGGCGATGAGATATGTTGTTTCTATGGGGGAACTCGAGGGGGAAAAGCCTCAGCGCTTCTGAAAACTGACCTACGCTAAAGTTTTCAGTAAGCACTACGGCTTTTCTTGACGGATGATTTTGTGGAATGATGTATTTTTTTAGGGTGATTGCATAGTTTATTTGGAATGTTTATTTTATAATTTGTGAATTTTTGCTATACTGTAGATGTTACCTCCCCGATACTGGTAACAGGAAGGGGGTGTTTCGATGGAGTTAGTGCTCAATCTAATTATTTCTATCGTGGCAGGTATAGTCAGTTACTATATCTGTAAATGGCTAGATAGAAAGTTTAGAGGTAATTAGCCTAGAGGTAGCTCTCTGAAAAAAGCAGAAACCCCACAGAGGCCACTGTGGGGTTTCTTTGTTTCGATGGAAACACTCAATCTATTGATGGCTTTAGTATATCATAAATACAGAGAATTGTCATCTAAAAAGTAGAATTCCCACAGTAGTGGCTGTGGGGGTGTCGCTTTCAAAATCTCATTTATATTGCTATAATGAGAGTAGATTGGAACTAGGAGTGATAATTAGATGAAATCTGTTTTATATACGATGATGGTAGCGGCATTTTTGAATCCTTTTGCATCTAGTTCTCTTACAATGTCTTTTCCAGATATGATGCGCGAGTTTGGTGCGTCCACGAATGATATGGCATGGGTGGTGGAAGCGTTTTTACTGTGTTGTACGGTGGCGGTGATTCCCGCTGGTAAGTTAGCGGATATCTATGGAAAGCGCAAGTTATTTTATATGGGTAGTGTTATATTCACGATTATATCGGGGCTTATGTGCTTCGTTGGTTCCGTAGAGATGCTGACAGTGTATCGAGCCTTGCAAGGGATTGCTTTGGGGATTGTGTATACTACGTCTATGTCTATTTTGACTTTATCAGTACCATTAGAACGACGAGGGTATGCGTTCGGGATGATTGGAGGCATGGTGTATTTAGGGTTATCTTTAGGTCCTGCATTAGGTGGCTTTCTAAATTATTATTATGGATGGCGTAGTATTTTTGTATTTACTACTTTACTAGGTGTTGTGGCAAATGTGATGGCCTTTCGCTCTTTACATAAGGAGTGGATACATACACCGGATAGTAGTATTTCTACGAGAAGTTTACTTTTATACGCCTTGAGTATCAGCGCAGTGATGATTGGTATTACCGAATGGGTTCGTTTTTGGTGGAGCCCTTATGCTTTCATAGTGGGGCTGGTGTCATTAGGTGTGTTAGGATATGTAGAATGGCATAGTAAGGATCCACTCATTCCAGTTAAGATATTTGTGTCGAATCTAGGGTTTACTATGTCTAGTGTGGCTGCCATGATGAACTTTAGCGCTACCTTTGGCGTAGGATTTGTATTGTCCTTATTTTTGCAAATGATAATGGGCTTTGATTCTCGTATGACCGGATTGATTTTGTGCATACAAACTGGAATTATGGTATTTTTAGCACCACGTATGGGGGCTTTATCTGATCGATATAATCCATCCCAATTTGCTCGATGGGGGATGGTACTCATTGGCGTAGGGTTGCTTAGTATGGCCTATGGTACTTTCACTGAAAGTATGACAGTTATCATGGTAAGCTTAGCTATTGTTGGTATTGGAGTTAGTTGCTTTGTACCGCCAAATAACAATCTCATAATGGGTTCCGTACCGAAAACATATATTGGTTTTGCCTCTTCTACGATTTCTACGGTACGCCTATTAGGACAAACCTTGAGTATGGCTCTGATTGGCGTTATTCTTGCGTATACAATAGAAGGAAGAACAGCACTACAAATGATGGAATATAACAGCACTGTTGCACTAGTTGTATTTGGAATGATTTGCTTAGTAGGGGCTATCCTGGCAGGTGTGCGTAATACGAGGAACTGTTAACCGTTAGTTAGAGAGTTAATAAGATGATTTCTGTTGCTGAGTGGTTGTCAACTACTAGTTGACAACCACTTAATAATTGTTGAACTATCAACTAATAGCTGACAGTTGTCCCTGATTTTTGTATAATGATAGGGTAATATTGAATACCCTGAGGGGGATGACTTTCACAATGGATTGTCAATATATTTCCATACAAAAACGGATTAGATAAAGGAGTTATGTTATGATTAATCGCTACACTCGTGAAGAGATGGGACATATTTGGAGCGAACGGAATGAGTTCGATACGATGTTATTAGTTGAAATTTTGGCATCTGAAGCACAGGCGGAGTTGGGGATTATCCCGAAGGAAGCGGCGGTAGCGATTCGTGAAAAAGGTGATTTTCAAGTAGAACGGATTCGTGAGATTGAACGAGAAACGAACCATGATATCATTTCCTTTGTCACTGCGGTAGGCGAATACGTAGGACCTGAGTTTGCGAAATACATTCATCTTGGCTTAACATCTACTGATGTAAAAGATACAGCCTTGGGATACATGATGAAACAAGCTTGTGACCTATTGTTGAAAGGCTTGCGTAATTTCCGTGATGTCTTAGCTCGCCGTGCGGTAGAATTCAAATATACGCCGATGATCGGTCGTACGCATGGTATTCATGGGGAACCTATTACATTTGGCGTGAAGCTAGTGAATTGGATGTCTGAAATTAATCGTGACATTGCTCGTTTAGAACAGGCTCGTCAGTCCGTAGCAGTAGGAAAATTGTCTGGTGCTGTAGGAACATACTCTAATATCGATCCATTTGTGGAACAATATGTATGTGAAAAATTGGGCTTGGAACCTGTGAAGGTAGCGACACAAGTGGTATCTCGTGACCGTCATGCAGAATTGTTGTCCATGATTGCTGTTATTGGTGGTACCTTAGATCGTATCGCTTTAGAAATTCGTCATTTACAACGTACAGAAGTGCGTGAAGCAGAAGAGTATTTCAGCCCGAAACAAAAAGGTTCCTCTGCGATGCCACATAAACGAAACCCTATTACATGTGAAAGAATTTGCGGCCTAGCGCGTGTATTGCGTGGTCATGCACAAGCGGCCTTTGAAGACCAAGCCTTATGGCACGAGCGGGATATTTCTCATAGCTCGGTAGAACGTGTGATTTTACCAGATGCGACGATTACATTGGATTATATGATTCATTTAGCAACACGTACGGTAGATAAATTATTGGTATATCCTGAAAATATGATGAAAAACTTGAACTTAACAGGTGGTCTCGTATTTAGCCAAACAATTTTAACACATTTGGTGGATAAAGGGGCTGTTCGTGATGAAGCCTATCGTTGGGTACAACGTCATGCTATGGCTCGTTGGTTGGAAGGCAAAGATTTTGCTACAGGATTAAAATCTGACCCAGAGATTACTCAATATTTGAGCCCTGAAGAAATTGATGCTTGTTTTGATCCAACACCATTGTTACGTCATGTAGATACCATTATGGCGCGTTTCGGATTATAATAAGGGATATCTTATATTTTAAGTGTGGATTGTATATTATTAGGGTAGTAAAACTAAGCATTGACTTTAACATGTTGTCAAATAAAAAAGGACGGTTGCAGCCGTCCTTTTTGGCGTTACATATAACATCATAAATACATACATTTACAAATAGAGGTCATACCCTATATACCAAAGGATACTACTGTTGACTAAATATCGAAGTAAATTTTATTCATGATATCCTTTTGATGAGAAAAGTAAAACTATAAAAAAGAAACATAAGTGAGGCTACTTTCTTATACCTGAAATCAGTTATATATCATGTATCTCACTTATGTTTCTTTTTATTTTATTATACTTACATTTTGGACAGTTCTTATTTAAAAGAAACTGAATACAGTATACCTTTATTCTACAGTGGTGTCTTTTGTAATCACATAGTAGTCAATAGGGAATACTTTCACATTTTTAACTCGTTTTGTTGTTACTATATTGGCACTTGGATAGTATAAGAAATAACCAGCGTTATCTTCTAGCAACACATTTTGAATATCCTTGGCAATTGCTGTGCGTTCTTCTTCGTTAAACGTAGTTGTCATTTTACTAATTAACTCATCAACCTTCGGATTTGAATAGTCGCCACGATTAGATTTGGCACCAGTTTTGAAAGCTAGGCTAAGGAACCAATATGGATCATTTGTGGACATTGTTACCCAGTTTGTTTCTCCCATATCAAAACCATTAGGAGCTAAAGTTAGTAATTCATCAGGACCTTGTACACGTTTTAATTCGACTTCAACACCAGCTTGTTTTAAATCATCTTGAAGTTTTTCGTAAACGCTACTATCTTTACCAAAAAGAGCTAACACTAAGTGTAATGGTTTGCCATCTTTCATGTAGGTAGCACCTTGTTTTGTGTAACCAGCTTGTTTTAGTAATTCATCTGCTTTAGCTAAATCTTTATGTTGTTTATTTTTTAGCTCGTCAAAGCCTAGGTTGGCTGTTGGAGGGAATGGCGCACCTCCAGTAACGGCACCATTACCGATTACTTTTGCTAATGCATCATAATCGATCATATTTGCGACAGCTGCTCGTACGGTTGGATTTGATAATACATTGCCTTCACGGACATTCAACTGTAGCATATATGTGCGAACCCCTGCGGTCTCAATGATGTTATAATCACCCTTTTCAAATAAACTTCGATTAGCACTATCTACTTTTTGGATCATATCTACATCTTTAGACTGTAGAGCCATAGCACGTTTATTATTATCTTCTAGATCTTTAACTGTTAAAGAATCTAAAGCAGGTGTTCCACCCCAGTATTCTTTGAACTGATCCAACTGAATTTCTTCTTTTTTTGTATGTTTTACAATTTTGTAAGGACCAGTCAAAATTGGCGCATTATCCATATCTGTTGTATCTTGTACATCTACAATGACAAAAGCAGGCTCAGTTAAACTAGCTAGTAAATCAACATTTGGTTCTGTTGTTTTAATAATTAGATTTTGACCATCCACTGTAATAGAGTCTATCTTTACAGATTCTTTGGAACGCTTGCTCTCGGCGATTGTACGTTCAATAGATGCTTTTACCGCCTCAGGTGTCATCATAGAACCATTATGGAATTTTACATTTTCTCGGATATGGAATTTCCATGTTAAAGGATCCACCACTTCCCAGGAATCAGCTAACTGAGGTTCAAATTTCATATCTGAACTTACTGTTGCCAACGTTTCACCGGCACCGATTCGTGTTAATGTCCACGCATCCCATTCATGTGTAGGGTTCAATGTTTCACCAAACCAATATAAACCAAGATTCAAATGCTTGCCATTTTTACTTGATTCATCAGAACCACAGCCAGCAATTAAACCGATAGCAACAAACAGTGTCATTGCTAGTGCAACCCATTTTTTCATATATCCTCCTTATAAAAAAACTAAAGACTAACTATAGTATACTGTATCCCTCAATAAAAGACAATAATTCTCATAAAAATGGACATATATTAGAAGCGTATAAGTTGCTAAATACTTTTGTAATTATATATTTAATCATACATAAGGAATAAAATTAAATTGTTATATTTACAAAGAGAGGCCCTATCCTATATACTTTAAGAGAGAATATATAAAGGAAAGGTGGATTGATATGGTACGGGTATTATTATATAAATTGGCATCTATGGTAGGTGTATTATTGACAGTCACATTGGGAACGTTTCTCTTAATGCAAATGTCTTCTGTAGATCCAGTGTCGGCACGGTTTTATCTGCAAGGTATGACACCAGATCCCACTATAGTGGAACAAATTCGACAAGAGTTAGGCCTTAATGACCCTTGGTATATACAATATGGTCGTTGGTTGTGGCAAATGTTACATGGAGATTTTGGGCAGTCTATCTTCCTGAATGTGCCCGTTGTAGATTTGTTGCAAAGTGCTTTGCCAAGGACCTTATCCTTGGTGGCGGTTTCCATTGGTTTAGGCAGTATCCTATCGATAGGGTTAGGAGGACTGGCAGCGCATTATAAAGATACTTGGATCGATTATGTGGTGCGTATAGTATCATTTCTAGCATTGGCGGTACCAGCATTTTGGGTAGGATTGTTGTTATTATATGCGCTAGCTGTGAAGATTCCTATTTTCTCTGTGACAAATACGAAGGGGTTAAGTGCTTACGTGTTGCCGAGTATTACCTTGGCGATTTGGTTTTGTGGCTTATATATTCGTCGTGTTCGCAATGCAGTGGTGCAAGCGTATGCATCGTTGCCGGTGATAGGAGCAAAAACGATGGGTATACGTACCGCATATATCTATCGTGATTACATCATTCCTCAAGTGCGCCTTGTGCTATTATCTATGTTAGGGATTACGACCGGCGCTATGTTGGGTGGTTCTGCAGTAATTGAAACGGTATTTTCTGTCAAAGGGATGGGCCAACTCATGGTGCATGGCATTATTAGTCGTGATTATATTGTGATTCAAAGTTATATCGTATGGATTTCTCTAGTCTATGTGGTGGTCAATACATCGGTGGATATATGGATGTACTTACTTCATCCTGAAAGAAGATATGGAGGGCGCCCATGATTCGTATATGGAAACAAGATAAGGTGCTCTTAGGGGCCATTTTACTGACTATACTTTGGATAGGACTCTTTCTATTTGGTTCTCAGTTAGCTCCCTTTGACCCTAATGAGACAAATTTAGGGGCTAGATTACAAGATATAAGTGCAACGCATTTACTAGGCACGGACCAATTGGGGCGTGATGTACTTTCACGGATATTATGGGGCGGACAAGATTCGTTGTTTATAGCCATATCCATCATTGCTATTAGCAGTATCATTGGCATTTGTATCGGTGGTTTGCTAAGTATGAGTCCTTGGTATATTGATGAATTGGGATCGCGTTGCATCGATATGGTACTGGGGTTCCCTAGCATGATCGTGGCTATTGCCTGCATCGGTATATTGGGGCCGTCTGTGGAAAATATTATCATTTCACTGTGCCTAACTCTTTGGGCAGAATACGCAAAGATTACGCGGAACTTGGTGAATTTGGAAAAACAAGCACAATATGTGGTTGTAGCACGTATGTCTGGGGCGTCCTTGTGGCGCATTATCCGTCGCTACATGATTCCCAATCTTCGAGGGACTCTATTGTTGGTCATCATTCAACATATGGGGGACACGATTATTACGGTGGCAAGCTTTTCCTTGATTGGCATTGGCGTACAACCGCCTACACCAGAATGGGGTGCTATCTTGCTGAATGCTCGAGATTTCTTGCAAACAGCGCCTTGGCTGTTAATCTATCCAGGGTTAGCAATTTTTATCACTGTTGTGTTATTAAATTACATTAGTGATGCCTTACAAGATGGTAGGCATGTGTAAAGGGCGAAATAGTAGCCCCAATTTAATTCTTGTGTAATGACAAAGGATAGTACCATTGACTAATACAGATTTAGTAAGCGTAGACAATTTATCCGTCTCTTACGATGGAGTAAAGGTCGTGAAAGAGGTATCTTTCACGTTAAAACAGAATGAAATTTTTGCCATCATTGGTGAAAGTGGGTCCGGAAAATCTACTGTAGCGAAAGCTTTCTTAGGTTTGTTAGAACAGGCAGACCTAACGGGAGCCATCCACTATGGGGGAGATAATTTGCTCACTTATAGGCCTAAGGAATGGCAAGATGTACGTGGTGTACATATAGCCATGATTTACCAAAATCCAGGTAATTATTTAAACCCATTCAAACGTATTGGAGAGCAGATGAAAGTAATCTTAGCCTCTCATGGAAAAACCTATGATGAAGGTGATATTTTGATCTTGCTAGAAGCGGTTTCTTTACCACGAGGCAAGGCGTTGCTCGACTCTTATCCATTCCAGTTGAGTGGCGGCATGCAACAGCGTGTGGCCATCGTTATGAGTTTGCTCATACATCCACAGCTACTGATTGCTGATGAACCGACTAGCGCTCTTGATGTATTGGTGCAACAGGATATTGTGAAAGTACTGGAAGAGGTGCAACAGCGGTTGCAGAATACGTTGCTGTTCATTACGCATAATATTCAAGTAGCACGTACTTTGGCAGACCGAGTTGGTATTATGCATAAAGGTGTGTTGGTGGAAATGGGCAAGACGGAAGATGTGTTATCGAATCCACAACATGAATATACAAAATTACTTTTACAATCCTTACAGGAGGTGAAAGTATGATAATAGAAGCAAAGGATGTCAGTAAATTATATACCCGCAAAGGGGAAACGGTGACAGCACTGCAAGATGTGAGTGTATCCGTGCAAGAACGAGAGCGCATCGGAATTGCGGGTGGCAGTGGATCTGGTAAAAGTACCTTATTACGATTGCTGTCCTTACAAGAAGAGCCAACAGCAGGGGAGCTTACTCTGTTTGGAAAATCGACATCACAATGGAAAGGGAATGAACGAGAGCTCTATCGCTCCTTACAGATGATGTTCCAAAGTTCCTATCACAGCATTAGCCCTCGTATGAAGTTAGGAAAGTTTATGCTAGAACCATGCTTGAACTTTGGATTGGGCACAAAACAAGAAGCGAAAGAGCGCTGTGAATTGTGGCTTTCAAAGGTGGGATTGGATACATCGGTGTGGAAGAAATACCGCCATGAATTGAGCGGAGGCCAATTGCAACGATTGGTGTTGGCTCGTATAATGGCAGTGGGCGCCCAATTGGTACTGTTCGATGAGCCTACTAGTGCCCTCGATGTGTGCAACCAAGCACGGGTGATCGAGCTCATTCAAACGATGTACGACGAGCAACCATTCACCTATGTGTTTGTCAGCCATGATTTAGGTGTGTTACAAGCTCTCACAGATCGGATCATCGTGATGAAAGATGGTGTCATCGTGGAAACCTTGGCATCAGAAAACCTAGGGCTTGCAGAACATCCGTATACAAAACAACTCATTGCAGCTAGCCATGGATAAATGGCTAGGGCTATACAGTAGCAAAGACCACAACATTTCCTTGTGAAAGCGTTGTGGTCTTTTGTTGCTATAAATATTATTCTAGTGATAGCATGAATCGTGAAAAAATAGTATAATTGTGTTTTAAGATAGTATGTCTTTGATATAGATACAATTAAGATTCATATAAAAGGTAAAGGAAGAAACGAATGAAAGAAATTAACGATGTGTCGAAACTGAGTTATACCCATGTACAGGGCGGTCAGTTTCGTTGGATAACGGTAAGTACCATCATGCTAGCATTGGGAACGATTCTGCATGCTGTATCACCTAGCGTGGCAGGGGTTACGCCGAACTGGACTATAGCTACCTATTGTGTAGCAATTAATCTAACTCGCCCAACCCTTCGACAAAGTTTGGGCATCGGGTTGGTGGCAGCCTTGATCAATGTATTTACCTCAAAATCTGCATTGCCATATGGCAATTTGATTAGTGAGCCGTTGGGGGCTTTCACATGTGCTGTGTTAGTACATTATTTATCTAACTTAAAAATTGGTAGACTAAATTTGATGCCTATTTTGAGTTCTTTCGTTAGTACGGTTGCATCTGGTGGAGCTTTTATTACTTGCTTGTATCTCGTATTAGGCTTACCAAGCAATGTGTATTGGAATGCTATGTGGCCATTGGTGTTGATGGTGGCTCTTATCAATGCTGTAGTAGCACCATTCTTGTACATTCCGGCGCAAAAATTATTGGCTCGTCAAACTGTGAAAGGGCAACAATTAACGGACAGCAGTAATCATAGTGATTTACGCATTGTACCATCCGTGAAAGCTCCTATCGTCATCGACCATATGAGTTATCGCTATGGAAATCAAACGAAGTATGCCGTGAAAGATATTAACTTAGTTGTAAACGAAGGGGATTTCCTTGTTATCACAGGACCAGCAGGTTGTGGTAAATCTACTATCTGTATGGCCATGGCAGGGGCTGTGCCTAAGTTTTACGGTGGCACCATGGAAGGCATGGTATTTATCAATGGCAAAGCAGTGACACAATTAGAAATTCCAGACGTAGCAGATGATATCGGTATCGTCTTAGCTGACTATGATACACAACTCGTTACGATGACAGTGGCAGAGGAAGTAGCGTTTGCTCTAGAGAATCGTGGGTATACAGCGGAGGCTATCCAAGAGCGTACAGCCATTGTATTGGATCAAGTGGGATTGACGGGTTTAAAAGACCGCAATGTATACAGCCTATCTGGTGGTCAGCGCCAACGCTTAGCCATTGCCTCCGTGCTAGCAGTCAACCCATCTATTTTAGTCTTAGATGAGCCAACTAGCTCTTTGGATCCAGAAGGAACTGATGAGTTGTATCGTTTGGTAGGTTCCTTGAATCGTGACCATGGTATTACCGTTGTTGTTATTGACCACGACTTACATGCCGTATTGCCATACGCAAATCGCATGGTGTTAGTAGATGAAGGAACTTTGAAAATCGATAGTTCTGTAGAAAATGTGTTGTCTTACATGTATGATACGAACACATACGTAGATGCATTGCCATCCTTATTTGTGACTTATAAATCATTAGCAGCGAAAGGAATCGTCTTAGATACACCTTGGTTATCCTTGGAATCTGCTCAGTCTAGTCTATTGAAAGGAGAACGCTAATATGTTAACAGTTGAAAATTTGCGCTTTTCCTATGTACCGAGACAAGATATTATGAAAGATGTGACTTTCACCATCGGCAATGGTGAGTTCATCACATTAGGTGGTCGTAATGGTTGTGGGAAAACTACGGTAACCCGTTTATTAGTGGGTTTGGAAACGCCTGTAGAAGGTAAGATTTCCTACGATGGCCAAGATATTACGAATATGCCTACCTCTGAAAGAGGACGTTTTATTGGCTATGTATTTCAACAACCAGATCGCCAAATGTTCCGCCAAACGGTGGCAGAAGAAGTGGCATTTGGGCCAGAACAGTTGGGGTATGACAAAGAAACTGTACGAAGTATTGTGAAAGATGCCTTAGAACGAGTAGGTATTTCTCATTTGGCAGAATCCTACCCATTAGGGTTACGCCGTGGAGAAAAACAACGGGTAGCTATCGCCTCTGCCTTGGCGATGCAATCGAAATTGTTAATTCTTGACGAACCTACGAGTGGTCAAGATGGAACGGAAACAAAAGGTTTGTTGGCATTATTGCAAGAATTACAAGCCCAAGGCTTGACCATATTGTTAATTACTCATGACATGGAAATTATGGCAGAATATTCTACACGAGTGATTATTATGGGATATGGTACAAAAGCCTTTGATGGATCCCCAGAAGAATTATTTACCAACCGTGAGGATCTGTTGGAACTTGGTTTGACAAAGCCGCCGAGCGTAGTGCTTAGTGAAACGGTACCAGCCTTAGGGTATTGTAAATCGATGAAAGAATTTGAACTGCGTTATACAGAATACGTGAAAGGTTAGGAGGAGAGCGATGAAATTTGTACCATTAACGAAAATTTGGGCAACCATCTTCGTGTCCATCTTAGCCATTGCTATGAAAACTCCGGAACTATTATTAGCTTTATTTGGCATTGAAGTGCTGTTAATTCTACTTGGTGGCATCTTGCTCCGTCAATGGAAGCCTTTATTGGCTTTAATTGGGTTTTCTGCATTTTTAGGTATTGTACAGTATTTGGGTAGCTGGTCTGTAGATTCTGCTATTGTGACGGCTTTGCGCATGTTGACGATGACGACCATTTTTATGATGCTCATCGTGACAACAAAAACACAGGATTTAACAGTGGCTCTTGTACAACAATGTCACATCCCCTATGCCTATGCATTTATGTTTACAGCGGCTTTACGGTTTGTGCCAGACTTTTTACGTGAAAGTAAAGCGGTACAAGAAGCACAGGCTTGCCGTGGCATGTCGTTAGAAGGCAATTGGCTGACAAAGATAAAATCTTACATGACGGTCATCCAACCATTGATGCTGAAATCTTTGAGTCGGTCTGAAACAATGGCGTTGTCTTTGGAGCTTCGAGGTTTTGGCAATCAACAACATACATTTATGCGTAAGGTGAGCCTCCAAGGTATTGATTATGCGGCAGTTCTTATTATGTTTGGAGCGACCCTTGTGACGCTATGTAGCCTGTGGGGCGTATCTTATTACGCTATGTAGCTTGTGGCGTTCTGAATTAGCATAAGGGAAGAGCACGGCACATTCCTCCGCAAACTGATACAGTGGTTAGGTTTGCTCCGGAAGATGCCGTGCTCTTCTTGCGTTTGTATGATTTATGTAATAAAAGCCACCATAAAGGCTACTACGCCTAACTGCGTTCCTTAAAGGATGGGAAAAGTGCGATATATTCCTTTACAAACGGCACTACGTACTATTTGTTTAGGGGTATGTTGCGATCTTTTTGTGTTTGTGTGATTTAGGTAGTTAAGGAACGCCACAAGGCTACTACTCGTAACGGCATTTCTCAAGGGGGCTTATACTGTGTTCTTTGCAAACTTGTGTTTTGCTTAGTTTGTTGCTTGGCGAGGAACTATATTAGAATGAAATAAGAATAATTTTCAAAATAATACTTATACTACTTGAAATAGATATGGTTGTTAGTGCTATAATAGAATTAGGTAAGTTCGTGCAGGGGTTGAAAGGAGAATGGATGGATTATAAAGTAGCAGCTTCTTTTTGGACAGAGAAGGATAAAACTGCAAGAAAGATGGATCCACGTGAATTGCATGTTGAGATCGTTGATTTTCTGAAAGCCCATCATACGTGTGCCTTGGCGACACATAGTGAAACGGGTGTACGTTGCACTCCATTATCATATACTGTACATGGTGGATATATTGATATTTTCTCTGAAGGTGGTGAGAAGTTCTTTCATTTAGAAGAGAATAAACATGTATCGCTTACTGTGTTCGATCCTTATGAGGGTCCAGGTACAGCAAAGTGTGTTCAGGTTCAAGGTGTAGCAACGGTGCTAGGACCTGATGAAGAAGAGTATGCTAAGGTACTAACAGAAATTGGTGTGGAAAAATTATTAGATCGTGACGATGCATTGTATTTGATTCGTGTGAAAGCGAATGAGATTGTTTACTTGAATGGTTCCTTGCGATCACGTGGCTATTATATTCGCCAAGTCTTAACGAGATGAGGTAGATTCTTTTTGCACATCTGCGTCAAGTATGATACAATAAGTAAAGACCGCCGTTAGAGGTTTCATCTAACGGTGGTTTTTATTTTAGAAATGGAGATAATGAATGAATATACAACGTATCTTACTGAGTGCACTATTAGGAGCAACGCTGGTGGTGACGGCTGCTTGTGGTACTGACGCAGCTCAGCAAGCAAAATCTGAAGTGGGGAAAGATGTGAAAGTAGAAACAAAAATGCCTAGCTTTGATGCCACACCTATTGCTGATGAATATGCTACGATTCATACGAATAAAGGTGATATCAAAGTGCGTCTATATGGTAGCAAGGCACCTATCACTGTGAAAAATTTTAAAAGCTTAATTGAACAAGGGTATTACAATAATCTAACCTTCCACCGTGTCATCGATGGATTTATGATCCAAGGTGGAGATAATAAAAAGGGTGGTCCTGGGTATACGATTCCTGATGAAGTGAGTAATGATTTGCACTTTAATAAAATGGGTGTCTTGGCGATGGCCAATGCAGGTCCAAATACAGGGAATGCACAGTTCTTTATCACTGTGGCACCAACGCCTTGGTTAGATAATAAACACACCATCTTCGGTGTCGTTGTACAGGGTATGGATGTGGTAGAAGCCATCAGTCGTGTGCCACGAGATAAGCGAGATGCACCAAAAGAGCCAGTGGTGATTCAATCTGTTGACTTAGCACCAATTCCAGCTGGTGAATAAGATGGAAGAAAAATTTTATACCTACATGGTGCGTTGTGCAGATGGATCTCTCTATACGGGTTGGACAACGGATTTAGAGAAACGCATACGAGCCCATAATGGTGAAATTAAAGGGGGAGCCAAGTATACACGAGGTCGTAGACCAGTAACCTTGGTGTGGAGTACAGCTTTCAGTAGAAAGCAAGATGCTCAATCTATGGAACAGCAAGTGAAACGTATGGAACGGTCCCAAAAAGATGCCCTCATTGCGGCAAGTTGTGATATAATAAAATGATACAGATAGTGCGTGAATAAGAGAGGAGGAATGCTAATGAAACGAGTCATTGTGTCCGTAAAAAGTACGCAACGTGATGCGGATGGAGAGGATACGGTGGTGGAATTAGTATCCTCTGGTAAGTATTATGAAACAGCGTTGGCAAAACATATTATTTATGATGAAAGTGAAGTCACTGGATTGGGGAATACGAAAACAACCATTAAAGCCTATAAGGATTCGGTGGTACTCTTGCGAACTGGTGAATTTTCTATGCGCCATGAGTATCAACTGGGGAAGACTAATGTTGCCAGTTTGGAAACCCCATATGGAGCGGTAGAACTAGCTATGCTAACCCATGAATTAGATATAGATTTGAATGATGGCAAGGGCCATATTTGTTTAGGATATGATATCTCTGTTGGTGGGGAATGGCAATTTTATAACCAACTGTATGTAGAGATTCGGGAGGATGTACACTATGGACATGAAAGAAGTTTTGAAAGCAGCCATTAAGGATGCTTTGCAGATAGCTCTGGAACAAGGAGAATTGCCAGAAGGTGCCTATCCAGAAGCACATTTGGAAGTGCCACCGCAGAAAGAATTTGGTGATTTTTCTACGAATATTGCTATGCAATCTGCACGGATAGCGAAATCGAATCCGAGAGCCATTGCGGAAACGATCATTTCCCACATGAATTATGATTGGTTAACCCGTGCAGAAGTAGCAGGTGCGGGATTTATTAATTTCTTCTTAGCATCAGATGTGATTTACGATACTTTAAAAAATATATTAACAACAGGGGACACATATGGTAATGCACCACTTCGTGAAGAAGATACAGTGCAAATCGAGTATGTTAGTGCAAACCCAACAGGATTGTTACATGTAGGCCATGGTCGTGGAGCTGCCTATGGTAGTGCGTTGGTAAATTTAATGCGTGCAGCTGGATATAATGTGTTTGCCGAATATTACATTAATGATGCAGGTAAACAAATCGACAACTTAGCGGCCTCTGTGAATGCTCGGTATTTAGAGCTATTAGATATGAAACATGAGTTCCCTGAGTCTGGCTATCGTGGTCAAGATGTCATCGATACAGCGCAAGAATTGATTAACTGGAGAGGCGATTTCTTCGCAGTACTTCCAGAAGAAGAGCGTGTTCCGTTCTTTAAAGAATTTGCTTTAACAGAAAAATTAAATGGATTACGCAAAACATTGCGCAATTTCCGTGTTGGATTTGATCATTGGTTCAGTGAACGTAGTTTGCATAAAAGTGGTGAAATTCGTGCGTTGGTGAATCAGCTATTAGAATCTGGCGGCATGTATGAAAAAGATGGAGCGTATTGGTTGGCATCGATGCAATATGGAGATGACAAAGATCGTGTGGTTATCCGCGATAACGGCGAGCCGACATATTTGGCAGCAGATATTGCCTACCACAAAGATAAATACGAACGTGGTTACAAACAATTAATCAATATTTGGGGTGCTGATCATCATGGGTACATTGCTCGTGTGAAAGCGGCTATGGAAGCACTTGGTTTTAACCCAGATAAATTAGAAGTTCTCTTATTGCAAATGGTATTCTTATACCGTGACGGAGAACTTGTAAAAATGTCCAAACGTACTGGAGAAACGATTACTTTGGATGAACTGATTGAAGACGTAGGAGTGGATGCAGCAAGATACTTCTTCTTGATGCGTTCCTTAGATAGCCAATTAGACTTCGATATTAATTTGGCATCCTCTAAGTCTAATGATAATCCAGTGTACTACATCCAATATGCCCATGCTCGTATTCACAGTATTTTTGGACAAGTGAAAGAAGCGGGTATTGCGTATGGAGACTGGGTGAATACATCTTTCACAGCATTGCAAAGTGAACAAGAAGTGGAATTGATTAAAAAATTAGCAGCCTACCCAGAAGAAATTCAGTTATCTGCGAACAATAAAGCACCACATCGTATCGCTAAGTACTTGTACGATGTAGCCAGTCTATTCCATTCCTTCTATAAACAAGGTCGTATTATGGGCGTAGAACCAGAATTACAGCAAGCTCGGTTAGGCTTGATTACGGCAACAGCGCATGTATTACAACATGGTCTTGGTATCTTAGGTATTTCTGCTCCTGAAAAAATGTAATCAGAAGCATATAATTATTAGGGAGGCATCATGTCAACAAAGTATATTTTCGTAACAGGTGGCGTCGTATCATCATTAGGTAAAGGCATTACTGCAGCATCCTTGGGACGTTTGTTGAAAAATCGTGGATATAAGGTGACAATTCAAAAATTTGACCCATATATCAATATTGACCCAGGTACAATGAGTCCCTATCAACATGGTGAAGTGTTCGTTACTGACGACGGTGCAGAAACTGACCTAGATTTAGGCCATTATGAACGTTTTATCGATATTAACTTAGGTAAAACATCCAATATTACAGCTGGTAAAGTGTATTGGTCTGTGATCAATAAAGAACGTAAAGGTGAATATCTTGGCTCTACTGTGCAAGTTATCCCTCATATTACGAATGAAATTAAAAATGCTGTGTTCCGCGTAGGTAAAGAAGATAATGCAGATGTGGTTATCACAGAAATCGGTGGTACTGTAGGTGATATTGAAAGCTTACCGTTCCTAGAAGCTATCCGCCAAGTGAAAAAAGAAGTTAACCGTGATGATGTATTATATATCCACGTAACATTGGTACCATACATCAGCGCAGCTGGAGAACTAAAAACAAAACCAACACAACATAGCGTAAAGGAACTTCGTGGCATTGGTATTCAACCAGATATCATCGTATGCCGCACGGAAAAAGAGATTTCCCGTGAAATGAAAGATAAATTGGCGTTATTCTGTGACGTAGATCCAGATGCTATCGTAGAAAACCGCACTTGCAGTACAATCTATGAAGTGCCTTTAATGATGCAAGATGAAGGATTAGATAGTATTGTTGTGCACAAATTGAACCTAGAAGATCGTCCTGCAGACATGACAGAATGGAAAGAAATGGTTCATAAAATCTTGAACCCTAAAAAAGAAATTACCATTGCCCTTGTTGGTAAATACGTAGCATTACATGATGCGTACATTTCCGTAGCGGAAGCATTGGGGCATGCAGGTATTGTAGAAGATACGAAAGTGAACATTAAATGGGTTGATTCTGAAGCGGTAGAAGCAGAGGGTACTGATTTAGCGGAAGTATATAAAGATGTGGATGGTATCTTGGTACCAGGTGGTTTCGGTTGCCGTGGTGTAGAAGGTAAAATTGCTACGATCCAATATGCACGTGAACACAAAGTACCATTCCTTGGTATCTGTTTAGGCATGCAATCTTCTGTGATGGAGTTTGCTCGTTCCGTTCTAGATATGAAAGGGGCTACATCTACAGAATTTGATGAAAGCTGTGAATTCCCTGTCATCGACTTAATGGACGATCAAGTAGATGTGGATGAAAAAGGCGGTACAATGCGTCTTGGTGTATACCCATGTAAAACAGTACCTGGTACAAAAGTACATGAAGCATACGGCGAAGACTTGATTTACGAACGCCATCGTCATCGTTGGGAATTTAATAATGCCTACCGTCAACAATTGGCTGATGCAGGTTTAATTATTTCCGGTACATCCCCTGACAATCGTCTAGTAGAATGCGTTGAAGTAGCAGGCCACCCTTGGTTCGTTGGAGTACAATTCCACCCAGAATTGAAATCCCGACCAAACAATGCACATCCATTGTTCAAAGGATTTGTGAAAGCGGCCATTGATAATAAAAAATAAGACATAGTGATTATGTAACATAGAAAGGACTGTAACAGAATACGATAGATTCTGGTTACAGTCCTTTTTAGAAGATTTTTATAAAAATGATGAATGTTAGAGGGGTCTGTATATTTTGTGTTAGAAGGTGGTGATAGTATGGTATTGCAAAATAAGTTAGGAATCACTAACTCTGTAGAACTTGCTAGAGAGGAAGAGCGGATTAGTAAAAAGAAAGCCTTAGACCTGTTTGATGGTACAGTATTAGCGGTGTATTCCGTAGGTTCCTTTGCCCAGTTAGCCGCGATACATAGATATTTATTTGAAGATATCTATGACTTTGCGGGAAACGTTAGAACGGTAAATATGGCAAAAGGAAATTTCCGATTTGCGCCTGTTATGTATTTACAGGTTGCTCTTGAAAGTATAGAAAATATGCCACAATCTACCTTTGATGAGATTATTGAAAAATATGTAGAGATGAACGTAGCACATCCTTTTAGAGAAGGCAATGGAAGAAGTGCTAGAATATGGTTAGACCTAATGCTGAAAGAAGAATTATATCTCGTTGTAGATTGGAGCTTGGTAGATAAAGACGATTATTTATTAGCTATGGAGCGAAGCCCTATTAAAGATATTGAAATCAAGCATCTCTTAAAAAGTGCCTTAACGGATCAAATAGATGATAGAACAGTATACATGAAGGGCATTGACTATAGTTACTACTATGAAGGGTATGCTGAGTATAAAGCGGATGAATTGTAGGTTAACATCTGTAGAAGAAAATACAAAAACAATACGATGTATATCAATTGTTGGAGCGATATGATATGTATTATCTATTGTTTGATACAGCCGCCCTATTGTTTTTATCCCGAACAGTGCTATACTTGAGACATAAACAAGAAGAGCCGTCAACGTGTGCTGGCGTTAGGCTCATCTCAAATAACTAAGGAATTTGAAATAGCCTAACGTGTAGAGGGTGCGAACCTCTTTCGTTAGGCTTTTTTATTAATTGTTAAAGAAACTAATGATTTGTACTATTAGCTTTAAAATCAAAATCAATACATTGATTTTTCTAAAAACTTTTTCATAGTACCACCTCCTCCTATAGGATAGGAAGAGATGAGCCCAACGCACGTTGAAGACTCTTCTTTAATTTTATTATAGCAGAATTTATACGTATTGTGTATATATAACAATAAAAAACACATGAGTCTATTGACAAGCGACTTAAAATACTATAGAATAGTCTTCAGTTATATAAAGCAAATGCGATGAACAGGTATAAAGATATAGTTAGTTGCTTTCAGAGAGCTACTGGTTGGTGTGAAGTAGTAGAACGATTATATTGAAACTCCCCTGTGAGCAGCGATGGTGAAACTAAGTAGTCATCGACGGTAGTTCCGTTATAACTGTGAGAACCAACTAGGGTGGGACCGTGTTATTGAAATGATAATGCCCCTTGATGTGCGTTGCACATTGAGGGGCTTTTTTGTATCATAGGTTGATTAGTGAAGTTCTTACGTTTTACGATGAAATCTGTATAAGGTATACAGTACAAGTAAACTCTATTGGAATGTTCTGATAGATGTAAGCATGGCTTACTAACAGTAGAATAGGCGGATGATTATGACAAACAACCGCACTTAACAGTGTTAGAATCTGTAATGTGCTACTAGGACAGACAGTATGTAAAATGTAAAAACTACTATACAACCAATACATTATATAACGCCCCTAGGGATGCATAGACATCTCTGGGGGCGTTTTTTTATTCTCTGAAAAAAATCTCAGAGGGCACGCACTTAAAACCACCATAGGAATGATTTTAGCAAAGGTGAGATATGGAGGCCACATATTCAGTTTTTTTAGAATCATCTATTAGAATAGACATACGAATAGATATAGATTAGTCAGAAAGAGGAATAATCATGGATAACAGAATTTATTTTTTTGATACTACACTTCGTGATGGAGAACAAACTCCAGGTGTGTCGCTTCAAACACCAGAAAAAGTAGAAATTGCACAAGCTCTTGTGCGCCTTGGCTTAGATGTCATCGAAGCTGGTTTTCCAGCAGCATCGGAAGGCGACTTTGAAGCGGTATCTACCATTGCTAAAGAAGTACGTGGATGTACGATCGCAGCGTTGGCTCGCTCCAATGAAAATGATGTGGCAAAAGCAGCAGAAGCATTAGCAGGTGCAGAGCGCAGCCGTCTTCATGTGTTTATCGCTACTAGCGATATTCATCTAGAATATAAATTGAAAAAGACTCGTGAAGAAGTCTTAGATATTGTGAAACATATTCTAGAGTTTGCGAAAGGTAAATTCGATGAAATCGAGTTCTCTGCAGAAGATGCATCTCGTACAGACTTAGATTATCTATGCCGTGTTTTTGAAGTGGCTATCGAAGGTGGCGCTTCTATTTTGAATGTACCAGATACAGTAGGCTACATGACACCAGAAGAGTTCGGTAATCGTATTCGCTACATCAAAGAGCATACGAAAGGTATTGAAAATGGAATCATCAGTGTGCATTGTCATAATGACTTGGGCCTTGCGAATGCGAACACGTTGGCAGCTATCGAAGCGGGGGCTCGTCAAGTAGAATGTACTATGAATGGATTAGGAGAACGAGCTGGTAATGTAGCCATCGAAGAAGTGGTGATGGCTATTAAAACACGTCATGACCACTATCCATTCGATGTACACATCGACACACCACTATTCACTCGCACTAGCAAATTGGTAAGCAAACTTTGCGGTGTTGCTGTATCTCCTAATAAAGCTATCGTAGGTGCTAATGCCTTCGCTCATGAGTCTGGCATTCATCAACATGGTATGTTGAACAATCCAACGACGTATGAAATTATGACACCAGCTAGCGTAGGAGCAGAAAAAACGTCTATCGTATTAGGTAAACACTCTGGTCGTCATGCCTTTGAAGATCATTTAGTGAATTTAGGTTTCCAGTTAGAAGATGAACGAGTGAATGAGTTGTTCGTTCAATTTAAAGCCTTAGCCGATAAGAAAAAACAAGTTTACGATGAAGATATCTATGCCTTAGTGATGGATACTATGCATCATAAACACGCGTTCCACGTGATACAACACGATTACCATTCCGATCAAAATGGATACGTTCTTGCTAGCATTCGTGTGTTAACACCGAATGGGGAACGTATGGATGCCGCTGTCGGTGATGGTCCAGTCGATGCTTCTTTCAGAGCCATCGAACGACTAGTCAACACACCATTTGTACTAGAAAATTTCCAAATCCGCTCCGTAACGGTAGGTAAAGATGCCCTGGGGGAAGCAGTTGTAAAAGTTAACTATAATGGTCGTAAATTCCAAGGACGCGGCGTAAGTACAGATATTGTAAAATCTAGTGTAAATGCCTACATTAATGCAGTGAATGCAATTTATTTAGCAAAAGAATTAGAACAAGAGTTTGGAAACCAGGAGGGTTAATGTCATGGGTATGACGATTACAGAAAAGAATATGGCACGCCATGCAGGGCTTGCGGAAGTAAAAGCAGGTCAAATGATCGAGTGTCAATTAGATTTCATCTTGATGAACGATATTACATTTCCACCAGCAAAGAAAGAGTTTGAAAAAATTGGGAAACCTGTCTTCGATGCAGATCGCATCTACTTAGTACCGGATCATTTCACACCGAATAAAGATATTAAATCTGCTACACAAGCGAAAGTGATGCGTGATTTCGTGCGACAACATAAGATTACACACTATTTTGAAGTAGGCCGAATGGGCATTGAGCACGTATTATTACCGGAACAAGGTTTGATTGGACCAGGAGAAATGATCATCGGCGCCGATTCCCACACTTGTACGTACGGTGCATTGAATGCTTTTGCTACTGGTGTAGGTTCTACAGATGCTGGAGTAGCTATGGCAGAAGGTAAAACTTGGTTCAAAGTGCCAGAAACGATTAAGGTTGTTCTAGAAGGAAAACCAGCGAAATGGATTTCTGGTAAAGATATTGTATTGGATTTAATCGGTAAAATTGGCGTGGATGGCGCCCGTTACAAAGCACTTGAGTTCCATGGATCTGGTGTGCAATACATGACCATGGCAGACCGCTTGACCATCTGTAACATGGCCATCGAAGCGGGCGGTAAATGCGGTGTATTCCCGTACGATGCAGTGACAGAGAAGTATATCCAAGGTCGCATCACACGTCCTATCGAACCAATTGCAGCAGACGAAGATGCAGAATACTGCCAAGTGGTAACCATTCAATTGGACGAATTAACTCCAGTGGTGGCGTACCCACATCTTCCTTCTAATACGCATTATATGAAAGACATTGTGAAAGAAGAACGTATTCAAATCGACCAAGTTATCATCGGTTCCTGTACGAATGGTCGCTTTGAAGACTTACAAATGTGCGCAGAAATCTTTAAAGACCGTAAGGTGGCGGACTTCGTACGTTGCATCGTCATCCCAGGCTCTCAAGATGTGTACAACCAAGCTGTGAAAGCAGGCTTAATGGATATCTTCATCGAAGCAGGCTGTGCGGTAAGTACACCAACTTGTGGCCCTTGCTTAGGCGGTTACATGGGCATTATGGCAGAGGGAGAACGCACCGTTTCTACCACAAACCGTAACTTCCGTGGCCGTATGGGACACGTGGACAGTGAAGTATATTTGGCAAGCCCGTATGTGGCGGCAGCAAGTGCAGTAGCAGGGTATTTAGCAAGCCCTGAGGAGGTATAATATGGCAGACTTTCAAGGAACGATTTGGCGCTACGGCGACAATGTAGATACAGACGTAATTATTCCAGCGCGCTATTTGGCGATTGCGGATATGGCAGAATTGGCAGAACATGCAATGGAAGATATTGATACCACCTTTGCACCGAATGTGAAAGCCGGTGAAATTATGGTGGCTGGCAAAAACTTTGGTTGTGGTTCCTCTCGTGAACATGCGCCAGCGGTGATTAAAGAAAAAGGTATTTCTTGCATCGTTGCAGATAGCTTTGCTCGTATTTTCTTCCGCAATGCTATCAACATCGGGTTGCCAGTGATTGAAATTGGTGAGGCTGTGGAGCGTATTCAAGAAGGTCACGAAATCGCTGTGGAAATGGCTACAGGTGTTGTCCATAATGTGACTACTGGTGAAAGCTACCAAGGAACGGCACTACCACAATTTGTGCAAAACATTGCCAAAGCAGGTGGACTTGTAAACTTTGCAAAAAATAGACAAGACTAATATGATTCATATGAGACCCTAGATTAAGCGACTATAGGTTAGTCTAGTGGTACCCCATATAGTTGTGTGTATAATGATAAAATATATAGATATGAGGAAGACTATGAGTGAAAAACAGATTGTCCTAATTGCTGGCGACGGCATTGGGGAAGAGATAACAAATTCCGCGCGTGCTGTGGTGGACGCAGCCTTTGCGAAAGCGGGTGTAACAGCTAAGTGGATTGAGAAAAAAGCTGGTGGTGCAGCTATCGATGCCTTCGGTGAACCATTGCCACAAGACACGATCGATGCATGCCAAGCAGCAGATGCTGTATTATTAGGGGCTGTAGGAGGTCCTAAGTGGGATGATGTAGATCCATCTATCCGTCCAGAAAAAGCTATCCTTGGCTTGCGCAAAGCATTGGGCTTGTTCTGCAACTTGCGGCCAGTGAAAATCTATCCAGCATTGCGTGAGTTTTCTCCATTGAAACCAGAATTGGTAGAAAATGTTGATTTTGTTATCGTTCGTGAATTAACTGGTGGCATCTACTTTGGAGAGCGGGAAGAAGCGCAAGGGGCAGGTCCGAACGAATTTGCTTGGGATAAAGAGACCTACGTCCGGTATGAAGTAGAACGTATCATGGATGTAGCTGTAGAGACAGCACGTAAACGTTCCGGTAAAGTGGTGAGCGTAGATAAAGCCAACGTATTGGCATCCTCTCGTTTGTGGCGTAAAATTGCGAAAGAAAAAGCAGAAGTCAACCCAGATATTTCCATGGATTACTACTATGTAGATAATACAGCCATGCAACTGGTGACGAATCCAGGTCAATTTGATGTCCTAGTGACAACTAACTTATTTGGAGACATCTTAAGTGATGAAGGCGCTGTTATCTCTGGCTCTCTTGGCTTATTACCATCTGCCTCCATCGGTACAGGCACTTCTTTGTATGAACCAATTCATGGTTCAGCACCAGACATTGCAGGACAAGGCATTGCTAACCCATTAGGTACGATCTTGTCTGCTGCCATGATGTGTCGTTATTCCTTGGATTTACCTGCAGTAGCGGACTCCATCGAACAAGCAGTAACAGCCGTTCTTGATGCGGGCTATCGCACAGGTGATATGTACCGTGAAGGATTCACAAAAGTGAATACACAAGGCATGACTGATGCTGTGATAGCGCATTTAGGGTAAGCGTTACCTAGTGGGGATATACTTTGTATAGTAAATGAAAGAATGCCATATACTACTTCGCAAATTTACGTTTCATTGAGATTTGCTTCAGAGTATATGGCATTTTTTTGTTTATGTAATTTAGCTATCCATCGATATATAAGTATCGCCTATCCTAAGTGCATTGTGATAAATCTCTAGAGAGAAAGAGATTAGGTTGTGTATATCCATGTCATACATAACTTTCTCTTGAGGATATGAGAGAAGATATTATATATGTTCTTCTATCCAAGAGTCATGATAGGCAATAGCTTTTTGTAAGTCTACGCAATGTGTCTTATTATGCTTTGGCAGAGTGTTAGTTATTGATTTTGTATAAAATCGTAGTGCTTTATCATAAATTATATCTTTCATAGCATTAATGGAGTAATATTCTTTTTGTAACAAGTCACCATATTTTTTCTCAGAAGAGATAGTTGATGCTAGTAAATCATTGATAGATATTTCGCTAATTTGAGATTTAGGTACGGGAATTATTTTTCCAATAATTACATTACAAAGATGAACTTGTTTATTACTGATGACTTTTATACTGATACGTCTTTTTTCAATGTTGGATTTTTTTGCTTTAGCAATTTGTAGTGCATTAGAATCTAATGTACTTGGAAATTTAGCTGGTGAAGAAAGGGGTGCAAAAAACAGCCTATCGTGGATGGTAAGGACTATGCCTACATAGGGGCGAGTTCGTTTATCTCCGGTTGAAATTCTAACATCAGGATCAATGATTTGTAATGATTCGATATATGTTTCATTGATTTTATAAAAGCTTAAGTTTGGTTGCGTATTCATAGAAAGCTCCTATAGTCCATAAAAAGAAAAGCCGAGATACATCCCGGCTTATATTGCAAATAAAGTATATCCATGGTGGGGTGCACCATACTTATAGGGCCTCTCTTTCAAAATGATAACTCATTTTGTGGTGGGGCGCACCAACAGTAAAGTTCCTCGCTTTCAGAATGATAATTCATTCTATGGTGGGGAGCACCAACGATAAAGTTCCGCGCTTTTAGATATACATTTATAAGACAATCCTATCATACCAATTTTAGAATGTCAATTGTGTTAGAAACCTATTGGTTAATAGATTCTCGAACTATTTTTTGCAAAGTATCATAGTCTTGAAAATATCATTTTTCGATACGGAAATGACTAAAGAAGGTATTTTGTGTATAATAGTGTACATATGTCAATATTGGGAACGGAATGTAGGAGGGTTTACCATGGCAGATGAAAGAGTTACAGATTTACAACTTGCCCACTCTGTGCTAGGGTATACGGGCGTACCTGGGGCCTATGCCTATGAAGTGTTGCAGAATTTACTTTCAAAATATATAGAAAAAGGTGGATCCGTGGAAGGGCAACGGATTGATCGTTGTCAAAGTCATCGTGAGTTGGTGCAAGCTGTCCATGAAGGACGTATCGATTATGCCATATTGCCTATTGAAAATTCCATTGTCGGTGAAGTGCGGGACAGCACGGACTTAATTAAGGATAAAAATATTCATATTGTAGGAGAAGTGCGTCATCGTATTAGCCATAGTTTATTGGGCGTGCAAGGTGCTAGACTAGATACGATTCAAGAGGTGTATTCTCACGAGCAAGCCCTCATGCAGTGTTCACAATTTTTGACCACCCATAGCGCTTGGCACTTGGGTCCTATGAGTAATACCGCCGTGAGCGCTAAGTTTGTCAGTGATACTGGAGATGTAACGAAAGCTTGCATTGCCAATGCATCTGCTAAAGAATTATACAACCTCACACTGTTGGCGCCAGACATAGCAAATTTTAAGGAAAACTTTACACGATTCTTTATTATCACGCACAAAGATGTAGTGATCCGTGATGCTCATAAGCTGAGCATTATTGTACAAACGCCAAATACGCCAGGGGCACTGGTGAAAGTCCTACGAGTTTTTGAGGAACATCAATTGAACATGGTCAACATCAAATCACGCCCATGTATGCACACACCGTGGGAGTATTTCTTTTACATTGACATCGAAGGAGAAGGTCGTGAAGCTGAGGTACAACAAGCGTTAACAGAAGTGCGAGACCTATCTAATTACTTACAAGTGTTAGGACATTATAAAATCTATGATGTACTGTAGTTTAAAAGTTTGATGAAGTTTTACGAGAGCCCTTGCTCATGGAAATAGAGATATGATACTATACTCCTATGGGTTATATAGAAATATATAGATGTATAATGTAGATGTGCTAAAAAAATGTGCTATGTAAATGTAGTATGCAAATCTAGTATGCATATACACTATGCAAGCATAATATAGGCAATTGCTAATTTCTATATATGAATTACGAATGTGAAAATTGAGCAAGGAGACATAGTATGAAGCGAACAATTATTTCTTTTTTAATAGGCGTTATTGTGACGGCATGCGCTATGGGGTGGTTCTGGTATCACGATCGGGAACAGTATACACGTGCCATTCCAGCTGTAAAAGGTCCTGTCCAAATGACACCGGTTGTAAATGGAACACCAGTAGAAACAACAAATGGTGCTGTATCACAACAAACTGGAACTGTAGCTGGACAATCAACACAGCAACAAGTACAAATCACGCAAGAAAAAGCAATGGAAATCTTTAAAACGGCATACCCGGACTATCGCATTGAAAAAGTGAAATTCGATACAGATAATGGTCGTCCGCACTACGAAATAGACGGAGAAACATTAACCCGTGAAGTAGAGATAAAAATTGATGCTGTCACTGGGGAGATTTTCCAAGTTAAAGAAGGACATTAATATTTTGCCCCAAGGCTATGAATACCTAACCTAACTAGTAGGCTAGGTATTCTTTCATTAGTAAAGGAAATGGTTATGTTAGAATGGTAATCGATGAGTGAGCAGACTTTCAACAACATTATGAATCATTTACCAGTAGTGTATTTTAACGTACTGTGTTAATATGAATTATAGAAGGTTCGGCAAATTATCTGCGAGTAAGGTAGATTTATTTGGTGTATAGATGCTATTACATCAAAGATAAAGTTTAGAAAATCAATGAGAGGAGACCTTAAGGTACTTAAAATTTAGCATATCAAACTTGAGTGAGTAAAGCAGAATGGAGGGATTAGAATGACAGAATTACACATGTATTTGGCGTATTTGACAGCGTGGACTATCTATCAATTATGGTCTATTCACAGATGGATGAAATCGGAATCAAAAGAAGAAAAAGCTGAGAATGCTGGTCATGCCTTGGAAGAGGTTTTAAATTTTATATCTCCTAAGGCAGTAGCTGGTTTGGCCGTGAGTGGTATTGTTTTTACCGGGGCTGCAGATGTATTAGGTATTTTGCTAGTGAAAGGCTTCATACGTGACCCTCAGTGGCTAGATACTTTGCTTCTAGGTCTCGTTTGTATAAGTATTATAGTGGGAATTCGTTCTGCTGTTGAGGCATATCGCATTGTCCTAAGTGCATCTCATTCTCGTCAACCAGACCTCTTTTTATTGCGCCATGAAAGACTCTTTAAAAAGGGGCGTATGGACTTAGCGGTTGTAGTGAATCGGGCGTTAAATATCCTATATGCAGGATTTGCCATGTATACGATGGTTATTCTTTTACAATTATTGCATGTTTTATAAAAGAATTTGTCAATAATGTCTATAGAATATTAGCAAAAGTTGTGACAGTCTGTTATAATAAATTGATTACATTGAATATGGTTAGAACATAAAAGTGAAAATGACATTATATAGATGAATTAATTGGTAAGGAAGGCATTGATAATGAACGTAAACAAAAATACATCAGTTGCAAAAGAGGCAAGTGATGTTATCGAATCCTTAAAAAACGCTTATAACGAATTAGTATATCCTTCTAAATCCTTCGGAGTAACATCTGTTAACAGTTTGGAAGCAAAGGCGAAATTATGGGGCTTAAATCCCGTACCAGTAAAAGAGGCTCGTGTCTTAGAGCTCGGTTGTTCTATGGGTGGTAACATCATCGGGCAAGCAGTGTATCATCAAGGAGCGTCTTTTGTAGGCGTTGATCTTAGCGGTTCTCAAATAGGAATTGGTAATGAAATTATCGATGCTATTCAGCTGAAAAATATAAAATTGGTAGAGCAGGATATCCTAAAAATTGATAAAGATTTTGGCACCTTCGATTATATTATTGTTCATGGTATTTGGTCTTGGGTACCGGATGTGGTGAAAGATAAAATTCTAGAAATCTGTAATGTGAACTTGTCTGAACGAGGGGTGGCTTACATTTCTTATAATGTGTACCCAGGTTGGCATCGATTAGAGCAAGTGCGGGAGATGATGTTCTTTGCCACACGGTATGACCAGGATATGGATTTATTGGCTCGAACAGAAAAGGGGATTTCCTTTGTACATCACATGAATGAACTCATCAAAGAGTCTAAGGAGATAGTACCTAAATTAAGCTGGAAAACAGATAGTTTTGATTCTGCGTTGGATCATAAAGCGTATTATATTGCTCATGAATATTTAGAGCCTATCAATGATCCCGTGTATGTAACAGAATTTCTTAACCGAGCTAAAAAACATAAATTAACTTATGTATCTGATACAGATTTTCAATTGTCTGCAACTACATGGATGAAAAAAGAACGTAGAGAATTAATTGGAGCTATGTCTGGTGGAGATTGGAATACGAAAGAACAGATTTTAGACTTTTACTTTGATACACAATTCCGTCGTTCTTTACTATGCCATGAGTCACAAGCCCACTTGCTACGTCACAATGAAGAATTTCTAATCAGTACGCTAGACACCTTATATTTTGGAAGAATCAATAAGGGTAAGGAATTACAGGATACTACAAATGTGATAGAACAAGCTATTGTAAATCAATGCCGTAAAGGGGAAGCCTTTACCGTTGCCGATTGTAAGGAAGAGGCGAAACGATTGCAAGGCGGAGCAGAGTATAATGAAATAGAATTATACAGCATGCTCATTCGATTCTTATTGTGTGGAGTTATTGCCCCTGTGACAGAGAAAAAAGAAATTAATACATTCATAGAAGGTGTGTCCACGGTGCCAAAAGAAATGGCGAACTATGTACAAACTATTGTGGATCGAGGAGGTTCTCGATTTATCAATATCTCTGATCTGTATAATGATAGTATTACAGGATTTAACTCTGCTCATGTGCTCATGATGAAAGAGTTAGAAACGCCAAAAACATTAGAAGAACTTTACAAGGTAGCAGATGAAATTTTAAGAGTAGATGAAACGAAAACATCTGGTGAAGTGGTACCTCTGCAAGGCCGTACTGTAGTAGATAGTACATTAGATGATTTAGGTCAACTTGGGTTCTTGCGCAACAACTAGAACTATATATGTTTCTATTAAAAAGAGCTGTACTAGCATGTGTATGTGACATGTAAGTACAGCTCTTTTATAGCGATAAGAGCCTCTAAAATGATTGCATATAACAAAGGGGAATCGCATGGCGACTCCCCTTTTGTGTATAGTGCTATTGTAATTTTTCTAACAAGGTTAATAAGAATTTAGACACGGTTGTTACTGATGGTAAGTGTAGTCGTTCTTTTGGTGTGTGGGCACCTAGGATAGTAGGGCCAAAGCTCAACATTTGTGTATGTGGTAATTGTGCTTTTAGTAAGCCACATTCAAGCCCTGCATGAACGGCTGTTACATGCGGCTCTACACCAATGACCTCTTTGTATAGAGCGATGGCTTGTTCTTCTAAACGGCTACCACGTTCGTATTCCCAAGCAGGATAACGGCCTTGTTCGGAAGCGGTGAAGCCATGTGCTTTTGCCAATGTCATAATGCGGTTGCGTAGGTGTCCTAGTTGACTCATAGTTAAGCTACGAACGGAGATAAGAATGTCCAATTGTGTATCATGATCTTCGACGATAGCGATATTGTTACTTGTATCTACTAAGCCTTCTAATTTTTTACTCATACCGAATACACCGTGAGGTGCTAAGTATAAGAATTGTAAAAAGGCTTGTGCTTGAGCATCGCTATAGATAGTGGCAGGAGTGTCACAAGGAGTGATGGCTACTCGTAAATTTGGATCTTGTGGAGATAATTCGTGACGAATAATCTCTGTAATAGATTGGATATGAGCTTGTAATGCTTCTGCATCAGAAGGCTGACAAAGAATAGTTGCTTCTGCAAAGCGAGGAATGGCATTATGTTTAGAACCACCAGCAAAATGGTTTACTGAAATTGGGTGATCTTGTTGTGCTTCCACTAATAAGCGAGCTAGGATTGTCACAGCATTACCAAGTTGTTCACCAATTTCAATACCAGAGTGACCACCATGAAGTCCATCAATAGAGATCTTTAATGCAGTGAGCCCCGCAGGTGTTGGTACAGAGTTTGTTGGCAATGTAAGATCTAACCGACAGCCCCCAGCGCAAGCTACAATAAATTCATGCTCTTGTTCTGTATCGATGTTGAGTAAGTACTGTCCGTGTAGGCGCTCACCTTTCACTGCCATAGCACCATTCATGCCTGTTTCCTCATTAGTAGTAAATAGACATTCTAAAGGTCCATGAGGGATGCTTGGATCATCTAGGACAGCTAGTGCCATCGCTACAGCGATGCCATTGTCGGCACCTAAAGTTGTTTCATTAGCATGCAACCATTCGCCTTCCTCGATCAGCTCGATAGGATCTTTGGAAAAATCGTGAGTAGATGTGTTAGATTTTTCTGCTACCATGTCGATATGGCCTTGTAAAATAATAGAGGGATGACTTTCATAGCCTGCAGTTGCTTTAGCACGAATGATAACGTTGAATTCATCGTCTTGTTCTGCTTCTAAACCTCTATCTTTGGCAAATTGCATTAGAAAATTGCTGATGCCTTGCTCATTGCCAGATTCACGAGGAATTTGGCTGATTTCATGGAACCAGTGCAATACACTAGTTGTATAGTTAATATGCGTCATAATAATACCTTTCCTAGAATAATGAAATATGTTTTAAAATAACTATACTCCTTTAGTTGTAAGGGGTCAATATAAGAATTAAGGAGGCTGGATAGTCTTTTGTAGTGAAACCTATGTCACTGGTGTAGTTAGGAATGCTATAATAAGAATAGTGATTTCAAAGGAGGTTACCATATGAAGGATAGAAAGATTATGATGATAGGTACAGGAGGGACTATTGCGGGTACCGGAAATGGGTCTAGTGCATTAACGGAATATAGAGCGGGATCCATAGGTGTGGATGATTTGATGCAGGCTGTACCAGCATTGGCTGAATATGGGCCGTTTGAAAGTGTGCAATTTTCTAATATAGATAGCTCTGAAATGAGTCCCTATCGTTGGGTACGATTAGCATTGCTTGTAAATGAAGTGGCAAAACGAGATGATATCAATGGTATTGTCATTACACATGGAACAGATACGATGGAAGAAACTGCGTATTTCTTGCAATTGACTGTGAATACTAATAAACCGATAGTGATAACTGGATCTATGCGTCCTGCTACAGCACTCAGCGCTGATGGACCGGTGAACTTGCTGCAAGCTGTACAGGTAGCACGCAGTAAAAATGCTTGGAACCAAGGGGTATTGGTGGTTATGAATGGTTACATTGATAGCGCTAGAGAGGTGGCAAAACTACATACTACTGATATGGCGACCTTTGGAAATGCCCAATTAGGCCATATGGGTTGTGTACAAAATGGAAAGGCTTATTTTTACTATACCCCATGTCGTACACATACGAGTGATAGCGAATTTATTTTGCGGGAGGAAGTGGAACTGCCAACCGTAGGAATTGTGAATCTCTATGGAGGGATGGATACAGAGATTTTAAGTGTGGTAGCCAATCGGTCACAAGGTTTAGTGATTGGTGGTTTTGGACATGGCACCTTACCACAGGGCGTTCGTAATGCACTCAAAAAAATTATCATTCCCAAAGTGCGTTCATCCCGCATTGGAAATGGTATTGTGTCTAGCAATTCATTGGATGTAAAGGAAGGGTTTATCGTGAGTGATTCCCTGTCACCGGTGAAAGCTAGAATCTTATTAATGTTAGCATTACAACAAGAACGAAGTCGGGAAGAGCTAGAAAGGATATTTGCTACTTATTAGTTCCTTAGGTATCTAGTGTATCTGCATTCTCTAATGCTGTTTCTATAGCAGATCGTACGACTTTAGCTAAGGTATCGCCAAATTGGGAGAATGTACCTGAGTCTGTAAGGAGTTCTCCGTTTGGGTCGATGGTCATAATAATCCCATCTGTAGATGTGCCCGTAGCAGGTTGTCCAGATACGATGCTAGTAATTCCTTTGGATTGGAGTGCTACGGTTTTAGCTTCCGTTATAGTTAGCAATGATTTTGTGAGAGCGCCATCGGTGAGGGCGCAATTGGTAAATACTAATAAGTTGATGGTACCTCCAGCATGGAAGGAACCATCTTTTTCGTAGTATGTATAGCCATCGCCTGCTCGATGCGCTGTTTTTTCAACACCTGCGGTGGCAATGACTTCTACGATAATAGTGCCTTCTTGGTAACATACATAGGCATGTCGATCCATAGAAGCGCTAGTCAACAAGGCGGTACAAAAATGAATAGGTAAGTCTAACTGTACGCATTCTTTTGCTAAATAAGCGGACGTGGATCCACCAGGTAACTCACTTTCATCATTGACAAAAAATGTGAGCTGTTGATTGCGCACAGCCATCACATGGTGCAAGCCTCCGTTGAAAGGGCTCGTGCTGATGGCATAATAAGGCATGTCATAGGTCACAGTGATAGCAGAATTGTGTATATTGACATAGCCACCACTACGTAGTGTGGTAGGGGCAAGGTATGAGTTTTGAGTTGTCATGAATCCTCCTAGAAATTAAATTTGTATTCTCTATATAGTTATAGTACCACAAAAGTGCTAGGGATAGTATAATAGAGATACATCATTAGGAGGAGTGTACCATGGAAGAAAGTCATTTTTTTGCCCTTTTAGGGCGCATGAAATATATTCAGCGTTGGAGCTTGATGCGTAATACAGAAGTAGAGAATCTACAAGGACATAGTTTAGAAACAGCTATGATCGCGCACCAATTAGGGGTACTTCGGAATACATATTTTGATGGGAATGTGGATGTGAATCGATTGGCGGTACTAGCCATGTATCATGATGTGAGTGAAGTGTTTACAGGGGATATGCCCACGCCAGTGAAATATTTTAACCCTAAATTGCGGGCCCTCTATGGGGAAGTAGAACAGTTGGCCAATGAAACCTTATGGCGTACATTGCCAGAACAGGTACGACCAGCCTATGAGGAAGCCTTAGTATCTGTGCCAGAGGAATGTGAAGTGCTAGTGAAAGCTGCCGATACCTTGTCAGCATTTATGAAATGCGTCACAGAAAAAGCAGCTGGCAATGACGAGTTCAATGCAGCCTATGATACCATTTACAAACGATTGGCAAATATGCAATTACCAGAGGTAGATTTGTTTTTAAAAGTCTATGTACCGAGCTTGACGAAGTCCTTAGATGAAATGAATGTATCCTTTGCAAAGTAGATAGTTTTGTAGCTTCATATATTGACGTTATTACATGCTTTCACGTATACTAATACTATACAGATAATAACTAAGAAGAGGAAAAATCTTTTGAACGCTTCACAGAGAGCATTGGGTTGGTGGGACAATGTATGTAATAGAAAGAGGGTAGCCTCGGAGTTGGCATGGTGAACTAGAGTAAGTGTGCCCGCTGATCAGCGTTAACGATAATGAGTGATTGCTACGGCAATAATTTAGGTGGTACCGCGGAAGTATAGACCCTTTCGTCCTAACGGACGAGGGGTCTTTTTTGTATATATGGGAAGGATATTCACAGCTTTGCTGTACAAAACAGTAGTAACCTGGTGATATCCAATACATAGGAGGACATATGAAAGAATATAAAAATTTGACAACCTACAATCCTAAAGAGATTGAACAACAATGGTATACATATTGGGAAGAGAAAGGGTACTTTCACGAGGAAGTAGATACGAATAAAGAACCTTTCAGTATTGTGTTACCGCCACCAAATGTAACGGGTCAATTGCACATGGGTCATGCTCTTGATAATACATTGCAAGATATTTTGATTCGTACGAAACGTATGCAAGGCTACAACGTGTTGTGGATGCCTGGTACAGACCATGCAGGGATTGCAACGCAAGTAAAAGTAGAAGAAAATATCATGAAAACGGAAGGAAAATCTCGCCATGATTTAGGTCGTGCAGAGTTCCTAAAACGCGTATGGGAATGGAAACAAGAATACGGTAACACCATCGTAAAACAAATTCGCAGCTTAGGTGCTTCTTGCGACTGGACGAGAGAGCGTTTTACCTTGGATGAGGGCTATCAAGAAGCGGTGTTAAAAGTATTCGTTGCCTTATACGAAAAAGGTTTAATCTATCGTGGAGAACGCATCACTAATTGGTGCCCTAATTGTTTGACAGCCTTATCCGATATCGAAGTAGAACACGAAGATGAAAATGGTCATTTATGGCATATTAAATACCCTGTTATCGGGGAAGAAGATACATTCTTAACCGTAGCTACCACACGTCCTGAAACGATGTTTGGTGACGTAGCTGTAGCGGTGAACCCTAATGATGAACGTTATGCGCACTTAGTGGGCAAAGAATTATTACTTCCATTTGTCAACCGTCATATCCCAATCATTGCCGATGAATATGTGGATCAATCTTTTGGTACTGGTTGCGTAAAAATTACACCAGCTCATGATCCTAATGACTTTGAAATGGGACAACGACATAACTTAGAAAGTATCGTGGTAATGAATCCAGATGGCACCATGAATTCAGGAGCAGGTCACTTTGTGAATATGCCACGTGAATTGGCTCGTAAACAAGTAGTAGCTGAGTTAGAAGCACAAGGTTTATTAGAAAAAGTGGAAGAACATGGTCACAGCGTAGGTCATTGTTCCCGTTGTAATACAACTGTAGAGCCTATGGTATCGAAACAATGGTTCGTATCCATGGAACCATTAGCAAAACCTGCTTTAGAAGTGGTGCGTGACAAATCTATTGAATTTGTACCAGAACGTTTCACTAAAACATATACGAACTGGCTAGAATCCATTCGTGATTGGTGTATTTCTCGTCAATTATGGTGGGGGCATCGTATTCCAGCATGGTATTGCCAAGAATGTGGGGAAACGATCGTAACCACAGAAACATTGACAGAATGTCCACATTGCCATGGCAAGGTAGAACAAGATCCAGACGTATTAGATACTTGGTTCAGCTCTGCGTTATGGCCATTTGCCACAATGGGTTGGCCTAACAACACAGAGGAAGTGAAACATTGGTATCCAACTAGCGTGATGGTCACAGGCTACGATATTATCTTCTTCTGGGTAGCTCGTATGATTTTCATGGGCTTAGAATTTAAAGAAGAAATTCCTTTCAAACATGTGTTCATTCATGGGTTAGTACGTGATAGCCAAGGCCGTAAAATGAGTAAATCCTTGGGCAATGGTATTAATCCATTAGAAGTGATCGAAGAATATGGTGCCGATGCGTTGCGCTTTACATTGGTAACAGGCAATACACCAGGCAATGATATGCGTTTCTACATGGAACGTGTGGAAGCAAACCGTAACTTTGCGAATAAAATTTGGAATGCGTCCAAATTTGTATTGATGAACTTAGAAGGTTTTGATGAAAGCTTCGTACCAAGTGCAGAAGATTACACCTTGGCAGATAAATGGATTCTAGAAGAATACAATAAAACGGTAACAAACATTACGAACAACCTTGATAAATTTGAATTAGGGGAAGCGGCAAGCGCTGTGTACGATTTCATTTGGAATACCTATTGTGACTGGTATATCGAATTAGCGAAACCTCGTTTATACAACAAAGAAGGTGGTCGTGACCGTCAAACAGCGCAATACTTATTGGTATCCATCCTTCGTCATATGATGGAATTGTTGCATCCATTCATGCCATTTGTAACAGAACACATTTGGCAACACTTGCCTCATGAAGGGGAGAGCATCATGGTCGCTCCATGGCCAAGCACATTATCTATGGAAGGTTTCAGCTCTGCGGCAGCACATATGAATGTGATGATGGACGGTATCAAAGGTATCCGTAACATGCGTGCAGAAATGAATGTACCAATGGGTAAACGTTCTGAAGTTATTTTGGTACCTGCTACAGAAGAATTGAAAGACATTTTGGAAACACATGGTGATTACTTCCATACCTTAGGTTGGGCTGAAAAAGTAACGGTACTTTCACCTAATGCACCAAAACCAGAAAACGCTACTGTAACAGTGGTAAACGGGTTAGAAGTATACTTGTTGTTGAAAGATTTAATCGATGCAGACAAAGAAAAAGAACGTATCGCCAAAGAACAAGCTACCGTATTGAAAGAAATCGCTCGCTTAGAAGGAAAATTGAATAACCAAGGATTCTTAGCGAAAGCTCCTGAAGCGGTAGTAGCGAAAGAAAAAGAAAAATTAGAAGAATACAAACAAAAACAACAAGCTTTGAACGAACGTGAAGAGTTCTTAAAAACATTAGCATAAGGAGATCCATCATGAATTATGCGGAAGCGATTGCCTACCTAGAAGAGGTAGCCTCCTTTGGGATTCATCCAGGATTAGAGCGGATTACAGCTTTATTAGAAGAGCTAGGAAATCCACAAAATACATATAAAACTATCCATGTAACAGGGACGAACGGCAAAGGGTCTGTTTCCACCTATATTACCTATGGATTGTACATGAGCGGCCTTCGGGTGGGGACATTTACGTCCCCGCACCTTCAATCCTATACGGAGCGCATGCGTGTAAATACAGCGTATATCACAGAAGAGGCCTTTGCTGATTTGATTGAACGTGTGAGCCATGCGGTGAAAGCCATTATGGACCGTGGTGTGGAAGCACCTACACAATTTGAAATCTTAACAGCAGCAGCGTTCTTATTTTTCCAAGAGCAAGGAGTAGACTACGCTGTTATCGAAGTGGGTTTAGGAGGATTGCTAGATTCTACGAATGTAATCACTCCAGAAGTGGCTGTTATTACAAACGTGACTATTGACCATCAAGCGTACTGTGGAGATACAGTAGAGGAGATTGCCCGCCATAAAGCAGGAATTATCAAGAAAGGTGTGCCTCTTGTAACGGCAGCTCAAGGTGGCGCCCTTAATGTGATTAAAGAAACGGCAAAATCCTTAGGTGTGAAATACCATGTGTTCAACGAAGATTTTACCATCGATAGTCGTAGTGCGATGGCGATGGGCCAAATGATTACTGTAAAAGATAAAGCAGGTCATAAAGATATGCTTTTCACATCCATGCATGGTATCCATCAAGCTCTGAACTTAGCCTGTGCAGCACGGGTCTTGCAAATCTTGAAAGACAAAGAGCCAGCAGTGAGTGAAGAAACGTACCGTGAAGGCTTGGCACGTGCTACATGGCCGGGTCGCTTTGAAACATTCAAAGTCCATGGACGAACTATCATTTTAGATGGAGCTCATAATGCGAGCGGGGCAGAAGCCTTTTCTATGACCTTCAATGAACTGTATCCAGAGCAATCTAAAACAGTAGTGCTATCGATTTTAGAAGATAAAGATATATCTACTATGGTCAGTTATTTAGTAGGGCAAAAGGACCGCGTGATTACAGTGCCCGCGCCAACACCACGAGGTACAGATCCAGTGCAATTGGCGAAACAAATGCCTGTTCAAGCAGAACCTATGGAGACCATCCAAGCAGGTTTAGACCACGCCATAAAGACAACAAAAGAAGGTGATATCATCGCTGTGGTGGGATCCTTATATATTCTTGGTGACGTGCAACAATGGCTCGCCCAAGAAATGGGGCACTAATGGATGCCCTACGTAGACTATCTGTGGATCAATGGATAGTCTATCTACTATACGGAGCAACGGTGTGTATTCCTTTGTTACCCATGGGTGGTAATGTTCTTGTCATCGTGGCGGGAGTACTGGCGTTACTATTTGATAGGCAACGATTTTCTGGAGTCTTACATTGGTTACAATGGGCGGTTCTCATATTTACTCTGTGGACAGGAATTTCCATTGTTAATTCTATAAATATACAATGGTCGGCTATGAGTTGGTTCTACCACATAGGTATGTATGCTAGTATCTATTGGTTGATGACATATTATATGGATACTGAAAGACGACAGAAAACATTTTTATCCTTGTTTTGTCTGACTGGAGTTCTTGTATGCTTAGGTGCTGGGTATCAGTATTTTTATATGACTCCAGAGCATATTCATGAATGGGTAGATAATGCCCATTTCCCGGGACTTATGCGACGCATGTATGGAACATTACAAAACCCTAATTTATTGGGAGAATATTTGCTTTTTACGATTTCCATTGGTGGATTATGTGCTATGCAAGTATTAAAGGCAAAAGACTGGAAATGCTCTGCTATGATGGCATTCTCTGTGGCAGTCATGTTATTGTGCTTAGTTCTTACCTATTCCCGTGGCATGTGGCTTAGCTTGGCGGTAGCTGTTTTCATAGCTGGTATTTGTGTAGAACGTAGGCTATTATATGCGTTATTGGTGGTTCCCTTGGTGTTATTCTTTTACCATGGGGAAGTATCCAGTCGATTGTGGTCTCTCTTTAGTGGGCAAGATACATCGGTTATGCTTCGGTGGGCATTGTGGGATAGTACTATGTACATGATAGAAGATTTTCCTATTTTTGGGGTTGGTTGGGATACGTTTTGGATGACCTATCCAGACTATAACTATTTCATCCAAGATCCAACGGTGATTATCTATCATGCCCATAATTTATATTTGCAAGTGGCAGCAGAAACGGGACCGATTTCCCTATGCTTGTTGTTAGCAATTTTGTTGGGGCATAGTAGAAATGTGCAAAAGCAAAAGCATCTAGCTATTCCGTTCCGATATGGTACGACTTTAATTACCGTAGTTGTGTTGGTAAGTGGTCTTTTTGATCATGCTTTATATAGCCAACAAGTAAGTATGGTTCTGTGGCAATTATTGGGAGTTGCTATGGCCATCATACGGACAAAAACAAAATAAATAGAATTGAAAGTATAGAGAGTGGTGCATTACCCTCTCTATATTTTTATATCTTATGAAAATAACTATAAGTAATAAAAGCAAATAACTGTTAGTTATGAATAATATAACGGATAGAAATGCATAAACATAAATAGACTTTCTGCGTAGGAATAAAGATATCGAAAAAAATTGGAGTACACCAACAATTATAGATATAGGTAGATAAAGGGTATAACAAAAAGTTATACTCACTGCAAAATTCTCTATTTTGTATGCTTATTATGCATATATTTACATATAAGGTTGACAATAATAAGAAAAATGAGTAGTATTTATGGGAATTAACAAATATCACACTTTGAGTAGAGATTTAATCTTATATTTCTATGAATAGTTTTGTAACTAAGAAATTTCTTTCATAATAGAAATAAAAGAATTGAATAGAGTGTGTGAATGTTAGATAGCTGAATAAGTCATTCAAACTAAAGGAGATGGTAGTATGATCGACATTTTAGATCGCGTGCAAGGCGCAGCGTTGCAAGCAAAAATTACTACAGCAGAAGAAGCAGCTAAATTGATTAATCCAGGAGATCATGTAGGTATCAGTGGTTTTACACCATCTGGTTACCCTAAAGCAGTGCCATTGGCGCTTGCAAAACGCATGGAACAAGATCCTTTCCAAATCGATCTTTGGACTGGTGCATCAGTTGGTGATGAAGCAGACGGAGCATTAACTCGTGTAAACGGTATTCGTCGTCGTTTCCCATATCAAACAAATAACGATACTCGTAAAGCTTTAAATAGCCAAAAAATTCGTTATATTGATATGCACCTTAGCCAAATGGCTCAACAAATTCGTTATGGTTTCTTCGGGGACACTGACGTAGCTATCGTTGAAGCGGTTTGTATCCGTGAAGACGGTGGTATCGTTCCTAGTACATCCGTTGGTAACTCTCCAACATTTGTTAGCCAAGCTAAAAAAGTTATCGTAGAGGTTAACGTATCTCAACCAATGTCCTTGGTAGGTATGCATGACATTTATGAACCACAAGATCCTCCATACCGTGAGCCATTCCCAATCAAAGCGGCTGGCGATCGTATCGGAACAGATTATATCCCATGTGACCCTGCAAAAATCGTAGCTATCGTTCCATGTGATGTACCTGATACAACTCGTCCTCTAGCACCAATCGATGATGATGCAAAAGCGATGAGTCAACATTTGATTAACTTCTTCTTAGAAGAAGTTAAAGCAGGTCGTTTACCTGAAAACTTATTGCCATTGCAATCTGGTGTAGGTTCCGTAGCAAATGCTGTTGTGTCTGGCTTGGCTGAAGGTCCATTCACAAATTTATCTATTTTCACAGAAGTTATTCAAGATGGTATGCTGGACTTAATTGATGCAGGTAAAGTAACAGATTGCTCTGGTACAGCATTATCTCCGTCCCCAGATGAATTGAAACGCTTCTATGCTAATATTGACAAATATAGCAAACATATTCTTTTGCGTCCGCAAGAGATTTCCAATAACCCTGGCTTAGCTCGTAGACTTGGTGTTATCACTATGAATACAGCTATCGAATTCGATATCTTCGGTAATGTAAACTCTACTCATATCATGGGTAGCAAAATGATGAATGGTATCGGTGGTTCCGGGGACTTCACTCGAAATGGTTATATCTCCATTTTCTGTACGAACTCTGTAGCAAAAGGCGGAGACATCAGTTCTATCGTTCCTTTTGTATCTCACATTGACCATACAGAACATGATGTACAAGTATTCTGTACAGAACAAGGTATTGCCGATGTTCGTGGTTTGGCTCCAATTGAAAGAGCATACAAAATCATTGAAAACTGTGCTCACCCAGACTACAAACAAGAATTATTAGATTACCTCGAAAGAGCTATTGAAAAGACAAATGGCGCCCATACACCTATCTTATTAGATGAAGCTCTTTCTTGGCATAAACGCTTCACTGAAACAGGAAGCATGAAAAAACAAGGTTAATTTTTTAGGAGGATGATGAACATGGCTAATGACAACTTAAAAGCCAAACTAGCTGAATACGAAGCAGCGTACGCTAAAAACTGTGAGAAAGTACCTGCACGTCAAAACTTACCAGAACAACCGGTATATACTCCGCTTGATTTAGAAGGTTTTGATTATGAACGTGATCTTGGATTCCCAGGATTCTATCCTTATACTCGTGGTGTGCAACCTACTATGTACCGTGGCCGTTTTTGGACAATGCGTATGTATGCTGGTTTCGCAACCGCTGAAGAGTCCAACAAACGTTACCGTTACTTAATCGAGTCCGGTGCAACTGGTCTTTCTTGCGCATTCGACTTACCAACACAAATCGGTTATGACTCTGACGATGCTATGGCTGAAGGCGAAGTTGGTAAAGTAGGTGTTGCGATTGACTCCTTAAAAGATATGGAAATCTTGTTCCAAGGTATCGACTTAGGTAAAGTTTCCACTTCCATGACAATCAACGCTCCTGCATCTGTACTTCTTGCTATGTACATTGCAGTTGCTGAAAAACAAGGTGTACCTTCCACTGAACTTCGCGGTACAATTCAAAATGATATTTTGAAAGAATACGCAGCTCGCGGAACTTACATCTTCCCTCCAAAACCATCCATGCGTTTGATCACTAATATTTTCGAATATTGCTCTCAATATGTGCCAAAATGGAATACTATCTCCATCTCCGGTTACCACATTCGTGAAGCTGGTTCCACTGCTGCGCAAGAAATCGCTTTCACAATTGCTGATGGTATTGCATACATCGAAGCAGCTCTTAAAGCTGGCTTAGAAGTTGACGATTTCGCAGGACGTTTATCCTTCTTCTGGAATGCACACAACAACGTATTAGAAGAAGTTGCGAAATTCCGTGCATCCCGTCGTCTATGGGCGCATATCTTGAAAGAACGTTTTGGTGCTAAAAAACCTAAATCCATGATGTTACGTGTACATACTCAAACAGCTGGTTCTATGTTGACTGCACAACAAGTTGACAACAATATCGTTCGTGTTGCTCTTCAAACTGCAGCTGCTGTTATGGGTGGTACTCAATCCTTACATACTAACTCTCGTGACGAAGCATTGGCTCTTCCAACTGAAGCATCCGTACAAATCGCTCTTCGTACTCAACAAATCGTTGCTTACGAATCTGGCTTAGCTGATGTAGTTGACCCATTGGGTGGTTCCTACTATGTAGAAGCTATGACTAATGCTATCTATGAAGAAGCTAAAGCATACATCCAAAAAATCGATGAAATGGGTGGTGCTGTTGAAGCTATCGAAAAAGGTTATATCCAAAAAGAAATCCAAGAGTCTGCTTATAAATGGCAAATGGAAGTGGAATCTGGCCTTCGTACAATCGTAGGTGTTAACAAATTCCAAGTTGAGGAAAAACCAGTTGAAGGTCTTCTTCGTATCGATGCTTCTGTAGGTATCAACCAATCCAAGAAAACACAACAAGTTCGTGCAGACCGCGATCAAGCAGCAGTTGATGCAGCATTAGCAGCATTAAAAGCTGGTGCAGAAGATGAATCTGTAAACTTGATGCCATTAATCTTGGCTGCCGTTAAAACATATGCTACATTAGGTGAAATTTGTAACGTATTGCGCGGCGTATTCGGTGAATACCAAGCTCATTCCACATTATAATTAATCGAACCTATTTGGAGGTATAACATCATGGCAGAAAAACGTATCAGAGTAATCGTAGCAAAACCAGGTCTTGATGGTCATGACCGTGGTGCAAAAGTAGTAGCACGCGCACTTCGCGATGCTGGTTTCGAAGTTATCTATACAGGTCTTCGTCAAACTCCAGAGCAAATCGTTGAAGCAGCTCTTTCTGAAGACGTTAACGTAGTAGCGTTATCTCTTCTTTCTGGCGCACACAACACATTGTTCCCTAAAATCGTTGAGATGCTAAAAGAAAAAGGCATGGGCGATGTATTAGTAGTTGGTGGCGGCGTTATTCCTGACGCTGATATCCCTGGCTTAAAAGCAGCTGGCGTATCCGCAGTATTCACACCAGGTACTCCAACAGCTGATGTAATTGAATTCATCAAAGCTAACGTAAAATAATATACTGGAGCTAGGCTCGGGCATGTATGTTCGAGCCTAGACCTATATATAATTGGGACGGTGACAATATGGATTTAATCAAAGAATTATTAGAAGGTTCTCGTCTTGCTTTGGCTAGGTCGATCACGGCTGTGGAAAATGAATACGATAATGCGATCGACATCATGAAAGCTATCTATCCACGTACAGGTAAAGCTCGTATCTTGGGCATCACAGGTGCTCCAGGGGCCGGTAAAAGTACATTGACAGATAAGGTAGTTAAGCATTATCTAGAACAAGGTAAGAGAATCGGCATCGTTGCTGTTGACCCAACCAGTCCATTCTCAGGCGGAGCTATTTTAGGTGACCGTATTCGGATGAATGATTTGACATTAAATGAAAACGTATTTATCCGTAGTATGGGGACACGTGGTAGCCTAGGTGGATTATCTAAAAAAACAGCAGATGTTGTTAAATTAATGGATGCATTTGGCATGGATCTTGTTATTATTGAAACTGTAGGTGTTGGACAATCTGAGGTAGACATTGTAAAAAATGCAGATACTACATTGGTTGTGTTAGTTCCAGGTTTAGGTGACGATATCCAAGCGATTAAAGCGGGCATCTTAGAAATTGGCGATGTATTTGCCATTAATAAAGCAGACCGCGATGGCTGTGATAAGCTTAATGTTGAAATTGAAATGATGCTAGATTTAGATTCTCGTGAACTTGATTGGAGACCACCAATCAAGAGAACTATCGCTAGTAAGGATGAAGGTGTTGATGAATTAGTGGAAGCACTAGATGAACACTTTGAATATCTTGAAGATAGTGGAGAATTGGCAACTCGTCGTGCAGAACGTACGCATGATGAGTTAGTAGCGATGATCAATGAACAAATTATGCGTTATGTTCATGAACATGTTGTAGAAAGCGATGCTTTCAAACAAGATGTAGCAGCTGTTAATAATAGAACTAACGACCCTTATAGTGTTGTTAACTCGGTATTAGAAAAGTCATTAAAAAGATAATAAAAAGAATGATAAAAATCTAATATCGTGGTATCATATAAGTAATCGAAGGATGATAAAAATCACTTTCGAGTTGCAGCTCATTTGAAAGGAGAGTTATTATGGCATTCAAAGTATTACAAGTAGACCACATCGGTATTGGTGTATCTGACTTAGCAGCAACAAAAGAGTTTTATAAAAACGCACTTGGTATGGAACATCTTCCTGAAGATGAAGTAGTAGAAGAACAAAAAGTAAAAGTAAGCTTCTTCCCTTGTGGCGATGCTGAACTTGAGTTCTTAGAATCTACAACTCCAGATGGCCCTATCGGTCGTTTCATCGAAAAAAATGGTGGCCGTAATGGTATCCAACACGTAGCACTTCGCGTTGATGACATTAAAGCAGCTATTGCTGATTTAAAAGAAAAAGGTGTTAGATTAATTGACGAAGAACCTCGCTATGGTGCTGGTGGATCTGCAATTGCATTCCTTCATCCAAAAGCTACTGGCGGTGTTTTATTAGAACTTTGCCAACGCATGAAATAATAGACTATATCCGTAATTATTCTATGGAGGTGTAAAATGGCAACAGTTCAGGAAAAAATTGAATTATTGCACAAAAAGCTGTCCACTGTAAAACAAGGTGGCGGTGAAAAACGCGTAGAAAAACAACACGCAAGCGGTAAATATACAGCCCGTGAACGTATTGAAAGACTATTCGACGACAATAGCTTCGTTGAATTGGATCAATTCGTTAAACATCGTTGTGTGAACTTCGGTCAAGAGAAAAAAGAATTACCAGGTGAAGGTGTAGTGACTGGTTACGGTACTATCGACGGACGTTTGGTATTTGCTTTTGCTCAAGATTTCACAGTAGAAGGTGGTTCCCTTGGGGAAATGCACGCTGCTAAAATCGTTAAAGCACAACGTATGGCAATGAAAATGGGGGCTCCTATCATAGGTATCAATGACTCTGGTGGAGCTCGTATTCAAGAAGCAGTAGACGCATTAGCCGGCTACGGTAAAATCTTCTTTGAAAACACTAACGCTTCTGGCGTTATCCCACAAATCTCTGTTATCATGGGGCCATGTGCGGGTGGTGCGGTATATTCTCCAGCATTAACTGACTTCATTTACATGGTTAAACATACATCTCAAATGTTCATCACAGGTCCAGCAGTTATTAAATCTGTAACAGCAGAAGAAGTAACAGCAGAAGATCTTGGTGGTGCAATGGCTCATAACAGTGTATCTGGTGTAGCTCACTTTGCAACAGAAAACGAAGATGATTGCTTGGCACAAATTCGTTACTTGTTGAGCTTCTTACCAAGTAATAATATGGAAGATACTCCATTAGTTGACACTGGTGATGACCCAGCTCGTGAAGATGAAGGTTTAAACACTTTACTTCCAGATAATCCTAATATGCCATATGACATGTTTGATGTGATTCGTGCGACAGTAGATAATGGTGAATACTATGAAGTACAACCACACTATGCACAAAATATTATTACATGTTTCGCACGTTTTGCAGGACAAAGCGTAGGTATCATTGCTAATCAACCACGCGTAATGGCAGGTTGCTTAGACATCAATGCATCCGACAAATCTTCCCGTTTTATCCGCTTCTGTGATGCTTTTAATATCCCTGTTGTAAACTTCGTTGACGTACCGGGCTTCCTACCGGGCACAAACCAAGAATGGGGCGGCATCATTCGTCATGGTGCGAAAATGTTATATGCTTACTCTGAAGCAACAGTACCTAAAATTACTGTTATCACTCGTAAAGCATATGGTGGATCTTACCTTGCAATGTGTTCCCAAGATTTGGGTGCGGACCAAGTGTATGCATGGCCTACATCAGAAATCGCTGTAATGGGACCTGCTGGTGCCGCTAACATCATTTTCAAACGCGATGAAGATAAAGATGAAAAAACGGCTAAATACGTAGAAGAGTTCGCAACTCCATACAAAGCTGCTGAACGTGGATTCGTTGACGTAGTAATTGAACCTAAACATACTCGTCCTGCTATCATCAATGCATTGGCAATGTTGGCAAGTAAACGCGAAACCCGTGCTCCTAAAAAACACGGTAATATCCCTCTATAAGATATTTGGTGGAGGCATACTACACACTTTGCTTCTTGCATGATTCTACTATCATGGTTCTCTATTAATGAGGTGAAAGTATGACAGATAATCCGTGGCTAATTATGGCCATCAATATGACAATTGTGTTTGCCGTACTAATTTTATTAGGCGTGCTTATGCATATTATTCATCTAGTAGACCCTACAAAAAAAAAGTCAACTAAGGCTGAGGTAGCAGAGGTATCATCAGCCACAGCTCCTAGTGCGGCAACCACTACTAATCATGATGAAGTGGTAGCAGCCATTGTGGCAGCAGTATGTGCCATGGGATATTCCAAATCACAAATTGCTTCCGTAAGACCGATTGTGAGCACAGGTTGGAAATTGGACGGTAGACTGCTAGGTAGAAATGTAACCAGATAGTTTGGAGGAGAACTTAATGAATAAGACTACCAATGCACAAGCTGCGAACAAAGAAACAGAAGTTGTAGCAGCTATTGTCAGTGCTATCGTAGCTATGGGCTATTCGCAAAATCAAATTGCATCTATTCGCCCAGTAGTGTCTAATTCTTGGCGACTAGCTAGTCGTTTACAGGCCCTATAAGCAAATCTAAGCTTATGTAAAAGTTTCATTACAAATAGGTAATTCAGGAGGAAGTTATAATGAAAAAGTTCAATGTTACAGTAAACGGTACAGTTTATGAAGTAGAAGTAAATGAAGTTGGTGGCACAGCTCCAGTTGCAGCAGCACCTAAAGCGGCAGCTCCAGCTCCTAAAGCAGCTCCAGCAGCAGCTCCAGCTCCAGCAGCGGCAGCAGCTCCAGTACCAGCAGGTGCAGAAACAGTAAAATGCCCAATGCCAGGTAAAATTTTATCTGTAGCAGTTACAGCTGGCCAAGCAGTTAAAAAAGGCGACCTTCTTTGCATCTTAGAAGCTATGAAAATGCAAAACGAAATCTATGCTCCACATGATGCAACAGTAGCTGAGGTTCGTGTAGCAGCTAACCAAACTGTAGCAACTGGTGATGCTTTAGTTGTTTTAGGCTAATCATAACTTTATACTGCTTAAACTAACCCCTTCTAGTACTAAAGGAGGAACTCCATATGGACGCTTTTCTTGTTGCACTCAACTCTGTCTGGGTGGATAGTGGTTTTATTAGTTTCACAATGGGTCATGCTATTATGATCCTTGTAGGAATTATCTTATTGTATTTAGCTTTTGCGAAAGGCTTTGAACCTCTATTATTGAGTCCAATCGCATTTGGATGTATTTTGGCTAATATTCCTAATAATGGTTTCCATGAAGGTGTTATGAATCTGATTGGTTTAGGGATTAAATATGAAATTTTCCCACCTCTTATCTTCCTAGGGGTAGGGGCAATGACAGACTTCGGTCCACTCATTGCAAATCCTAAAACATTATTATTAGGTGCAGCGGCACAAATCGGAGTATTCGTTGCTCTTGGTGGAGCTATGATGCTTGGATTTACTGCAAAGGAAGCAGCAGCGATCGGTATTATCGGCGGTGCTGATGGCCCTACATCTATTTATCTAGCTTCAAAATTAGCTCCTGATTTATTGGGTGCTATTGCAGTGGCGGCATATTCTTATATGTCACTAGTGCCTTTAATTCAACCACCGGTAATGAAGTTATTTACCACTCAAAAAGATCGTGAAATTGTAATGGAGCAATTACGTGAAGTTACAAGATTCGAAAAAATTATTTTCCCAGTTGTGACTACAATTGCTATTTCTTTATTGTTACCACCTATTACTTCCTTATTAGGTATGTTGATGCTTGGCAACTTGTTCCGTGAATCGGGTGTTACATCTCGATTAGCAGATACATCTGAAAATGCCTTAATCAATACAGTAACAATATTCTTAGCTACTGGTACAGGCTTAACTATGACAGCAGATAGTTTCTTAAATTTACAAACTATTGAAATTATCATATTAGGTTTGGTTGCCTTTATTGGAGGTACTGCTGGTGGTGTAATCTTTGGTAAATTGATGTGCCTAGTTGATGGAGGCAAAACAAATCCATTGATTGGTTCTGCAGGTGTATCCGCAGTACCAATGGCGGCTCGCGTATCGCAAGTAGTTGGTTCACAGGCCAATCCGGCGAACTTCCTATTGATGCATGCGATGGGACCAAATGTGGCTGGTGTCATCGGTACAGCTGTAGCGGCTGGTACGATGCTTGCTATGCTAAAATAATTTGTAATAGTGTCTAGGCAATCCGCCTAAAAAGGTTGCCTAGGCAATTACAGATACTTTTTATGATGAACTATATAGTTTGTCTTAAAGCGCTTTAGAAATACTCAGACTTTTTTCACTTTTTATTATGTATGAGGTGACGCCTATGATATTATCAGACGAAGAAAAGGTTTTTGCTTGTATTTGTATTGCGCTTTTTATTTTTATCATCACCACATTCCTATTAGGTGAAGAGCGAAAATCTAAATGGTTTCAAAAACGAAAAACGTATAGCTTTTTTCTCCGCCGTGGCCTACTTGGAGAGTGGCTACATTTTGGATATCCTTGTACAGTAGAAGGGTATGGAGTAGTGGTGATTATGTTATTTCTTATTGGCCTATCTTCCTATATTATATACGCTTATTTTTAGAGCGTTTTGCGGCTAATACGAAATGTATCCCTTAAGGAGGAGTTGATTCTTATGGATCCGGCTGTACAAACTTTAGTTGTTCTTGGTGTAATGGCGATATTATTTGTAACAGAAATTATCCCACTCGCGATTACTTCTATCGGTGGTGCGATGGCACTTGGTTTATTAGGTGTTATTCCAATGAAGCAAGTGTTTAGTGGTTTATCTGATAGTACAGTAGTTTTATTCGCAGGTATGTTTATTATTGGTGCTGCGCTATTCCATACTGGCTTAGCACAAAGAATCGGCATTTCCGTTGTTAACAAAGCAGGTAAAAGTGAAAATGGTCTTATGATTGCTCTAATGCTTGTAACAGCAGGTATGTCCTCTGTGCTTTCTAATACAGGTACAGCAGCAGCGTTATTGCCAGTAGTCATTGGTATTTGTGCATCTGCTAAAATTCCAGCATCCCGTCAGTTGATGCCTATGGCATTTGCTGCAGGTATTGGTGGGATTATCACATTAGTAGGTACACCTCCTAATATCATTATCAATGGTGCGTTGGGCCAAGCAAAATTACCTCAATTCGGTTTCTTTGAATTTGCATGGATTGGTATTCCTTTAACAATTGCATTCATGATTTACATGGTGACAATTGGTAAATACTTTTTACCTAAACATGACGGTAATGCAGATGCTGAAGTAGAACAAGAAGTAGATGCTAGTGAAATTTCTAATGACCCTAAAAAAATGTGGTACTCTGGTATCATCTTATTAGGTGTTGTATTATTCATGGCATTGTCTGATCCATTAGAAAGTATTGGTATTAAAGTTCCACTTCATTTAGTTGCTATTATAGGTGCTATTATAGCTGTATTAGTTGGTTGTTTAAAAGAAAAACAAGCATATCAATCTATCGACTGGGTAACAATTTTCTTGTTTGCTGGTATGATGCCAGTAGCAGCAGCTATGAATGATTCTGGTGCTGGTAAAATGATTGCTCATGCAGTAGTAAATATTATGGGAGATAATCCTAGTCCTTACTTTGCAACAGGCGTATTATTCTTGTTATCTTGTATCTTAACACAATTTATGTCTAATACGGCGGCGTGTGCTTTATTAGCACCAATTGGTATTTCTATTGCACAAGCGATGGGTGCAAGCCCTCATGCAGTACTTATGGCGATAGGCGTTGCAGCATCTTGTGCATTTGCTACACCTGTAGGTACACCTCCTAACACTATTGTATTAACACCCGGTAACTATAGATTTATGGACTATGTAAAAGCAGGTACTCCATTGATCGTGGTTTGCTTCATCGTAAGTCTTATCGTTATTCCAATGGTATGGCCTTTCAATATGCCGTAATCTAATATACATTAGGTATACTATACAATTACATAGGTAATAGATAAGGACTGGCACAGAATCTTGTTCGCAAGATACTGTAGTCAGTCCTTTTGTTAACGTGGACACGATTATGAATATTGGGTCGACATAAATAAGAGGGTACTCAATCATATGCATGTATTAGATTATATGAAAACTTTACAATCCTCAGAAGAAAATATTTCATTGCATAGAGAATTTGATTCTATTTAGGTGTATAATAGTAGGGTATATTAGTATGCTATAGTAGTGTATTAGAAATTAGTTGCGTCTACTTTTACATCATTGTATATTCATAATATATTCATAATGCTATTAATTGACTTGTTAGAATGGATGGGATGTATTGAGCAATGTTTTAGTACATAGTAACAAATACTATAATTTTTAATCGTAAGAATAAGAAGGTGAATGTGTGAGACCTACCTATGTAGAAATTGATACAGCACAAATACGAAGTAATTTACGAAAAATTAAAGATTGTTTACCAGAGTGGTGTACGAGTACTGCGGTGGTGAAAGCTAATGCTTATGGACACGGTAGTGTTATGGTAGGACGTATTGCCGTAGAAGAAGGCTATGAGTCACTAGCTGTAGCTTTTCCAGAAGAAACAATCCCTTTGCGTGAAGCAGGCATAACGGTACCTATTTATCTATTAGGGTTGACGTTACCACAATCTTTTGATTTAGTGATAGAAGGGCATTCTAGACCGGCTATTTGTGAATCCACAGATTTAGAAGCGTTAAATGAATGTGCTCGCAGACATGAAACAATTGTAGAGTGTGCCATTGCTGTAGATACAGGTATGCATCGTATTGGAAGTAAACCAGAGGATGTATTGGCATTTTTAGAAAAAGTAGAATCCTATGAATATTTACGGGTGGATGGCTTTTTCTCGCATTTGGCGAACGGTGATGCAGCAGATCAAAGTCATGCTAACTTTCAAGTGGAGCAGTTTCGTAAAGTAGTAGAAATCATTCGTGCTCATCGTGATGAAACATATCGATTTTCTTTAGCTAACAGTGCAGGATTATTAGTGGTAAAGGATAGTCTGTTTAATGATGCTCGACCAGGTATTATTCAATATGGTATTATGCCATCTATGGATGTACCAAACCGATTAGGTTTGAAGCCAGCCTTGAGTTTATATAGTAAAGTAGTCCATGTGCAACAGTTACCGAAAGGATCATCTATCGGCTATGGCAGTACGTACACAACAATGACAGAGGAAACAATTGCTACTATACCTGTGGGATATGCCGACGGGTATCCTAGGGCATTGTCTAATAAAGGTTCTGTGTTGATTCATGGTACACGATGTCCTATTGTAGGGCGTATCTGCATGGACCAATTTATGGTGAAAGTGCCTAATCATATAACAGTAGTCCCAGGAGATGCTGTTGTGTTACTAGGGCAGCAAGGTCAAGAGAGCATTACAGCTCTCGAACTGGCCTATTTGGTTGGAACCATTCCCTATGAAATATTCTGTAACTTTTCAGAGCGGGTGCCACGACATTATATTTAGAGGGTATTGATAAAAGAAAATTATAAAATTTGGGATATGTCGTTATTTGTGCAATATAATTATAAATGTAACTAGAATAATAAGATTAAAATGAATAAAAAGAATGCTCTACTTAGGTTCTCTTAGAGAGATACTAGGTAGAGCATTCTTTTTATAGGCGCTATAATAAATGTTGGGGCTACTCATATTAGAGTAGTCCCCAATATTTTTTGTCAAAGAGCCTTATTTATTGGCTTTCATAAATAGGAGAACTAAATAAAGAACGTGCTGCATGTTCTACATACAAAGCGGTGTTAGATTGATTCATTGTGTATAAATGGATGCCAGGTACACCTTCTGTTACAAGGTCTACGATTTGATTTAATGCATAGGCAAGGCCAGCATCACGAAGGGCGATTGGATCATGTTCATATTTGTCTAGGATAGCTTTAAATTTACGTGGAATGGCAGTAGCATTGCTTGTTAATAAACGTAAGGCTTGGTTACGGTTGATAATAGGCATAACTCCTGCTAAAATCGGCACATCAATACCTGCTAATGCACATTTTTCCTGGAAGTCATAGAATACATTATTATCCAAGAAAAATTGAGTTACCAATAGTTCACAGCCGGCATCTACCTTTTCTTTTAAGAATTTAATGTCTTGTAATTGGTTTGGTGAATCTGGGTGAACCTCGGGATAGCAGGCACCAGAAATTTGAAAGTGAGGAGCATATTCTTTAACAAAATGAACAAGCTCTGTAGAATATTTAAAATCACCTACAGGAGGTAGATCTTCTAAAATATCACCACGAAGAGCTAATAATTTATGAATCCCTAGCTCATCGAGTCTATCTATGACAGATTTTACTTGGTCTTTAGATAAGTAAATAGCTGGTAAATGAGCTTTAGTAGGAATGTGCAAAGTATTTTGCACATAATTGGACAACTTAATAGTTGTTTCCTCGATATTACGCTGCTTATTGCTGCATGTAACAGAGATAAACTCTGGTTTTAAGCTTTTTAATTCGTCTAAGACATTGATAATTTTTTCATCTCCTACTTGTGTGTTAGGAGGGAATATTTCGTAAGACAATGTTGGTCGTTTTTGTTGTATAATTTCGCTCATGGCTGTATCCTTTCTACTAATCAAACATGGTCTTATAATACCAATTTTTCACTATATAAACTAATTCTTAATATATATAGTTTATTATAGAAAATAACTATAAAAAGAAATGAAAGTTAGAATCTAAATATATGAATATCAAATTAGCATAGAAAAATAGTGGAATCATATGCTATATGTATTGGAACTTCCACTAGAAATCGATATAATAGATGTATTCGGAATACTGCTATTGCTGCTCAGTTATAGCAGGACTTTCAGAAGAGAAAACTGAAGGAATGTAATTCCTGTAGCCATAAAGTTGTGCATGTATATTGTGCAAGAGAGGAGAAAGTGATGAGTCAATTACTAGAAGAAATTGAATCCTTGCGGGGATCCATGAAAACATTAAATGATTTTTTCTTCGACCATCCAGAACTAGGGAATGAAGAGTTTTTAGCGCATGGTAAATTAACAGATTTACTAGAACGCGAAGGATTTACTGTAGACCGTGAAGTGAGTGGTTTACAAACTGCATTTCGTGCTGTGTACCATGTGCAAGGAGGAGGACCGAAAATTGGGCTTCTTTGCGAATATGATGCCTTAGAAGGCTTGGGTCATGCGTGTGGTCATAACTTACAAGGTCCTTCTATCTGTGCGGCAGCTATTGGTTTACGTCGTGCCCTGCAAGTGCCAGCCACATTGGTGGTGTATGGGACGCCAGCAGAAGAGACTGCATCGGGTAAGCTAGTGATGGCTAAAGAGGGCGTATTCGACGACTTAGATGTGGCGTTCATGATGCACGGCAGTGATTCCACAACGGTAGATGGCAAGTCGTTGGCGCTTAATTTGGTGAATATTAAATTCCATGGTAAGTCAGCACATGCAGCGATTGCCCCAGAAAAAGGAATTAGTGCTTTGGATGCGGTATTGTTATTCTTTAATGGTATGGAATATCTTCGCGAACATGTGCCTACAGAAGTACGCATGCATGGGATTATTACAGATGGTGGTAAGGCAGCGAATATCGTGCCAGACTATGCATGTACACAGTGGTATATTCGTTCCTCTAGTCGCATTCGCTTAGATGGAGTGGTGGAACGCGTGAAACAAGTGGCGCAAGGGGCAGCCTTGCAAGTGGGAGCTACTATGGAATGGGATGAAGTGAAAACTTATGATAATAAGGTAAATGTGCAAAGCTTGAATGACTTGCTCCTAAAGAATGCAGAACAAGTGGGGGCTCCTGATATTTCTGAGCCGCGTAAAGTCACTGGTTCTACAGATTTTTCCAGTGTTACCTTCCGCGTACCAGGAGCTTGTTTGCGGGTTAAATTTGTAGGAAGAGGAGTAACCAGTCATTCCCAAGAATGGCTAGATAATGGAAAAACTCAATTAGCAGAGGATGCCATTATGTACGGTGCCAAAGGAATCGCTCTCACAGTAGAGGAAATTCTCACTACACCGGGTTTATTGACTCAAATTCAAGAAGACTTTCAACAGTCGAAAGCAAATTATTAAGTAGCCTATTTTGAATGGGTAATGGAGAAGTAGTTATGAATTTATTGTTGTGCGCTATTGTAATTTTAGGCGCAGGTACATTGGTAATTAAAAAGTTTAAAGCACAAACAGTATTGCTTTTAGGTGGTTTAATTATGATGCTAGGGGCGTACTTCCTTGGGTATACAACGGAGTTCGTAGAGGCGAAAAAAGGAACAGGTATGATGTTCTTCGATGCCTTTGAGTGGATTAATAATACCACTGCAAAGGATGCAGCAGGCTTGGGTCTCATGATTATGACATGTACTGGTTTTGCTAAATACATGGATCATATCGGTGCTAGCTCTCGTTTGGTGACAACTGCGATTAAACCATTGCAAGCGATGAAAGCACCTTATTTGGTATTGTCGTTAACATTCTTAGTGAATATGTTTATGTCCTTGGTAATCCCAAGTGCATCTGGTCTAGCTATGTTGATGATGGTCACTATCTTCCCTATCTTGGTGCGCTTAGGCGTAAGTCCAGTTGGGGCGGCGGCAGCAGTAGCCACAGGTCATTTGTTAGACATTGGACCAGCCTCTGCTACAAGTCTATTAGTGTCTAAAACAGTGGGCTTAGGGGTAGAAGAATACTTCGTAGGATATCAATTGAAAGTATATATTATCTGTGGTATTGTGACAGCTATTGCGCATTATATTTGGCAACAATATATGGATAAAAAATCTGGTCATGTTCCTTCCGAAGTGGTACATACAGAACCACAAGAAGAAGTAGCTGTAGGACCTCTTGCGTACCTAGTATTGCCATTCTTGCCACTTGTATTTATGTTAGGATTTAGTCAATATGGTATTGCCGGAATTAAGATGAATGTAAACTTGGCCATGTTCTTAAGTTTATTTATTGCCATGGTTTTTGAATTGATTCGCTTACGTGATTTCCGAAAAGTGGCTGCATCTATTCAAACTTTCTTTAAAGGTATGGGTGACCAATTTACCAATACTGTAACTTTGATTGTAGCAGGAGAAACCTTTGCGTTCGGTTTGACATCTTTGGGGATTGTAAATGAGTTTGTAACATTTATTAAAACCTTCTCTATTCAAGCGGATATGGTAGGAGTTATTGTATCTGTGATTATCTTAGTATTGAGTATTGTTATGGGATCTGGTGTGGCATCCATGTTTGCATTTTCTCCATTAGTGCCAAACTTTGCTAAGGAGTTGGGTGGTAATGCCATTACGATGCTATTAGGCATGCAAAATGCAGCATCGGTGGGACGGTTGTTGAGCCCAATTAGTGCGGTTATGATTGCTGTAGCTGGTGTGGCGAATATTTCTAGCTTTGATTTAGTAAAACGAACTGCAGTACCAGTGTTGATTACTTTTATTACTTCTACGATTTGTATTTTAATTTTCCATTAATTGGTAAAGTGACATTAGTTAGAGATTATCAATAATTCCTAAGCATTTGATAGAAATTAAATGTTGACGATACGTGGTCTTTTTTGTATTATAAGTGTACAAGATTCATATTCCCTTGGTATATGACGTGTGGAGTCGTTAACAATATGAAGTACCTAACGTGTAAGTATTTATATCTTACTCGTTAGGTTTTTCATTCCCATAAAAGTAATGAAGAATAGATGAATTTCATAATAGATATAGAAAAGGCCAATACAGATGAGAATACAACAGTTACAATATTTAGAGAAAATTGCAGAAAAAGGATCTATTAATGAAGCGGCTAAGGAATTATATTTATCCCAACCTAGCTTATCTAATGCAGTAAAAGAATTAGAACATGAAATGGGTGTTCAATTATTATTACGTACTAAATCAGGGGTGACATTAACCCATGATGGTCGAGAATTTATGATTTATGCTCGACAAGTACTAGATCAAATTCAATTGTTAGAAGAACGCTATAAATCTAATACTAAACGAAAAGAACACTTCTTTATTTCTGCTCAGCATTATGCCTTTGTGGTGCATGCTTTTGTAGAGCTTATTAAAAGTGTAGATACTGATGAATATCAATTTGGACTACGTGAAACAGAGACGCAAAATATTTTTGAAGATTTGGCGACTTTCAAAAGTGAACTGGGCATTCTGTATTTAAATAATTTTAACCGCCAAGTGATGGAGAAATTATTTAAAGAGTATAAGCTCACGTTTTATCCGTTGTTTGAAGCAGAACCACATGTATTTTTATGTCGAGAACATCCCTTGGCGAACCAAGATAAAATTACCTTGGAAGAGCTAGAGGACTTCCCTTATTTGTGCTATGACCAAGGGGAAGACAATTCCTTCTATTTTTCAGAGGAAATTTTAAGTACTTTGGATAGAAAAATGACTATCAAAGTATCGGACCGTGCCACAATTTTTAATTTAATGGTTGGATTGAACGGATATACAATTAGTTCTGGCATTTTGAGTCGTGAGTTAAATGATGATAAGATCATTGCGGTACCTTTAGATGTAGAAGATACGATGACTATGGGGTACTTAATGCCACATATGCTAGAACCAAGTCCTATCGCCAAAAAATACTTAAAACTATTGAAAGAACATATTCGTAACTATGGTTTTGAAGTGATAGAGTGGGAAAAGAAATAATTCATTGTAATAGAATATGACGGATCAAACAGAGGAGTGCTATGATAGCATTCCTCTATTTTTGCGTGCAAAGTCTATGGTGTTGTGTAGATTGATATAGCTAGTTATAGTAGTGTGCGAGTATGGGATGTACATGGTGGAGATTTGGTAGTAAGTATGTGGAGTTAATCATATATGTACATAGATAGGCAATGGAAATATTGAGAATGAATATAAATTATGCAACAGATAACTGCTAGTCATAAAATAATGGACTATTATGAAAAAGATGCTAACTATTGGGTTTTCAAGACTATAAAATGCAATATAGGTATCTTATGATAACTGAAGTTTATGTCAATGTGAAATGTTGTTATAGTCTGTAAATGCCGTTCTATTCTTTCAGAAAACAGTTTATAATCAAGGTATAACTTTATATTCGCCTTACTGGTGCCGCAAGGCTTAATAGGGAAGCTTGGTGAAAAGCCAACACGGTCCCGCCGCTGTAAAGGGGAGCGAAACTTCATGTAACGTCACTGGGAAACTGGGAAGGCGAAGTGTAGCGAAGATCCTGAGTCAGAAGAACTGCCGTAAGAAGCATGTCGTTAGATCCGCGAGAGACGGGTAGAGATGGTTTTGCGCTAAGTGCATACGCTAAATCATAACCTACCGTTTTCTATCGAAAACGGTTTTTCTTTTATGAAGGGTAGTACTATCTTTCAGTAAGAGACTAGGTAGAGTGATGAGTTATAGGGTTGGGTAGGGTATACCCAGTTTCTAATTGTTTATTCTATTTTTATGAGAGCTGCAACTGGATTACATAAGCTATTAGAATCTCTATGATGAGGCAAATCTTACTAGAAAAGTGGTTTGAATAAGGGAACGTATGCCTATGTGGTCAGAGAAAGGAAGCTAGACTATGGGACAAGACAAGCATCATGAACCACAAGTTCACGAAGAACAGTTTGAGCTACCAGATGTATCGTTTGATGAGTTTTCTATCCCTACCTACGAGGAGTGGAAAACGACGGTAGAAGGTATCTTAAAAGGGAAAGATTTCCAAAAAAGTATGTATACAAAAACATACGAAGGAATTACTTTACAACCAATGTATTGGTTGAGCGACCAAGAAGGATTGACTCAAAATTTGACATACCCTGGTCGTGATAGCAATTTACGGGGTGCAAAAGCTAGTGGATATATCCATACACCTTGGACAATTGCACAACGTTGTGACGGAAAAACAATTGCTGACATGCATGACATGTTACAATTTGAACTAGATAAAGGTAGCACAGCTATCAGTTTCACACTGGATAGTGCTACACGGAAAGGACAGGATGCTACAAAAGCTGATCCTAAGGATGTAGCAGATGCAGGGGTATCCTTGTCCACTGTAGAAGAAGTGGAAGCTTTATTAAAAGGCATGGACTTAACTACAAAAGAATTAGATGTTCGTACAGGTGCTAGTAGCGTATGCTGGGCGGCTGTATTACATGCACTTTGCGAATCCCGAGGGGTGGATGTGAAATCCTTGTCCGGTATGATTGGGGCCGATCCAATCGGTACTTTGGCACAAGACGGTCATTTACCACGTCCTATGGATGAATATTTTGACGATATGGCACATACCATTGCTTGGGCATCTGCACATGCACCACACTTGCGCACAGTGTTGGTAGACACAGATGTATACCATAATGGTGGTGGCAATGACGTACAAGAATTGGGCTTTGCAATGTCTACAGCTGTCACATATTTGCGTGAGATGGAACGTCGTGGTATCGATGTGAATACATTTGCAAAACAAATTCGTTTCCATGTCAGCGTAGGTGCTAATTTCTTCATGGAAATTGCTAAATTACGTGCTATAAAAATGGTATGGGCTCAAATTGTTGAACATTGTGGTGGCGATGAAGAAGCGAAGAAAATTAACTTGTTCGTAAGCACTTCTCACTTCACACAAACTGTATTTGACCCATATGTAAACTTATTGCGTGCGGGTTCTCAATCCTTCTCCGCAGTGGTAGGTGGCATGGATGGCATGTTCGTACGTCCTCTTGACGGCTGCATTCGTCCAAGTGATGAATTCTCTCGCCGTATTGCTCGTAATATCCAAATCATGGAGCAACAAGAGTTCAACTTCATTCAACCAGTGGACCCAGCCGGTGGTAGCTGGTACTTAGAACCATTAACACAAGAGTTGACTGAAAAATCTTGGGCATTGTTCCAAGAATTAGAAGGTAAAGGTGGCATCTTAGAAACATTAGTATCTGGTGAAACGCAAGAAGCCGTGGATGCTATTTTACAAAGCCGCTTTAAAAACTTGGCAACCCGTAAAGATCGTGCTGTTGGTAGTAACATGTATCCAAATATGACGGAAGAATTACTAGAAGTACCAGTGGTAGATTTTGAGGGCTTACGCCAAGCTCGTGTTGCAGCATTAGCTAATGTAGGTACTGCAGATGCCGCTACATTAGCGCTTAAAAAATTACAAGAATCCGACTTCAGTGAAATAGGCTCCTTGGTGAGAGTTGCTTATGATGCATTAGTAGCAGGAGCTAGCTTTGGACAAATTTTCGAGGCCTTAGCAGATGGCAGTGAAGGCATCACCGTGAAAGCTATCCTATCCCATCGTTGGACAGAACAATACGAAGAATTACGTATGCGCACTGAAACTTTCAAAGAAACACATAATGGGGACAATGTTAAAATCTTCTTGGCTAACATGGGACCTATTCCTCAACATAAAGCGAGAGCCGATTTCGTTACTTCTTTCATGCAAGTAGCTGAATTTGATGTGCTTACTAATGATGGATTCCCAACTGTGGACGAAGCGGTAGTAGCTGCCTTGGCATCGAATGCAGATGTAACAATCGTATGTTCCACTGACGATACCTATCCAGAATTGGCACCAGCAGTGACAAAAGCAATCAAAGCCGCTCGCCCAGCTATGAAAGTATTCTTGGCAGGGGCTCCATCTCCAGAGTTGAAAGAACTTTGTGATGCAGCAGGCATGGATGATTATATTAGTGTACGCTCCAATTGCTATCAAACATTATTAGCAATGCAACGCGAGAAAGGAATGATGTAGATGATTCCGGATTTTAGAAATATTCCTTTTACAGCTGCTAGCCCAAAAGCATCCGATTTAGATGCATGGAAAGAGCAATTACAAGCTGAAACGGGCAAGTCCTATGATGATAACTTCATTCGTACTATGGAACAAATTGATGTGGGTCCTATGTATGATGCCTCTATTTATGATCAATGTAACCATTTACAATACGTAGCTGGTATTCCTCCGTATCTTCGTGGACCATACGGTACGATGTATGTACAACGCCCTTGGACTGTACGTCAGTATGCTGGTTTCTCCACAGCGGAAGAATCTAATGCCTTCTACCGTCGTAACTTAGCGGCTGGTCAAAAAGGTTTGTCTATCGCCTTTGACTTGGCCACACACCGTGGTTATGACTCCGACCATCCTCGTGTAGTCGGTGACGTTGGTAAAGCAGGCGTTGCGGTAGATTCCATTCTAGATATGGAAATCTTGTTCTCTGGTATTCCATTGGACCAAATGTCTGTATCGATGACAATGAACGGCGCCGTATTACCAGTTATGGCCTTCTATATCTTAGCCGGTGAAGAGCAAGGCGTAGATAAATCTGTTATGGCAGGTACGATCCAAAATGATATCCTAAAAGAGTTCATGGTGCGTAATACTTACATTTATCCACCAGCAGCTTCCATGCGTATCATTGGTGATATCTTTGCCTACACATCTAAATACATGCCTAAATTCAATAGTATTTCGATTTCTGGTTATCACATGCAAGAAGCAGGTGCTACAGCGGATATCGAATTAGGGTACACATTGGCTGACGGATTAGAATACTTGCGTACTGGTGTGGCAGCGGGTCTTACAGTTGACCAATTCGCACCGCGCCTATCTTTCTTCTGGGCAATGGGTAAAAACTATTTCATGGAAATCGCTAAAATGCGTGCAGGCCGTATGTTATGGGCTAAAATTGTTAAATCCTTTGGTCCAAAAAATGTTAAATCTATGGCATTGCGTACGCACTCCCAAACATCTGGTTGGTCTTTAACAGAACAAGACCCATTCAATAACATCACTCGTACATGTATCGAAGCGATGGCAGCAGCCTTGGGACATACCCAATCCTTGCATACAAATGCTCTTGACGAAGCCATAGCCTTACCGACTGACTTCTCCGCTCGTATTGCTCGTAATACGCAATTGTATATCCAAGATGAAACTAACGTATGTAAAGTTATCGACCCATGGGGTGGCTCTTACTATGTAGAATTCTTGACAAACCAATTGATTCGCAAAGCTTGGGCTCACATTCAAGAAGTTGAAGCCTTGGGTGGTATGTCTAAAGCGATTGATACAGGTCTTCCAAAAATGCGTATAGAAGAAGCGGCAGCTCGTCGCCAAGCACACATTGACTCTGGCAGTGAAAAAATTGTCGGTGTTAACTACTTGCGCCTTGATAAAGAAGATCCATTAGATATTTTAGAAGTTGATAATACAGCCGTACGCTTGGCACAGATTGAACGATTGAAAACATTGCGCGCTAATCGTGATAACGATAAAGTACGCAGCTGTTTGGATGCCATTACAAAAGCGATGGAAACAGGAGAAGGAAACTTGCTTGAATTAGCCGTAGAAGCAGCTCGTGCTCGTGCATCTAAAGGTGAAATCTCTGATGCAGTAGAAAAAGTATGTGGCCGTCATAAAGCGATCATTCGCTCTATTTCTGGCGTATACAGCAGTGAATTCAGCGATGACGATGTAATCACAGAAGTACGCAGCATGACTGAAAAATTTGAAGAAAAACATGGTCGCCGTCCTCGTATTTTCGTAGCTAAAATGGGTCAAGATGGTCACGACCGCGGAGCTAAGGTTATTTCTACAGCCTTCGCAGATATGGGCTATGACGTAGATATCGGACCTTTATTCCAAACTCCAGAAGAAGCAGCGAAAGATGCCGTAGATAATGACGTACATATCGTAGGTATGAGTTCTTTAGCAGCAGGTCATAAAACATTGATGCCTCAATTATGTGAAGAACTTAAAAAATTAGGCCGAGAAGATATTATGGTTGTTATTGGTGGCGTTATCCCAGCTCAAGATTATGATTATCTCTATGAACATGGTGCTGCTGCAATCTTTGGGCCTGGTACAATCATTCCAGTATGTGCTAAGAAAGTTCTTGAATTGTTAGAAGAACGTCTAGAAGAGGAAGAATAATCGATCATATTCGAATCGGTGAAAGGAGGGTGTCTTATGAGTGATGATACCTATAAGCCTTCTTGGGTTCCTGAGGAGAAAGATGATAAATTCGCATGCCGTGTCATGCGTGGCGTAGATGGTGGTCATGATGGTATGGATGAACATACGAATGCACCGCAAAAACCGGTAGCCCCTAAGGTGGTCAAACGGAAAAAGCTGACCGTCGATGATTATGTGGAAGGTGTACTGGCTGGTAATCGTATGATTTTATCCCGTGCCATCACATTAATTGAAAGTAACGCCGCAGCCCATTTTGAAATGGCACAGCAAGTGATTCAACGTTTGTTACCGTATACAGGCAAATCTACCCGGGTAGGGATTACAGGGGTGCCTGGGGCTGGTAAGTCGACCTTAATTGAAGCGCTAGGCACAAAACTGTGTCAAAATGGTCATAAAGTAGCGGTTCTTGCCGTGGATCCATCGAGTACAGTGACCGGCGGTTCTATCCTGGGTGATAAAACGCGGATGGAACAATTGTCACGGGAATCGAATGCATTCATTCGTCCATCCCCGTCAGGGGGGACACTGGGCGGTTTAACTCGTAAAAGTAGAGAAACTTTGCTATTATGCGAAGCCGCTGGGTATGATACGATCCTAGTAGAAACCGTAGGGGTAGGTCAAAGTGAAACGACGGTACGTTCTATGGTAGACTTCTTCTTGCTGGTGGTGTTGACTGGTGCCGGTGATGAATTGCAAGGTATGAAAAAAGGCGTTATGGAATTAGCCGATGCCATCGTTGTCAATAAAGCCGATGGGGATAACTTGCAACGTGCCAAAGTGACGCGTCAAGAATACGAACGTATTTTATGGTTTATTCGTGATGCGACGGAACAATGGACAACTCATGCGTATACATGCTCTGCTTACACAGGGGATGGTATCATGGAATTGTGGCAAGGTGTTATTGAAACATTCATGGAACAATGTAAAGGTAATGGAGTGCTACAAGCACGTCGCCGTGACCAAACTTTATCGTGGGTATACTCCATGGTAGAAGAACATTTGCAAAACTTGTTCTATCGATCTCCAGAAATTGTGGCTTGCCAAGCAGGTATTGAAGATGCCGTTGTGGAAGGTCGCTTGACTCCGACGTTGGCAGTACAGCAATTTATTACTACTTTCACACAAACAGCCTTGGGAGACCAAGCTAAAAATATCCCATTATTTGAACTGAAATAAACTAGAAACAGGAGGGGCAACTCTCCTGTTTTCTGCATAAATACGAGAAATCCTAGTAGTTTTTTGGGTATATGGATTTTGAAAGATATAAAATGAAAAATATAGTGTAAAAATCTATTTATGTGATAAAAGTAACACAAAAATAATATAAATGTACATAATATACGGATGCGTAAAATTTAATTAGAACTTAAAAGAATAGCAAAATAAATGACTGATAGATTTCTTTTCACAAAGCTAATTATTTGTTATAATATGACGAAAAGTTAATGAATACATAACTAGTATTGTTTACACTATGTGAGGTGCATAATCATGAGTTTCGAAAGTCGATTCCAACATCTTGATCGCCGTGCTCCAATTGCTGAGGATAATGTGGCGATTATTCACGATTTAGAAAAATGTAAGAACTGTACTCTATGTCGTAAAGCATGTGCTGACACTATGAGCGTGCTTGACTATTATGATTTGGAGGCAACAGGAGATAATCCTATTTGTATCCAATGTGGTCAATGTGCGGTAATTTGCCCATTTGGTGCAATGTACGAACGTACAGAATTAGATAAAGTAAAAGAAGCTATTGCAGATCCTGATAAAATCGTGGTTATCCAAACGGCTCCAGCCGTTCGCGTATCTATCGGTGAAGAATTCGGATTTGAACCTGGTACTTACCAAGAAGGCAAAATGATTGCAGCCCTTCGTTCCTTGGGCGCAGACTATGTAGTAGATACTAACTTCGGTGCTGACTTAACCATTATGGAAGAAGCAAGCGAATTATTAGAACGTAAATTACATGGCACAGGTCCATTGCCACAGTTCACTAGCTGTTGTCCAGCATGGGTAAAATTCTGTGAAACATTCTTCCCAGAATACGTATCCCATATCTCTTCCGCTCGTAGCTGTATCGCTATGGAATCTGCTATGGTCAAAACATATTTTGCCAAAAATATGAACATTGATCCTAAGAAAATTGTATCTGTATCCGTAGCTCCATGTACTGCTAAAAAGGCAGAAATTCGTCGTCCGGAGCAAAATAACGCATCTCGTTACACTGGCGAAGATTTGGGCCCAGATACAGACATCTGTATTACAACACGTGAATTTGCACAATGGATTCGTGAAGCTGAGTTAGATTTCGCAGCTCTAGAAGATTCCGCATACGATAAATTTATCGGTGCTGCGACTGGTGGCGGGGTTATCTTCGGTAATACTGGCGGTGTTATGGAAGCAGCGATGCGTGCATCCTACAAATTCATCACTGGTGACGAACCATCTCCAGCTCCACTTCTTAACTTATCCGATGTACGTGGTATGGATGGTGTGAAAGAAGCATCCGTAGAAATCGGTGGACATACTATCAATGTGGCTGTTGTTCATGGTGGTAAAAATATTCGTGAATTCTTGAACGAATTGGAAGAATCTGGTAAATCTTATGACTTCATCGAAATGATGGCTTGCCCAGGCGGCTGTATCGGTGGTGGTGGACAACCACGTGCGAAATTACCAGTAGCGAATAAAGTAAAAGGTGAACGTATTGAAGGTCTTTATAACTGGGATGCGAACATGAAACTTCGTTCTTCTTATGAAAACCCAGAAATTAAAGATGCGTACGCTAATTTCTTAGAAAAACCATTAGCACACATTGCGCATGAGTTGTTACATACTACCTATGTAGATCGCAGCGGTGATTTAGGATCTCGTAAAGACGTGACTCCTGAAACATGTCCAACATCTCCAAAATTTAAAAAGCCGGAATAATTTAGTTAGTAACTTCAACTCCGGTGAGTCAGCGAATGTGTAAGTTGGTTTGCTGCTGAACGAAGTTATTATATAGTCATCTAAGCATGACAACATACTGCAAGACGAAAAGACTCTCTGGGGAACATTCCCTCGAGAGTCTTTTCTATTCTATTCCATCTTGGGGCGGTCGATTATCTTGATTTGGGCAAAGGGAAAAGCGGAACATATACCTTCACAAAGGGTATTTTATAATGTTTGTTCAGGTACATGTTCCGCTTTTCTGGAGTGGCCTAATGTAAAAGAGCTGACCGCCCCAAGATGATCTACGAATGAGGGATATCCTAAGGGGGATCGCGGCATATTCCTCCACAAACTGATCCTACGGTAGGTTTGCTCCAGAACATGCTGCGCTCTTCCTGCTTTATGTGGTGTAGGAGTATTATACCTACAGGCTACTGCTTATAAAGCTTATTCTGTTATTTGTTCCCCCTCTTCTGGGGTTGCTTAATTTAGAAGAACAGGTGCCCCAAGATGATTTACGAATGAGGGGCATCCTAGGGAGGAGGGAAGTGTGTGATTATACATTCGCAAACTGATTTGGGAATCAATCCTAGGGAAATGGATAGTGGGTGTGATAGAATGTAAATAATGTAGGACATGTTAGTTTATATGACTGATAATGCTATTGTATTTAGTGTGGGTATGGCTGATTGAAACTGTGAGGTGCTAATGAAGGTTGTTAAGATAGTTCCAACGGTTTGTGGCATTTTGTTGTTGCTCTGTTCTATTCTTGTTGGTGGCATATTTTATATGCTTAGTAATGATGTGGTGCATGACTTTCAGTATTATAAGGTGGAAGATATACATACTTGGGATGATAAAAATTGGACTTTGATTTTAGTTAGGAATCGTGATAATGCGATTGTTTTACAGTCAGTGTTAGATTATTATAGTGAGGATGATACTGAAATTTTGGTGGTAACACTTGATGGATATTATATTTTTCTAGGTGAAACATTAGTGTATTCCGAAACATATAATGGGCCCTATTCTGAAAGAATGTGGACAAAGGAGTATTCTGCTGAACGAGGTGAGATGTTACTTTCAAAATATAGGAAACAGAGTTGGGAAAAGTGGATGAAGGAATATTCAGACCAAACAATTGCTAGTGAAGATATAGTATCAGAGTTATCCTATCTACCTTTCAGATATGATGGAGTGTTAATGGATATAACCCGACATTGGTTATTAGCATATCCAGGATATATAAAGATTCAATCTAAATATGTGTATGTATATACTCAGGTTGGCATTCTGATTATAGATTTGAAACAGAAACAAATATATACCATTGAAGATAAGAATTTCCCTTTTTCTAGTAAAGAAAAGATTATGAATTATAATGAATTTGTACATGTGATTAATACTAGTACAGAAGTTAGAAATCATGATTATCAGAAACCCAGCATTTTTAATACCATATATGTACATAACATAGATAAGATACCTGTTTCATCTGAGGTGGCATATAATTTTTATGTAGAGGCAGTCAAAAAGGTTAAGGAAAAACGTGGAGAGGTAGTGCAATAACCTGAGTAGTAAAGAGAGGTATGAATACTTCACTAGAGAACGAATATAAAAAGAGAAAGGGGAAAACTCATTGAAACGTATAGTTTCTATGGAAGCGATTTCGGAAACACAGTATAGGTCTTTGCATCTAGAGAATAGTAAGGGCCATAGAATGATTATAGAACTTGATGGAAATCATATAGATACTTGGGATGATATATACAAGGTTGTTAAGGAAAAGTTTCTCATTGATGAAAGAATTGTAAATTTGTATCATTTGAAAGACATCCTAGTGGATGGTAATGCTAAAGGAATGGAAACCGTTCGAGAAATATATATTGTTCTTAGAAACCTGGATAAGGCGATGAAAAGAAAAAGTGGAGTTCTAGGTTATTTGAGGGACATATTTTCTTTTAATATGCATAGAGATTTAGATGCTCTATTGGTGTGGACGTTTTTTGCAGATACTGTTATGCCGAGATGTGCTGTTGAAAGAGAGGATATGGAATCATGGAGAACATTGCCATTAGAAGTGTGCAAGTTATATTATGTGCATGAGACTCCTTGGACAGAAACGATAGATCCGCCGCATAATGAGATTATTTATTTGGAAGAATCAGAGTATGATTTATTACGAGATAAGATAATAACTGATGAAGATATATTTGTATTGGATTTAACAGATGCACAAGATAGGGATGTATTTGTTGATGTTATGTCTAAGTATGTGAATGGAAAAATTGACTCTTTTGATAGACTAGAACAATATATGCTTAGAGGATTGCGAGATACGACAAAACCGAAACGAATTGTATGTTTCTTAAAAGAGTTTGGCTCCTATTGTAGAAATGAGGGCAAGTATTATGATATTACGCCACTTACAGTTTCTCTGAATTTTATAAAATATTGTATATGTTATTGGTTTTATGAAAGTTCTCCTATACCAGAATCATGGAAAAAGGAGTTTACCTTTTATGTGACTGAAGAGTGGTAGAAGAAAATGTAAGAATAATTGGGGAACTTTTTTTATGAAATATAGTAAAATAGTTCCCCAATGTTAGAATATTTTCAGAAATAAGAGCAGTAGTGTATATGGTATACATAGAGGTGAAAGCAGTTTGATAGACCAAAAGTATATAGAACATAGGAAATCTCCTATATTGGTGATGTGGCAAGTTGAGGGATACATAGATTCCTATTATGAACGGATAGAGGGGATTAAGCTAATAAAAAATCCTGCAACAGTGATGGATAATTTTCTTATTAAAATTGTGGAAGATAGACCTAATGAGAAAAAATATGTGTATAGTTTTTATGCTAATCATATGGATATAGCAAAAGCTGACATGATGATTCTTCATGAAATGTGTTGGGATAAAGCGACTGATATACATATCTTGTGGAATGATAGTGCGTTGAGGAATCATGTACGAAAGGTAGGTAATGGAGAAGGTGTACCTACGATTACAGATTCTTTTTATAAAATTGATGCGGATAAAATACGAAAGGTTTATGATATAGCTACTATGTTGATTCACCAAATGTCAGTAGATGAAAAGCATGAGGAGGCCGAAGTAAAGCGGTTTTATGTAGAAGTATATCAATCTACTAATACTGGATATCTATCAGGTGGGGCTTGGATTACACGTAGTATTTTAGAAAAGATATATAAGGATACAGGGTGGGAAGAAATGAAAGGCAAGGAGCTGACACTTGATGAGCTTATATGTATTCAATCAATGTAAGTCTTCATAAAGGGTGACTTAATAAATGCCAGAAAAAATAGATTTATAAATGGCACAGACTTGGTGATAATCCCCAATCTTTCAACCCTGTACTCTTGTACATTTTCCGTGTTGGGTGTATAATAGTTTTTATATAAAACACAAATCAGTGGTCATTCATATGATGTAGAGGGCTGGACGGGTAATAATATATATACTTTCACAGTTTTCGCAGGTATGAAAGGATAGGAGGACAGTATGGCAAAGATTGATATGAACAATTTAGATTTTAGTTATAAAGAAACGCCATTCCGTTATGTGTCTAATTTCAAAGATGGTCAATGGGATGAAGGCGGTTTAACGGGTGAGGCGAATATTGTCCTCAATGAATGTGCTGGTGTATTTCAATATGCGCAAACGATTTTTGAAGGTTTGAAAGCGTATTACACAAAAGATGGTCACATTGTGTGTTTCCGTCCAGATTTAAATGCTGAGCGCATGTATGATTCTGCGAAATACCTTGTGATGCAACCATTCCCAACAGATCGTTTTATCGAGGCTGTAAAAGAAGTGGTAAAAGCGAACCAAGAGTTTGTGCCTCCATATAGCACAGGTGGTAGTTTGTATCTTCGTCCATTCTTAATGGGTACTAACAGTGTTATCGGTGTAAAACCAGCAGATGAGTTCCAATTCCGTATTTTCGGTACTCCTGTAGGAGATTATTTCAAAGGTGGTGTAAAACCTTTGAAAATCCAAATTTCCGATTTTGACCGTGCAGCGCCACATGGTACTGGTCACATCAAAGCGGGCTTGAACTATGCTATGAGCTTGCATGCCTTAGAAGCAGCGCATGAAGCAGGTTATGCAGAAAATCTATATTTGGATCCACAAACTCGTACAAAAGTAGAAGAAACTGGTGGAGCGAACTTTATTTTTATCACAAAAGATGGCAAATTGGTAACTCCTAAGTCAAATAGTATTCTTCCATCCATCACACGTCGTTCCTTAATGTATGTGGCGGAACATTATTTGGGCATGACTGTAGAACATCGTGAAGTATACAAAGAAGAGTTGAAAGACTTTGCTGAATGTGGTCTTTGCGGTACGGCGGCTGTTATTTCTCCTGTGGGAATGGTACATTCTAAAGAAGAAGACATCTTCTTCCCAAGTGGCATGGATGAAATGGGCCCAACATTAACAAAATTGCGTGAAACATTACTTGGCATTCAACATGGTGAAATCGAAGCACCAGAAGGCTGGGTTGTTCGCATCATATAATAGAATACTTTTACAATGACGTAAACGCATGGTTACTTTAGGGTAGCTGTGCGTTTTCTTGCATAGTAGGTATATATAAGGATGTGGATGAAAGTAATGTTGAAAGACCCCATGAAAGTAAATGTATAAATTTTTAAAGAGTTGATAGATGCTACACAATAATATATGAGTTTGAAGTCATGGGATAAGAAGTAAAAAGAGGTGAATCGTTTAAGAATACATGTATACATAATGGATATGTATTGAAAAATACTATAATTTTTGCTACTATAATATACAGTTCTATATTCTATAGAATTAGAACTTTCAGTATATGTATCTCTAGTGCTAAGTACACTAGTGTAGTGATAGAGAGCCTACAGGAGGAGAGGGTTATGATGGAAATGAGTACCATTGCAAAACAACATGAGGAGCAGCGCCATTTGGAAGCGAATGGTTTGTATAGTTCCCAATTTGAAAAAGATGCATGCGGCATGGGATTTGTGGTGAATATTAAAGGTAAAAAATCCCACGATATTATCGACGATGGCTTGCGTATTCTTGAGCGTTTGGAACACCGTGGGGGTGCTGGCGCCGATAAGGATACTGGCGATGGAGCAGGTATTTTAGTACAAATTCCACATGACTTCTTCCGCCGTGAGTGCGAAGTGTTGGGTATCCATTTACCACCGGCTGGCGACTACGGGGTGGGCATGGTCTTTGCTCACAAGTATGAAACATTGCGAAATGAGCAAAAACGTATCCTAGAAGAGATAGTTCGTGAAGAAGGTCAAATTGTATTAGGCTGGCGTGAAGTGCCGGTAGATTCAACGGCAGTTGGACATGAGGCAGCTTTGATTCGTCCTTGGATGATCCAAATTTTTATCGGCAAAGGTCCTGATGTAACAAATCAAGAAGAGTTTGAACGTAAATTATATATGATTCGTAAAATTGCGGAAAAACGTATCGTTCCATTGAGCAAAGAAATGAGTAGCGATTTCTACATTGCATCCTTGTCTTCTAAAACCATCGTTTACAAAGGTATGTTGACACCAGTGCAATTAAGAAACTTTTACCTAGACTTGAACGATTTAGATTTTACCTCTGCTTTGGCAATGGTCCACTCTCGTTTTAGTACAAATACATTCCCAAGCTGGGCACGGGCCCATCCTAACCGTTACTTAGTACATAATGGGGAAATCAACACGATTCGTGGTAATGTAAACTGGATCAATGCTCGTGAAGGAAAAGCAGAATCTCCATTGTTCCCAGATATTAAAAAAGTATTCCCTGTTGTTGATGATACAGGGTCTGACTCTGCTATGTTTGACAATACCCTTGAGTTCTTACACATGACAGGCCGTAGCTTACCACATGCGATCATGATGATGATTCCAGAACCATGGGAACGCAATACTTTAATGAGTCAAGAGAAACATGACTTCTACGAGTTCAATAGTTTCATGATGGAACCATGGGATGGACCGGCAGCGATGGGTTTTACTGATGGTACTGTTATCGGTGGTGTCTTAGACAGAAATGGCTTACGTCCTGCACGTTATTATGTGACTGCTGACGATCGTGTGATTATGGCCTCTGAAGTGGGCGTAGTGAACGAAGCAGATGATATGATTCGTGCCAAAGGTCGACTAGAACCAGGTAAAATGCTATTAATCGATACAGAAGAAGGTCGTATCATTTCTGATGAGGAAATCAAACATCGTGTGGCTACAGAACTTCCTTACCATGAGTGGGTAAAAGAACATGTCATTCACTTGTCGGAAATTCAACAAGCTACGGAAGATAGTATACCAGAAGTAGGAGACTTGTTTATGCAACAACAAGTATTTGGCTATACTCAAGAAGATTTGGTACGCATGATTATCCCTATGGCAAAAGATGGAAAAGATCCAGTAGGTTCCATGGGTGCCGATGCACCGTTGGCGATTTTGTCCGACAAACCACAAATGTTGTACTCCTATTTTAAACAGTTATTTGCGCAGGTAACAAATCCGCCAATCGACGCCATCCGTGAAGAAATGGTGACTTCTGCACGAGTGATGCTTGGCAACAGCGGCAACTTGACGGATCCTAATAAAGTGGGTACCTACGCCGTATCTATGCGTACCCCAATCATAACGAACCAAGAATTGGCAAGTATTAAACAATTGGACTGCCGTCGTATGAAATCGGTGACTTTATCCATCTTGTTTGACCCTGCCAAAGGTGCGGAAGGTATGAAAGAAGCCTTAGACCGTTTGTGTAAAGATGCAGAGGAAGCAGCTCGTACTGACCAAAATGTGTTAATCTTATCTGACCGCGGCGTGGACGAACATCATGCTCCAATCCCTGCTTTATTAGCAGTGGCTGCGGTACACAATCACTTGATTAATACTGTGTTGCGCACAGAAATGGGCTTAATCTTAGAATCTGGTGAACCTCGTGAAGTGCATCATTTCTGTACATTATTAGGCTATGGTGTAACAGCCATCAATCCGTATGTGGCATTAGCAACAGTTCATGAGCTACAAGCTACAAACCGATTGGGTGATCTTACACCAGAAGAAGCAGAAGCAAATTATATTAAAGCGGCTGTGTCTGGTATTATGAAAGTCATGTCGAAAATGGGTATTTCCACAGTGCGCAGTTACCATGGGGCGCAAATCTTCGAGGCATTGGGTTTGAATACAAACTTTATTAGCACCTACTTCCCGAACACACCGACACGCATTGGTGGTATTGGCTTAGGCGGTGTAGCCCATGAAACATTAGAACGATTCCATCGAGCTTTCAAAGAGGATGTGAAAGTCCTCGAACCAGGTGGTTGGTACGGCCCTATGAAAGATGGGGAAGAGCATTTATTCAATCCAGATACGATTAAGTTGTTGCAAACATCCTTGATTGAAGGGGATTACAATACGTACAAAGAATACTCCAAAATGATTCGTGAAGATTATCATGTGACTTTACGTAGCTTGATGGAATTAAACTTCCCTGTTGGCGGCGGTATTCCGGTGGAAGAAGTAGAACCAGTGGAAGACATTGTAAAACGCTTCAAAGCCGGTGCTATGAGTTATGGCGCCATCAGTAAAGAGGCGCATGAAGCGATTGCTATCGCTATGAACCGATTAGGATCTACATCGAACTCTGGGGAAGGCGGCGAAGATACAAGTCGTTTTGTCCTTGATGCCAATGGAGATAATCGCAATAGTGAAGTAAAACAAATTGCGTCAGGTCGTTTTGGAGTAACTACGAATTATTTGGTACATGCGAAAGAGTTGCAAATTAAATGTGCCCAAGGGGCGAAACCAGGGGAAGGCGGCCAATTGCCAGGTAAAAAAGTATATCCAGAGATTGGTAAAGCTCGTCACTCCACACCAGGTGTAGAGCTCGTATCTCCGCCTCCACATCACGATATTTACTCTATCGAAGATTTGGCAGAGTTAATTTATGACTTGAAATGCGTGAACCCAAGTGCAGCCATTTCCGTGAAGTTGACGTCAGAAGCTGGGGTAGGTACCATTGCTGCAGGGGTAGCAAAAGCGAAAGCAGATAGCATCCTCATCTCCGGTTATGATGGAGGTACTGGTGCAGCAGGTCGTACGTCTGTGAAACATGCGGGTGTGCCATGGGAATTGGGGCTTTCAGAAACGCATCAAACCTTGATGTTGAACCGGTTACGTGACCGTGTACAGCTGGAAGTAGACAGCAAACTCATGACTGGCTATGATGTGGCTATCGCAGCCTTGTTAGGGGCGGAATTGTTCGGATTTGGTACCTTGCCATTAGTGGCAGTAGGTTGTCGAATGGCAAGGGTTTGCCACATGAATACGTGTCCGTACGGCGTGGCGACACAAGATGAAAAATTGCGCGCTAAATTCACGGGCAAACCAGAATATGTGGAAAACTTGATGAAGTTCATCGCTCAAGAGTTGCGGGAAATCATGGCTCGTTTAGGTATCCGCAGTGTTCGTGAGTTAGTAGGTCGTATCGATTTGGTACGCCAACGCTCCCAAGATGATAATTTCAAATTGTCTCGTGTAGACTTGAAACGAATCTTGTTCAAGCCGTATACAGATGCTTCTGTGGGTCATTTGCACAGCATCGACCAAGACCATGAATTGGACCGTACTTTAGATGTGAAAAAATTACTTCGCATGTGCCGTCCTGCCTTGGATGATCAAAAACCAATTCGTGCGAAATTGGCTATTAGCAACGTGAATCGTGTAGTAGGTACTTTAGTCGGTGGTGAAGTGGTTCGTCGTTATGGAGAAGCGGGCTTGGCAGATAATACAATTAAATTGAATTTCGTTGGTTCTGCCGGTCAAAGTTTTGGGGCTTTCATTCCGAACGGTATGACCTTAGAACTTGAAGGGGATGCCAACGATTACCTTGGTAAAGGTTTGTCCGGCGGTACGATTATTGCATACCCTCCAAAAGCAGCTACCTATGAGGCTCATGAAAATATCTTAATCGGCAACGTGGCATTCTATGGTGCTACTTCTGGTGCGGCCTACATCAATGGCGTCGCGGGAGAACGTTTCTGTGTTCGTAATAGCGGTATTACCGCAGTTGTAGAAGGCGTGGGCGACCACGGTTGCGAATATATGACTGGCGGTGAGGTCCTTGTTCTTGGCCGTGTAGGCCGTAACTTCGGGGCTGGCATGTCCGGTGGCTATGCATACGTACTGGACCTAGATGGACGCTATTGTAACACAGGACTTGTGGAACTTCGTAAACCTAGTGAGAGTGACCTAGCACGGATCCATGAGCTAGTACAACAACATGTATTGTATACGAACTCAAAACAAGGTCGTCACATGCTAGAAAACTGGGTATTGTATAAAGATCGCTTTACAAAAATCGTGCCAACAGCATACGAAGAAATGCAACAAAGCATTGCTCAATTCCAAGGGGAAGGCATGGCATTAGAGGAGGCCCAGTTAGCAGCATTCAAAGCGAAATATATGAGCGGAAAATAGAGGTTGGACCTTATGCAAACTGAATGATATGCCTATGTCTATGCATGGCAATATATCTTGGGGGCGCTTCTAGTCTTCCCTAAATATATGATAGAACCAATATAATATAGACATAAAAAGAGGAATGGAACTGATACGTCAGAACCATTCCTCTTTTGGTGTAAATGCTATATTAACATGATTTTATGTATATAGAGAAACAGAAAAGGCGCCATAGGAGCCTTTCTATATAGTATGTAATTATTCCTCATGTCCTTTGAGCTTCATACCAGCAAGTAATGTTTTCTCCGATTCTTCCATGTGGATACGAGCGATATGGCGAGCTCGTTCTACATCGCGATCGGAAATAGCCTCCACTAGTTGTCGATGTTCATCCCACGTTTTTGCAAGACGACCTGTTTGACTCATAGACAAAGTACGGAAACGTAAAGTTTGCTCTCGTAGATTGTGAATCATTTCTACAAGGCGATCATTACGAGACGCTTTATAGAGAATTTCATGAAATAGAATATCGGCTTGTACAACTTTGTCGAGATTTTTTTCGTTCATGTAGTTACCAATTTCCACTAGATGTTGTTCCAACGCTTCGATTTCTTCATTGGTAATACGTTCTGCGGCGAGTTCTGCGGCGAGTTCTTCTAAGATAGAGCGAAGTTCAAAGACTTCTGTTACATCTTTTAAACTCATATCTGCCACATAGGTGCCTCGACGTGGAATCATGACAATGAGTCCTTCTTGCTCTAAAATACGAATGGCTTCTCGTATCGGTGTACGACTGACACCTAGTTCTTCTGCAAGAGGAATCTCCATGAGGCGTTCTCCCGGTGGTAAAATACCATCACGAATGGCTTGACGCAAGGCATCGCTAACAATCTCACGAAGCGGTTTGTATGCATCTAAACGGATGGGTTGTAAACGTGGTGCATTCATTGTAGAGCCTCCTCATCATGTGTTTTCGTAATTAGTGAAAGCCAGTTATGACCCGCTTGTTTGATTTCTTCTTGTAATCGAATCGCATCCAGTGCTTTTTCTAATAGAACTATCATAGTAGGACCGCTGCCAGTCATGATAGTAGGGAATCCGCGGTCTAAGAAGAATTGTTTGCATGCCACAAGCTCTGGATGGATAGGGAAAATTAGTTCCTCAAAGGTGTTGTCACTAGCTGTGAAAGCCTGACGAAAGTCTTTGGCTTTCATATGTGCTGTAACAGTATCCATCGTGTTTGAAGTCACGCGAGAAGTACCAGTGAATCTTCCATAGGCTTCTGCAGTGGAAATGCTCACTTCTGGTTTTACGATTAATAACCATTGAGCGCTGCTAGTTGGTAAAGTTTCTAATACTTCTCCTCGGCCAGTGCCACGGGCAGTACCGCCTTTCAGTAAAAATGGTACATCAGAGCCGAGTTTAGAAGCCATGGTCAATAGTTCCTCATCGGTTAAGCGAAGATCCCAAAATTTGTTAAGACCTATTAGCATAGCGGCACCATCACCACTGCCACCGCCCATGCCAGCACAAGGGGGAACTCGTTTTAACAAATGAATGGCAGCCCCTTGCGTACAGCCCGTATAGTCTTGGACCATACGAAGGGCTTTCATAGCAATGTTGCTCTCTGTATAGGGAATTAATTGTGCCATATAATACGGCAGTTCAGGCGCATCGCCAGAGAACACCACAGAATGGTGGCGCGCGAAATAGAGGGAATCCCCTAGGAAAATAGATTGAAAAATGGTATCTATATTGTGGTACCCGTCATCACGTTTACCCGTGATAGCAAGGCCCACATTGATTTTACTAAAAGCTCGTTGTTCCATAAGATAGTCACCTCAGTGAATTCATCAAAATGTTTGCATATACTTTTTATTATATCATAGATTATAGTAGAAACACGCTTGAAAGATAGAAAGTGATGATTAGATACTAAGTGTAGGGAAAATTTATTTGTATATTTTGTAAGAATGGTTGTTCCTGAAAACAACTATTTTTTCTATGAGGATATAGGGGGCACGTAAAATTATGTTAGCCTATCCCCAGAGTGTAGATATCAGCGCGTTATCCGGCAGGGTATCTCATCTTATGCATAAACAGTGCACTGCACTATTTATGTCCAATTAATGCGAGGACATTATTTAATAGGTAAATGAAAAGAGAACCAGTTTAGCCAATCGCTTTTTGGTTCTCTTTTGTATTTTTTGCCCTCTCAATAGTGAATGTTGACTGTTAGGAGTGTAAAAAAGGGTCTAATTATTTTTATATGGAATACTTTCACTAGACAGTAAGGCTGCGCTATTACTGGATAGAACTGTATGGTATAATTTAAGAAAGGAAGGAATTCCATGTACATTAAGTCATTTGATGAATTGACGTTCCAAGATAATTTTATCTTTCAGAAGGTGATGTTAAAGAAACACATTTGTAAGGCTGTGTTAGAACGGTTGTTAGACATTTCGATTAAGGATATTGTGTATATCCATGAAGAGAAGAATCTAGATGTCCGATGGGATACTAAAAGTGTGCGTCTTGATGTGTTTGTGAATGATGATAAAGGAACGGTATTCAATATTGAAATGCAAACTAGCAAGGATATGGAAGAACTTGTCAAACGGACACGGTTTTATCAAAGTATTTTAGATATGTATCACATTCAAAAAGGCCAAAAATATACCACACTGAACGATTCGTATATTATTTTTATTTGTACATTCCCCGTGTTTACGGGCAATCGTCATAAGTATACGTTTAAAAACGTTTGTATCGAAGATCATGACATTGCCTTGAATGATGGTGCAACCAAGTTATTTTTGAGTACAAAGGGAACTCAAAATGATGTGTCAAAACCGCTGCAAGCGTTTTTAGATTACATTGATGGGCAGGAAGCAACAGATGAGTTGCTAAGAGATATTGACGATGCTGTGTATGAAGTTAAGCATTGTGAAGCGTGGAAGGAGGAATACGTGATGTTATCCATGGATCATTATAAATATTGGAAAGAAGGCATGGCTGAGGGCATTGTAGAAGGTCTTGCTCAAGGTAAAAGTGAAGTTGTGATTCAGATGTTACGCAAGAAATTATCCTTAGAAATGATTGCAGAGGTTACTAACTTTACAGTAGAAGACGTAAGAAAGATTGCCGAAGAGCATGCGTTGATGTAGTTGAGTTGTATACGTATATGGTATTCTATTGTGTAGCGACAAGTGGGAAGGAAGTGACTGTATGACTGATGAAGAGTATATGCGTGAAGCCTTGGCGGAGGCACGTAAGGCTTATGATATGGGGGAGATTCCCATTGGCGCTGTATTGGTGCATGAAGGCAAGATTATCAGCCGTCATCACAACCGCCGTGAGGTTGACCATGATGCGACGGCTCATGCAGAGGTCCTTGTCATTCGTGAGGCGAATGCTATGCTTGAAAGGTGGCGGTTGACCGGTTGCACGCTTTATGTTACCATAGAGCCGTGCCCTATGTGTGCTGGTGCCATTATTAACAGTCGCATTGATCGCGTTGTCTATGGCAGTAGCGATTATAAGGGTGGAGCGGTAGAATCTTTGTTTAATGTACTTTCACATCCAAATTTAAACCATGAACCACAAGTCTTGGCAGGTGTATTGCAAGATGAATGCAGTCAAATTATGAAAGATTTTTTCAAAGAACGCCGACGTATACGGAGAGGTACTCAAGTGGCTGAAGAGTCCGCACTCGAAATGCGGTAGGTCAGGAAACTGGCGCGGGGGTTCAAATCCCCCTCTCTCCGCCAAAGTAAGGGCTGTATCAGTAGATGCAGCCCTTTTTTATAAAATAACGTAGTTGTAGGAGGTATGATATGGAAGTATATTACTCCCCTTTGCAAGAGGTTAATCAAGAATTAATCCATAAACGATTAGATTTTTTGTTGCGCAAAATCGGTTTTGATGAAATTGGTTGTAGTGGCAAACGAGTAGCCTTACTTCGAAATGACTTACATAGTGACTATGAGGCTTATGAAACGGTAGTGGCTTATATGAAAGGACGCATCGAATCCGAAGGGGGCACGGTGGTCTATGTAGATGAGCCTAGCAACAATTCTCGTGAGGTCATCATTCCTGATGGGGAATCTGTGAAAGTAGCCTATATTGATGAACGCATTGCTACTAGTGATGTGGTGATTTCCGTGAATCATATTAAAGCGAATGAGTACAGTGGATTTTCTGGTGCTGTGAACAATACAGGCTGGTATTCTGCGAGCCTAGAAGGTCGTCGTGAATTGGTGGCATTAACAGGTACAGAACACCATAAAGCGGTGGCTGAATATGCAGCAGCAGCTACAAGAAATCGTCAACGTTTTCACGTAGGCGTAGCGATGGATGTCGTAGCGGATTATGTGAATCAAGATAAATTGAAAGCAGCTGGGGCAACCAACGAAATCGTAGGTAACTTAGGCATTGTCGTATCCTATGATATGGTGGCGATGGACGAAGCGTTGGGGGACATTATCACCCAAGCTACACCAGTAGAGAATGGCGTATTAAGTACAGTGGAAAAACGTACATGGGATTATTTTAAAGATATTTCCCCTAATAGCGAATGGCAAGCCATCTTACTTCGTGCGGATCGTATGGGACTCGGTACACGCTCCTATGCTCTAGTGAAAGACGAAGAGTTAATCTTTTATGGTGAAAAAATTTAATACATAATAAAAAACTCTAGCGCAGTACTTATGCTGTGCTAGAGTTTTTTTGCACTAACCCAATTGTGTGACAGAAAGGGGGGTAGTATCAATGTTAGATACTCCTTGTATTGTATCATAATTAAAAGCAAGCGTAAATATATAACGAGTTCTATTACCGAGGATAATACATAATAATCAAAACACCGATAATAGACACAATGCCTCCGATGATATCGTACCGATCAGGAGTAATACCGTCCACATAATAGCCCCATAAAATAGAGAGGGCGATGAAGATACCACCGTAGGCAGCATAAACTTTACCGAAAGGTGCTTCTTGCAAGGTAGGGATGATACCATAAATGATGAGGGTAACAGCACCAGCGAGCATATACCAAGGGCTTTTATCGTCTTTCAGATACAGCCATACTAAATAGCCACCGCCGATTTCGGCAATACCGGCTAGGATAAAATAAAATATTGATAAGAGAATTTGTGACATAGTTGATACCTTTGCGTTAGCTGCCTTTCATAGGATGAAATACATGCGGTACGTTGTGTAAGAATTTTATAATTTCGATATACCGTGTACCAAGACTGTATGTAATATATAGTAAACGATAGATACTTTCATTATATAAACTACCCACAATAATTTCAACCATGAGAGCATAAAAAAGCAACCAATCCGAAGACTGGTTGCTGTAGTATCCTATTATTTGGAGTACAATTCGACGATGAGTGTCTCGTTTACTTCGATAGGAAGTTCTTCACGTTCAGGAAGGCGAGTTAATGTGCCTTGGAAAGCGTCAAGATTTTTTTCAATGTAAGGAAGTTCGAAAGAACGAAGTTCTTGGAAGTTCACTTTGAACATTTCGTTGTCACGGCTAGCTTCACGAAGTTCAATTACATCGCCAACTTTACATTGGTAGGATGGGATGTCAACGCGTTTGCCGTTAACAAGGATGTGGCCATGGTTTACCATTTGACGTGCTTGACGGATGGAGTTACCGAAGCCAATGCGATATACAAGGTTGTCTAAACGGCATTCCAACAATTTCAACATGTTTTGGCCTGTAACACCGTGCATTTTTTTCGCTTTATCGTAATAGCGTACGAACTGGCGTTCTAGCAAGTTGTAGTATGCTTTAACTTTTTGCTTTTCTAATAATTGAAGACCATACTCAGACAGTTTCTTTTGACGTTGGTCTTTTTTTACACGTTTTAAAGCCTTCGCGTGACCGAAAACGTTCACACCGAAGCGACGGCATAACTTAAATCGTGCTTCTCTTCTCGTTGCCATGTGATTATCACCTCATAGATTAATAAAACTCTGCACAAATTGTGCTTAATTATTATACCTTATGAAAATGAAAAAGTCAAAGGTGGATAACCATTGTCAACGGTTGTGTATGTGCTATAATAAAAGATACAGTATTAGTATTTCCTTTAGGAAATGATGTAAAAGGAGATTCAGTATGAATGTGTCCTATAATGTAAAAGAAGAATTATGTATTGATCATACACCGGGTGCGGGTGCCATTGTCATCTTTGGGGCCTCTGGAGACCTGACAAAACGTAAATTATTACCGGCTATTTATTCTCTATTTCAACGGGGCTTACTTTCACCAAAGGTAGCTGTGGTGGGTGTAGCACGAACAGCTATGAGCCACGATGAATTTCGTGAACAAGTGAAAGCGTCCATATTAGGTGACCGTGAACCAAGTGCAGAGGAATTAGCATTTATCGAGCGATTCTCCTATGTGTCTGGCCAATATACAGAGCCGTCTACGTATGTAGCGTTGCGCGAAGAGTTAGAGCGTGTAGCAGCGGCTCATTGTACAGGTGGGAATGCACTATTTTATCTAGCCATGCCACCAGAGTTGTTTGAACCTATCGTTCGTGAATTACATGGGGCAAATCTATTAGAAGAAGTAGGATCTTGGTCCCGTGTGATTATTGAAAAACCATTCGGCCATGATTTAGAAAGTGCTATTGCTTTGGATCATGCGTTAAAACAATATATCACAGAAGCGCAAACCTATCGGATTGACCATTATTTAGGAAAAGAAACAGTACAAAATATTTTGATGCTTCGTTTTGCTAATGCTATTTTTGAACCGTTATGGAATCGCAAATATATTGAACGTGTAGAAATTACGGTAGCCGAAGAATTAGGCGTAGAAAAACGTGCGGGCTATTACGATGGGGCAGGCGCTTTGCGTGATATGGTGCAAAACCATATGATTCAAGTGTTATCATTAATTGCTATGGAACCACCTGCTAGTTTTAATGCCGATGATTACCGTGATGAAATCGCTAAATTGATTTCGTCTATCCGAAGTTTACAACGCCAGAATTTAGGAGACATCGCAGTTCGTGGGCAATATGTAGATTCTGGTAATATAGAACGCCCTGCTCCAGAGTATCGTAAGGAAGAGAATGTACCACCTAATTCTACGACAGAAACCTATGTGGCATTGAAACTGTTCATTGATAATTGGAGGTGGCGTGATGTGCCGTTCTATTTGCGTACAGGAAAACGATTACCTAAGAAATCTAGTGAAATCGCTATTACCTTTAAACCAATTCCGCACTCTATTTTTAAACCGTTCCATGCGAAAGACTTTAATCAAAACGTATTAGTTCTTCGCATGCAACCAAATGAAGGTATGGGATTGTCCTTAGAGGTAAAATCTCCAGGATCTAAATTGAGTGTTAATACGTTAGAAATGGATTTTTCCTATAGCAATTCCAAGGAATTAGCAGATATTCCAGATGCCTATGAAAGATTGATTTTAGACGGTTTGTTAGGAGACCAAACACTATTCGTTCGCAATGATGCGGTAGAAAAATCTTGGCGCTTATTTAAGCCATTGATTGAGGCATGGGAACGAAATGATGAAGAAACACCGTTATGCTTCTACCCAGCTTTCAGTGAGGGACCAACAGAGGCAGAAGAGTTATTAGAAGGAGGATCTTGGTCGTGGCGAAAGATATAATTCATGCATTTCCTACAGGAGATGACGTGGCGAAAGCAGTGGCCGATCGATTTTTAAATTATACCAATGCATGTATTGCTGAGACGGGTACTTGTGTGGTGGCTGTATCTGGAGGTACCACGCCGAATGCATTGTTTTCTTTGCTTGATTCTGATGAGTATACAAATCGTATCGATTGGGAGCATATTTTCTTCCTTTGGGTAGATGAACGGTTTGTGCCACAGTCGAATCCAGATAATAATTTTGGACGTGCAAAAGATCGCTTATTTGGGAATATTATGGGAGCTGCTCACTATTATCCAGTACCAACAAATAACGGTACGGTGGAGGAAGCAGCGGATAAGTATGAACAAGAAGTACAAATGGTCTTGAAACGTACAGAAAAGAAATCCATAGATTTGGTATTACTAGGGTTAGGCGATGATGGACATACAGCATCTTTATTCCCTAAATCTGAAGCGTTGTACGAACGTGAGCGTATGGTAGTAGCCGTAAAAGATGGCAAAGTATGGGAGCGTGTGACATTAACATTCCCAATGCTAGTGAATGCAAAATCTGTGTGGTTCACGGTGGTAGGTGCTTCCAAAGAGTCAGCCTTGGCCCATGTACTGCGTCAACGCAAGGAATATGAAGACTATTCTTGGGAGGATCGAGTAGACCATTGCTTACCAGGTGCAGTGTTAACCCATGATCCAGTGGAATGGTATGTAGATGAAGCAGCTCATAAGAGTTAATTGATGCTAAATACGAGGTGATAAGCATGTTTAATTTTGGTACACAAGAGTTATTTCTTATTTTAATTATTGCCCTTGTTATCTTTGGACCTAAAAAATTACCTGAAATTGGTAAGGCCATCGGTAAAGGTATTAATGAATTTAAAGATGCTGTTAGTGGCGATAAAAAAGTAGCTAAAGAAGAGCCTGCAAAAGCAGAAACTATTGATGTAGAAGCAGGTGCTACGAATAGTCATAAACAAAATAATTAGGAGGAGCTATGTGTAAAGATTGCGGTTGCGGTAGCACAGGTAATGTGACTACCAAAGTATTTGTTGTTCCAGGTATGATGTGCGGGAACTGTGAAAATACAGTGAATGGTGCTGTTCGTGGGTTACCAGGCGTACTAGAGTCTACAGTAGATTTGAAGACAAAAGAAGTGCGTATTCGCTTTGACCATACAAAAACTGATGAAGCGACCATTCGTGCAGCTATCGATGAAACAGGTTTTGAAGTGGAATCTGTGAAAGACTATGTACACGAGCATGGTGGCATTTTAGGGGCCATTAAGAAAGTATTCAAATAAGAGTAGAATGACGTAAGTACGTTGGTATTATTGGTACCAAGTGATATTGGAATACGATGAAGGGCTATCTAGAATGATTTCAAGATAGCCCTTTTGTAGGAGTTACTATGATACGTAAATTTAATCAAGAAACGTACACATGGGATGGAGTAGATACCTTGGTGTACAAGCAAGATAATAGCCCATTTAAAGATGTAACTCGACAAGTTTTATTTGATGGGGCGTGGGATATTCCATGCCAGTTCCGCTATTTTGAAGTGCAGCCAGGTGGTTACAGTACTATGGAACGCCATGAGCATACGCATATGGTGATGATCTTTCGTGGAAAAGGCCAATGCTTAATGGGGGATACCATAGAAGATGTACAAGTAGGAGATATGATTGAAATCCCTAAATTGATGGCGCACCAATTCCGAGCGAACCAAGGCGACCATTTAGGATTCCTTTGTTTGGTCAATGTGGACCGAGATAAGGTGCAAGTCATTACGCCAGAAGAACAAGCGGTGATGATGGAAAATCCAGTAATCGAGGAGTTTTTAAAGAACTAACCAATCCGTGTATATAAAATTATTTTACAATCAGAAACATAAGTGACGTACAGCCTGTGTACCTAATAGTTGGTGCTATGGATAGAGTTACTTATGTTTCTTTTATTTTGCCGTCATACGCTCTTTTATTAGAGCAAAAGATTTGCTATAATTGTAAAGTTCTTATTTTTATAGAAAGTAGGTTACGTATGAATTTTATTCGTAGTATCAATCGCTTGTTCAATGATTACTTAGCATGGATTGTGTTGGCTGTAGCAGTCATCGCATTCTTGGTGCCAAGCTTATTCATTGAGGCGGCGAAACAAACAGTTCCTTTGTTACAGTTAGTTATGTTCAGCATGGGCTTAACATTGACAGGGAAAGTATTCTTGGATGTCTTTAGACAACCGTGGCAAGTGATTTTGGTGTCCTTGATTCAATTCTTGTGGATGCCACTAGCAGGTTGGTTAGTAGGAATTATATTTGGATTCCCACCAGAAATTGCCTTAGGGTTTATTTTGTTAGGTGCTGCACCAGGTGGTACTGCGTCTAATGTAATGACATTTTTGGCAAATGGTAATGTGCCTTTATCCGTCTCTGCCACAACAGTATCCACTTTATTGGCACCTGTATTAACACCGATTTTCATCGTTTTATACGCGGGACAAACGGTAGATATCGCCTTCTGGCCAATGTTCATGTCCATCGTGAAAATCATTGCTGTGCCAATTGGGTTGGGAATTATCGTGAACTATTTCATCGGTTCTCGCATTGAACCTGTGAAAGAAGTGTTGCCAACAGTAGGTGCTGTAGCTGTATTGATCATCCTAGCTGGTGTCACTGCGGTGAGCCGTGATAATATCTTAGCGCACGGTGTTATGATTTTCTTGGCTTGCTTAGTGCAAAACGTGAGCGGTTATGTAGTGACATATTTTATTTGTCGTCTATTCGGCTCTACCGTACCAGACCGTCGTGCTATGCAAATCGAAGTGGCTATGCAAAATTCTGCGTTAGCAGCTAGCTTGGCGTTAAAACACTTTACACCACAAGCAGCCGTAGCAGGGGCAGTATTCTCTATTATCCACAACTTTACAGGATCTATCTTTGCGGGTATTTGTCGTCGCAATGATTCTAAAAGTGCACACTAATCTGTAAGCTCAGGTGCTTTGGGTATTAGTGTATTAGACAATTAAATATCTATTAGAAACGTCATGTACTTTCATAGTTTGTTGTAGGGTGAAAGTATGTGGCGTTTTTTGCTTTATTTTACAATGATTTAATTAAAAGTAGTAAATACGCATTTGTTTTAAAAGTACTAATTGGAGTTGTCGATTAAGAATGTTATAATATAGTAAATAGATTTAATAAAAATGCGTATTTACAATATATTATTAAATAGGGGTATGAGAGTGGAAGTACAAAGACCAAGATATTTAAATCAACTTATTGACAAAAAAGATAATGGAAGAGTAAAGATTATTACAGGCATTAGAAGATGTGGAAAATCTTATCTTTTATTTGAATTATATAGAAAGCATTTACTTTCTAGTGAAGTGCGTGAAGATCAAATTATAATGATTGCACTTGATAGTCTGAAAAATATCAAATATAGAAATCCAATTGAGCTAGATGACTATTTAAGAGATAAAATACGAGATAATGGACGTAAATATTATGTTTTTATCGATGAAATTCAATTTGTAGAAGAAATTTCTAATCCATATCTGGAAGGTACTGACTCAAAGGTAAACTTTGTTGATTTGGTACTTGGACTTATGAAAATTCCGAATGTAGATGTATATATTACTGGCAGTAATTCAAAGATGCTTTCGTCAGATGTACTAACGCAGTTTAGAGATCGTGGTGATGAAATAAGAGTATATCCATTTTCATTTGCAGAATTTTATTCGTGTTATGAAGGAGACAAGGGAAAGGCTTTTGATGAATATTGTTTATACGGTGGTATGCCGATGTCTGTACAGCTTAGTAATCATGAAAAAAAGAGCGAGTATTTGAAGAATGTGTTTACAAGTACCTATATTAAGGATGTCATGGAGCGCAATAAAATTCTTAAAGATGCATCTATCATGGATGATCTGTTGGATATTATATCTTCATCTATTGGTTCTTTATCTAATCCAACTAAGCTGGCGAATACTTTTATGTCAGAAAAAAATATAAAGATATCTCAGCTTACAGTAAGTAATTACTTGGATTATTTTATTGATGCTTTTTTAATTGAAAAAGCTAGAAGATATGATGTGAAAGGAAGGAAATATATATCATCTCCGTATAAATACTATTTTTCAGACATTGGGCTTAGAAATGCAAGGCTAAATTTCAGACAGAATGAGCAGTCACATATTATGGAGAATGTAATATATAATGAACTTCGTATGAGGGGACTAAATGTAGATGTTGGTGTTGTGGAATATAACTATAAAGATGAGAATAAAAAAACGGTTAGAAAAAATTTAGAAGTAGACTTTATTATCAATAGAGGAAGTAATAGATATTATATTCAATCGGCACTTAATGTTGATACAAAAGAAAAACAAGTACAAGAAACGGAATCCTTGAGAAGAACGGGAGATTCATTTAAGAAAATTGTTATAGTTAGAAATAACATAGTGCCTAGATTTGATGATGATGGAATTTTATATATTGGAGTAGAGGACTTTCTCTTGGATGAAACAGCGCTGGATTTATAAAAGATTATAAAGAGTATATACATGATAAAAACTATAATGACTAAACATATTAAGGCGATATTATGAGGAACGGTATGAAGTTTATACGCGATAGAAATAGAAATATTCTTTTTAGCCTTCATGATAGTAGGGTGAAAGCAATCACATATGACAACGAAATTTTGACGTTACAAGTTAATAAAATATATGAATTTATAGAAGGTGAAGAAAGATCATACCCAGGTGAAATATATTTTGAAAAATGTGATATCGACCTATGCGATGTATTGATATTTAACAAAACCTTAGGTGAAGGACGCTTCAATGGAAAGTCTATTGGTTTACAACAATTTATAGATGAATATACAGACTCAGAATTTGAAATCATTATTGAAGGCTATTATGGCAACACAACTACATATACAGGATGGCTGCGGGAAGATGGAAAACGACCAGTGTCGGCAATTATGTATATTTGGAATAGCGGAGATATGGTGTATAACGTAAAAAAATAAACTATTTGAAACAACACTTTAATAAAGGAGAAAAGCTCATGAACGAATTTGAGAAAAGAAAATTTTTACAAGAATATCAAGTTGAACAAATGGAAGAATTTGAAGAGAACTTACCGATGGAAAAGAAATTATTTTATGAATTATTTGATTATCTAAATGATAAATCAGAAACGGTAGAGTGTAATCACGATTTTTCTTTAACGAATGAGTTTTTGAAAGATCAAAATGCGGATATTGAAAAGGTTATAGAATTTTTGCGAGAAAATGGTGCTGGTTGCGATTGTGAAGTGATTTTTAATGTTGAGGAAAAGTTTGAAGAATAAAATGTTTGTATTAGAAACAGACTGGTAAATTTGAGAAAGTTCTTGGTCAAGGACGTTTAATTGAGCCAAAGACATGTGTTACTGATAAAAAATCAGAAATAGAGTGTATGCTTAATAGATTTAGTATTCCTTATGAATATGATGATATTGAAAAATGTTTTATTATTTTTGGGTATAAATAATGAAAAATTGAAAATTAGGAGTTAAAGAGGTAATTGTTCCATTTAATAGAATCTTTTGTTGTGATACTCCTCTTTATATTAAAATATCCGACTATAAATATGAGGTGCGATTAAGCTGTGAATTAGTTCTTCAATGTGATTTTTGTATAGCTGTTGGGAATTGCTAAAAAGTAGTTGAAGCTGTACGCTGCTTTAGTTGTCAAACCTCCAATCTATATATAAATTTTCTGAGAAGTCAGGATAAAAAGTAGAAATAGTGCTTGTTAAATTTTAACTAATGAGGAGTACAGATTTTGATAAATGAAATAAAGGCATATTGGGATAAGCAGAAAAAAGAATATGAGGATAGATATAATGAGACATTTTTAAAGGACTATGAAAGATCAACAGAATACCTTAAGAAAATGGAAAGCTACTTGTTATCCAAAGAAAAAGAATATCCTTCAGATATTGATATAGTATGTACGCTTGCTTCTTTAAAGTTAGAGCTTAGACGCGGTGAGTATATAAGCTATTTAAATTCTTTTCTTGATAAATTTGAAATTTATTTAGATAATGCTCAAAAAGCAAGAGTTTACACCAATATTGCATTTAACCATGATTATACTGCAGAAACATTAGAATATTTACTAAAAGCAAAGGATTTAGACTCTCCTTTTGTTGAAACATATACAGGATTGGGGCTTTATTACTTTAGTATGTACCAGTCTAATGAAAATAAAGAATGGCTTATATTGAGTCAAAAATATTTTGAAAAAGCTAAAAATATTGATGATAGTTATGAATATTCCTTCAATCATGCAGTCTCTTTATATGAACTCAAAGAATATGAGAAAGCTAAAGAAATATTTTTAGAATTATTAAAAAAATATCCTGATAGAATGAGTCTATTGCTTAGCATTGCATACTGCGAAGTATATCTTGGTAATAAAGATAAAGCAATATCTTGGTTAGAAAAAGTAAAGTCAGGAGAAGATGAAAATCACAATTTGAAAACAGATGATATTTCTGCGGAGCAAATTTTTGATGCCTATTATGTACTTGAAGAATTCGATAAATTTTTAGATTACTATAGCAATGATGTTATTTGTCAATACTATACAGTTGACTTGGAACACTATTATTATGCTTTATGGTTAAAGGATGAAAAAGCAAAATTTTTTGCCCTTGAAGAAAAAAATAGACTCTATTTAATGGATGCTATTAAAGAAGCTATAGTAGATGATGACTATGTGAGCGAGGAAGATAAGAAGAAATATATTGAGGAATTGGAAAAAGATAAAAGAGAATACGAAGAAATGATTTCTCGTGTAAAATCTCTAACTTTCAAACCAAAAGTGAGGCTTAAGCTGTATCTAGAGTTTTCTTGCTTCATGGTAGACTGTGTGAGGCATAAATTTAAATGAAATGTTGTAAAAGTTTGAAGTTGGCGCTACAACAAGTATGATAAATGAATAAGTTATAAAAAAGTTGCATATGTCTTAGGGAGTTATAGCAGTTTTGAGTATCCTAGCAGGCGCCGTGTTTGAAGAAATAGAAAAAGCGACAGACTGATTTACATATTGTATTTCGGGGATCTGTCGCTTTTTATTGCAAATTATATAAATTTTAAAAGTTGATGTAGTGTATGGGGCTTGTTGTTATAGGAGTTTGTAACACGAGTATTAAATGGGTTGAAATGATTTTGTATATAGAAGTTTAGAAGAAATTCATTATCTTCGCATTCAAGAAATTCCATAACACCGCCTACAGAATATTTTAGTTTTGATATACTTTCAAGGGCGAAACCTAAAAGAATATTTCCAGGGATTTGTTTTTCTTTAGTAAGAGCATAATTCTTCCCTAATTGTGCAATCAGATATGCTGCTGTTGTATAAGATTGTATAGATTTATCAAGAATGCTGACACGAGATAGTTTATGTGCTGTTCTTTTGCTAATGTTTTCAGCTTGAATGGAAAGTGGTTTAATAGCGATGGAATAATATCCAACTAATGAAGCATCTTCTGAATCAAATACAAGATAAGTGATAGGTTGATCCTTTTTTGTAAACTCAATGGCATTATGTAATAAAAAGTGTTCTACATCGGGATTTTTAGGGCAAGAAAAATCGGAGAGTAAGTCATAAAGATTTTCCTCTCCGATATATGTCGGCGCTTCCTTATCTAAGTATACACGGATGTTGATACTAAAATATTTATCAGACATATTACTTTCTCCTTTTTGACATTAAAGTTAAGATTTCTTTAGAATCAGTTAATTGTCGTCCGGGAAGAACTTGGTTAGGTATACGTTCTTGTTCAGCCTTATCTAAAGCTGTAACAAAACGTTCTACACTATCTGGGCTAGATACAACGAAGTTATGAGTGATACTTGAAGTGGACATATTAACACCTCCTAATATTTTTTATACTTAATGTGTTTGAAATCAGTTAATAAGAATGGGAAGCCGTACTATTTGTTAATTTAATTATATGATTGACAGGATAACTCGTCAATATGTTAAGAATCTAAATTGTTATAATTTTTAATGTATCGAAATAATATATAATTCATGAATTAACTGTTATAGGGTAGTGGCTACTATGATACTTAAATACAGTTAAGAAAAAGCTAGTAGTAGCGAACCTATAATGAAGTAGAATAACCAAAAAGGCATGCTATAACTATAACGAATGCATAAGTTATAGTAAGGATACAGTAGCGAATGTCGCTTGACAATTAGTTATGGTAGATATACGATTTAGTCATGAGGTTAGTTTGGGAAGGATATGGGGCGCTGGCTATTTGAAACATTCCATATTAAGATGAAATTATGAGGAACAGTATGAAGTTTATACACGATAGAAATAGCAACATTCTTTTCAGTCTTCATGATAGTAGGGTGGAAGAAATCACATATGACAACGAAACTTTGACGTTACAAGTTAATAAAATATATGAATTTGTGGAAGGTGAAAGAAAATCATACCCAGGTGAAATATATTTTGAAAAATGTGATATCGACCTATGCGATGTATTGATATTTAACAAAACCTTAGGTGAAGGACGCTTCAATGGAAAGTCTATTGGTTTACAACAATTTATAGATGAATATACAGACTCAGAATTTGAAATCATTATTGAAGGCTATTATGGCAACACAACTACATATACAGGATGGCTTCGGGAAGACGGAAAAAGACCAGTGTCGGCCATTATATATGTTTGGAATAGCGGAGATATGGTGTATAACGTAAAAAAATAAACGATTTAAAACAATAATTTAATAAATAAAATTTTGTAAGTCCGCTTGAAGAAAAATATGATAATTATAACGACAAGTGAAACGAACCAACCAGGTGATGGAACAGCGTAGCAATGTTGAAATTGGAGAAGATGGAAAAGCTCGAAGAAAGAGTAAAAAGTGGAGGTATTGATATGCTTGAAAAACTTAAATCCTTAAAGGAAGATATGAAGAATAATAGATGGACCATTTGTAGTTTTATTTTCAATTATAAAAATAAAAATTATATTGTATTAGTCAAAAGATATGTCGGAAGTGTAAAGAGAATTAGTAAGTATGCTCTTGTAAAACTTGAATTTATGAAGGAAAATGATTTAACTGATTTATTGGAAGTTGAAGCTAATAGTAGTAAATTAATTATTGCTGCAAAGACATTAAGAGAATATTTTGGGATTGAGTATAGTAATAACTTAGGTGATATAATAAATCAATTTTCTCATCAACTTGGAGACTCAATTCCAACAAACATTAATACAAATATTTCTGACATTGAAAAACAAGCTATGGTTCGTTCACTAAGCATAAGCGATTCAGAAGACCCTGAAAAAATATATTGCACGATGGTACGTAGAAATCCTGAAGGAAAAAAGCGAAGTGAATTTAATTCTGATAAAACAAAATTACTTAGAAACGATTTGTTTAAATACTTTAAAGATGATGAAAGTATAAGCTTTTGTTATTCGAAAAATCCAGAAAAAGAAAATACTGATCCAACGATACTTAAGAATTTTTCAAAATAATATTTGTTAGAGTGACATTATCAAAATAGCCTAATTAAAAATAAAAGAGTTGAAAATATATGATTATTAAAAACACACAGAAATCAACGTTTTTTAAAAAGTAATATAAACTTTAAAAATATGCTAATAATCACATATTGAGTGTGTCGTATTTACGTCAAAAGCTGCGCCTACAGAGTAGATAAAATGTAGAAAATTTTAAGAGACTAGGATATATCAAAAAAAGATGGATGATAATCAGCTGTATAAGAATTATATGATGCAACAGTTGATATATACGCTTGATTTCATTGAGTTCTACCAGCAACCCGGAACGGAAAATCATTTGTTGGAAATTGCCCAAAAGTAGTTGAAGTTGTATGCTGTTTTAGTTGTTAAAGCTCCAATCTAGATATAAATTTTCTTAGGGGTCAGGATAAAAGTGAAAATAGTGTTTGTTAAATTCTTACTAATGAGGAGTACAGATTTTGATAAATGAAATAAAGGCATATTGGGACAAGCAGAAAAAAGAATATGAGGATAGATATAATGAGACATTTTTAAAGGACTATGAAAGATCAACAGAATACCTTAAGAAAATGGAAAGCTACTTGTTATCCAAAGAAAAAGAATATCCTTCAGATATTGATATAGTATGTACGCTTGCTTCTTTAAAGTTAGAGCTTAGACGCGGTGAGTATATAAGCTATTTAAATTCTTTTCTTGATAAATTTGAAATTTATTTAGATAATGCTCAAAAAGCAAGAGTTTACACCAATATTGCATTTAACCATGATTATACTGCAGAAACATTAGAATATTTACTAAAAGCAAAGGATTTAGACTCTCCTTTTGTTGAAACATATACAGGATTGGGGCTTTATTACTTTAGTATGTACCAGTCTAATGAAAATAAAGAATGGCTTATATTGAGTCAAAAATATTTTGAAAAAGCTAAAAATATTGATGATAGTTATGAATATTCCTTCAATCATGCAGTCTCTTTATATGAACTCAAAGAATATGAGAAAGCTAAAGAAATATTTTTAGAATTATTAAAAAAATATCCTGATAGAATGAGTCTATTGCTTAGCATTGCATACTGCGAAGTATATCTTGGTAATAAAGATAAAGCAATATCTTGGTTAGAAAAAGTAAAGTCAGGAGAAGATGAAAATCACAATTTGAAAACAGATGATATTTCTGCGGAGCAAATTTTTGATGCCTATTATGTACTTGAAGAATTCGATAAATTTTTAGATTACTATAGCAATGATGTTATTTGTCAATACTATACAGTTGACTTGGAACACTATTATTATGCTTTATGGTTAAAGGATGAAAAAGCAAAATTTTTTGCCCTTGAAGAAAAAAATAGACTCTATTTAATGGATGCTATTAAAGAAGCTATAGTAGATGATGACTATGTGAGCGAGGAAGATAAGAAGAAATATATTGAGGAATTGGAAAAAGAGAAAAAAGAATACGAAGAAATGATTTCTCGTGTAAAATCTCTAACTTTCAAGCCAAAAGTAAGGCTTAAGCTGTATCCAGAGTTTTCTTGCTTCATGGTAGACTGTGTGAGACATAAATTTAAATGAAATGTTGTAAAAATTTGAAGTTGGTGCTGCAACAATTATGATAAATGAATAAGTTATAATAAGGGCAAATGGTACTTGACAATTAGTGATTGGAAATATATAATTTAGGCATAAGATTAGGTCAGGAAGCATACGATGCCCTGGCTATTTTTTTATGGAGAGCAACCATGAAAGAATATAAGATTTTTAATCAGCAGTTAACTGTTTTAAGAAATAGAAAAAGCGACAGACTGATTTACATATTGTATTTCGGGGATCTGTCGCTTTTTATTGCAAATTATATAAATTTAAAAATGAGAAATCAAATAGAAGATATGGTCAATGATAACCACAAGGACTTCGTTAAGGCAATTATAAGTGTGGAAAAAGGTGCCAACGATGAAAGTGTTTTGGACAAGCTCTATGACGCTTATATGGACAATGACACCGTTAATTTTATTTGCAAGTGCAAAGAAATATCTCCAAGAACATTTAGGCGAGAGCAAGACCCTAAGTATATCCAAAAGGAAGGTAGAAATTGGCACTTTGAGGAAAGAAAAAGATAGTCTATATTCTCAAATCAAAGATATACAAAAAGAAGTGGAACAAGCTGAAAGTATCAGAAGCTGTATAGATAAATTACTGCAAGAAAAAAAGGACCTAACACAGGTAAAGAAGCATGAGTTAGGGCTGTAAAACTTAGTAAAACATGATACAATATTCTAAATATTAAGTGAAACAAATTAGAATTTGTAGAAAAGAGGGAGTCATGAGTCAAAATATTCCATTCAAGATAAAGAAAAAAATAAATGATATTCGATTACTTCAAGTAGAGATTAAAAACTGGAAAATGAAAACAGAAACAGAAGTAGTTAATAGTCTAAAGTTATTTGAAAAAACACCTAGAGATGAAATGTCATTATACTATTCTTCGTATTTCAAAGATGACAAATTTGCTGAGGAACTTTTACAGATAGCACTTAATTATTCAGATAATGAAAAAATACTATTGAATATCATATCTATTTTGGGAAATATGATACTAAGATACCAACTTGAAGAAACTACCGAAATTTATAATTTTATTTTATCAAATGCTTATAAAAAAGGACTTGCAGGTTATGTTTCTATCTATTTACCGCGTTTAAAAAATTTTGAATATTACCCTGATAAATGGAAATACTTTATGAGTATGCAAAAAATGACACCCAAAAAAATTGCACATCAAAATTTGGTTCATATTATTAATCAATATATTCAAAGTGTCCCTGAAGAATACAAAAAAGAAGTAATTTCTTTTTTACAAACAAAGCATGATTTAGCTAATAATGATGGTGGCAAGAATTTTTATTTAAATATGATAAAAAAGATCAAAAACTAAAATACGATTGACGTAATGTTTGATAGATAAAAAATAGTTACTTTCAGATATTTATAATTTGAGGAAAAGATTTTATGAATAATAAATATGAAAATATAAGAAAATTTTTATTATATCCAGATAACATTAATGACCTTTGGGAAAGTAATGATTTAATTTGGATTGATTGGAGAGAAGACGACGAATCTGTAATCAATTACTTTAATAGTGAAATAGGAAATCTCATAGAAGTAGATTTTATAAATAATAATAAAAAATATGGTGATGACATAAAATTAAAATATAGAGCTAAAGAAATAGTTGTTCCTTATATGGATAATATGGATAGGGATACAACTATAAAGTATTTCAACGAAATCATAAAGGAAGATTTTGAAATAAGATGGTTTGTTGAAAGTCTTGGTAATGATACTTTAGCATTTTGCATTTTACCAAATACTTTATGGAATAGTTTAGAAAATGAGTTTAGTAAAGAGGTTATAGATTATTATTTTATGACAATTAGCTTGGAATCCGCGATGTTTGATTTGGATGTTGATTCGGTTTTTGATTTGATTTCGCTTAGAAAAGATAATAAAGTACCTTTTGTAGAATTACTAAAAAAGCTAAAGTAGATAAATAAAAATTAGAAGTTGTGGGGGACTAATGATAATTTTCACACCACATTAAGGAGGTTAAGATGAAAAATATAGATATTTTTGTACATGAAAAATATAACAAAGCTGATTACGAAAAGGTAGCAGAACATATCTATAAAACGTATGATGATTTTATGAAAAGTGATTGCTTTGTTACTTCATTAAAATTTGTTCAAGAACCAGAATTAGGAGAAGGAGATAGTCCGAGGAATATTTCTCAATATCCGTTGGAAGATGTTTTAGATAAATTTTATGTGGCTATTCAGGATTTTTATGAAGATTTGAATTATACCAGTGATGAGACTTGTTATTTGGAATTTTCGGCTTCAGATATGGAAGATATACAGAAACTACTTGGAATCGTAAATAAGCATGTATACAATAAGGAAGCTGGGGATTATGTAGAGCTGGTAATTGAATAGTGTATTAAAATAATTACGATATAATTTCACGGGTTCTGATAGTAAATGTACAGATATTTGTTCAAAAAAAGATAGTTACAAATCCCAGTTTGTCTAATTAAATAGAACAATTTTAGAAACAGTGAATCACAAAGGTTTGCTGTTTTTTCTTATTTATTTTCCCACAAACATTTTACACTAACAAACTCTCAAATGTTATAATCTTCAATGTATTGCAATAATGTATAATGAAGTAGAATAACAAAAAAGCATGCTATAACTATAACGAATGCATAATTTATAGTAAGAATACAATAGCGAATATCGCTTGACAATTAGTTATAATAGATATACGATTTAGTCATTAGGTTAGTTCAGGAAACATATGAGGCTTTGGGTATTTGAAATATCCTGTAGAAATGATGACGTATTTAATAACGATATAATAACTAAGAGAGCAAATAAAATGAGAGCACCAACTTATATTAAAGAAAATTACAATATAATACATATAGATGATACATTTACAAGTATTAGTATTTGCAGCAACTTAGAAAGTAGAGATACCAACGAAAGAAGAATTTTGAATACATCAATTAAGAAAATGAAAATATAGAGGAGACAAATGAAATGGGTGAAACAGAAAAGAAATTAACATACGCAAAGATTACCATAGAAAATATTAAAAGTTTAGATGAAAACTCTTATTATGATGTTGTTGATCCAATGTGGGAAACAATTAATATTTATGATGGATATGATGAGTATATTCAATCAGCGCAGACTTTCACTTTAGAGCAAAGATATTTATGTGCTATTCATTGGTATTTTGGAGAAGTATTTAACGGGGGGCATCATCAATTTTTCTACAACTCTACAGGAATTGTTTGGGAAGATGTGTTAAATGGTTTTAAACATTTTGAAATGCCAGAGTTTGCAGCTAATTTCCAAAAAGTAATTGATTATTGTGGTGGAAGAATTTCCTTTGCTAGAGAAGAACGATGGGATATGCTAGAAATATTGGAAGAAAAATACGGTGAGGAATTTTTTAAGATTTTAGATGAAGCCGATGATTTTATTTACGATTATGATGGTGAAGAAAATGAACTAAACTACATCAAGTCTCATCCCGAAAAGTTTGTATTTGAAGGAGAATACGAGAGCTTTTACAATCGGCGTTAAAAAAGAAAAAGTAATCTTCTAAAAAGTTGAGAGAGTGGCGCTTGAGTGAAGAATCTTTAGCGTGTGAAGTGGAGCAATCATTAGAGAAATGCCTGATAGAGGAAATGGATAAACGATATGGATGGAATATTTGAATGGTTAACAGCACATTACCAGTATGTCTTGATAGCAGGTGGACTACTATTTTTAATCGGTGCTATACGAGATTGGAAATGGGTATATGAAGCAACAGGCGGAGATAAGGCAAGACACGCATTTATTTTTGAAGTGTGGGGTGAGAAAGGATATAGAGTCTTTATAGGAATATGTGGACTGTTACTTGTAATTTGTGGTGTTGCATTTTTAATGTTAGATAAACGATAAAACATGGAGGTACTGTAACATGAAATGGAATTCAGAAAATCGCGAAGAATTTTTTGCGTATATAGAAAAGCTTACAGATGAAGATACATATACGAAATGTATGACAGCATTGGAAAGCATCCCTATGGAAGAACGGGATTACCAAGTATGGTATCAGCTTGCTCGTGCCTATCAAAACTTTGCGATTATCGGCAATGACGATAAAGGAATACCTAGTTTTATTGGCGATAAATTTTTATTAAAATCGATAGATATTTTACATTCGGTTAGAGAAGAGGGGCAAGATAAAGCTGAATGGAATATGCGCATGGCATATGCCTATCAATATTTGACTCACGAGGAAGAAAAAGCGATTCCTTATGCCTTGCGCTGGGCGGAGTTAGATCCTGAGGATGAGAGTGCATTGGAAGTAGTAAAAGAGTGTAAAGAAGAAATAGAAAAAAGAGAGTGCAGAGCAAATGCGGGTACTGAAAAAGTAATCGATCAAGAAACTGAAAAAATTGATGAAGACTGGGGCGTTTATCTATGCGATTCATTTGCTTATGACTTGCCGGCTGTGATTCGAACTAATTTAGCTCTTAGGGATTTTGAATATACTGCAAACTACCCTAAAAGATTACATTTACAAATATTATATAAGAATGCTGATGACAACGGTTTTCCTACAAGAGAAGAAGGAGAATATGTATATCCTGTAGAAGATGCTGTAGTAGAGATTATTGAACAACATGGAGATATGTTAGCAAGCGTTGTGAAATGCGATGAACGGGCACATATTTTTGCCTATGTTAAGAATGAGTTAGGGTACTACGATGAAATTTCTAATATGATGTTAGAAAACTTCCCTGAGTATGCTTATACATTGGCAGTATTTGAAGATAAGGACTGGGTCATGTATTTTCATGCACTATATCCTGACCGATATGAATATCAAAGCATTATGAATATGCGGCTCATTGAGAATATTGAAAGTCATGGTGATAGTATGGTGCCGAGAGTACTTGAACATTGCTTGTGCTTTACGACAGAAGAAAATGGGGAAGCCTTTTTAGCCAAAGTAATGGAAGACGGTTTTATAAAACTTTCATCAGAAAATCTGACCGACAATGAAGATATAGATAAGGAATATCCATATGAACTTGTCATTGGCAGGGAAGATGATTTTGAGAATATCGATGGAATTGTTTGGTATCTTATGGATCTAGCCGAAGAATTCGACGGAGAATATGATGGCTGGGGATGTAGTGTTGTAAAGTAGCGTGAAATAGAACTCTAGATAAAAGAAACGAGATGAAAACTTCCTTAAAAAATATAGATTTCAATAGCCGCTTTGTTAAATAAGGTTGATGAAATAATGTTAATAGTAAATAACGATGGTATGTTGTCTCATTTTTTTATAATCTGGGTAAGTATAAATAATCGCCTAAGCTCTTATTAATCGCCTAAAAATATGATATAATTAGGCGAAATAAAAAGGGGGTAGGCGAATGAGATTTTTTAGTTATGAAAATCTAGCAAGAAGTAAGTGGGATAGTGAAATTATAAATCTTCTTTCACAAATTCATGAACACAAAGGAAAACAAGAACTTTTTTTGACACGCAAACCTGCTGTTTTAGATAAATTAGTAGAGATTGCTAAAATTCAGAGTGTAGAAGATTCTAATAAAATAGAGGGAATTGTTACTACAACAGTCAAAATAAAAGAGTTAATGAATCAAAAAACAACTCCAAGAAATAGGGATGAAGAAGAAATTCTTGGATATAGAGATGTACTAAATACGATTCATGAAAGTTATGAATATATTCCAATCAACAGTAACTATATTTTGCAACTTCATAAAGAACTATTTAAGTATAGTGAAAAAGGAATTGGTGGTCGATATAAAAATACGCAGAATTCTATTGTGGAAAAAGATAAAGAGGGTAATACTATCGAAAGGTTTAAGCCATTATCTCCATATGAAACATCAGGAGTAATTGAGCAAATTTGTAATGAATTGAATATAGCTCTTGACAAAAAAGATGTGGATTCGTTGCTTTTAATTCCAATTTTTATTCATGATTTTCTTTGTATTCATCCTTTCAATGATGGAAATGGGAGAATGAGTCGTTTATTAACAACCCTCTTGCTATACAGACAAGGATATGTAATTGGGAAATACATCAGCTTAGAAAGTAAGATCGAAAAAAATAAAGACAGTTATTATATGGCTCTAGAAAAAAGTGGGATAGGTTGGCATGAAAATAAAGAAAATCCTGTGCCATTTATAAAATATATTCTTAGAACAATATTAGCTGCTTATATTGATTTTGAGGAAAGGGTTGATTATGTAGATGAAAAAGTGCCGACAATTGAACTTGTTAGAAATGCAATTGATAGGAAATTAGGTAAATTTACTAAAAGCGATATGATGGAATTAGTTCCAAGTGTAGGAAAGGCTACAATCGAAAATATGCTTAAGCAATTGACTGAGGAAGAGTACATTGAAAGACATGGCAAAGGAAGAGCGACCTTTTATGTAAAAAAGTGGCTAAATAAATAGATTTATTCTCGGAGAGAAAAAGTTGGAGGGGCTGTCATATTGTGAGGGAATGCATTGTCACAAATGTTTGACTACTATAGAGATATTGTCGTGAAAATATAGCTATTTCCTTGTAAAATCCTGAAATAAAGTATATAATAGACTGTCGTAGTACGATTTGTACAAATATTAGGAATACCCTACTTAAGTAGATAAAGGAGTATAGAATGATTCGTGAAAATCTTCGCAATGTGGCGATTATCGCCCACGTTGACCATGGTAAAACAACATTGGTAGACGCATTGCTTAAGCAAAGCCATATTTTCCGTGAGAATGAAAAAGTTGCTGAACGTGTAATGGACTCTAACGACTTAGAGCGTGAAAGAGGGATTACAATCCTTTCCAAAAATACAGCAGTTATGCATAACGATGTAAAAATCAATATCGTGGACACACCAGGCCATGCTGACTTCGGTGGTGAAGTAGAACGTGTATTGAACATGGTTGACGGCGTATTGTTATTGGTTGACTCTTTCGAAGGTCCAATGCCACAAACGAAATACGTATTGCGCAAAGCGTTGGAACAAGGTTTGAAACCAATCGTGGTTATCAACAAAATTGACCGTCCTGACCAACGTGTTCACGAAGTAGAAGACGAAGTATTAGAATTGTTCATGGAACTCGAAGCAGACGACGATCAATTGGATTTCCCAGTGGTATACGCATCTGCTCGTGATGGCATTGCGAAAGCATCCATGGAAGATGATTCCACAGATATGACGGCATTATTTGATGTATTGATCAAAGAAATTCCAGCTCCAGAAGGCGATATCGATGGTCCATTGCAGTTCATGGTTACTACACTTGACTATGATGATTTCGTAGGTAAAATTGCCGTAGGCCGTATCGTTCGTGGCCGTATGAAACCAAATCAACAAGTGGTGTTGATGAATGGTGAAAGCACTCGTAAAGGTAAAATTGGTCGTGTGTACACATACAATGGTTTGAACCGTGTAGAAACAAATGAAGCTGGTATGGGCGATATCATCGCTTTCGTAGGTATTGATGATATCAATATCGGTGAAACAGTGGCGGATGCAGAAAACCCAGAAGCACTACCAACGATCTCCATCGACGAGCCAACATTGTCCATGATGTTCTCCGTTAACAACTCTCCATTTGCGGGCCGTGAAGGGGATTATGTAACAAGCCGTCATTTACGTGACCGTTTGTTCAAAGAAGTAGAAACAAACGTATCTATGCGTGTAGAAGAAACAGATTCTCCAGACTCTTTCAAAGTATCTGGTCGTGGCGAATTGCATTTGGCAGTATTGATCGAAACAATGCGCCGTGAAGGTTACGAATTACAAGTGGGTAAACCTCGTGTAATTTTCAAAGAGATCAATGGTCAAAAATGTGAACCATTGGAGCATTTAACAATCGACGTACCACAAGAGTTTATGGGCGCTGTTATGGAAAACTTGGGCGTTCGTAAAGCGGAATTAATCAACATGGTTGAATTAGCTGGTTACTTACGTATGGAATTTGTAGTACCTGCTCGTGGCTTGATTGGGTTCCGTGCACAATTCTTAACAGCTACAAAAGGTAATGGTATCATGAACCATGTATTCCATGGCTATGCTCCATACAAAGGGGATATCCCAGGCCGTACGCGCGGTGCTTTAGTAGCTTTCGAAGACGGTGAAACTACACCATATGGTTTGAACTCTGTACAAGACCGTGGTACTTTATTCTTGGGTGCTAACGTGCCAGTATACACAGGCCAAGTTATCGGCGAAAATGCTCGTGAAAACGACATGGACGTAAACCCTAATAAAAAGAAACATGTTACTAACATGCGTTCTAGCTCCTCTGATGAGGCAGTTCGTTTAACACCTCCACGTATCTTCAGCTTGGAACAAGCCTTAGAGTGGATTAATGATGATGAATTAGTAGAAGTAACGCCAGAAAATATTCGTATGCGTAAAGCAATCCTGGATCGTTCCGCTCGTGCGAAAGCAGCAAAAGCTGGAAAATAATTGCATATGCTATATGGAGTAATTCCATTGAAAGACTTAGCTTCTATCTCTCATGAAACAAGGCTGGAGTTTGCAAGGTAATTATGATACAATAGCAGTGGTTAAAATAACAAAGAAGTATCTAACATTGATACACACAAAAAAGCACAGGAGGGCAATCCTGTGCTTTTTGTTATGCAAAGATATTTTGTTGAAGCTCAATTGTTGTAGTAAGAGTTTTTTATCTACTGAAGTCTTTAGATGTATCCTTTTAATTGTTCTGGAGATTGTCTTTCTTGTAAATGCTTTCTCGTCCCATCATATTTCTCCTATGAAAAAAGCCGAGACAAAACTCGGCATTGTAGATATAAATAAGTATATCGCTGGTGGGAATCACCGCTCTCACAGGTTCTCGCTTCTTGGTGTACCATATATACACCATCGGTGGGAATCACCGCTCTCACAGGTTCTCGCTTTTCGATGTACCATATATACATCGCTGGTGGGAATCACCACACTCACAGGTTCTCGCTTTTCGATATACTTTTATAATCAAATACTAACATATTAAAAATAACATGTCAAACATTTTACACTAACCACTAACACACTAACATACTAACTTGTAATATTTCTATATTTTTAGATATTAGTTAATTTTTAATACTGTATCACTTGAATAAAAAAATAAATACTTTGGTAAGAGCAATCTATTGGGAGTTACTTAACTTCTTATTTTTTCTGATTAATACGCTCATTTAAGCAAGTACAATTGCTTGGGTTTCTGGAGCTAATCGTTCAAATAATTACTTAGCATATGCTTCATTTATTCGTTCGGCTTTCAATATTGCAGCTTGTAATATAGAATTAGAGCCATTTATGAGTGATGTGAGTGTTGTATTTTATAGGTGTGAAAGCCTATAATAGAACTATGAGTAATACATTAGTAATGATATAGGAGATACAGGAGATAGGATGAAAGAACTTCGCACACTGCCAGACGGTAGTATTACTTATGAACTGCATAGAAAACGAGTGAAGAACATGAATCTTCGTGTTACTGCCAGTGGCGTAGTGCGAGTGTCTGCCTCTCCTCGTGTGCCTCTAGGAATGATTGAAGAGTTTATCCAACGGCATCGGACTTTCATTAAAAAAGCGTTAGAACAACGGAAGGATAAAGGTGGGCATCCGATGGTACCTGCTGTCGATACAGAGATTATGGTAATGGGTCACATGTATCGAGTGGTACAGGAAAAGCCTCATACGGTATCTGCCTATTTGGAAACATCCTTACAGGATAGTCAATTAAGTGATAGTCCGCCAGATTCTCTATTGGTAGGCAACTCATCAAAAAGGAAAACTGAACAAGGAAGTCTATCACAAAGAAGACTATCGAGAGGAAGTACCTCTGCCTATGCCATAACGGTAGCAGATGATATATTGCTGGTACGATATCCAAGTGACCATGAAACTATAGATACTACTAAAGTAGAACGGATGTGGCTTAACCTCTGGAAAACCCTAGGGCAGGACTTCATGGAAAAGTTAGCACAAGGAGTGCACGGTGAATTTCAACAAGTGGGGTATACGGTGCCAACCCCGACTGTGCGCTTGCGATATATGACGAGCCGTTGGGGCTCTTGTATGCCTTTCAAAGAAACAATTACCATGAACACACGATTGCTATTAGGACCTACGAAGTTTGTGCACTATGTGATGGTCCATGAATTTGCGCACTTTATTGAAGCGAACCATTCGTCACGCTTTTATAAAGTCATGAGTGATGTGTTGCCGAACTGGCAAGAGGTGAAAGCAGAGATGCGTGCATATTATAGATAAGTACATTTGCTTAGCATTGATGTACCAAGAAGTAAAGTGTATTAAATTATTCAATGCCTATGTAATTTGTGATGCAGATTACATAGGCGTTTTTATTTTGCTAGCATCCATGGATCGACAGTTCGGCAAATACTTTCACGGTACACCGAAATATGCAATCTATGGTATAATAAAGGGAATGAAAGCATACCGTATTGCGTTAGTAAGGAGGGCCCATGAGACCATTTGTACATTTGCATAGTCATAGTGAATATAGCCTCATTGATGGCATTAGCCGATTGCCACAAATGGTGAGTCGTGCTAAAGAACTTAATATGCCGGCCCTAGCGTTAACGGACCACGGTAATATGTATGGTGCTATTTATTTTTATAAAGAGGCCATGGCACAAGGCATCAAGCCGATTTTAGGATGCGAAGTATATGTGACTGAAGGCAGTCGTTTTGACCGTCCCGAAGGCAAGAGCTATGAACGATTAAAGCATTTAATTCTCCTAGCAGAAACTATGGAAGGATACGAGAATATTGTAAAAATCGTGTCCAAGTCTTCCACAGAAGGATTCTACCGCAAGCCTCGTGCAGACCGAGAATTACTATCTACCTACAGTAAAGGGATTATCGCTTTGAGTGCTTGTATTGCTGGAGAAATTCCACAGCTTATATTGCAAGATAATATGGAAGGGGCCTATCGTGCCTTGGAATGGTACCTAGAGACCTATGGAAAGGATAACTTTTTCTTAGAGATTCAGAACCATGGTGATCCAAAGGAATTGCGTGTTCAAGATGTGCTAGTAGAGATGGCAGATCAATATGGTGTAGGTTTAGTATGTTCTAATGACTTTCACTATGTGTATGCTGATGATGCGGAGGCTCACGATATCAAGGTGTGTATTGCTACTGGTGCAAGGCGAAATGATATAGACCGTATGAAGTTTTTCAGTAATGAGTTTTACATGAAAAGCGGCGATGAAATGGAAGAGCTTTTTGGGCATATTCCAGAAGCCTTGGATAATACGTTGAAGATTGCAGAACGTTGTCATGTAGAATTTAATTTTGATGCGCACCATTTGCCAAAATTCGATGTACCAGAAGGGGAAACGGCGCATTCTTATTTGCGTAAGGTGTGCGAGTCTTATATCCCTCAATTTTACCCAGAAGTAACGCCAGTCTTGCAAGAACGATTGGACTATGAGCTAGGTGTTATCAGTCGCATGGGCTTTGAAGATTATTTCCTCATCGTGTGGGACTATGTTAAATATGCACGAGAGCATGGTGTACTAGTAGGCCCAGGTCGTGGTAGTGCGGCGGGGTCTGTGGTAGCCTACTTATTGGGTATTACAGGGTTAGATCCCATTAAATATGATTTGCTCTTTGAACGGTTCTTGAACCCAGAGCGGGTAAGTATGCCCGATATCGATATCGATTTTTGCTATGAAACTCGCAATAAGGTAATCGATTATGTAACAGAAAAATATGGACAAGAGCGAGTAGCGCAAATTATTACTTTTGGTACTGAAGCGGCTCGTGCCGTTATCCGTGACGTAGGTCGTGTGCTAGATATGCCGTTACCAGAGGTAAATCGATTAGCTAAGATGATTCCCAATGAACTAGGGATCACTTTGAAAAAAGCCTTAGAGGTAAAAGAGCTTAAAGATTTATATGACACAGATGAATCTGTCAAAGAGTTATTCGACCTTTCTTTACGGCTAGAAGGTATTGCTCGTAACTCCTCTACTCATGCGGCAGGTGTTGTAATTTCAGCGGCGCCCCTAGATGAGTATGTGCCGGTCCAAAACTCCAATGAAGATGGATTTGTCACGCAATATGACAAAGATAATATTGAGGAATTAGGCCTATTGAAGATGGACTTTTTAGGGCTTCGTACATTGACGGTGATGGGCGAGGCACTGCGCTTGATTAAGGAAAATCGAGGTATCGAATTAGATTTAGATGCGATCCCTTTAGATGATCAGGCATCTTGTGAACTTCTAAGTCGTGGTGAAACGGCTGGGGTATTCCAATTAGAGTCGGAAGGGATTACAAAACTGGTGATGGACTTAAAGCCAGAACATTTTGAAGACTTAATTCCTTTAGTAGCCCTCTATCGTCCGGGACCGTTGGGTTCAGGCATGGTGGAAGACTTCATCAAGCGCCGTCATAAAGAAAAAGAAGTGACTTATTTACACCCAATCTTAGAGCCTATTTTAGAGGACACCTTCGGGGTTATTCTCTACCAAGAACAAGTTATGCAGATTGCCTCCGCCATGGGGGGATTCTCTTTGGGGCAAGCGGATTTAATGCGCCGTGCCATGGGTAAGAAAAAGGAATCTGTACTGAAAGCACAACGAGATTCCTTTGTGTCTGGTTCTGTGAACAATGGTATTGATGAGAAATTGGCAAATGAAGTATTTGATCTCTTACTATACTTTGCGGGCTATGGATTCAATAAATCTCACTCTGCGGCTTATGCCTATATTGCGTATCAAACGGCGTATCTGAAAGCCCATTATTTTCCTGAGTTTATGGCAGCTACGATGACCAGCTTCATGGGCAATATGGATAAAATGACGAATTATATCAATGTGTGTAAGGCGAAACAAGTAGCAGTATTAGGACCAGATATCAATCATTCAGAGCGTATGTTTACCGTACAAGATGGACAAATTCGTTTTGGCTTGGGTGGTATTAAACATGTAGGGGATAATGCCATTGAAGAATTGCTAGCAGAGCGTAAGGCACATGGCCAATTTACGTCTATTGTCGACTTCTGTGAACGTATACCATATCGCGTGGTCAATAAGCGTTTGTTGGAAAGTTTAATCCGTTGCGGAGCTATGGATTCTTTCAAAGAAAACAGAAATCAGCTGTTACAGATTTATGAACAAGCCCAAGGAATTGGTTCTAAAGGACAAAAAAATAGTGCTTTAGGAGCGGTGAGCCTCTTTGCAGAGGTAGAGGAAATGGAAACCATCCATGTTCCAGATTTGCCAGACTTGCCTAAAGAGCTGAAACTAAAAGATGAAAAGGAATATACCGGTTTTTATATTACGGGACATCCTTTAGATGCGTATCGTGATGAACTGGAAGGCTTATTTCAATTAGGACGGTTAGCAGAAAATCCAGAGGACTTCGATGGTAAAACTGTTACCATTGGTGGGTTAATTACGGAAAAAGTGGATCGATTAACGAAGGCGAAACAAGAAAAAATGTGTACCTTAACGTTGGAAGATTTCACAGGTACCGTACAAGTGGTAGTATTCCCACAAGGGTACCAAAAAAGCCATGTGCTATTGCAACGGGACGGCGTAGTAGCTATTGAGGGGCGTATTGATGCGGATGAGAAAGGGGTACAATGCATTGCTAGCTCCGTACAACTATTAAAAGTAGAATATGATAAAGTGCGGCAGATTCGCATTCATATCGACGCAGCTCATGACACACCGCAAGTGAGCCAACAATTACAAAAGCTATTGCAAGAGTTACCCGGAGATACACCGGTAACCTTATTCTTACAACGACAAAAGCGTAGTTTAACGACGAACCGCAGCTTTTATTTCACCCCATCGAAAGAGTCGATTGGGCGTGTGCAAGCCTTATTAGGGGTAAATGCAGTAGAGTTACTATAAGGAGATAGGAATGAATAAAAAGACAAAGATTGTTTGTACTATGGGACCTAGTACAGATAGTTTAGAGATGGTAGAATCCTTATTGCGAGCAGGGATGAACGTGGCACGTTTTAACTTCTCTCACGGTTCTCATGAAGAGCAAGCAAAGCGTATGGAACTTGTTCGCTTAGCCTCTACTAGAACGGGGATTCCAGTGGCGTTAATGCTAGATACGAAAGGCCCTGAAATTCGATTGGGTTTGTTCAAAGAAGGTAAAGTGTGTCTAGAAGAAGGACAAGCTTTTACATTGACCACAAGAGATGTGGAAGGCACAAAGGAGATTTGCTCCGTGAATCATGCAGGATTACCAGAAGATGTGAAAGAGGCCAAACAAATTCTCTTATCTGATGGATTAGTGACATTGCGCATCGATTCTATTGAAGGTACAGAGATTCATACGACTGTTATGAATACGGGTATGATGAGCAACCGGAAACGAGTGGCTGTACCAGGTGTATCTTTATCCTTGCCACCAGTATCTGAACAAGATGAAAAAGATTTGGTATTTGGCTGTGAAATGGGTGTGGACTATGTAGCAGCGTCTTTCATGCAACGAGCTAGCGATGTAGTGGCGATTCGTCGCATTTTGGAATCCAAAGGGGCAGATATTCGCATTATCTCCAAAATTGAAAATGAAGAAGGACTTAATAATTTAAACGAAATTCTAGAAGTCTCTGATGGATTGATGGTGGCTCGGGGTGACTTGGGCGTAGAAATTCCTGCTGAAGAAGTACCAGTATTACAAAAAATGATGATTCGAAAATGTAATGCTGCTTCTAAACCAGTGATTACAGCAACTCAAATGCTAGAGTCCATGGTAGCAAATCCTAGACCTACTAGAGCAGAAGCTAGTGATGTAGCAAATGCCATTTTAGATGGTACAGATGCTGTTATGTTATCTGGTGAAACTGCTGGAGGAGATTATCCTTTAGAAGCGGTAACCACTATGGCACGCATTGCAAAAGTGACAGAAACATCTGATTTATATGTGAATACCAACCATACGGTGCAGTTAGAGGAAGCAAAAACGACAGATGCTATTTGCTCTGCTACAGTAGAAGTAGGTCGATCTTTAGGAGCAAGTGCTATTATTACATGTACAGAATCGGGAATCACGGCTATGAGTATTTCTCGTCATCGTCCGAACTGCCAAATCATTGCGGTTACCCCACATGAGAGTGCTCTTCGCCGTATGCAGTTATATTGGGGTGTAACAGCCATCCAAGGACCGTCTCATTCCAACTCTGATGAAATGGTGCACTGCGCTATGAGTGCTGCCTTGGGAGAAGGATTAATTCAGTCCGGTGATTTAGTAGTTGTGACAGCCGGTGTGCCGTCTGGTTTATCTGGCACAACGAATATGATTCGCGTTCATGTTACTGGTAATGTATTGATTAAAGGTCGTGGGGTTGGTAAATTAGCTGTCACAGGACCTATCCACCACGGTGATTCCACAGAGCCGATGGCAGATGGTAGCATCTTAGTTGTTCGTGATTTGGAGCCAGAATATATGGAATTAGCGAAACGAGCGGGTGCTATTATTACTGCAGAAGAAGGATATACATCAACAGCAGCTATTGCAGGTATTCAATTTGGTATTCCTGTCATTTTAGGGGCTCATGATCAATCTGAATTGAAAAGTGGACAGGTCGTAACAGTCGATGGCATTCGTGGTAATGTCTATGAAGGTATTGCAAACGCAAGATAGGAGGTAACTATGGAATATCATGTTCCTACACAAGCAGATACAGTGGTAGTTGAAGAAATTGTGAATCGTAAATTGCGCAATTCTATGCTTTGGATGGTCTGGGGCTTATTGACTACAGCCATCATTGGATTTATGGCGTTAACGAACTCTAGTTGGTTGCGCTTTGCTCATTCTAATTTTAATATTATTTTGTTAGCCGAAGTGGCGGTAGTGTTCTTATTTTCCTTCCGCCAATATACGGCGTCTAACACATTTCTGAAAGCCATGTTCTTCATCTACTCTATCATGAATGGCTTGACCTTGACGGCTATCGCTCTACATTACTCTTTTGAGGTCGTAGTGTATGCGTTAACAGGGGCTGTAGCAGTGTTTGGTAGCTTTGCCTTTTTAGGAGTCGTGGTAAAAAAAGATTTATCTGGATTAGGCACGTTCTTGATGGGTGCTGTCATTGCGCTACTCATTGCAAGTTTGATTATGATGTTCTTTGGGGCTAGCGACTTTGGATTATTGGTATACAGCTACATAGCCGTAGGAATTTTTTCCTTATTTACTATGTATGATGTGTATCGTATTAAGCGGGCCATCATGGAAGTGGTTTATGAAGATGAAAGTGTCTTGGAACGTGTGGAATTGATTGGTGCTTTAGGTTTATACCTGGATTTCATCAATATTTTCATCAATTTACTTCGCATTTTCGGTCGTCGTTAATCTATGATATACTACTAGTGTGGGGGAGCAATAAGGCTCCCCTTTTGTATGTAATCAGTTAATTCATATAGATGGTAAGGAGGGATACTATGGAAGCAAAAGAATGGCAAACCTTTGTTACCGTTGTGGAAGAAGGCAATATTACGAAGGCAGCAGAAAAACTATTTCTTTCACAGCCTGCATTAAGTTATCGATTAAAGCAAGTGGAAGATATTTTGGGACGCCCCTTGTTAATACGTACAAACGATGGGATTGCATTAACAGCAGAAGGCGAATTGTACTACGATTATTGTCGGCGTATGATTCGATCTAGGGAGGAGTTGCGACAAAATATAGGAAGGGTAACAGGAAAAATACAAGGCACCTTAAAAATCGCAGCATCCATCAATTTTGCGGACTACGAATTGCCTCACTTACTCAATAATTTTACAAAACAATATCCTAAGATTCGTATCGAAGTGAAGACAGGCTATAGTTCTCATGTAAATAAAATGTTCAATTCTGGAGAAGTGATGCTTGCCTTTGCTAGAGGCGAGTATAATCATGTGCCCAATGGGGTACGCCTCTTTGATGAACCATATTGCTTAGTATACAAGCACCCTGTAGATTACAAGGAGTTACGAGAGATTCCGATGATTAACTATCGTACGGATGGCTCCATTGCAACAGTGGTGGAAAATTGGAAGAAAGAGCATAATGTAGGGGATGTGAGACCAGCTATGGAGCTAGACTCTATGGTGACTTGCCGTCACTTTGTACGAGAAGGATTGGGCTGGGCTATTTTGCCGTATTTAGGATTAGGTAGTTGCCGTGAACATGGTATTTATGTAGAACCTTTGCGGATGAAAGATAATCGTCCATTGGTGCGGTCTACCTATTTATTCCATGATGAAGTAAGTACAAAGCTCATTGCGGTGAAAACTTTCATCGATTATGTGACAGAGTATTATAAAAATCACCAAATCGTTACCTTGCCAGGTTATAACAGTTAAGAAGTTGCTGTACATATGGTAAGCAAATAGCATGTCTCTAACTATGTGCATAGAGCATCCTAAGTCTTACATTTGATTGGCTTAAAAGACTATTAACGTACTGTTAATGTATATAAAAGTAGCAACTATCACAGATATATATTGTCAAAATGTGGAACAATTTAGTAGGAATAATGAGCAGACCGTATAATATCAATAGTTTATTGAACATTCTTAAAATGCATACATGAAGAATTTTAAGGAATAATAAATTTTTTATAAGCCTTATAAAGGATTTTTATTTTTACCTTACGAAATCATTGGATATAATGAGAGCGTAGAAAGGCCTAGACATTTGCACGTTCTAGTATTCTAGTAAGTGGTGAACCGCCCTTATATATAATTATTGATATAGTAAGTTTCACGTTTATAGAAAGTATGAGTGCAAGCAACATAGGCAATGTTTTTTATATCTTATGTAGTAAGGAGACACAAGATGAACAAAAAAATCATCAATGCCTTGATTACGTGGGCTATCCCATTGATAATCTGGTTCACTCCAGCTCCAGAAGGCTTAGCTGACGGCGCTTGGAAATTGTTTGGCTTTTATTTAGCCGCTATCGTTGGTTTGGTATTAAAGCCATTCCCAGCTCCAGTAGCAGTAGTATCTGCCATTGGTGCGTCTGCATTATTCTTAAACAATCCGAAAGAAGTATTGTCCGGATATGCATCGACTACAACTTGGTTGATCTTTGCGGCATTCTCCATTTCTGTAGCCTTCGTAAAAACAGGTTTGGGTCGTCGTATCGCATATCATATGATTGATGCCTTCGGTCATACTACACTTCGTCTTGGCTATGTAACGGCATTTTTAGACGGAATTATTTCCCCAGCTACACCATCTAATACAGCTCGTTGTGGTGGTATCGTATTCCCAATCATGAACTCTGTGGCAAGATCTTTGGGTTCTGAGCCTGGTGAAACAGCGAATAAAGTAGGTCGTTACCTAATGACTAATACATACATGGTAACAAAAATAACATCCCTTTTATTCTTAACAGCGATGGCGCCAAATGCGTTAGCAGCGGATTACTTCAAAAAAATCCTAGGCATTTCCATTGACTGGGTAACATGGGCAGTGGCTTTATTCGTACCTGGTTTGATCTTGTTATTAATCACTCCATTCGTATCCTATGTATTGAACAAACCTGAATTGAAAGAAATCGACAATAAGAAAATTGCTCGTGAAGGTTTAGAAGAATTAGGTCCTGTATCGACAGGTGAAAAAGTATTAATTGCTATCTTCTTCTTATCCTTGCTTGGTTGGGCATTGCCATCTATTCTAGCGATGCTAGGCATTAAGTTTGCATTAGATGCTACAGCAGTTGCTTTAGTGGCAATGGTATCTTGCTACATATTTGGCGCTATCAAATGGGAAGATGCTCTTCAAAACAAAGGAGGCTGGAACACATTAATCTGGTTCGGTGGTATCCTTGGTTTATCCAGTGCTTTAACAAAAGCAGACTTCTTTATTTGGTTAGCAAAGGTATTAGAAGCACAAATGAACTTTGGACATCATGAAATGTTAGCTCTTGTAGTTATCGCGGTATTGTCCGTAGCCGTTCGTTACTTGTTTGCATCCGGCAGTGCATACATTGCTGCGATGGTGCCAGTGTTCTTTACAGTAGGTAAAGTAGCCGGTATTGACCCTTGGACATTAGGTCTTGTGATCTTCATGACGAATGCTTTTGGTGGTGCTGTCACTCACTTTGGCGGTGGCCCTGGCCCAATCATCTTTGGTGAAGGTTACAACGAAGTTCGTCAATGGTGGGTAACCGGTGCGGTTGTTGCTGTACTAGGATTAGTGGTAACACTTGGCTTTGGACCAATTTGGTGGTCCATTGTAGGCTTAATCTGATAAGCCTTGTTCTATCAGATGGATAGACAGTATTTTTAGTTAATGAAGTCAGAATCCAGTGATTCTATATCACTGGTCTCTGACTTTTCATACTATATTCCCTATGTGAGAAAGGATTTGCTATGAAACATCTAGTGAAAGTAGCTATGGCTGGCTTTGATGAAAAAAATGATGTATTGGTAACAGTGGAACCAATTGCATCTGGTATTGAAGTAGAATTAAAATCTAAAGTTGAGCGTGCCTATGGTAAGCATATTCGTGCTTTCATTGAAGCTACGGTAAAAGAAGCGGGTTTCGACGGCGTGAAAGTAACGGCTATCGATAAAGCAGCTTGGGATTATACGATTAAAGCCCGTGTATTGGGTGCATTAGAAAGAGGGAGCGCAGAATAATGAGCCGATTAACTGAATTAGCAAAAAAACGTTTATCTCGTTCCATGATGTTCGTACCTGGTAACACACCTAAAATGATCAACAGTGCTGATATCCACGGTGCCGACTCCATCATGTTTGACATTGAAGACTCCGTAGCTGTGACAGAAAAAGATACAGCTCGTTTACTAACAGCAGAAGCTTTGAAAACTTTGAAATTCAAAGGTGAAACCGTGGTTCGTATCAACCATCCAACACAAACTCCATATGGTTATGCTGACCTTGATGTCATCGTACCAGCAAAACCTAACTTGATTCGTCTTCCAAAGACAGAAGATGTATCTGAGGTGGAAATTGTTGCTAAAAAAATTGAGGAAGTAGAAAAAGCGAACGGTTGGGAAGAAGGTACAATCAATATTATTGTAGCTATCGAATCGGTTAAAGGCCTATACAATGTACGTGAAATTGCAAAAGGCCCTCGTGTAGTAGCAATCGCTCTTGGTGCAGAAGACTATCGTGCAGACCTTCGTACAGGTAAACATAAACCAGCTCATGAATTGTTATTTGCTCGTCAAACGATCCTTCATGCAGCTCGTGAAGCAGGTATCCGTGTACTTGATACAGTATTCTCTGACGTAAAAGACCCACAAGGTTTCCGTGAAGAAGTGGAATTCATTAAAGCTCTTGGTTATGATGGAAAATCCTGCATTCACCCAAGCCAAATTAAAATTATCCATGAAGTGTTCACACCAGATGAAAAAGAAATTGCTCATTCTGTAAAAGTATTGAACTCCTATGCAGAAGCACTTCGCAACAATAAAGGTGTTATCGCTGTAGATGGTAAAATGATCGACGGTCCTATCGTAGTACGTGCACAACGTGTAATAGATAAAGCCCGTGCAGCAGGTATCAAAGTAGAACTTGAGGAAGGAGCAGAAATCGATGTTAAATAAAATTGGTCGTGATATTCCTATGGAATTAGAATGCCTTCAAGGACGTCGTGTATATGAAGGTCAATTCGCTATGACAGAAACAGGTACACGTGCAGGTAAACCAGTAAAACTTCACACTCCAGGTGAAAATAAATTAGTAGGCTCCATCGATGAAGCTATTGAAAAAGTAGGTTTAAAAGATGGTATGTCCATTTCCTTCCACCATCATTTACGTAATGGTGACTATGTAATGAAATTGGTAATGGATCGTGTACAAGCAAAAGGAATCAAAGATATTACAATTCTTAACTCTTCCTTAGCTCCTTGTCATGAGTTCTTAATCGATATGATTAAAGACGGCACTGTAACAGCTATCGAAACATCTGGTCTTCGTGATGCGTTGGGTAAATTCTTAACATTGAACCCTGGCATATTGAAACGCCCAGTAGTGATTCGTTCCCATGGTGGACGTGCTCGTGCAGTTTGCACTGGAGAAGCTCATATTGATGTAGCTTTCATGGGTGTACCTGCCTGTGACCGCCGTGGTAATGCCACAGGTCGTAAAGGCAAATCTGCTTGCGGTGCCTTGGGTTACGCTATGGTTGACTCCCACTATGCAGATAAAACTGTATTGTTAACAGATAATTTAATCGATTATGTATACCCTATCTCCATTCCGCAAACAGATGTAGATTACATTGTTGAAGTAGAAGCTATCGGTGATCCAGAAGGTATCGCATCTGGTGCCGTAGGGATTACGAAAAACCCTGTACAAATTAAAATTGCTGAAATGGCGGCAGAATTCCTTGATCAAGCTGGTATTATCCAAGAAGGTTTCTCCTTCCAATTGGGTGCTGGTGGAGCTCCATTGGCAGTAGCTAAATTCATTGGCGAAAAATTAGAGAAAAAAGGTGTCGTTGGAGGATTTGGTGTTGGTGGTGCTACAGGCGTACTAGTAAGCATGCTTGAAAAAGGCCACATCAAAGCTATCTATGATACACAAACATTTGATACTACAGCAGCAGCTTCCTTGGACAACAATCCAAATCATATCGAAATGAGCGCATCCATGTATGCAGACCCTACGACAGACTGCATGACTAATTACTTAGATGTAGTGTTCTTGGGTGCTACAGAAATCGATACAGATTTCAATGTAAACTGCATGACTGACTCCAATGGTATCTTGATGGGTGCATCCGGTGGTCACTCCGACACGGCAGCAGGTGCAAAAGTAACAGTTATTACATGCCCATTGATTCGTGGTCGTTTGCCAATGATTCGTGAACGCGTGGAAACAGTTATCACACCAGGTGAAAGTATCGATGTATTGGTAACAGAACGTGGTATCGCGATCAATCCAAATCGCCAAGATTTAATCGAACGATTCAAAGATTCTAACTTGCCAATTTACACAATTGAAGAGTTACAACAAATGGCGTACGACATGGTTGGTAAACCAGAAGGTATTGAAGTATCTCAAGACCCTAAAGATGTAGTAGCTATCATCGAATATCGTGATGGATCTATCATCGACGTAGTACGTAAACCATTGCTATAAACTGCATAAACAAGTACATGAAAAAGACTAGGCTTTCGAGCTTAGTCTTTTTTAGTGTTACTTATATGTGGTATGATGAAAGTACAGAACATATCAGTTTTTTGAGATATGGTCGTTATGTAATAGAGGTATTGATCATGAGAAAAGAAGGAAAAGAACTCTTAACGTTATGGATTACGTTGTCTTTGCAATTAGGGACTTATGCGGCACAGGGAATTGTAAGTCAAGAGGTCATGGTGGACAATAGTCAGTCTGTTCCCGTTATACAGATTGCAAATCCTATTCATGGTGTATCCCATAATCGGTATGAGTCCTTTTCTACAGATACGGGGGCTATCTTTAACAATGCTACTACACCTTCGGTTAGCACTCAGATTGGACCTATCAGTGCAAACCCTAATTTACGAGAGTCTGCAGACCTTATTGTCAATGAAGTAGTAGGAACTTCTACATCACAATTAGCAGGCGCTTTTGAGGTGGCAGGGCAGCCGGCAGATGTGGTTATTGCTAATCCTAACGGGATTTCTATCAAAGGTGTTCATTTTATCAACACCCCAAAAGCTACATTTACTACAGGCGTTCCCCATATGGTGGATGGTCGATTACAAAATTTTGCGATTGAGAAAGGAAACATTGAGGTAACAGGAGCCATCAATGCACCTACGGAACATAGTAGAGCTAATGTATATACCCCTATTTCAAAGGTAGATTTGCTGGCAAAGACGATACGAATCAATGCAGATGTGGTGGCACAAGATGCAATTCGTGCTGTCACAGGGCGTAATACAGTGAACTATGCGAATGGAAAGGTAACAGCTATGGAATCTGGTGAAAGTACACTTACAGGGGTTGCCTTAGATGTAGGGGCTCTTGGTGGCATGTACGGAAATACCATTTCTTTAATTGGTACAGAATCTGGAGTAGGTGTGAACATCAGTGGCTCCATCGATGCCATAGCAGGTACCCTACATATTGATACAGCAGGAAATCTCACCATCGAACAAGGTGGTTCACAGCAAGAGCCTACTAGCATTCATAGTGCCAAAGAATTGGAAATTCGAAGCCAAGACTTACATAATCGTGGTACCCTAGTGGGCGATGAAACTGTAACAATACAAAGTGCTACTGTTACCAATGATGGTAACTTACAAGGAAAACAGATTGAGGCAAATGTTACTAATCTACGTGGACAGGGAGTGATTTCCAGCGCAGAGAATCTAGCTATCCAAGGTACAGACTCTATTGTGTATCAAGGAGGCATGCGCTCTCAGTCTGGGGATATCACTGTACGTGGAAAACTAGTAGAAGTAGATCGAAACCATGTACAGGTAGTATCAAAAGATAAATTGCATATAGAATCGCAAACACCTACGCCGGAAACACCTGTAGATATCTCAAAACCGACACTAGATAATCCTTTACATGCGCCTACTATACAACCTATCCCACACATACCTAGCAAGGTTGTGGTAGAGGATACACAAGAAGAGTTACCCATTACTGTAGATGCGAATGCTCCTAAAAATCGTCAACCGATTCTAGATACGGCTAGGAATGGCATAGATATCCTACACATTGCCGGTGTTGATGCAGACGGTGTTTCTCACAATGCATATACACAATTTAATGTGAAAGAGCGAGGCCTTATTCTCAATAATGCTACGAAATACACAAAAACTCAGTTAGCTGGTTACATTGATAAAAATATGTTCTTAGCTGGGAATGGGGCTAAAACTATCATCAATGAGGTCACTTCTACGAACCCATCTACGTTGAAGGGATATATAGAAGTGGCAGGGAATCCAGCAGATGTGGTCATCGTGAACCCGAATGGTATGACCGTCAATGGATTGGGTGTGATCAATGGTACTCACATGACCTTGCAAGGGAAAGATTATATAGACATCGTAGGAAAGGGCTATGGGGGACAGCAGATAGATAGTACTTTCATCACTGACCATCTACGTAACCGTCGCAGTGAATTATGGGGCCATGACCTTCGTATTGGCACAAATTCTTTGGAGAATACAGGAAATATAGCAGCACATACTATGCATATATCTGCCAAAACTATGCACAATGCAGGTTTTGTAGAAAGTAAAGATACGCTCGAATTTGATGGAAACGAACTTGTACAAGATAAGGGTATTATGAAGGCAAGTCAAACTGCCCACATCTCAGCGAATCATATCCGTAATAGCAACTCCTCTGTCTTAGAAGCTGGTGGCAGTTTACATATCACGGGAGAGGCTTTGCAAAATGATGCATCCCATGTGGTCAGTCATGGTGTGATGGACTTAGGTGTAGGCAATGTAGAAAACGCAAATACAGGGGCTATCATTGCGAAGGATACCTTGCAGATACAAGGGAATACCTTTGCTAATACGAAAGGCATTCTCTTTGCAAAAAAGAATGCCCAGATAGATATGAAAGAGGATGTGACGAACACTGGTGGATTGTGGCATACACTAGGGAATTTGAACGTGCAAGGGCGCCACATTCGGAATATCAACAGCAAAGGTTCTTACTTTGGTTCAGATATCTATGTAAAAGGTAATGCCTATGTGCTAGGAAGAGAGAGCTTTGAAAATAGGTCATCAGATGTCATTGTCAAAGGTGATCTCACTATCACAGCCCCTAAGATACAAAACCATAAGGATGTGTTTAAGACGGGGTGGACCATTTCAGAAGAAGATAAGTATGAGGGTATACCGCATCTAGACCAGCCAAACTATTATGAGGCAGACAGAAAATACCATAGAACTATCCATAGAGGCACCATAGAAGAGGAAACCGCCACATCTAGAATACTGAGCGATGGTACAATTCACATTACAGGGCAAGATGTGCAAAATACATACAGCCAGATTATGGCGAAGGATGGCTTAGAAGTTACGGCAGATGCCATTACCAACACAGGATACCAAGGGACAGTTCACTATGATGATATAGGCCGAGATAGACATTATTGGAAATATAAACAGAAAAAACGTTGGTGGAAACGTAAAAAGTGGGTCTATGGACATACAGATATTCCCTATGAACATCATGATATCTTTGATGCTGAAAGTAGCCCAACTAGTGAACGGATTGCCGTATTAGGCAGTCATGGAACTACGAGTATCCAGTCGAATGCATTTGCCAATACAACCCTTGAGGCAGATGGAACAGCTTATGCAGTGCGAGATAAAAAGGTTGAAACTACGGTGGCACCTACAGATGTTTCTAAATTAGTGACCCCAGTGTTGGAACCATCAAAACAACTCTATATGACGACACATCCACTTGCCGTACCTAAGATAGAAGAAAACCCCTTATATACAGATAAAAAGCAATTTCTAAGTAGTGACTATATGGCCACTAGATTACAAGCAGACCCAGAACGAGTGTACAATCGATTACGCAATGGGTATGAAGATCAAGAAATCGCCAAAGAAGAACTCCGTCAAAGTGGTCATACCCTTACGAAATATACAGGTCATGATCAGTCTTTACTTACAGGGATACCTAACAGCCTGTTACACCATGGAGATTTGCGCAAAGATGGTAGTATCGTCTTAGGTAAAGATGTGCAGATAATAAGCCAAAAAGTAGATAATACGGGCACTATACAAGCAAAGGATTCTTTGTCCATTGTAGGTGGTAATGTTAGAAACCTCAACGGGAGTATCAATGGTAATCTAGTCTCTATACGCACAGATATGTTACAAAATACTTCGGGTCGTATACATGGTAAAGATGGTGTTCACATAGAAGGAAAGGATATCCGTAATGAAACGCAGGTAACGACTAATAATTTATTGGGAAGTCAACAAGATACAGCACATGGCACAGCAAGTATCACTAGTGATGGCGGTATCCATATCCAAGGAGATACCATACACTATGTAGGGGCTACTATACAAGGTGGTAGTACGGTGAGTCTAGTAGGAAAAGATATACAAGTCTCTGCTCGTGCCTTACAAAATCGCTATATAGGTAGTGGAGTGACCTTAGACACTACTAAGTACTTAGGTAGTACCGTACAGGGTCATACGGTGCAAGTCCAAGGGGGACAGATCACATTACAAGGTTCCCGTATCATCGGACACGCAGTGGACCTTACAGGGAACTCACTAACCCTTATGAATGTAACGGATAGAACTTTGTCAGATATAGCTGTAGGAGCTAGAGGTAGTGACTATTTTAACCGTAAGATGGTCATAGATGAACAGAATCTAGGAGCGACCATTGAAGGTGAGACTGGTGTTAAGGTGCGTATGGATGCCGATGTATCCATGAAAGCAAGCACCATACATAGTAAAACGGGGCTTGTAGACGTACAAGCTGGTCGAGTCTCTATTGAACATGGTACTGAGCACCATGAAACACTATCTGAAGTACATCAAAAAGATAGAGGTTTCTTGTCGTCTACTACACGGGATATCTATGACCATAAACGTACAGATACAGTCGTAGGTTCTACTATTTCAAGTGGTACTGTCAAGGTAGATGGTAAGCAGGACGTGCTAGTCCGAGCTAGCCATATAGTGGGGGATGCAGATGTTACAGTTACGAGTGAAGGTAATTTGACCATTACATCAGCACAGGAAGAATCTGGTGCTACTCATCGTGAAGAAGTACGTAAATCTGGTGTCTTTGGTAATGGTGGGCTTAGTGTTACCATTGGAAAACAAAGACAAGCAGATACCTATGATGCTAAGAGTAGTGCAGCCAAAGGTAGTATCATTGGAAGTCGCTTTGGTTCTGTTACTTTAGGTGCTACAGGTACTACACAAATAGAAGGTAGTGACATAGCATCGAAAGAGGATATTCAGGTTCAAGGATCTGGTGTGACAATCCGTAATGGTTATACCACATCGCATACAGGAGAAATACATACATTTTCTAAGACGGGGCTTACCCTCTCTGTATCGAATCGCTTAGTAGATACCACAACTAATGCAATAGGTACACTGACACGAGCAAGCGCTGTAAAAGATAAACGATTGCAAGCCTTATTAGCCTACAAAACCTATGACGATGCCAAGATATCTTTAGAAAAATCTAAATTGAAAGACCAAGCTAAGAGTTTACATCTCAATTTATCTTTAGGCACAGAACGAAGCGAAGCTTCTACAAACGTAGATACCAAGATAGCAAAAGAATCGACTGTTGTGTCCGATGGACATATTCGTGTTACCGCTAAGAAGGATGATATCCGCATAGAAGGAAGCGATATACGAGGCAAGGACATTACCTTAGATTCTGCGAACAGTATCTATGTGAAGGGCAAAGAAACAACTTCTGAGATGACCCAGAGTATGAAACAGAAACAAGCATCCCTAGGTATTTCCTATGATATTTTACAACATCGATTCTCCGATATATCCGTCAATGCCAGTGGTAGTAAAGGCAACATAGCAGGCACAGACATAGTTCATAATCCTTCAAACATAACAGCAACGAATACTCTTGGAGTGAAGACAAAACAGGATTTACACATTAAAGACGGAGTTTTTAGAGGTGATGCTATTGAGGCAAATGTAGGTGGAAATCTAGAGATTCACTCTGTACAAGACACACATGACTATACAGACCATACTACATCTGGTGGCATGGGACTTAGCCTATCTAAGAAAGGTGCATTCAAATCATTACAAAGCTCCTTGCAACGGACAGATATTGATAGCAAATACACCTCTGTGATTCACCAGTCTGGACTCTATGCAGGAAGTACAGGGTTCAACATATCCGTAGGCAATACGACCACATTAGAAGGAGCCCTGTTATCTAGTAAAACAGATACGAATGTGTTGAAAACAAAACATCTAGTTATGAAAGATATGGAGAATAGGGCGAAATATACCTATGGGTCTAAGGGATTGTCGTATTTGGCGGATCCATCGATTGGGAAAGGTAGTAAGCAATATAACGAACTTGGATTAGTACCTACGCTTATGTCTGGGGAACAGGGAAGAGCCAATAGCACAACCTATTCAGCAATCGCCAAAGGAGTGCTAGTAGTAGAACAGCCTGAGGTAAATCTTGATAGCATTCGTAGAAATACGGAAGATTCAATACATACATTAGGCACTATTTTTGATAAGCAAAGTATTGCAGAACGACAAGAAACAGCTAAGCTACTCAGCAAGTATATAAATGAAGCAATCCATAGATTTGGTGAAATGAGAGATGAAAAAGGACAACGAATCTATAAAGATGGTTCATCTGAAAAGGTCGCATTGCATGCTTTATCTGGTGCCATTACATCAGCTATTGTAAAAGGAAATCCTACAACTGGTGCCATATCTGGTGGACTTAATGAAGCATTGATACAATCTATAAGTAAATTAGCGAAGGATTACCCAGCAAGAGCGCAATTATTATCTTCTAGCCTTGGCTATACCGTAGATAAACTATTGGGTGGAGACGGATTAGAAGGTGCTAGTATTGCACAAGCTGGAACGAAGTGGAATCGTTATGGACCTCGCAGAAGATATAATGGGGAAATTACAGTACAGTTAGTAGGGGCATTACAAACTAAAGTAGCTAATAAGGAACCTATAGATTTTAAGGATATTGAAAATGTAAAATTTAGTATACTAAATAATGGAGAAGAGGAAGAACTTAGAATTGGAGATTTACCAGATCAATATGTCGTATGGGTAGCCGACCAAAATGGTTTTGGACAAGATTACTTAATCGATAAAGTTAAAAAAAGGTTAATCCCAATATATGGAGATTTTAAAACCCAGTATATTAGTGTAAATAATAAAAAGAATATTATTTATACAGGGGATGATGCTATATTAAAAAATGAATTGAATCTATACCCGACCAATGAAAAAAGTGTACCTTTAGGTTACATTATTCAGAATAAACGTGTTAGAGCATTCGTAGGCGGTTTTAGCGAAGGATTTGGAGATGAGTTTATAAGTGACCTTGAAAATCAGAAAAAATTATTGGAAGAGATAATTTATAAGCCATCACAGGTTTTACAAGACATAAAAGATCTAATTAATGAAATTAAAGATATGCCGGATATGAAACAAGTTAGAGAGAACCTAACAAATATTGCTAATGAAATCCGTAATACGATATGGGAGGATGATTTCCATAAAAAGGGGGTATTATTTGGAAGAGCAACAGAAATTGCACTAAGTATATATATAAGCCCAGATAAGTTAAAACTATCTAAGTTCAGTACCCTTCAAGAATTAAAAGCCATAGCTAAATTGACTCCAAAAGGTAGTAAGTTAGCTTTAGCAGCAGAAGGTGCACCTCTTGTAGCAAAGATCAGTGAAAAAGAAGCTACTATCCCTAAGTTAGCCAAGGTTGATAAGCTAGAAGATACAGCCGAATCAATTGGAAAAAAAGCTAAAATGACAGCTAAGGATACAAAGGATACAAAGGCTACAAATGCTACAAAGGCTAATAAAAATGTTGATAAAAACATAGAAATAAATAAAAAAGAATCCCCTAAACAATCTACTGCTGAAATGGGAAGCTCTACTACAAATACAACAAAATTAGCTGATAGTCCAGATATTTATCGGAATGGTGAGCAATATAAACCGGGTGCGAAAGCAAGAGAATTAAAAGAGAATATTGTATATGAGAGTAAAGGGTATTATTACCAAACCGATGAATTAGGTCGTATAAAAGCAGCCCAAGGTGATTTGCGATTAGAAGATGGTGTACGAAATAACGGAGATCAATTAAAAGCAGGTTATGAAGACCGATTACCAAACGACCATGGTGGGCATCTGATAGCTAGAATCTTTGGTGGATCAGGAGAATTAGATAATCTAGTTGCGATGGATAAAATTGTGAATACTAGTAAATATAGAAAAGTAGAAAATCAATGGCAAAAAGCATTGAAAGAAGGAAAGGAAGTGCAAGTAACGATAGATATAGTATATGATGGAGCAAATAAAAGACCAATAAAGTTTAATGTAAATTATGTTATTGATAAAGAAAAAGCGACAGAAAGCTTTTTAAATGGAGGCGCATAATGTTTGCAGAAGAAAAAAAGTTGCTGATGGAAAAAAATTTAATACAGGCAACCAGAGAACTAGGCGATACATGTATCCCTGGCAATTGGTCAAAGATATTAGTTTATGCTGAAGTAAGTTCAATATCATATACGAGCAGTTTTATAGTCGTATATAATGATGATTCTTTTATAGTTGAAAATGATTTATTTATAATTTCTAATTATACTAGAAAAAATATTTCAGATTTAGGGGTAAAATTAGGAGAAATAGCACATAGTGCTTATAGTAGTATAGCAAATGAAGAGAATGAAGAGGATTGTCTTTTGGAGTTTGTTGAGTTAGAACTGGATTCCAATGGAAATAGTCAAATATATTATCATGAACTTCCATTAGAGTATGAATATTTCACTACACCAAGAGTAATCTGGGAGTATAGAAAGATAGGACTTACAAGTCGTGTTTTTTGGTACTCTGAAGTATCTAGTTTAGTAAAACAACTAAATATCATTCCAGAAAAAATACTCAAGAATAGGCTTGATACTATTAATTTAGTTAACATTTTGAATAATATAATCAAGAAAAAAGAAATTTATTTGAAAGATTTTATTTCTAAGGACTGCAAAAACATGTATTTTCATTTGGATACAATTTGTAATAAGGAAAAATTAAATATCTATATTGAGTATGCGGATAATACATGGATTAAAGAACGAAATATACAATCAAAATTTGCTGGTACTAATGATTTTAGAGTGGCAGCTCTTTATTGGGACTGGTCTGATGAGTTTAATAGTATGCATACAATTTTAGGAAAAAAATATACATCCTTAGATTGTATATTTAATATTTCTACTGGTGAACTCTCGTATGTATATGACAATATAACAGAAGATAATTTTACTGACGAATTGGCCTTAGTAAATGCTTGGGAAGAACGGTATTTTTCCAAAGATGGAGAACCACTGTATACACATGCAATAGCACCGCATGATGGATGTATCACAGGAATTATGCACATAGATATGTCTCAGTTTATTGAAGAGGAGGTAGAGGAAATGGTTAGTGTAGATCCAGCTATAGAATTTACAGGAGAAGATATCCACGATTTGATTCCACAATATCTTCAAAATAGTTACGATATTTTGTATTCTATCTTGCCAGGTACATATGATCGGGTATATCTATATGTAGAGAATGATGGAACCGTATGTCGTCAACTAGGGTATATCATTGTCGACGGTGAATACCTTACTTTTGAGGAGATGATAGACCATAAGGTGGTTTCTAAGGCGACTTATGATGCTACGATGGAACAACTAGCACTGTGGTCGAATTACATGCGAAACGCATTTATTGTATGCCATCTTGCACCATGGACGGTGTTCTCCTATATGATAGATGAAGAACGACATATTTCTACTAACTTTGGTTACGATGTATTAGCAGAACAAGCCTATGATAATGAAGTCTTTGACCTATGGTCTTATGAAAAACTAGGCATTAAGAGTCCTAACTTATCTGAAGAGAAAATAGCATCTATTGTTCCAGAAAATGAATATGCCAAATTTTAATATGAAGGAGTCTAGGATTGACAAATCATAAAATAGTTGCAGGCCTTGCTTGTTTGTGTATAGGGGCGCTTTCTCATATTGTTCATGCCAATACTATAGACGAGCAAGGTAAACTGCTAGACCAGATGGAGCGTTCTATATCTCATGTGGAACAAAAGGAAACACCAGCTTTCACAGTTCTTACAGAGGGGATAGTACCTCAAAAGGTAAATCAACTATCGAATGATGAACCAGAATTTTTAATTCATCATATTGAACTTTCACAGGTTCCACCAGAGTTTAGTTTTCTGCAAACGATAGTGGCTAAGAAAGAACATCAATCGTATGGGGTAGAAACAATTAATACCTTGTTGCAGGAACTGAACGCCGCCTTACTAGATAGAGGGTACGTTACCTCTAAGGTTTATATGGAGCCTCAAAATATAGGGAGTGGCACACTCCGGTTATCCTTTTTGGTAGGAACCGTAGAGGAGATACAATTTAAGGGCGTCACAGGTAATTATACAAACGCATTAGCCTTTCACAAGGGGCATATCTTAAATATACGGAACATAGAACAAACCGTGGATAATTTAAATATGGTACCCCATCAGAAGGCTACGGTACAGCTACAACCGGGAAGTAAGTTAGGTACATCTATAGTGGTATTTCAGATAGAGAATAAGTCCAAAGTAGAGGTCACCACAGGATTTGATAATTTCGGTAATGAAGGGACAGGGCGATTTCAAGGAAATATGTCTATTACAGTAGGCAGACCATTAGATCGTAGTGACACCTTGTACTATAGTTTAACTAGATCTAGACACTCAGATAGTATCAATACAAGCAAATCCAGTTATGTATCATACCAAATACCTATTGGAAATGATAGCATTACCCTTAGCCATTCTAATTCAGACTATCAACAACGAGTTAGCTATGCTATTAAACCATTTATTTCTAGCGGTAACTTTACTAGCGATGAATTACGATGGAAACACGTATTGCACAGGAATAGCCAACAGATTACAGAATTAGTACAAGGTCTGACACATAAGACAAGGCATTCTTTTATTAATGGTAGTGAAATTGATGTGCAACGGAGAAATACCACGTCTTGGTCCATAGGAATACACCAAAAACGATATAGCAAGAAGGGAAGTTTAGATTGGTCAGTACAATATGAAAAAGGTGTTCCTTGGTGGGCTAGTCCTGGTCCTACCGATCATTTAGGGGAAGCTACTACACAGTATCATATATATACTGGGAAAGTGAACTATCAGCGTCCATTGACTCTTGGGAATCGGAAAGCTACCTATACAATGGAAGCGAAAGGACAGTATACGAATAGCAATCTTTATAGTAGTGAGTTCTTTACCATTGGTGGATGGTATACGGTGCGTGGCTTTACCGGCGATAGAAATTTAGCAGCAGAACGAGGGTTCTATGTACGTAATACTTTAGATGTACCATTGAATCAGAACCATACACTGTATGTGGGGTTGGATTATGGCAAAGTGTACGGCAAATCCACGGAAGATATATTGGGTACAGAGTTGTGGGGTGGAGCCATTGGTATGAAAGGACACTATGGAAGTGCTAATTATAATATATTCTTATCCACCCCGTTACAAGTGCCAAACGGTTTTACAGTGCCACACCGAGCCCTAGGAATACAGATGAGTGTAGCATTCTAAAAATCTCTTACTGTGTAGACATGAACCAATATAGGTTAGTAGCACTCATGTATTTAGCTAGGCATCACTGCCATTCCTTGATAATAGTGGTTATATAGCGGGCTTAAGCCGCAAGATGTTATAAGAAGATATTTATATTTGTCAGATGCTAGGTTTTCCTTTATCATAGTACTATATGTATACTCTATATAAGTAAGGAGAGGTGGTACTTATGAAACAACCATTAATTGGTATCTCAGGTTCTCATATGATTGATCAAGGGGGACCATTTCCTGGATATAAACGATCCTATGTGAATGATGATTATGTACAGTCTGTATTAGAAGCAGGTGGGATTCCTGTGATTATTCCATTCCAAGAAGATGAAGCTACATTAAAAGCGTTAGTAGAACGCTTAGATGGGCTTATCCTTTCTGGCGGTCATGACATTGCACCTCAATTCTATGGAGAAGAACCAGAACGTGCTTTGGGGGATATTTGGCCAGAACGAGATATCTTTGATATGCGTTTATTAGCCTTTGCAAAAGAGCGCAATATTCCTATTATGGGTATCTGCCGTGGACATCAAATTATTAATGTTGCTCATAAAGGGTCCTTGTATCAAGACCTACCTAGCTTTGCCACTATCAAGCATTCACAAAACCAAACAACAGGGTTGCCAACACATTCCATGGTGATTGAAACAGATTCCAAATTGTTTGCTATAGTTGGTACGGAAGAAGTGATGGTTAATTCCCATCATCATCAAATCGTGAAAGAAGTAGGGGAAGGCTTGCGTGTAGTAGGACGTGCTAAAGATACTGTAGTAGAAGCTATGGAAGGTATCGATTACCCATATCTACGGACGTATCAATTCCATCCAGAGATGATGCGTCATACGGAATTAAATAAAATAATTTTTGAAGATTTTATAGCTGCCACTAAGTAGGTTGTAGCCATGTAAAATAATAGAGGAACGTTGCGCATTAGATAGCAACGTTCCTCTGTTTCATATATAATATTTTTTATTTTGTAAGTATACTTCTAGTAGGTATTATTCCTCTGAATGGGCTTTGTAGAACTCTAAAAACTGTTGCGCTACCATGGACAATGGCTGTCCTTTGATGGTAATGAACGCCTTGTAGAATGTATTGGTCAATTCCGACAAGCGAATGCGTGTCATATCTGGATGAGATACAGTTTCTTGTGCATCCATAGGAATAATCGCTATGGTTCGGCCTGATTGAGCCCATTCGATGGCGGAACTCTTCGTTGTAGTCACAGAAATAACGTTGAGAGAAGAGAAGTCATTATGATGGGCTTGCATGAGCATGCGCACAGATCCACCAGATAAACTGAGGGGACATTTGGAAATATCCTTCCAAGAAATACTTTCTAAGTCGCGATCTGTCCAAAATAAATCCTTTCTAAACAGTGCGTATAAGTCCTCCGTTTGGGTGTAGAGAACATCAAATTTGTTGGTATCTACCATTTGCTCATTGCATAAACCAATTTCAGCACTACCATTCAATAAGGATTCTGTTACATCGGTCATTAATCCTTCGTAGATCTCATATCGAACTACGGGATATTGACGAGAAAAGAAATGCAAATATTGCTGAATTAAGGCGGTAGACCTTGAGGCGGAGGAGGCGATGCGTAACGTTCCTTCCACTTCAGAACTAAGACGTTTTACATCGGCATAGGTAGACTCTTCGATAGAGCATAATTGTTGTGCTTTTTCATAAAAAATGCGGCCTGCTTCTGTCAGGTGAAAACTAGCTCCACGTTGACCGCGTTTGATGACTAATAAGGGGGTACCAAATTCTGCTTCTAAGTACTTGAGTTGCTTACTTAAAGCTGGTTGTGTAATATGCAGTATCTCTGCTGCTTGCGTCATATTCCCCGTTTGTACTAAGATGATAAAATTATAATAGTAAGATGTATCCATGGTATCCTCCTAAACATACGTAGTCAGATGTCATGTTAGTTCATTTCTATTCATGGGCGCACATCATCGTACAATAGATCTCTTATTGTTAACCTTTACTCTTCTATTGTACTATAAATTTTACAATTCGTCTCCTATATTTATTAAGTGATGGTATCAATTATTACATATTTCAAGACTATAACTCATGTCTATAAACCTATATAAGAAGTAGGATATGGACAAAGTTGTATTGAGAATGATATAATAAGTCGTATTGTTGCCTGTATAGTGCAGTAACGTAAAAGTAAGTTAGACTATAGTTTAGTCTGGAAAGGAAGGAGAATTTGTATGGATATGCCATTTTTTAAACAATTTCTCATGATTAGCGATCCTATGACGATAGGGATACTGGTGCTATTTGTTATCGCATTAGGATATGTATATTTTCTTCAGAAAAGAAAGATTCACTTTGGTACACTTGTAATGATTGCCACTGTAGTAGGGGCTGTATTAGGGGTTGCGGTGCAATTGATTGCTGGATTCCCTAAAAACCCGATGGATGTAGTATTTATTAAAGAAAGTACGAAGTGGTTCTCACTTATCGGGGGCGGATTTATTGACTTAATTCGTATGCTTGTTATCCCTGTAGTATTTATTTCTATTGTTCATGTTATTTTACATATGGATACCAATGCGAACTTAAAACGCCTTGTATCTTCCACAGGTATCGTCGCTTTAGTTATGGTGGGTATTGCAGCTATTGTGGGTTTAGTGTTAGGTACAGTGGCTGGATTAGGAGAAGGAACCTTAGCGGTAGTTGGTGACTCTAAGATGCGTGAAGTCAAACCAGTTGTTGATACATTACGTGCTTTAATCCCGGCTAATCCAGTGCATGCTATGGCAGAAACAAATGTTATCGCCATTGTTGTATTTGGTGTTATCATTGGCGGTATTGCACGACTTGCTAAACAACATGGTGCTACCGATTTACAAGTGATGACAAAATTATTTGATGAAGCATACACAGTGATTTTCTGGGTAGCTGATTTCATCATTGGCTTAATGCCATATGGTGTAGTTGCATTATTGGCTACTACATTAGCACAAAAAGGGTTTGGGGCTATTGCTGATATGGCTTTATTTATTGTGTTAATCTATGTGGGGGTAGCGGTCATGTTGGTAGTACAAGCTATTCTATTGACCCTATTCGGTGTGAGCCCTATTATGTACTTCCGCAAGGCAAAAGAAGCGTTAATTTTGGCTTTCACATCTCGTTCTAGTATGGGCGTATTGCCATTAACAGTAGAAACATTGACTAAAAAATTAGGCGTCAACCCTGCCACTGCGAACACAGTAGCAAGTTTCTGTACTACAGCAGGTATGCAAGGTTGTGCGGGTATCTTCCCAGCATTGTGTATCATATACATTGCTCGAGTATCTGGAGTGCCATTAGACTTCACCATGTATGTAATGAGTGTAATTGTTATTGCGTTGGGATCCTTAGGGATTGCTGGTGTACCTGGTACAGCGACTATGGCAGCATCTGTCTCCTTGTCTGGTACAGGTATGGGTGCCTTCTTCGGCTCTATTTCCCCAATCTTAGCAGTAGACCCTATCGTAGATATGGGACGTACAATGTTAAATGTAAGCGGTTCTATGACAAATGCTATCGTAGTAGACCGATTACAAGGAACATTCGACCAAGAAGCATTTAATGATACAAAAACAATTCGATAAGGTATAAGTAATGCCATAGATACAGGATGTATCTATGATGAAAGTACTGAGAAACAAATACATGGCTGTAGACTTCTGATATATAGAGGCTACAGCTTTTGTGTATATACTGCAAAAAGAAGAGGTGCTATATCAGAGTCAAACCTCAATGTAAGAAGGCTCTATCATAGATGTTGATGTCTTATATGATTGTCTATACATTAGACAAAAAGCTCAAAAAAAGACCTGTATCGTTCGATACAGGTCTTTTTTATTATAGGGGATAGTTGAATATAAGAGAGAGTATACAAAGGGAGTAAGGATATATTTTTAGAGAAATAGAAAAGGTTTACCAGCGATCAACACCAAGATGTTTTTCCATACGGCGCATCATGCGTGCAAAAGCATCCTCCTCCTCTTTCGTTTGAGATTTTATTTCTTCTGTTGCAGGAATGATGTTGTTAGACGTGATGATTACTGTATCTCCGAAAGAATGGTAGGTATGGCCACCTACACGTTTAGTTTGGGAGTAGCTTTCATCGTAAGAGTATGGTTCTACACGATCTTTGTGGAAGAAGTCATCCTTGTTATATTCACGTACACCCGCATTGTAAGCATCGATAGCGGCGCGTTTTTTAGTAATCAACATTTGAATCATTGCATCTGTGTTGGATAAGTAATCTTCTAGATCCTTTGTATAGGCCTTCATATCTTCCGTAGATGCCATTTTAAAAGACATAGGTTTATGCTCGCCTTGAAAGCTAGGATAATTAATGGTTGAAGCAAAAGCGGAAGAACCGATAGTCATGGCTAGTGTTGTCAATAGTAGTGCACGTTTCATAAGTGTCTCCTTGAAATAATTTTATTTATAAACGTTAATTAGGTACACCCTATTAGTACTTACCATAGAGTGTGTTATATGCTACTTCAAGGTTTTTAATGGGTTAGGAAAACAATGAATTAGACATATAATTAGAAGCACAGGAGTTAGGATTAGTTTAGAGTATCCTATCATCTGTATCTAAAGTATATCTTATTAATATGAAGAGAAGATGACGAATAGTAAAAGATAGTCATATCTACTATATTTAAGATATCCATAGGTTTGTATAGATTGGCATACAAAAAAGCGACTGTTTTCACAGTCGCTATAGTATACCTATACTAGCTCTAACCCACTTGGGATGATGTATATGTAATTTGACCCACTTGGGTAACTATTATTACTACTTAGTATATTTTGTATATTAGGCACTTGCCTTTAGAACTACTTAGTTCTTATATAGATTGGTTTGTATCGCTTGATACAGTTGTATAGTACTTATCTAAGAAACCACTCGGTTTACTAATTAGATAAGAGTTTCTCCGTGTTGAGAGAAGAATGCTTGCGGATGAGCACATACTGGACAAAGTTTAGGAGCTTCTTCGCCGATGTGGATGTAACCACAGTTAGCACAAATCCAAGCAACTGGTTGTTCACGTTTGAACACTGTACCGCCTTCAACAGCTGTTACAAGGTCAAGGTAACGTTCTTCGTGACGAGCTTCGATAACACCAACTTGTTCGAATAAGTAAGCGATTTTAGCGAAACCTTCTTCTTTTGCAACTTTAGCAAATTCTGGGTACATTACAGTGTGTTCGTAGTGTTCACCAGCAGCAGCGTCTTTTAAGTTGATTGCTACGTCAGCGTTTACATCGCCACCGTGTAATAATTTGAACCATACTTTAGCATGAGCAGATTCGTTGATAGCTGTTTCTTCGAAGTAATCAGCGATTTTGTTCATACCGGCTTTACGAGCCGCACTTGCGTAGTATGTGTATTTACGATTAGCTTGAGATTCACCAGCGAATGCTGCTTGAAGATTTTTTTCTGTTTGAGTACCTTTTAATTCTGGCATTTTGTTCCTCCATGTACTTTACATAGTTGTAATACATTAAATACTTATTTGTATATTGGGATCACTCACTTGAGTGATTCCCTATTGATTTCGTTACTTAACGAATAATCATTGTTGATTACATTATAGACTATGAAAATGAGAAATGCAAGTCTTTTTTTAGAAAATTTTAAAAATTTTTTATAAATGATAAATTCTCTCAATCGGCTATATTATCACATTTATAGCCGTTTAAATCCCTTTATAAATAAGGGAATTACACAAAATAGAAATTGAGAATCGAACTCAAAAGATAAAAAATGTAATGATAATACATAGAAATCCCTCTATTTATAGGCTTCAAAAGATATAATGACATAGTAAGTATTTTGAGTGTTTTATTAACTGATATTTGTCATCAATGGTTGTGATTCATAAGCAGAGCGCATGGAGCAACTTTCAGTAATACCCATAAGCTCCTATAGAGAAATATAAAGTTAGATGATATACTATACACATAATTATGGAAATAGGAGGTGCCTATGGGATTTGTAAAATACCAAGTTGGTGATGTGGTACAAATGAAGAAGCCTCATCCTTGTGGTAGTCAGAATTGGGAGATTAAACGAACTGGCGTTGATTTCGTAACAGTCTGTGAAGGCTGTGGGCATCAAGTGATGATACCACGACCTAAGTTTGAAAAAAATGTAAAAAAGATAGTATCCAGAAAAGAAGGGACAGAAGAATAGGAAGGAACAATATGTCCTTATAGTTTTCTAGGAGAAGGATATCTATGGTTGATTTAACGAAATATGCAGCCAAGGGTGGTTGCGCGTGTAAGATTGGGCCTCATATCTTAGCGGATGTGTTGCAACATATGCAGATGCCTACGCATCCAGCTGTATTGACCGATGCATCTGGTATGGAAGATGCTGGGGTGTATCAAATTAATGAGCGTCAAGCTCTTGTACAAACGGTGGATTTTTTTACACCTCCAGTGGCAGATCCTAAACTCTTTGGTCGAGTAGCGGCGTGTAATAGTTTAAGTGATATTTATGCCATGGGTGGCACACCTATATCAGCATTGAATATCGTAGGCTTTCCTGTGCCTTTAGTGAAAGAGGGTGTCCTTCGTGAGGTTTTAGAGGGTGCTAATGAGGTCTTATTAGAGACAGGGGTAGCTCTTCTTGGTGGTCATAGCATCGAAAATGAAGTGCCTATTTTTGGAATGGCTGTAACAGGTCTCATTGATCCTCGTCATATTTGGACCAATGGAGATGCTCAAGTTGGGGATGTGTTGATTCTATCTAAACCGATTGGAACGGGGATTATGAACACGGCTGCAAAAGGTGGCGTATTCCCCGAAGGTGTGCAGGAAGCTATGCAAAGCATGGGAACCATTAATAAAGGGGCTCGAGATGTAGCTGCACAGTTTGCCGTTCATGGCTGTACGGATATTACAGGGTTTAGTTTAATTGGTCATGTGTCTGAAATGGCAAAAGCCAGTGGAACCTCTATTGAACTCTATGCGGAGCAAATTCCTCTCTTTACCGATGTATTAGAGGCGGCTCGTATGGGCCTCGTCCCTGCAGCGACGTATGGAAATCGCAAGGCTTTGGGCGATCAAGCAGAATTTGAGGGCTACTTAGATCCTGTATGGAGTGATATTTGCTTCGACCCGCAAACCTCGGGTGGTTTATTATTTGCTTGTTCTGAAAGAGAAGGGAAACAGCTACTTTCAGGATTACAAGAGAAAGGTTTACAGGCCGCACAGATTGGCTGTGTCATTCAGGAAGGAAGGAAACAAGTATATGTCAAATAAAGAAGTAACTATAGATATGCGAGGTCAAGTATGCCCAGCACCAGTGATTGAAGCGAAAAAGGCGATGGATGCCGATGCGAATACGTATGTGAAAGTTATCGTTGATAATGACGTGAGTCGTGACAATGTGGTGAAATTAGGGGAATACCGAGGCTATGAAAACCATGTGCTAGAGCAAGAAGGAAATTACATTGTGGTATTGATTCCTCCTACAGCGGTGAAAGAGGAAGTGGCTGCGGTTAGTGCTGTGAATATTCAAACGTCGAATGATCTAGAAGACCTAGATTTGGAAGATATTTTTGAAAATGAATTTGCCGCACCTTTAGGAAAGGTTGTAACAAATACAACGATTGCTGGTGGGGAAGCTCCGTTTTATATGACGAATGGAACAGGTAGCTTAGAGCGTAGTATTGCAGCCTATGAAAAAACAAAAGCAGAAAAAGCGGCTATGGGTGCGCCAATTAGCCAAGATACAGTGCCACCTGAATTGATGGGAACTGTGGTGCCTTCTGTGCCGTCGGCTTCTATGGGTGGTAAAGTGCTACTATTCACGAAGGATTATTTAGGCGAAGGCAGTGAAGAGTTAGGCCGTAACTTGATGAAAACATTCATCTATGTATTGACGGAAACGGATGTGAAACCAAAAGCGATATACTGCATCAATAGTGCTGTTAAAATGCTTGTAGAAGGGTCTGAACATATTGAAAACTTCAAAGCTTTGGAAGCTGCAGGCGTAACTATAAGCGGTTGCGGTATTTGTTTAGACTTTTATGAGGTAAAAGATAAAGTACAAGTGGGCACTATTACCAATCTCTATGCTATTACTGAAAGCATGATGCAAGAGCCATTTGTTACCTTGTAATTAGATGCTTAGTGATATAGATAGGTATCACTGGAAAGATTGCATGAGGGATAGGGGGTGTTTGCTTTGGAAATAATTGGTCAACAGTTTAAGATATCTATAGATAAGGTATCACGAAAAATACTTATTCTATTTAGTTCTTACTATTTTGCAGATAAAGCAGATAAAACGTTAGGGCAATACAAAGTACCTCATCAGTTGATGCCAGTGCCACCAGAACTATCCAGCACTTGTGGTTTATCTATTGGTATAAAAGAAGAATACATAGAAGAAGTGCTACGTATCTTTGAAGTAGAAAAAATAACCCCTTCTCATATGTATTATTATGAGAAGGGGAAAGAGCCGATTGCCTATGTGCGTGGAGTAGACTGAATCTATCTGTTGGATTACAGTTTGTGGATATATAAATAAAAAGCTAGGAATAATCAGAAGATCGTTCCTAGATTTTTTGTATATGATTGATAGTATTCGTATATGAGTAACTCCATATGTTACGAATAGTATAGGCATATAGAGAAATTCTCTATATGCCTTATGTGTTAGTATGGAAATTATACGTTGAAACGGAAATGTGTTACATCGCCGTCTTTCATGATATAGTCTTTGCCTTCTAGGCGAACAAGGCCTTTTTCTTTAGCTGCATTTTGGCTACCACAAGCTTCTAAATCATCAAAAGATACGATTTCTGCACGAATGAAGCCTTTTTCGATGTCAGAGTGGATTTTACCAGCTGCTTGGGGAGCTTTTGTGCCTTCTACAATAGTCCAAGCACGAGCTTCCATTTCGCCAGCTGTAAAGTAGTTAATTAGACCCAATAAGGAATAACTAGCTTTGATTAATTTTGTTAAGCCACTTTCTTCTAACCCAAGGTCAGTTAAGAAAACCGTTGCTTCTTCGTCAGATAATTCAGCGATTTCAGATTCAATGCGAGCAGATACTACAACTACGCCAGAGCCTTCTTTTGCTGCATATTCTTCTACTTGCTTTACGAACTCATTGCCAGAATAGTCAGACACTTCATCTTCCCCCACGTTGGCTACATATAAAGATTTTTTTGCTGTTAATAATGTTAAATCTTTTAAAATATCTAATTCATCTTCTGTTAAGCCTTGGGCACGAACAGGGATGGCATCTCCTAATGCAGCAGATACTTTTTCTAAAATTGGAGCTTCCACACGAGCATCTTTATCGCCAGATTTTGCTAACTTAGCAATACGTTGTAAGCGCTTGTCTACACTTTCAAGGTCAGCTAAGCAAAGTTCAGTGTTGATGATTTCAATGTCACGAACAGGATCTACAGAACCAGCTACATGTGTGATGTTAGGGTCATCAAAACAACGGATAACTTGAGCGATGGCATCAACTTGGCGGATGTGGCTCAAGAATTTGTTGCCCAAACCTTCTCCTTTTGAAGCGCCAGCTACTAGACCTGCGATGTCTACAAAGCGCATGGCAGCAGGTAAGATGCGTTTAGAACCAAACATCTCAGCCAACACAGCTAATCGAGCGTCTGGTACGTCAACAACACCTACATTTGGTTCAATGGTACAGAATGGGTAGTTTGCCGCTTCTGCGCCAGCCTTTGTAATAGCGTTAAACAATGTACTTTTTCCGACATTTGGAAGGCCTACAATGCCTACTTCTAAATTTGTGCTCATGTGAGGGTAACTCCTTTGTTAATTGCGAAAAAATATCGAAGTAATATAAACGGTATGTATAATTTGTGATATACTATAAATAAGAGAGCTTCCAACGTGAGTTGGGCTCATCTCTTCCTACTCTGGGAGGAGGTGATACTATGACACCATTTGAAATCGTATCTTTACTGATACAGTTTGGAATGTTAGTTGTAGCAATTTTGACTTATCGTAAAAGTAAGTAAAATGCCTAACGATATAAGGTTTAGTGGACCTTAACACGTTAGGCATTTCGTGTTCCATCATTCGAGATGAGCCTAACGCCTAGTACACGTTGTGGGCTCTCTTTTTTACAGTCCTAGTATACCATAATTGCATACTACCTGCCAATAGATTTATAGAAAATATAAAAATAGTATGAACGACATATGATATTGTCATAGTATAAACATAAATGAATTTGTCAAAGCA
>CAUQIB010000002.1:0-180048 GCA_963518085.1 uncultured Veillonella sp. | reverse complement strand
AAATTTGTACATCCTTATATCGTCATTTCTGTACATTCTTATGATAGCATTTATATACAATTCTCAAATTAATTCCCCTTGGTAAGGCTAGCCGAAGTTTACCTGTAAATCAGATTTCTAGTGTGGATGATAGCTTTAAACTAAATTTTAAATCTTTATTATGGGGAATATTTTTCCTTTTATTGGGATTAGGTATGCTTGGCGATAATACCTTTTATGGTATCGTTATTAGTATTTACGCAATATTAACGATTCTAAGTTCATTTGAGACGATTCTGCTTGTAAATTCTACATCCGGTGCTGTTACTGTTATTTCATTTGTTATTTTTGAGAAAGCTAAAGCTATTGAATGTAAAGACTATATTAACTTATTAATTACAGGACATCTTTCGGATACTAATATAAGAGAACAAAATATGAAATTAATGGATAATGCTGATAAAAATACAGAAAAAATTATCGATGCATTGAAAAAATAACGAGATTATATATATCTATCTAAATTAAATATTAATACTAGGTCAGAATGATTAAGGAGTAAGATCTTCATCATTCTGACTTTTTATATTGGGATATCGATAATTTTACATAATGACAAATCAACTGTAACCATGTATACTATACCTATTATTAAGGTAATTAAGGTGATAGTATGATACATAATAAACGAAACAATATTTTTAAAAGACCTAAGATCGAATTTTTTAATACTTTTGACAGGGAAGAGTTTCTTTTATTAATTGTAAAAGGTATTCTTATTGGAATCGTGGCAGGTACGCTTGGCTCTGCTTTCAGATATATCATTCACTGGGGCAATGACTATCGCCACGAATTTATGGCGACGGCGACAGTGGAACAAATCGTGATTTGGACGATAATCATGATGATTCTCGGTTGGGGTTGTCATCTATTGCTCAAGTGGGCTCCTTTATCTGGAGGTTCAGGGATACCTCAAATTGAAGGGGAAATGAAGGGAATCTTTAATATGAATCCCTTCCCTACCTTGGTGTCCAAGTTCTTTGGGGGCGCTTTTACCGGAATTGTTGGATTCTCTGTAGGTCGGGAAGGGCCATCCGTACAGCTTGGCGGTGCAACTGGAAAGTTACTGTCGAATTGGTTTGGTAGCTCTTTACGGGAAGATAGAATTTTAACATCTGCTGGAGCCGCGGCGGGACTGACTGCTGCCTTTAGTGCACCTGTATCAGGGGCTATTTTCGTATTTGAAGAGGTGCACAAGAGTTTTTATCCTAAACTTGTGATTCCTACCTTTTCTGCTACCATTTCGGCGAATTTAATTACTTCTTTGGTGTTTGGTCTAACGCCGTCATTGGGTTTCTCTGTAATGGAAAGTATTCCTATCGAATATTTTGCTACACTTTTTATATTAGGTGTGGGAGTAGGTTTCTTTGGAATCCTTTTTAATCGAATGATTGTGGGCGTCAAATCTGTGTATGATACACTTCCTATTTCTAGAGGGTGGAAAATTTCACTTACATTTCTTGGGGTAACACTTTTAGGGTTAGATTCACAACTGTTACTAGGTGGTGGCAATGATGTAGTTAGTATGATGGTTGAGCATCAACAGACATTACAACTGCTATTATATATTGTTATAGGCAAGATTATCTTAACCTCTATTTGCTATGGTAATGGTGCTCAAGGGGGTATTTTCCTCCCTATGGTGGTGATTGGATCGGCAGTGGGAGCGTTGATGCATAGTATATTGGTAGAATTATATATACTTCCTAATGCATTCGGGAGTAGTTTCATCATTTGTGGTATGGCAGGCATGTTAGCAGCTTCTATGCGTACTCCTTTGTTAGCGATTTTACTTGTTCTAGAAATGACAAATAGCTTTCACAGTATATATCAAGTAGGAACGGTGGCAATCATTGCATACTTAACGGCAGAATTTATGAAAGAATTGCCAATTTACGATAATTTATTACTTCGTATGAGCCAAGGCATTGTAGGCGCGGAGGAAGAGCAAACATTTTTCCAAACACGATTGTCAGTAGTGTGTCCTTATGTAGATACGATGTTGAAAGATATTGAATTACCGAGGGGAGCCATCATTGTTAGTATTGATCGAGGAGGGCAACCGCTCGTACCAGTGGCAACAACCCTGTTACAGTGTGGCGATGAACTATATGTTTCTTGTACAAAAGGACGGCTAAAAGAAGTAAAAGAATTTTTCAGTCAATAGCAGTTGCTATAGAGATAGGATAGAAGATATGTTACTATATGTATAGGTATAGCTTAAATGTTTTGGTCACTTAGATAGTGTATTTTTTTAGGGTTTCTGTAGTGGTTAGAGATTGTATTGATTTTTTTAGCTGAGTAGTGTACAAACAAGAGTATATCTTCATAGTTCTAATTTAGAATCATATATATTATAGAATTTGGTGTAATATACTTTGTTAAGAAAATATGATAAGCTCCCTCTAGTATGGAGAAGTTATAGCTGGACAAGTAAGATGCGTACACTATAGGAGATTTATTCTATATAGTATTGGCTACATAGGAAGGAAGAGAAACATGGCAATGATGGAATTTACGGATCGTCCGTTGACAGTGGCGGTTATTACTGTGTCCGACACAAGAACGAAAGAAACAGATAAAGGTGGAGCTCGTGTAGAGGAATTAGCTCGTGAGGCGGGTTTTGTTGTGGTTTCTCGGCAAATCGTGACAGATACCATTGAAGAGATTCAAGGCGCTATTCACAAGGCTTTCACTGGGAACTATGGTGAGGCAGTTCAAGTTTTGAATGACTCTATTAGTGATGATATTCGTGCTTGGATATATGAAAATAACGTAGGTGTTGCAGATATTATTATCAGCACTGGTGGTACAGGGATTGCGAAACGTGATGTATCCATCGAGGCAGTGCAACCTCTATTAGATAAGGAAATTCCTGGCTTTGGTGAGTTATTTAGATTTCTAAGCTATCGTGATGATATTGGAACAAAAGCGTTGGCATCTCGTGCCATTGCGGGGGTAAAAGAACATACAATTTTATTTGCCATTCCAGGTTCAGTAGGGGCTGTTACATTGGCTATGAAAGAATTAATTTTACCAGAAGTAAAACATCTAAAGCGGGAACTAATTAAATAGTAGATTAAAGATAGCTATCTTTGGTAATTATGTATTCATAGTGCTAGGATAGCTATATTTTTGCTTTTTACAGACTAAAATGTGATGTTTGTATATACGTATTAGTTTTATGAGACATTGTAATGACACATAAATAGAAGTGAATTAGGCATAGAATGCACTTTTCATAAAAGATGCAAAGTAGAAACTAAAAAATGCATAGGCTCTTTTGCATTTTGCGTGCACAAGTGTATGGTACGTGATATAATGGAACTATATAAATCACATAGTAAGTTATTGGAGGATGTAATGGCTTTCAATTTAAAAGGAAAAGAAGAAAAGTTTTTCAGTATGCTGAATGACCATGCTGAACTATGTCATGAGGCGGCACAGTTGATGCAAGAAGTGTTTGAAGGAGAAGTGGAAAAGAAAGAAGCTCTTCGTCAAATTGAACAAAAAGAGCATGAAGCTGATGAGTTAGTGGCGGCTACAATGGACCGTTTGCGTAAAACCTTTATTACACCAATGGACCGTGAAGATATCCAACTTTTGATTGATCAATTAGATAATACCATTGATAATATCAAAGAAATTATGGATAAAATGGTGATGTATCAAGTGCAAAGTGAGCCAACTACAGGGGCTATCCGTATGGCAGAAATTGTGGCGAAGTGTTGTAAGCACATTAAAAAATCTATTTCTTATATGGGAAGCTTAAAGAAAAACTATTTGAAAGTAGAAGGTCGTGCTTTAGAAGTGTTGCGTCTAGAAGCAGAAGCAGATGATATTTATCATGTGGAAATGGCGAAACTTTTTACAGAGTGTAGTGACCCTATTGAAATCATTAAGTGGAAGGAAATTCTTAGTTCTATGGAAGAAGTTATCGATGGTTCTGAGACTTTGGTAGGAACATTCCGCCGGGTAGTATTGAAGTATGCTTGATGGTTGGGTGATATGGGCCGTCGTATTATTAGCATTGGCTTTTGACTATATTAATGGTTTCCATGATACAGCCAATGCTATAGCCACGTCTGTATCGACAAGAGCGATTGCTCCTAAAACAGCGATTATGATGGCGGCAACATTGAATTTTTTAGGTGCTATGGTGAGCACTGGTGTTGCTAAAACAATTGGTGGCGATATCGTTACGGCTCCAGAGATGATTAATGGTGAAATTATAGTAGCAGCTTTGGTGGGAGCTATTTTTTGGAATCTTTTAACTTGGTGGTATGGGATTCCGAGTTCTTCCTCCCATGGATTAATCGGTGGTATCATTGGGGCAGTACTGATTTCTGTAGGACCAGAAGCGTTACAAGCAGGTGGAATCGGTAAGATTTTCATCTCTTTAGTAGCATCTCCTATTTTAGCCTTAGTATTAGGTTATATTGTGATGAAAATACTGCTTATCTTATTTGGAAGATTTTCTCCTATTATTTTGAATGACAGATTTCGGAATATGCAATTGGTGTCTGCGGCTCTCATGTCATTCTCTCACGGTTCTAATGATGCACAAAAAGCGATGGGGATTATTACATTAACATTAGTAGCTAGTGGACATTTACAAACCTTAGATGTACCGATTTGGGTTAAGCTTGCCTGTGCCACAGCGATGGCATTAGGTACAGCAGCAGGGGGATGGAAGATTATTGCTACCGTAGGTAGTAAAATTTTTAAATTGGAAAGTATCAATGGTTTTGCAGCAGATTTAAACTCTGCCATTACTATTTTTACGGCTACCTTATTACACTTGCCAGTATCTACTACACATGTTGTGAGTGGTTCTATTATGGGGGTTGGTACGGCTATGCGTGTAAGAGCCGTAAACTGGAGCACCGCAAGATCCATGGTATTTGCTTGGTTTATTACGATACCATTATCCGCTGGTGTATCAGCCTTAGCATACCTGATTATTGATATGTTGGCACATGTATAAAAAATGAAGAAATTATGAAAAAATGTATTGCAACATTCTCAATAATTTCTTATAATAAAGACAAGATATGCTCGAAGGCGTATGCACTCGAGCATTTTTTATAGCTATAAAGTATACTAGTAGAGTGTACTTTCCACGCCCATATACAATATATATTATAGATTCAATAAGGGAGATACCATTGAAGTTTAATCAGGCAACAGACTATGCGTTTCGGATTATCTTATATATGTCTACATTACCATTCGGCACTCGGAAGGTTGGAGCTGAGTTGGCAAGGACTAGTAAAATTCCAGAACGATTCTTGTTAAAAATTATGCGCTATCTAGTGAATGCTAAATTATTGCATTCCTATCGAGGTGTAGATGGCGGGTTTTCACTAGCAAAAAAACCAAAAGATATCAACTTGTATGATGTGGTGACTGCTGTAGAAGGCGACACATATCTTCAACATTGTTTGTATGACTCCGAAAGCTGCTCCCGTGGTTGTCACGGTCAATGTGCTGTACAAGAGGCTGTGGGTAAAATTCAAGCAGTGTTAATACAAGAGTTAAAAAATGTTGATTTCGAAACGTTAGCAAAACGTGAACGTTCGATTCATATATCATTGCACCATGTGGTCTAAATTTATGTTCAAGTGAGGAGGAATTAGCATGATGGATGCAGTCTTGTTAGCTCGTTTTCAATTTGCGTTGACTACGATCTATCACTGGCTCTTCGTACCGTTCACGCTAGGTATGACAGTATTAGTAGCAATATTGGAAATTACTTATGCGCGTACGAAAAACGAAGTGTACAAAAAAATGGCAAAGTTCTGGGGTAAACTATTCCTAATTAACTTTGCAATGGGTGTTGTAACAGGTATCGTTCAAGAGTTCCATTTCGGAATGAACTGGGCAGAATACTCTCGATTCATGGGAGATATCTTCGGAGCTCCTTTGGCATTAGAAGCGTTAACAGCATTCTTCTTAGAGTCCACCTTTATGGGGGCTTGGATTTTTGGATGGGATAAAATGTCCCCTAAAGCGCACGCATTTGTAGCAGTGCTAGTAGCTATTGGTAGTAATTTATCAGCATTTTGGATTTTAGTAGCGAACTCATTTATGCAACATCCAGTAGGCTTTGTACTTCGTAATGGTCGTGCTGAAATGGATTCTTTTGCAGCAATTTTACAAAATGGGTATTTACCAGGTCAATATTTACACATCTTTACAGATGGTATTTTAACAGCTGGTGTAATTATCGCTTCTGTTAGTGCATGGCATTTATTGAAAAATAATCACGTCGAGTTTTACTCTAAATCTATCAAATTTGGTTTAGGTGCGGCTATCATTGGTGGCTTATTAGTGGGTGGTGCCGGTCACTTCCAAGGACAAACCGTAGCCAAATTACAACCTATGAAAGTAGCTGCCTTTGAAGCATTATGGGAAACTCATGATCCAGCTCCATTTGCTATCGTAGCTGGTATCGATCAAGAAGGTAAAAAGAACACTTTTGAAATCGGTGTACCAGGGGCATTATCCTTTGTAGTTCATGACTCTTTCAAAGGGGAAGTAAAAGGTATTAATGACCTTCAAAAAGAAGCAGAAGTGAAACATGGTGCTGGTGATTATGTGCCACATGTAACATCAATGTTCTGGTCCTTCCGCGTGATGATTTTAGCGGGCATTATCATGCTTGTGACATCTATCGTAGGGTACTACTTACACATGAAAGGTAAATTGCTTAACAATAGAGTGGCTCTAAAAAGCATCTACCATCTACTAGCCCTTCCATTCATTGCTAACTCCACAGGTTGGTATGTGGCAGAAGCAGGTCGTCAACCTTGGCTAGTATATGGATTACAAAAAACAGCTGATGGTGCATCCAAAGTGGTAACAGCGCCAGAAATTTGGACAACAATTATTGGTTTTACTGCAGTTTATGTAGTTATGGCGATTGCTGCCATTTACTTAGCAGTAAAACATATTCAAGCAGGTCCTAATGGTAACCCAGCTCATGATGTGGTTGAACAAGAGGAGGCTACATTATGGAAATAATTACGAATAATTTAGAATTAATTTGGTTCATCTTAGTAGGTGTACTATTTACAGGATTCTTCATTTTAGAAGGACTTGACTACGGTGTAGGTATGTGGCTTCCATTCTTGGGAAAAACAGACCGTGAACGCCGTCAATTAATCAACACTATCGGACCTGTTTGGGACGGTAACCAAGTATGGATGTTGACTGCTGGTGGTGCTATGTTCGCATCCTTCCCACAAGTATATGCAACTCTATTCAGTGGTTTTTATTTAGCATTGTTCTTGATGTTAGCGGCTTTGATTGCTCGTGGTGTATCCTTCGACTTCCGCAGTAAAGATAAAAGTCCAACATGGCGTAGCGCTTTCGACTGGTGTATTTTCTTTGGATCTGCTATTCCAGCTCTCCTATGGGGTGTGACTGTCGGTAATTTAATTCAAGGCACGCCAATTGATAAACATATGAACTATGTAGGTGGTTTCTTAGATTTATTGAGTGTATACACAATCCTTTGTGGCATTGCATTTGTATGTGTATTCTTGTACCATGGTGCATTATATGCTTCCTTAAAAACAACAGGGGAAATCTCTGAACGTGCCCGTGCAGCAGCCTTAGTAGAAGGCGTTATCACAGCTGTAGGTGCGTTGGTATTGGTAGGTGCTACCTATGTATACACTGACTTATTCAACAGCACATTGGCAACTGTAGCATTCGCATTAGCAATTGTAAGTTTCTTGGTATCTTGGGGCTTTACACGTGCGCGCCAAACTGGTAAAGGTTTTGTGTTCAGTGCATTGACAATTTTATTTGTTACATTGGCTTATTTTGCAGGATTATTCCCTCGCATTATGGTATCTAGCATTGACCCAGCGTATAGCTTAACAATTATGAATGCAGCATCTTCTACATACACATTAACATTGATGACAATCGTAGCATGCATCTTCGTACCTATCGTATTAGTGTACCAAGCATGGGCCTATTACTACTTCCGTCATCGTGTATCACAAGATGACTTACACTATTAATCCATAGTAATTTTGAAAGGGGCGTGGTTTCACGTCCCTTTTGTTGTATATATAACGAATCTATATGTAATGATTCTGAAAGGAGGTCTTATGTTCCATCCCTTTGCTTGGCAATTAGTGAAATTGCATCCTCGCTCCTATGGAGGCTTACTGGTGTTGACCTTACTTGGTACCGCAGCAACGCTAGGTCAGGCGTATGCCTTTGCGTATATCATAGATGGATTAGTAGTACAAGGTGAAAGTTTATCCTATGGCATGATGGCTGTATTGGGAGCTATGATTAGTATTCGTATGGTATGTTCCCATGGAGAACAATGGTTACGAGACCATATTGCCAGCGCCGTTCATGAGGATCTACGGAATCGAGTCTTGCATCATATGTTATCTCAAGGTGTTCGCCAATCCGAAAGTGCTGGATCTGTCACCCATATTTTGACAGATGGATTAGACCATGTAGATGCTTATATGAGCCAATACATACCACAAGCTCTCTATGCTGTATTGATTCCTCTTATGATATCTGTGGCCATCATTGATTCTATATCCTGGATTGGATGGATCCTATTATTGACCTATCCTTTAATACCTTTCTTTATGATTCTTATCGGGAAAGAAGCTGATAAATTAAATCAACAACAGTGGGAACGTATGCAATTCTTAGGGGGACATTTCCTTGATGTATTACAAGGCTTAACGACATTGAAGGTATTTGGTAGATCCAAAGAACAAGTTCATGTCATCGGCCGACTATCAGGAGAGTTTCGTGATGCAACACTAAAAGTATTGCGGGTAGCTTTTTTATCTGCCTTGGTATTAGAATTAATTGGTACTATCAGTACAGCCATGATTGCTGTTTACCTAGGGGTATCCTTAGTCTATGGGGAAGTAGAATTTTTGCCAGCTTTCTTTATTTTATTACTGGCACCAGATTTCTATGCGCCTTTACGACAACTAGGATCTGCTTTCCATACGGGCTTGTCTGGTAAGGTGAGTTTGACAGCAGTACAGGAGTATGTAACATCTAGCATAGAAGTAGTTCGTACAGGTCAAGAAATACTAAAAACACCAATCCAAACGATTGAGTTCCGTGATGTAGCGTACCAATATGAAAAAGAGCATATAGGATTAGAGACTTTCACAGGCGTATTGGAACGTGGGAGGGCCTATATGCTAGTTGGTGAAAGTGGAGCAGGTAAGACGACTATATCTAATGTGCTTATGCAATTATTGACGCCTACTAAGGGACAGGTCACAGTGAATGGTTATGATTTACAAACCTTAGATAGTCAGTGGTACCATAAGCAGATTGCCTATCTAAGCCAAACACCGTATATCATGAGTGGTACTTTACGGGAGAATTTACAATTTGGGTTAACGACGACTGATGATGAACTATGGCAAGTATTAGAACAAGTGCAATTATCTGATTTTGTGTCTACCTTACCATTGGGATTAGATACAGTGATTGGAGAAGGTGGCTATGGATTATCCGGAGGACAACGCCAACGATTAGCTTTAGGACGAACCTTATTACGACCAGCACAAATCCTGATCCTCGACGAAGTGACGGCCCATTTAGATGTAGAAACGGAAAACCTAATCATGCAAGTATTGCGCGATTACGGGAAAGATAAAATCGTTCTCTATGTGGGACATCGTGTACAAACGATGAAGTATGTGGATGTCTTATTTGTGATGCGGGAAGGACGATTAGTGGAATCAGGCAGTTATGCGGAGGTAGTGGCACAAAATGGATATTTTACATCTTTAGTGAATACCTACAGTAATCCTGTGATGCGGAAGCTTGCTAGAAAGACTCAATCCAATCCAGCCAATTTATACCAGTTAGATGTATTACATGCTAAGGAAAATACTAGAATAAACACTAAACTGATGACACAAGAGGAAATCGCTGGGACATACGAGATGGGCTACGACACTATGACTCGGACTACGGTGGAACCAAATACAGTAAACGATGATGAACGGCAAAATGAAGTGAGGGAATCTGGAAAGGAACCGAATATACGCCGTGGATTGGTATCGTTATGGAACTTACTATCTCAGCATAGGGTTTTGTTAGTGGGAAGCGTCATTTTCGCCATGAGCACAGTGCTCATGAATATTGGCCTACTCACTACATCCACCTGGCTTATAACGAAAGCCTCGGAGCATCCTCTATTAGTCGTGCTTAGTTTGGCTATTGTAGGAGTTCGATTCTTTGGGATTAGTCGCGCCATCTGTCGTTATGGAGAGCGCTATGTGTCGCACTCTATGGCGTTCCAAGGCTTATATGAACTACGCGTTGCTTTCTTTAGGCGGTTAGAACCGTTGGTTCCAGCCATCTTTCAATCTATGAAAATGGGTGATTTGCTAGGGCGGATTATGGCAGATATTGAGACGTTGCAGTTCTTTTATTTGCGCACCTTAGTACCTAGTTTATCGTTCATCGGTGTTACAGTATTAGGTTGTATCATTGGATATCAATTGCATCCTATAGTAGCCATGGTCATTGCATTATATAGTATTCTTGTAGGTTTGGTACTACCAATAATGATTACCTACGTATTACGACGAGTCCCACCTATGCGACTACATACGAGAGGACGTATGAAAGAAGAATTAATCGAATCGATTCATGGTGTAGTAGATATCATTATGAGCCATCAAGATATGCGGTTTATACAGTCTATGAAGGCATCCTTTAGTGCGTTTGATAGTTGGCAAGGTCTGTGGAATCGTGGTGTTCGCTGGAATCAGACAATCGTTTTATGTCTAGCTCAATCGGCGTTACTAGTGGGTGTGGTTGTTGGAGTATGGGTAATTGATGGAAGCTCCTTCGGACCTTTATGGGTGGCTGTCATTGCTATCGGATTGCAGTCCTACTTTGAAGCACTGCAGCCTATGACAGAAGCGTCCTTGCATGGATATGAAAGTGCTTTAGCCATGGGACGATTAGAGCAGTTGGATGAAGCATCAGGGCATAGTATGAATACTACAAGTATTATGAAGGCGAAAGTAAATATTGAGCATGAATGTTTGCTTGACAGTAAAAACACCAGTGCTACTTTACAACAGACACAAGATTTAGCAATGAAATTGGATGATACTGCAAACTGTGCAATGGCGGAGAGAAAACCCCCTATGATTCGTATACAATCGCTATCCTTTGCTTACGATGTTTTACCTATTTACGATGGGTTAGACTTGTCTATTCAAAAAGGTGAGAAAGTGGCTGTTGTGGGACCTAGCGGATCTGGGAAAAGCACCTTATTTTCTCTATTACAACGATGGTATGATTATAGTGGGACTATCTCTATTGATGGGGTTGATACAAGAACTCTTTCAGAGGAAAAATTACAATCCCATATGGCATTCGCTACCCAAGATATCTATATATTCCATGCTACCATTGGTGATAATATTCGATTAGCTAAGCCAAGCGCTACAGACGATGAGATTTGGCAAGCTTTGAAAGCGGTGCAACTGGCGGACTGGGTACGAAGCTTACCGAAAGGTTTACGCACCATAGTTGGCCAAGGGGGAATGGGTCTTAGCGGAGGACAACGACAACGTTTGGGCATGGCACGATTGTATTTACGTGATGCAGAGATTTTACTCTTGGATGAACCACTAGAAGGATTAGACCAAGTGACTCGACGCTTAGTACAAGATCAGTTGAGCACTTTGTTCCAGGGAAAAACTGTATTATATATTACACATCATATCGAACAGCTTCATGAGATGGATCGTATTTTGTTCTTGGAAAGAGGGCGTATTGTGGAATGTGGAACCTATGAGAACTTATTAGCTTTACAGGGACGCTTCTATGAATACCATCGATTGAGTATGGAACGAATTTAGTACGCAGAATACCTATGAGATATGAATAGCCCTAGCTATAGTGAATATGCTATGTATAGGGCTATTCTTTCATTTGTAGGGGGACTATGATATAATTGTGATGATTATGAAAGTATATCACTTAGATTGAGATAACCTACTAGATAGGAGATATATATGGGACAATTAGTTACAAAGCTGTTGAAACTAGCCAATACTGTAACTACACAAACACATATAGAAACCCCACGTTTACTAGAGCCTTTGGAAGATGGAAATACTCTATATGATCATCGCATGCTATCCATTGAGGAAGAGGCGGTCAACCGCAAGATGCGATCTGTGGTGCGTAATCATTGGTTTTTTCATTCTATTATCTTTGAATTTGAACCCAATAATAAGGTATTTATGAATGTTATTACGAAATTGGGGAATGTCATCAATATGGAGTTTGATATTGATGATATTTGGTTTGATGATTATGCTTCTACAATTCAGCTTAAAGTAGATGTGGCTAATGTGGATATGGGTGGTTTATTCCTAAATATGATTACCCACATTTTGGGGAACTGGAGTTTGCATGTATTAGGAATGTTTTTTAATCCCTTCAGTATCGGTGATGATACGTCATCTATGCGATTAGAAAAAAAGGGGATTATTCGATTTGATTTGTCACCGAATAGTACTGTGCGGCAGTTTATTCCTTGGCCACAACGTTCAAAAGAAAGTGTAGGGCCTGTTTTGCTAACAGGGATCAAGTCAGGGCAATCTGTATTGCAAGCGGAGTACTATGCATTCCATCAGAAACTAGAGACATATTCTGCGCCAGAAATACCTGTAAAGACGAACTGGGTTCGCTCCATCGATATGGCGGCCGCCTTATTAATGCCCATAGGAGTGTGGGTTAGCTTTATTATCTTGAATCATTATTTACCTCATGAAGAATTACAGGATTTTTCCTTTTCCACATATTTCTTTATTTCCTTAAGTATTTTGCTATTCAGCTTTATCGTTATGAATACTCCTCGGTATATCTATATGTATTTTGAAACGAGAAAAAAATGGCAATCTGTATTTGTGAGTAATAATATTAAAATACAGATGCGACGATTGCAACGACGCATAGCGATGCAAAAACAGGCATTAGAGAATGATAAAAATGTTGTGAAACGACAAGAACACATTGTGGAAATGTTGATGCAAATACGAGATAAACGATTTTTGGCACATCGCTTAAAAGTAGCTGATGAAGATAGGGATCGGAAACAAAAAGTGAAGTTTATCATAGCCTATGTACTGTGTACGTTTCTCGAATGGATGCTCCTTATACACTGAGCACCGATGTATTGGGAGGGAGGGGGATATGTGTCTGTAAAAAACATGCTGTCGCAAATCGTTTTTTACAGACACATATCCCCCTCTTTTTAAACAGTCAGTGCTGAGGTATGCGTCGTATGGAGAAGGGTGAGATAAGAAAATAGTGAATATACAAAAGGACTGCTCCTTGTGCGTTGCACAGGTTGCAGTCCTTTGTTTATTTTTTAACGTCTGGGACGTTGGTTGGGTTTGCTTTAAATGGTGTTCCCACTGTTGTTGCTTTGCTTGGTTCGGGGGCCTCGATGTTGGGATGCTCCCATTCGAGTTGCATGATGCGGAATTGATGTTGGTTGGCAAAGCGTTTGAGCTGCCAGTTGTCTCGCTCTAGTTCTTTCAGTCGATCTCCGTGGGAGTTGCTGATGTTTTCTAGGTTGGTTAAGCGATAGTGAAAGGTATCACTATGTTCCATGCTGTGTTCCGCATCGATGCGCTCTTTCAGAGCGTCGATTTCTAGTTGTTGGGACACCATCCAATAGGTTGTGCTCAGCACGTAGAGGATAATCCAGAATAGGGGCCTCCGTAGGAGAGAGCCTATTTTTAGAAGTAGATTAGTCAGCTGTTTCTTCATTGGTGTCGCCAGGGATTAATGGCAAGCGAGCCATCACAAAGTCTAACCATAAACGGGATGCATGAGATAGGTAATGTCCTTTTTTCCAAATCACGTGTAAGGTGTGCATAATTTCAGGATCCACTAGAGGGCGTACCACAACACTAGAACCAACTTTAGTATTTTCATCTTCCGTAGGGCATAAACGACTAGGTAATAGAGCGATTGCTAAGTGGGCAGCCACGGTTTGCAACATCAAATCACGTTGGCTCGTTTCAAATACAATATGTGGTTGGAAACCTACGGATTTACAAGATTTTACAATTTCATCGTGAAGGTTAAAGTCATCCTTATGCAATACAAAAGACTGGTCCGCTAATTGCTCCAAAGATATAGATTCCTCTTCAGCTAATGGATTATCTTTCGGTAGGATTACGCTTAATGGGTCGCTAGTGAGATAAAAAGAGTCAAATTCCTTTGCATTTGGCTTAGTGCAAATGATACCTACATCTATAAGACCTTCTTGGACGGAAATTTCTATTTTTTTAGAACCATGCTCATATAACTCTAACTCGATTTGAGGATAAGTTTGTTTGAACTCACCTAATAGTTGTGCAAAGATAGGAGCGTCTGTTACAGGTGGTAAACCAATTAGCACAGAACCTTGTTCTAGGCGGAATTCATTTTCAAAATCGATTTTTAAATGCTCAAACATGAAGACAACCCGTTTGGCATGGGTCAAAAAGATGGTGCCACCGTCAGTCATTTCAACGGATTTTGCATTACGAATGAATAATACAACACCTAGCTCATCTTCTAGAGCTTTTATGGTACGGCTGATAGCAGATTGTGAAATGTGAAGATTTCTTGCGGCCTTGCTGAAACTTTTTTGATCCGCTACTTCTACGAAGTATTTTAAGTGATGAAAGTCCATAACGCACCTCTTAAATATGGTAATAACAAAAGCCCTCTTTTTTAGTATGCTAATTAAGCAATAATATATGAAAAAATGTAAATTGATAATCGCATAATTAGCAATGTACATAGTCTATATGGTATTGCGAAGTTCTTGTTCTCAATGTATAATGAAACCATAAGGCTATATCAATTTGTTCGCGAAGTAGAGTTGCTACTTCACAAATTTGCAAAGAGGTACTATATAACTAATATATTATTACATTTTTGCAACATATGCAATCTTTTTAGAAATAAATGATTCATATTTCAAAACATTTTGATACTCTGAGGGGAAGATTCGTCTAGCGAGTGCTTAGATAAGAATCTGTATACATCCCCCTATTTTGTATGTAACTACAAGTGTTAATTTTTATTTGCTGTAAGGAGGCTATTTTAACATGCGTAAAATGAAAACTATGGACGGCAACCAAGCTGCAGCTCACGTAGCGTATGGTTTTTCCGAAGTGGCAGCGATTTATCCAATCACTCCATCTTCTCCAATGCCAGAACATGTGGATGAATGGGCAGGACAAGGTCGTAAAAACTTGTTCGGTCATACTGTACAGGTTGTTGAAATGCAATCCGAAGCCGGCGCTGCAGCAGCAGTTCACGGTTCTTTACAAGCGGGTGCATTGACAACTACTTTCACATCTTCTCAAGGTCTATTATTGATGTTACCTAACTTGTACAAAGTGTCTGGTGAGTTACTTCCAGGTGTATTCCATGTAGCAGCTCGTGCTATCGCAGCACAAGCATTGTCTATCTTTGGTGACCATCAAGACGTTATGGCAGCTCGTGCTGCTGGTTGTGCTATGTTAGCAGAATCTTCTGTACAAGAAGTTATGGATCTTGCTCCAGTTGCGCATTTAACAGCGTTAAAAACTCGCGTTCCTTTCATCAACTTCTTCGACGGTTTCCGTACTTCTCACGAAATCCAAAAAATCGAAGTATTAGAATATGATGAATTAAAACCTTTAGTGGACCAAGATGCTTTAGAAGCATTCCGTCAACGTGCGTTGAACCCAGATGCTCCTGTCACTCGTGGTACTGCTGAAAATCCTGATATCTACTTCCAACATCGTGAAGCTTCTAACCCATTCTACCTAGAAGTTCCAAATGTAGTAGAACATTACATGCATGAAATCAATAAGATTACTGGTCGTAACTACCAATTATTCAACTACTATGGTGCTGAAGATGCAACTGATGTAATCGTAACAATGGGTTCCTCAGCACAAGTAGCTACTGAAACTGTAGATTACTTACGTGCACAAGGCCGCAAAGTTGGTTTCGTACAAGTACATTTATTCCGTCCATTCTCGACAGATCGTTTTGTAGCGGCTCTTCCAAAAACTGTAGAACGCGTAGCAGTACTAGATCGTACAAAAGAACCAGGTGCATTAGCTGAGCCTTTATTCTTAGATGTTCAAGCAGCACTTGTTCAACACAATATCAATGCTAAAGTATTCGGCGGTCGTTATGGTCTTTCTTCTAAAGACGTAATCCCTGCTGACCTTGTAGCAGTATTCGATAACATGTTAGCAGAAGCTGGTAAACGTTTCTTCACATTAGGTATCAATGACGATGTAACAAACTTGTCCTTGAACCGCGCTGAAGGCGTATCCGTAAAAACTGAAGGTTTGACTGGATGTAAATTCTGGGGCTTTGGTTCTGACGGAACTGTAGGTGCAAACAAATCTGCTATCAAAATCATCGGTGACCATACAGATATGTATGCACAAGCATACTTTGACTATGACTCCAAAAAATCTGGTGGTGTGACAATGTCTCACTTACGTTTTGGTAAAAATCCAATCAACAAACCATACTTGGTAACTGAACCAGAATTCATTGCTTGTCATCGTCAATCTTATGTACATGAATATGATCTTCTTCGTGGTATCAAACATGGTGGTACATTCTTATTAAACTGTACTTGGGGTCCAGAAGAATTAACAGAAAAATTACCTGCGAAACTTCGCCGTACGATTGCTGAAAAAGAATTGAACTTCTACATCATCAATGCAGCGAAAATTGCAGCTGAAATTGGTTTGGGTGGCCGTATTAACATGGTTACACAAGCTGCATTCTTCAAATTGACAGAAGATACAATCATTCCTATTGATAAAGCAGTAGAGTACTTAAAAGACTCCATTGAAAAAACATATGGTAAAAAAGGTGCAGACGTTGTTGCCATGAACAACCAAGCTGTTGACCAAGGTGTTGGTGCTCTTGTAAAAGTTGATGTTCCAGCAGCATGGAAAGATGCAAAAGATTCCGAAGATACTTTTGAAAAACCTTCTTGCACAACTTGCCCAAGTTATGTAGCTAACATTGCAAAACCTGTTAATGCGCAAGCTGGTTATGACTTACCGGTATCCGCTTTCACTGGTTATGAAGATGGTACATTACCTTCTGGTACAGCTGCATTCGAAAAACGTGGTGCTGCCTTATTCGTTCCACACTGGATTAAAGAAAACTGTATCCAATGTAACCAATGTTCCTTTGTGTGTCCACATGCGACTATTCGTCCTGTATTAGCGACAGCAGAAGAAGCAGCAGCAGGTCCAGAAAACTTTGAAACAATTCCAGAAATGATGACTAAAGGTGAATTGCAATTCCGTATTGCAGTATCTCCATTAGACTGCTTAGGTTGCGGTAACTGTGTAAACATCTGTCCAGCTCCTAAAGGAAAAGCAATCGAAATGCGTCCTATCGATGGTGAATTAGAATTTGCTCCAGCTTGGGATTATGGTGTAGCATTACCAACTAAATCTCACCCAATGAAACAAGAAACTGTAAAAGGTTCCCAATTCAAAACTCCATTGCTTGAGTTCTCTGGCGCTTGCGCAGGTTGTGGTGAAACTCCATATGCTAAATTGATTACTCAATTGTTCGGTGACCGTATGATGATTGCTAATGCAACAGGTTGTTCCTCCATCTGGGGCGCATCTATGCCAGCATCTCCATACACTAAAAACCAACAAGGCCAAGGTCCTGCATGGGCTAACTCCTTATTCGAGGACAATGCTGAGTTCGGTTATGGTATGTTCATCGGTACTGAAAAAATCCGTACACAATTAGCTGAAACTGTAGCTTCCATTGCTGAAGCAGCTGATGAAACAACTAAACAAGTTCTTGACTTATGGTTAGAAAAACGTCTTCAAGGTGAAGGAACTCGTGACCGCGCTAAAGCAGTGATCGATGCTCTTTCCAAAGTAGAACAAACAGAAGCCGTAAAAGAAGTGTTGGCTAAAAAACAATACCTTGTTAAACGTTCCCAATGGATCTTCGGTGGTGACGGTTGGGCATACGATATCGGTTTCGGTGGTCTTGACCATGTACTGGCTTCCGGCGAAGACGTTAACGTATTCGTATTCGATACAGAAGTATATTCCAACACTGGCGGTCAAGCGTCTAAATCTACTCGCGTAGGCGCAGTTGCTCAATTCGCTGCACAAGGTAAACGTACAAACAAAAAAGACCTTGGCATGATCGCTATGACATATGGTAACATCTATGTGGCTCAAGTTGGTATGGGTGCTGACATGAACCAATTAATGAAAGCATTGGCAGAAGCTGAAGCATATCCAGGTCCATCCCTAATCATCGCTTACGCTCCATGTATCAACCATGGTATCAAAGGCGGTATGGGCAATGCACAAGCTGAAACTAAACAAGCTGTTGCATCCGGTTACTGGGATCTATACCGTTATAACCCAGCATTAAAAGCACAAGGCAAAAACCCATTCAGCCTTGACTCTAAAGAACCTGACTATGAATTGTTCGATTCCTTCTTAGGAAAAGAAGTTCGTTACACATCTTTGGGTAAAGCAGTTCCTGCAATGAGCAAAGAATTGTTAGAAATCAACAAACAATTAGCTAAAGAACGCCGTCAATCTTATGTTCGTTTACAAAAAGGTTTTGAAGACGAATTACAAGGCTAATCTATAGCGAAGGTAATTTGAAAAGGCTCTCCCTAGGGAGGGCCTTTTTATCCGAGCTGTATACTAGTGATTTTACTTTATAATATATTCGTAATTAATACAAAGTATATTGCTGTAAAGTAATAATATATTAAAGTTAAGGGGAGAGCCCTTGACAAATATGGCTTAATACCGTATACTAATTGAGTATTAACAAGTAGAAGCCATCCGCTTCTCACCTAATGTCATGAAATGTTGGGTACAGATAGTTACAAACTATGCTCGGATGGCCTTGTGCCATCCGATTTTTTTATCCCTTTGGAGGTGACTAGTATTAGCAAAGATACACCGCGTATTAATGAAGAGATCCGTGCTCGCGAGGTTCGTGTCGTAAGTGCAGATAATGATCAGTTAGGTATTATGTCTGTTCGTGATGCTTTAGCTATGGCAGAAGAACAACATTTAGATCTAGTAGAAGTAGCCCCTAATGGTAAGCCACCAGTTTGTCGTATTATGAACTATGGTAAATACCGTTATGAGCAACAAAAACGCGAAAAAGAAGCAAAGAAGAAGCAAAAAACTTTCACATTGAAAGAAGTTAAGCTTCGTCCTCACATCGAAGATCATGATTTTTATGTAAAACTTAAAAATGCAGCTAAATTCTTAGGTGATGGTAATAAAGTTAAGGTAACGATCATGTTCCGCGGTCGTGAATTGAGCCACCCAGAATTGGGGCTTAATGTGCTGACTCGTTTTGCTGGTGAATTAACTGACCAAGCGGTTGTTGAAAAAGAAGCGAAACTAGAAGGCCGAAACATGACAATGATTTTAGCTAAAAAAGGTAATTAGGAGGAAGAATAATGCCAAAGATTAAAACTCGTCGCGCAGCGGCTAAACGTTTCCAAGTAACAGGTAGTGGTGAATTCAAACGTGCAAAAGCTTTCAAAAGCCATATCTTAGAGAAAAAATCTCCAGCACGTAAACGTAATCTTCGCAAAGCTACATTGGTTAGCAAATCTGACTACAAACGCGTAGTTAAATGTTTACCATACGCATAAGATTCAAATATTTTAGTAACATATAACGATATTGGAGGAATACAATAATGGCAAGAGTAAAAACAGGCGTAACAGCGCATGCACGTCATAAAAAAATCTTAAAATTAGCTAAAGGTTACCGTGGTACACGTTCTCGCTTATTCAAAAAAGCAAACGAATCCGTAATGAAAGCGTTATACTATGCTCGTCGTGACCGTCGTGCTAAAAAACGTGAGTTCCGTAAATTATGGATCGCTCGTATCAACGCAGCAAGCCGTATCAATGGTTTATCCTACAGCCGTTTCATCGCTGGTTTAACAAAAGCTGGTGTGGAAATCAACCGTAAAATGTTGGCTGACTTGGCAGTACATGATGCAGCTGCATTCGCGAAATTAGTAGAAATCGCTAAAAACGCGTAAGAAAAATATATACTAACCTATATGATAGGTTCTGCGTAAAAGAACAGCCCTTTATGGCTGTTCTTTTTGTGCTATATTATATATTGTTTTAGTCAGGTTATAGGACAAAATAATTTGGTTTTACTAGTGAGAGTTGTATCGAATGAAATGATTTGTTTTTATACAATAAAACTATATAGAAATATTGGAATAAGCATATTAATAACATGTACAGATAGTAAACTGCCCATACAAAAACACCCTTGAACGATATGATTCAAGGGTGTTTTATAATGTTCATACAAAATTCTTTAACATCGATTCCACTAATGCTGATATTTAATTATTTAAAAATAACCACAATTTGTCATACTTAATTATCTAAAGAATCGTCCCACTATAGGTAATCGAGCGCCGTCGTTTTTGTTAAGTCCTTTCAATACTATCATAATACCTACATAGATAAGTGCACCTATGATGGCGGTGATTATAATGTTAAAGAAGGTAGGGATACTTCCTTGCAAGAGTGGATAGACATAGTACATGGCTACACCCATGATGGAAGCGGAGATAATATTTTTACCCAATAAGATAAGATCGATAAAATACCCAGTGTGACGATGAATCCAAATGAGATTCAATAGGGCAGCAAAGCCGATATCAGCCACAGTGGCGTAGGCAGCGCCGCCAATGCCTAGGGCAGGGATAGCTGTTAACTGCCAGTTTAAGATAACTTTCACAATGGCTGCGATGCCCATGTTGATCACGGGAATGCGCGGTTTGCCGAGGCCCTGTAGGATGCCTGTAGTCACTTGGTGTAGACCTAAGAAGAAGATAGCCCATGCTAAAATTTGCGTAGCTTCTGCGGCACGTGGCGCGTTATAAATGGTGGATACAACAGGTTCCGCCAAAATGTATAGCATCACTGTAAAAGGAATGGTAGCCACAAAGGTTAATCGCATGGAACCTGCCGTACGATAATAGACTTGTTTGATATCCTTAATAGATACGGCGTTGGAAATAGCGGGTACAATACTGGTCGCAATGGCAGCAGTAATGATGGTGGCCAAGTTAATAAGAGGTACCGCCATACCCGATAAATAACCGTATAGTTCCGTAGCTTCGTGTAGTGGATAGCCGATGTCGATTAATCGTCTTGGAATGATTGCTACGTCTAGCATAGCTACGATAGGTAACATCATGCTGGCTAACGCGATGGGAATGGACAAGTTGATTAAACGACGAATGATAGACTTGGAACTTTCAGGTGGTTCTGTAGTCGTTATCGGTTCGTCTAATCGTTTTGGTAGGCGATAGTAGTAGTACATGAGCACCACTAAAGCCCCAACGGCACCGATACCTGCGCCTAAGCTAGCCCCACCGGCAGCTACATCTAATCCATAAGGAAGTAAGATGTATGCCGCCCCCAGCATAACTACAACACGTAGTAATTGCTCTACGATTTGGCTGATGGCTGTAGGCGTCATCATTTGCCATCCTTGTAAGTAGCCTCGATAGCAAGAAATGAGAGTTACAAAGAACACCGCTGGCGATAGAGCGATTAAAGAATAGTACGCCCTTGGGTCTGTAATGAAATTGATGTCGATGAGCCATTGGGCAGATCCGTAGACGGCGATACTGAACAATAGACCGAGAACAAATAGCATTTTGAAAGAAATAGAAAATACCTTCTTAGCTCCCAGTAAATCGTGTTTTGCTAATTTTTCTGCAGTCATAATAGAAATGGCAATAGGGATTCCTGCGCTGGATAGCTGCAGCGCCAATAAGTACGCTGGAAATGCCATTTGGTAGATACCGATACCCTCACCGCTGAGGACACGGGATAAGAAAATCCAGTTCAAGCTACCAATAGCTTTCACTACAAATCCCGCAATCGTCAAGATGAGTGTACCTTGTAAAAATCGATTAACCATGATATCTCCTATACTGAAAGATTCGACTGAATCTATGAAAGACTTTTTTTAATTGTACCATAGAATAGGCATGTTCTCAATCATATTGACAACCTTTGAGAATATAGATTTTTCTTGAATCGCTCTAGTAGATACGGTATAATAACAATATATAGTCATTAATAATGTATTTAATTATATACTACAAGGAGGCCCATTATGCCATTAGTATCTACGAAAGAGATGTTTGAGAAAGCCTATGCTGGCGGCTATGCCATTGGTGCGTTCAATGTCAACGACATGGAAATTATCCAAGGTATTGTGGATGCGGCGAAAGTGGAGCAAGCTCCATTGATCTTGCAAGTATCTGCAGGGGCTCGTAAATATGCTAAACCTGTGTACTTAACAAAATTGGTAGAAGCAGCTTTAATCGATACAGATCTTCCTATTGCTTTGCATTTGGATCATGGTGATGATTTTGAAATTTGTAAAGACTGCATTGACAGTGGGTTTACGTCCGTTATGATTGATGGTTCTAAACATCCCTTTGAAAAAAATGTGGAACTCACAGCTCGTGTAGTGGAATATGCTCATAAACATGGCGTGGTAGTAGAAGGTGAATTAGGCCGTCTAGCGGGTGTGGAAGATGATGTGAATGTTAGCGAAAAAGATGCTTTGTTCACAGACCCAGAAGAAGCAGCTGAGTTTGTTCGTTTAACTGGAGTTGACTCCTTGGCCATTGCTATCGGTACAAGTCATGGGGCTTATAAATTTAAAGGCACTCCATACTTAGACTTCGACCGTTTACAACGAGTAGGCGAATTATTGCCTAATTACCCAATTGTATTGCACGGGGCCTCCTCTGTGCCACAAGCATTCGTAGAAAAATGTAACTCCTTTGGTGGTGCTATCCCAGGTGCACAAGGGGTGCCTGAAGAAATGCTTCGTAAAGCAGCCACAATGGCAGTGTGCAAAATTAACATCGATACAGACTTGCGCTTAGCTATGACAGCAAGCATTCGTGAAGTATTGGCAAGCAACCCTGCTGAGTTTGACCCTCGTAAATATTTGGGCCCTGGCCGTGAGGCTATCCAAGCCATGGTGCAACATAAAATTAAAAACGTATTAGGTTGCAACAACAAAATTTAATATGGTTTTAGAAAACTGGCATGCCCTTAGGGTGTGTCAGTTTTTCCATATGAGACAGAACATATTCGTTTTAGAGCTAAGGGAGAAAAGAGAGCTCCTAATAAGGTAGTCGGACGATTAGTGGAGACGACACTATTAATATAGGCAACCCATTTATTTTATGGTATAGTAAAAGTTGAAATGCATATATATATTATAGGAGGGAGTATGTTTTGTAAGAAGTGTGGCAATAAGATTATTGAGGGTGCTAAATTTTGTAGATATTGTGGATGTGAAGTGGGACAAAAGGTTAGATCTAATAATGAGAAGATAGACCAAAAAAGTGTTGCGCAATCCCAGCAGAATAATGTAGAGAAGGAATTTACAGTGGATCAAGCACTGTCGACTGAAGCAGAAGTAAGTCAAACTACTGCACATCAAAGTTTACCTCTGCAAATACAACAAGTTGTTATATCAAAGGCAAACTTTACTGTACTATCAGACTTTAAAAGAGAGTTTTTAGAGCGTTATTTTAATTTTAATGGAAGAACTTCACGCCGGGCATTTCTTGGATATTGTCTGATTCAAATGCTGATAAGTACAGCCATCATTGCGATTGTCTACTTAGTGACAGTAAAGATGAATTCTATAGAAGCTATTTTATACGGTTCAGGTATAATATTTTTTAGTATTTTACTCACGAATTTAATATTTTTGATTCCTAATGTGGCAACTACGGTAAGACGTCTTCATGATATTGGTAAAAGTGGATGGTGGTATCTATTAATAGGGATTCCATTTATAAATTTATATGTTCTCTATTTATTACTTTCATCAGGGAATAAGGGAGAGAATATATATGGGCCAGCAGAACAGTTTGATTGTTCAATAGAAACAGAGACATCTGAATCACAATCTAGGTATAAAAAAGAAGCGGCGATTATAGGAATTCTAGGTATTATTTTCTTAGGAATTATTATAAAGTCTGCATCAGATATGACAGATGGTATAAGTAGTGATAATACAAAATCAACAGCGACAGCTACAACATCTAAACAGGTTGGAAGAGAGGGAGGTACGTCTAAAACTCAAGAACAATCAGTAGATCCTAATGTACAAATAGCCAATGAAGCGAAGAATGCCTTATTAGCATACCACCAAGCTATCTCGAATCGAGATATTAGCAAAGCCTATTATTTAATGACTCCTGAGAGACAACAATTATTAGGTGGCTTAGATAGTATGCGAAGAGGATATAGTACTACAATTTCCAGTACCATTGTGGATGCTAAGCCTAGCTATGTAGAAGCGAATAAAGTAGTATTCCAATATAAGTTGAATGCGAAAGATTCTATAGATGGCCGCATTAAAATGCAAACATTTACGGGAGATGTGACGATGGTTAAAATTAATGGACAATGGTATATATCTGATATGACGGGAAATTTAGTAGGCACTTCGTACCAGTAGAAAGGAAAATTGATGAGTGTATGTAGAAAATTGTGGTATGGTATCTGTGTGGCAACTGTATTGCTTGCTGTAATGGGGTGCACATTTAATGGAGGTAACTCTTCCGAGCCAATAGATACAAAAGCGGTTGCCTCTGATCATAATTTAACAGTTGATGAGCGGGCAGATAAAATTGTAGCAGCTATGTCAGACTCTGAAAAAGTAGGGCAATTAATTGTTATTGGTGTTCATGGTGTATCTATGAATGAAGATATGAAGTATATGTTGGGAGAATATCACTTTGGTGGTGTTGTTTTATTCGACCGAAATATGCAATCAAAGAAGCAAGTAAAGCAACTATTAGGCGATTTACAAAGCTATGCAAAAAAGAATGAAAAAATTGGCCTATTTTTAGCGGTGGACCAAGAGGGCGGTGCTGTAGCTCGCATGCAGGATGGTCTTGTGAAAGTGCCGGCTGCACAAGATCTTGGCACGCAGGATATATCAGTAGCTGAAAACTATGCTAAACAGGCAAGTCAAGAATTGGCAGAACTAGGATTCAATCTTAACTTTGCACCAGTAGTTGATTTGGGACTTACATATGGTCGTTCTTTTAGTCAAAATGATCCTGAACGTGTTGTGCAATATGCGGGTGCTGTGGCAAGGGCTTATGAGCGTAATGGATTACAATTTTCATTCAAACATTTTCCTGGCATCGGTAAAGCAGATGTAGACCTTCATGAGAAAGAAAATACAATTAATGTGACGCGAGATGTATTAGTATCAGAAGATTTGAAGCCTTACAAAGAATTGATTCCACAGTTTTCTCAAACGAGTTATATGGTGATGGTATCACATGCGAAATACCCAGCCTTTGATGCTAAAAACCCGGCTAGTTTAAGTCCTGAAATTATGAATGGTTTGTTGCGTAAAGAATTAGGTTTTCAAGGGGTTATCGTGACAGATGATATGGAAATGGGAGCTGTAGCAAATCATTACACATTCGAGGAAATGGCAGTGAAAACAATCCAATCTGGGGCAGATATAGTGCTTATTTGCCATGAATATAAACATATGGTTGATGCTTATAATGCGTTGTTGAAAGCTGTACGAAGTGGTAGTATCACACAAGAACGATTAGATGCATCGGTGAAACGAATTGTAAAAATGAAATTAGAGAATAGATTGTTGACCTTATAAGATAAGGTATGGAAAGAGGGTAAGTATGAGTACAGAACATCGTATTTCTTATGCTGATTTGCGGGCAATAGAAAATAGTTTAACAAATTTAGATATTAGATTAAGTGAAAATAATAAAAATATATTAGACATTAGAAAAGATGTGCAAAGGATCAATAAGGATCTTACAAAGTTGCAAAGAGATATTACTGAGTTTATTTCTTATCAAGCAAATCAGAATCGTTTAGGTAGGGCAGAAACTAGAATTGTTCAGATTCGACAAGAAATAGAAAAAAAGTTTGGACACTATGATTTTGTAAGACGAACTATTAGAGGCGTTTTACAAGCTAATGATATGGGGGTTATTAGAGAAGAAACTATTAAAACTGCAACTGAAGAAGTGATGTTATCAACCCCTAATTATTGGTTAGCTCCTGCGTTAGTAGCATTATCTTCTTGGATTTGTAATAATCAAGAACTAGCTAATAAAGCTATGTTAGAAGCGATACGATTAGATAATGAAAAAACGTCGTTATTATTTACATTAATATGTAGACGAAGTGGAAGAAAAAGTGCTTCATTAAAATGGGCTTATCGATATTTGGCAGCCCAAGATGAAGAAGCGATTGATAGAAAAACAATGATTATTTTGGATTGTTTTTCTAATGGCTTACTTGGCACGGATAGTGAATCCAGAATTTCGTCTATTCTTAATAGTTGGATTGCTAGATTATCTGAGAAACCAGGTTTCGTTGATAAGCAAAGACAACAATGGGTTAAGGCTTTATCAGGGCATTTGCAGCAAGTTGATGATAACACCTATGCTTATTTAGCGACATATAGTCCAACATGGGATGTATTAAAAAATCTATTATCTTATGCAGCTCTTCATAATACACTGTTTTATTATTTTAAGGATATATTAGAACAGCCGGTAGACTCAGAAGGGCTAGTAGCTGAATTAGATATAGTCTTGCAAAGTTTAGTGGAAAATTATGATGAAGAAGAAAAGCCGCTTCGTAAGGAAGAAAGACTAGAAGTACTTGTTAAAGAACAAAATGGTGATGAATCGGCTGCTAAAAAGCTCTTTAAACAAGAAGAGTCTACATTAGAGGAAAAAATAGACTTCACAAAACTTTTGACTAATGCTGTATTATATCCGGATTTAGTAAATGCAAGTATATCTACACAAAAAATTGCGTTAGCCTTATCTAAAGGATGGATTATTGATGCCTATAGAGATATGGTGGTCAATTATAGAATGAATGTACCATTACAAATCGAATTAAAAATAAAAGATTATATAGCACAAACTAGTGATGGAGCTAATGAGTCAGAAGTGATAAAGGAATTTTTAGCCTATGCAGATGGAGAGGAAGCTCAAGAATTAGCTGCACTAGCAGATCCAGAAGGAGAAGAAAATAAAATCAAGTTATTCTGGATATTGGCGGGACTTGGGTTATTAATTTGTTTTGCAAATTTATTAATTGGTATTCCTGTAATATTGATTTTTGGTATTTGGGCTTTCAGTAAGCAAAAAGCGAGAGCAGAGCGAGCTGAAAGAAGGAGTGAATTGGGACGAGAATATGTAGAGTTTAGAAACAATGGGACAGAGATTATTCGTAACTTTATGGCTGAAGTAGTAGATTATCGTGACGAATTTTTAACTCGAGACCAAGAGAGTGAAACTGTCATTGACTTGGTACAGGCCGTTACAACTTCTCAGTATATAAAGCATCAACCAGATGAGGTTACTAGAAATATTAAAGTGTAGGAGAAAAAGTGATGGATGCGAAAGATAAAGTAGCTTTTATAAATTCTGTAGGAAATACAGCTGTGGAAGCAAATACAAATAATGCTCAAAGTATAGAAACTGTATTTTGTATTGAGTGCGGAACTTCTAATTCTATAGATGCTAGGTTTTGCGAAAACTGTGGTACTGCAATAGATCAAACAGTAAATGATGAAGTAGATGTAGTTGATAGTAGAGATGATAATTTATTAGAATCAGAGGAACCGTTAGCTACAGTTTATGATTCATATCAAGATATACAAGTTACACCTAAGAAGAAACGCTATATTTCAGAAATCAGCACTGTAAAAATTGATAAAATTATACAAAATATGGAAGATGGTCAATTAGTAGCTATTAAGCTAGCAGAACAGTTAGATAAGAGTAAAGCGATTGCAACAGGATTACCAGAATGGAGTTTAGAGCCTCCTGAAGAGCTTATTAGGAGAATAAAGTAATATGATACCAACCATATATGCTGAATGGGTGACAATCTTAAATGAATTAGCTGAAGGTACTAATGATCAAGTTGTATTAGAAAATATTCAGCAAGGTATATTTTTGGCTGATGGACAAGCGTTATTAAGGCTAGTCAAACGATTTACGTCTGCTATAGATACACGCATTAATCGTCAGAAAGCACGATGGTCTAATATGTCGTATATAAAAAGTGAGCTTGATTTAGAAAGAGAACTATATGCAATCCGAAGAGAGTTTATATTTTTATTGAAAGTAGTTAATATTCCAGCATTGACAGAAACATATAAAGATGAATTGACAAAAAAAATAAAAGAGTTTGCTGATGAGACGCAAAAATCATTAGCAAATAGTCATATAACAGGGGCAGGAAGAGTTGAATATATAATTAGAAATAATCCGGTGAATCGATTTGACGATGTGATGGAGGTTAACAACGATGAGTGATAGTAGTACGGCTAAGACTTTAATTAAGCGATACATCATAGCCAGAATTCCTTTGATTACAGTAGACTCTATTGAACGTAGCAGAGTTCTAGATATGATTAAAGAAATTCGAGACGAATTAATGATACCAATTTGGGTACATACTTTATCTAAGGGGATTGTAGATGTTGAAACGAATAAGGTCATTCGAGAAGATAAATCTATCTATGGTGCTATTGAATTTATGTCAGAGCAGATGTTAAAACGACAAAATTTAACCATGGTATTTACTGAGGTTCCTGATATTTCAACAGATACAGCAGATGCAAAACAATTTAAGGATTTAATTACATTAGCTAATGAGCAGGGTGGTAGTATTGTCATTCTTAGTGACAAACCTGTTTGGAATCAGTTACAACGTTTGGGTTTAATCGTACAAGTAGATATGCCTAATGAAGATGAAATGTATAGGATTCTTAGTGCATATATTGATGATTATAGAACGATTATTCCAGTAGAATGGGATGAAAGTGATATTCGCGAAGCAGCTTCTATTTTGGCTGGTGTTACACAAATTGAAGCGGAAAATGTAATTGCAGCCTTAGTTGCTAATAAAAGTATTACAAAAAAAGATATGGACGAAGTTCGAAATGCTAAAGATCGGTTATTTGCAGATATCTCTGGCTTGGAAAAAATTGATGTGGATGCATCCATTGAAAATGTTGGCGGATTAGCAGGGCTCCAAACTTGGCTAGAGGAGAAAAAACAACTGTTATCAGCTGAAAAACGTGAAGAGTTACGTAAAAAAGGTTTGAAGCCACCAAGAGGAATTTTGTTGGTTGGGGTGCCTGGATGTGGTAAATCTTTGTCTGCAAAATCAATTTCGGCTAAATGGAAGTTGCCTTTATATCGGCTTGACTTTGCCACTGTACAAGGAAGTTATGTAGGTCAGACGGAGCAACAATTAAAAGATGCATTAACAACAGCGGAGAATGTATCGCCATGTATTTTGTGGATTGATGAAATTGAAAAAGGTCTTTCCGGTGCTGGAAGTTCAAATGATGGTGGTGTATCAACCCGCATGGTAGGGCAATTTTTATTTTGGTTGCAGGAGTGTAAGAAAAATGTGTTTGTAGTAGCTACCGCAAATGACGTTTCTATGCTTCCATCAGAACTTTTACGTAGGGGACGATTTGATGAATTATTTTTTGTTGATCTGCCTACAAGTAATGAACGTAAAGATATTTTGTCAATGTATTTTTCCAAATACCTTAACCAAATACTGGAGCCTTCATTATTAGAACATATAGTGGAAATTAGTGATGGTTTTACAGGTGCTGACTTAGAGTCTACAGTACGAGATATTGCGTATCGAGCTATTGCGAAAGAAGATTTTGTTATAGATGCGGAGAGTATTACAACAGCGTTTAATAATGTGGTACCATTAAGCCAAACCAGTCCTGAAAAAATAGAAAGTATACGGGATTGGGGAAAAGAAAGAGCTGTGCCAGCATCTGGTCTGCCTATCGGTGCAGAAAAACTCTCATCTAATGATGGCAAAAGTAGAATACGAAAAGTTTTAATATAGGGGGAGTATATGCCGAAACCTATGATTCAGTTTGGAAATAAAGAAACTTCATCGACAGTATCTAATGCGATGTTAAGTGCAAATCAAGCACAGACTAAAGAAAAGCATGATACATTAAGTAAGGAAGAGTTAGAAATGTTAATTCGCAAGCCTCGTTCTAAAGAATATGTAGATTTCCTAAAAAAGTTAGATATAGGCTGTGAAGCGGATATGTCTAGCTATATAGAAGAATGGAAAGAGCGAGTTGATAAAGAGTTTCCGATGATTGATATGGTTAGTAACTTTCTATTGGGAATTATTTCTCGATGCTATCTAGGAGATTCTTATGAAGTGCATATGCTTGATAAAACATTATCCATTGTTGGGCATTTTAAAAAGGGAGAGCCATTACCAGATGGATTAGAGCCTTGTAGATCTATCGGAATGAATCCTAATTATGAATTTGTAGAAGTCTATGAACACATGTATTGTATCGTAGATAAAAATGGAAATACATCTGTTATACAACGATGATAATAGATTAAATTTTGAACTTATTAAGCAAACAAAAAGGACCGTACCACATGCCTAGGCATGTGATACAGTCCTTTATTTATGTTAGTTGTATATCGTCGGTGGGAATCACCGCTCTCGTATAGCTTCTCATTTCTCGATGTACCATACATACATCATCGGTAGGAATCACCGCTCTCGTATAGCTTCTCACTTCTCGATGCACCGTACATACATCGTCGGTGGGAATCACCGCTCTAATATAGCTTCTCGCTTCTCGATATACCGTAGTAATAAGATACTACTGTAAATAGTATTTGTCAATAGGGAAATAGCATTTTAAGGGATTTCCTTAAAATATTCCGGCAACGGCGCCTGCAATGCCGTCCATTTTTGTGTCATGGGATGGATAAAGTAAAGCTCTGAGGCGTGGAGGCATTGCTTAGTTTGCCAAGTTAAGGAGCCTCCATATAAATCATCGCCTGCTAGTGGGTATCCTAAAGTACTAAGGTGGACTCGAATTTGGTGAGTCCGTCCTGTGTGCAAACAACAACGTACATGAGTATGATGTGGATATCGTTGAACCACGGTTACATCTGTATGGGCAGGTTGCCCTAATAGATGAGCACAACGTTCAATAATGCTACCCTCTAAGCGGGCGATGGGAAAATGAATGGATAATTGATCAACAGGAATGATACCATCGGTTATGGCATCATATACCTTTTGAATGCGTGTATGTTGCTTGGTGAAAGCATGTTGAACTAAGGCATTCTTAGCAATGATAACAAGACCAGATGTGTCCTTATCCAATCGATGGATGGGATGAAAGCTAGCATTCATAGAGTACTCTTCAAAGTAAGCCAATACACCGTTGGCAAGTGTGTGATACCTTTCAGAGGAAGTAGGGTGCATAAGCATGCCCACAGGTTTATTGATGACCAGTAGATGGTCGTCCTCGAAGACAATGTCTAAGTCCATTGGCGTGGGATCGATATGTGAAGTTTTGGTAAGGTATACTTTCACAGAATCACCAGGATGTAATAGGCTATCCCAAGAAGCAGGTGTGTCATTCACAAGGAACGAGCCCTCACGACGAAGACGACGGCGCATAGCTTGGGATACCTTTTGCTCGCGAATAGCTTGATTCATAGAGCAAGGTGAATGGTCAAGGGATAGTGTGAAATATAAAATAGGGGGCATAGGCTTCCTCATTAGAATAATTGACTATATCATAATAATTGCATTGTTTTCATTTTATCATATCTTGGTAGGGGAGTAACATATAACGTATATATTGATTTTTAGCAAGAGTTAAAATTATGTTTATATCTAGCTAAATTCAACGTTTAGGAGTATAATAAAGTATACAAATGTCTATTCCAAATGGTAGTAGTACTGGAATATGCAAAGTTGAGGAGGGATTATGATGAAACAAATACGCTCGCTATTGGTAGCAAACCGCGGTGAAATCGCCATTCGTGTACTTCGTGCATGTAACGAAATGGGCATTCGCACGGTAGCTATTTATTCTAACGAAGATGCACTTTCATTACATCGCAATCAAGCGGATGAATCCTATTTAGTAGGGGAAGGTAAAAAACCAGTAGATGCATACTTAGATATTGAAGATATTATTCGTATTGCGAAGGAACATGATGTAGATGCGATTCATCCAGGCTATGGTTTCTTGTCTGAAAATGCTCATTTTGCACAACGTTGTGAAGAAGAAGGGATTACTTTCATCGGTCCGAAAGTGGAACATTTAGTGATGTTCGGGGACAAAGTAAACGCTCGTATTCAAGCAAAAAAAGCAGATATACCTATGATTCCTGGTAGTGATGGTCCATTGAAAGACTTTGCAGAATTAGAAGAATTTGCTGCGAAATATGGCTATCCATTGATGATTAAAGCCGTTAATGGCGGTGGTGGTCGTGGTATGCGTGAAGTGACAAAATATGAAGAACTTCGCGATGCCTATGATCGTGCGAAATCCGAAGCTAAAATGGCCTTCGGTGATGATGATGTGTACGTAGAAAAGTTAATTGTAGAGCCAAAACATATCGAAGTTCAAATCATCGGTGATGAACATGGTAATATCGTACATTTACATGAACGGGATTGCTCTATCCAACGTCGTCATCAAAAAGTAGTAGAAGTAGCGCCAGCATTTGCCTTGTCTCGTGACTTGCGTGACCGTATTTGTGCAGCAGCGGTGAAAATCATGAAACACGTGAATTATGTCAGTGCTGGTACGGTAGAATTTTTGGTAACTGGAGATGGAAACTTCTATTTCATTGAGGTAAACCCTCGTATTCAAGTAGAACATACAGTAACTGAAATGATTACAGGCATCGACATTGTGCATACGCAAATTCGTATTGCCGAAGGTCATGCATTGCACAGTGAAGCGGTAGCTATTCCTGCACAAGAACATATTCGTTGTGAAGGGGTAGCCATCCAATGTCGTATTACTACAGAAGATCCAAACAATCATTTCATGCCAGATACAGGTAAATTGATTACGTACCGTAGTTCTGGTGGTTTTGGTATTCGTTTGGATGGTGGCAATGCTTTCACCGGTGCAGTCATTACTCCATATTATGATTCCTTGTTAGTAAAAGCTACATCTTGGGCATTGTCCACAGAAGAAGCTATCCGTAAAATGTTACGTTGCTTGCGGGAGTTCCGTATTCGGGGTGTAAAAACGAATGTGCACTTCTTGGTGAATGTATTAGAGCATGAAGTGTTCCAATCTGGGGATTACAATGTTCATTTCATCGACGAACATCCAGAATTATTTAACTTGAAAAAAGATAAAGATAGAGGTACAAAACTACTTCGCTACATCGCTGATGTAACTGTGAATGGTTACAATGGACACAAAGAAGAAGTGCCAACATTTGAACCTATCATTATGCCATCTAATATAGCCGGTGCACCAGCAGCGGGGACAAAACAAAAATTAGATGAATTAGGACCGGAAAAGTTCTCTAAATGGGTACAAGAACAACCAAAAGTATTGTTCACAGATACCACATGGCGTGATGCGCATCAATCCTTGTTCGCTACTCGTTTGCGTACCGCAGATATGGCCCGTGTAGCGGGTCGTGTGGCGAAAGGCTTGCCTAATTTATTCTCCCTAGAATGTTGGGGCGGCGCAACCTTTGATGTAGCGTATCGTTTCTTGCATGAAGATCCATGGGAACGGTTACGTATGTTCCGTGAACAAGTGCCAAACATCTTGTTACAAATGTTGCTTCGTGGCTCTAATGCGGTAGGATACACAAGTTATGCAGATAATGTAGTGCGTGAATTTATCCGATTGGCGGGCAATAATGGTATCGATGTATTCCGTATTTTCGACAGCTTAAATAGCTTAGATAATATGAAAGTAGCCATCGATGAAGTACGTAATCAAGGTAAAGTAGCAGAAGTTGCCTTATGCTATACAGGAGATATTCTAGACCCTCGTCGTGATAAATATAACTTGGCATATTATGTCAACATGGGTAAAGAATTAGCAGCAGCAGGGGCTAATATTTTGGCTATTAAAGACATGGCGGGGTTGTTAAAACCTCAAGCGGCGTATAACTTAGTAAGCGCATTAAAAGATGCGGTAGACTTACCAATTCATTTACATACTCATGAAGGTTCTGGCAATGCCATATACTCCTATGGCCGTGCTGTAGATGCAGGGGTAGATATTATCGACTTAGCATATTCCGCTTTTGCCAATGGTACAAGCCAGCCTAGCATGAGTTCCATGTACTATGGTTTGACTGGACATGATCGTCAACCAATTATGAATGTAGGCTATATGGAAGAAGCCTCCAATTACTTTGGCTCCATTCGCCCATACTACAAAGGGGTAGACCATACTTCCTCTTATCCAAATACAACTGTATACCAACATGAAATGCCTGGTGGACAATATTCCAACTTGCAACAACAAGCGAAAAGTGTTGGTCTTGGTGAACGTTGGGAAGATATTAAACGTGTATATCATGAAGTGAGCATGTTATTTGGGGATATCATCAAGGTAACACCATCTTCTAAAGTCGTAGGGGATATGACTTTGTTCATGGTGCAAAATAATTTGACAGAACAAGATATCTACGATAAAGGTGATACATTAGACTTCCCACAATCGGTGGTAGAATTCTTTAAGGGCTATATTGGTACTCCATACTTGGGATTCCCTGAACGTTTGCAACAAATCATCTTGAAAGGTGAAAAACCATTGGATGGACGCCCTGGTGCTATGTTGCCATCAGTTGATTTTGAACTAGTTCGTAGAGAATTAGCAGAAAAAGGGGCAGGCACTACAGATGAAGATGTAATTGCTCACTGCTTATATTCTAAGGTGTTTGCTGATTATAGCACGTTCAAGCAAGATTATTCTGATGTAAGTGTGCTAGACACACCAACCTTCTTCTTTGGCATGAAACGCGGCGAAAGCGTAGAAGTTACTATCGAACAAGGTAAAACATTGGTGATTAAATATATTCAAATGAGTGAAGCGGACGAAGATGGTAATCGTTACGTTTTATTTGAATTAAATGGCCAACCTAGAACGATTAAAATTCACGATAAACACATTAAAACAACGGGTGTAGTTCGTCATAAAGTAGACCCAACTAAACCAGGTGAAGTAGGTGCTACGTTGTCTGGCTCTGTGGTGAAAATTGTGGCACAAGTAGGTCAAGCTGTGAAAAAAGGTGACGCTCTTGTGGTGACAGAAGCAATGAAGATGGAAACTACTATTACAGCGCCAGTATCTGGTGTGGTTGGTGTTATCCATGTTCGTGAAGGTAGCCGTATCGAAAGTGGCGACTGCTTGTTGACCATTGAAGAACAAGCGCATGTAGCAAACTAGGTGATATGATTTAAAACAGGAGCAACGCTGTTGCTCCTGTTTATCATATTATAAATACTAGATATAAAAGGAGTGATTCTTATGGCATTCAAATTGCCAGAACGGTCCATCAGTAAGGGCCCTAATTTCATTCGAGATGTGTTTGAACGTGGCGCAGGGATTCCTGGGTTCATTAGCTTTGGTATAGGAAATCCAGCAGGTGAAGTAGTTCCTGTAGAGGAAATTCAAGCGGCCTTTGACCACATTGTACATACAAATCCATTAGAAATTTTACAATATGGCCCCATGCAAGGAGATGCGAAGTTAGCAGAGCAAACATTGCAACGTTTGATACATGTTCATCACATGCCTACAGAAAATCAACAGTTGTTATTGTCTATTGGGGCCGGTCAAGACTTAGGGCTAGTACCACGTACAGTATGTGATGCGGGCGATGAAGTGTACATGGATGCGTATACTTTCACAAGTGCTATCAACGCAGTGCGTAGTCTAGGAGTCAAAGCTGTGGGTATTCCTACAGATGGTGAGGGTATGATTCCAGAAGCTTTGGAAGAAGTGGCAAAATCTGGGAAGGGTAAATATGTGTATCTGATTCCTAACTTTCAAAACCCTACAGGTATCACCATGCCATTAGAACGAAGAAAAGCCATTTATGAGATTGCGAAAGCTTACGATTTATTCATTTACGAAGATGATCCATATGGTGAAATTCGCTTCGGTGGTGAACGAGTGCCTACTTTCAAAGAAATGGATACGGACAATCGAGTGATCTATGCAGGGTCTTATTCTAAAACGATTTCTGCAGGGTTACGGGTTGGTTTTTTGTATGGTCCGAGTGAAGTGATTCAAGCTATCCAAGTGATGAAGAATAATTGCGATGGTCAAATGCCGCTAGTTACACAACGTGTAGTGAGTCATTTATTAGAACATATCGATTATGATGAACAGATTCAAAAAGTATGTAAGGTATATCAAGAAAAATGCCAAGTTATGTTGGATACATTCCGAAAATTTGGTAGCTCTAAAGTACATCTAACAGAGCCTACGGGAGGGATGTTCGTATGGATGACCTTACCAGACTATGTAGACTGTGACGCCTTCTTTGAAGAGGCCATTGCTCGAAAAGTAGGTATTGTAAAAAGCGGAGCCTTTGCAGCGGATGGAGTTCCTTATGGACAACATTTCCGCTTAAGCTATACTGTGCCATCTTTGGAAGATATCCGAAAAGGCATGCAAATCATTGGAGAATTGACATGTGAGTATTGTGGGAACTAGTCATTTCCACCGTACATGTATGTTATATAGATGAATTACAAGCGCAACATACGTAGGATAACTGTGTTAGTTATTCGCGACTATGTTGCGCTTATCTTATAGGAGGGTGTTACAAAATACTTGTATCCTATGATATAATATTAATATACCTATAGATATATAGGATATACATGCCTTCACAGGTGTGAATGGCATTTATTGTTTTGGTAGAGAAAGTTCTTAGGACTTTCAGACATATAGAAAGAAGGTTTATTATGGCATGTGGAGATAACGGCGGTTGCAGCGGTTGCGCTTCCTCTAGTGGATGCGGCACACAACAACCAGTAGATGTAACAGTAAAAACAAATGATAGAAGTCATGTAAAAAAGGTGATCGGTATTGTATCCGGTAAGGGCGGTGTAGGTAAATCCTTAGTGACAAGCTTAATGGCGGTGAGCCAATCCCGTAAAGGCAAATCTGTAGGGATTCTTGATGGAGATATTACTGGTCCATCCATTCCAAAAGTGTTTGGTTTGAAAGACAAAGTACGTAGTGATGATGGAAAATTGATGTATCCTATTGTGTCTAAAAATGGCGTAAAAGTCATGTCTGTAAACTTATTATTGGATGATGAATCGGATCCAGTCCTTTGGAGAGGACCTATAGTAGGCAATGTAGTAAAACAATTCTTCTCCGATACAGTATGGGGCGATGTAGATTACTTATTCGTTGATATGCCTCCAGGAACGGGTGACGTAGCAATGACAGTGTTCCAATCCTTACCATTAGATGGAATTATTGTGGTTACATCTCCGCAAGATTTGGTGTCAATGATTGTGGAAAAAGCGGTAAAAATGGCGGATATGATGCAAGTACCTATCATTGGTGTGGTAGAAAACTTTGCGTACTTCCATTGCCCAGATAATGGAAAAGATTATAAAATCTTTGGTGAAAGTCACATTGATGAAGTGTTGAAAAAATACAATTTATTGTTGCTAGGTCGATTACCAATCGATCCAAAAGTAGCAGAATTGTGCGACGCTGGTGAAATTGAAACGATTACAACAACAAATTTAGAATCAGTAGGCTTACCAGAGTAAGCGTGGACAATACCATAGTGTACGTTGTACCTATGGTATTTTTCATAGGAGGAATTATGTGTGAACAAAACGAAGTAACAGCTATGTACGCTGACTTTTTTGAGTATATTGAAAGCTCCACATCACCGTATCATACGGTGGAGGAGTCTTATCGACGACTAGAAGAACAAGGCTTTACGCCTTTATCCATGGATGAAGAATGGGACTTAACTGCAGGAGATTATGTGATTGATGTATATGGTACCACTTTGGTGGCATTCCATATTGGAGAAAACCCTAGAGAGACATTGCGTATTGCGTCTGCCCATACCGATTTTCCAGGGTTCCGGGTGAAGCCTAATCCGATGATTACTGACAAAGGCTATGGTAAGCTTAATGTAGAAAGCTATGGCGGATTAATTCAATATACTTGGTTTGATAGGCCATTGTCCTTAGCTGGTGTAGTAGTGACAAAAGGCGAAGGTCTAGAACTAGAGACGCACTATGTAGATATGGCAAAACCGGTGGCTACTATCCCTAGTTTAGCTATCCATATGAATCGTACAGTCAACGAAAAGGCTGTCTTTAACAAGCAAAAAGAAATGTTACCACTTATTTTAATGCGTGGTGTAGGTGCAGACTATGAAGATGACAAGACCGTATTAAAAGCTTTATTGGCCGAAGACATCGGCTGTGAACCGGCAGATATTTTATCCTATGAGTTAACCGTATATAATACAGATACAGTGGAAACGGTAGGCTTTGATGCGGAATATATCAGTGCTCCACGGTTAGATAATCTTACATCCTGTTATGCTTGCCTGCAAGGCATTATAAGTGCGAAAGAACAAAATGCTACAGGGATTCGTATGGTATTCCTATTTGATAACGAAGAGGTGGGCAGTCGTACAAAACAAGGGGGTGCCTCCCTGTTATTACCAAATGTAGTGCGCCGAGTGTACCGTGCCTTGGGACTTTCAGAGGAGGCCTGTGAAGCGGACATTGCAAAAGGCTTTATGATTTCTTCTGATGTGGCTCATGGCTATCATCCTAATTATGGTGAGAAAAACGATATTACTAATTATCCAACTTTGAATGGTGGTGTAGTTTTAAAAATTGCTAGTTCTCAATCCTATGCAGGAGATGCGGTGGCACAAGCGATTGTGACAGATTTATGTGAGACCCATGGCATTAAGCATCAGATTTATGTGAATCGCTCGGATATTCCAGGTGGTTCTACAGTAGGTTCTATTTCTTCAGCGCAACTGGTGATGCGAACTATGGATGTAGGGTTACCACTGTTATCTATGCACTCTGCACGTGAACTGATGGGCACTTATGACCAAATTGAGTTAAATCGTTTATTAACAGTATTTTTAGGGGAGGTATAACATGGTTTCTATGATGGCAATTTTTGTGGCATTAGTATTGAATCGGATTTCTACACCCTTTCAACATATGTTCTATGCACGAACCACGGTGAAAGAACAACAAAAAGAAGAAATCACAAAGGCATTACAATTATTGGGTATGATTGTGGTAGCTGTATATGGGGTGACAGGAAATATTTCCTTATTAGGCATTGATGGTGTGACCATTGTACAAACCATTCTTGCCATAGCTTTAGGTATAGGAGTTGTACAAGTATTTGAAATCGTATCAGTATCTCATTTACGCCCCGTCTTAGAAGGACAAGAAGCACCTAAGGCGGTCTATGATCGCTGGATTTGGGATACCATATTCATCGTAGGGTTACTATCTGCGCATGTACGGTATGGATTAGAGTTTTCCTACATGGTCTTGGCATGGGTATTGTACATTCTTATTCCTTATGCAGTAACGAGATATAATATGAGTCGTGGCATAGAATTTAGCGTTGGGAAAAAAGCCTATAAATGGGGAGCCTTGATCTGGATTTTTGCAGCTCTGATTCACTTGTTTGTATTATGATTCTCAATGAGAACATGATATAATGAGTTAGCATTATGATAAAATGTTATACATATATAACAACGGTTTGAACTAGTGCGCTAGGGAGAGCCGTTGCATGTTTAGTAGATAGAAAAGAGGTATTATGAAGTTAAATACAGTCTATGCAGGCTTTCGTGTAGAGCGAATTGAGCCTGTTCAAGAGGTAAATGGCACAGCCTATATGTTACACCATGAGCAATCTGGTGCACGTTTGTTATATATTGATACAGAAGATACAAATAAAGTATTCCATGTAGCATTCCGTACACCCCCACATGATAGCACAGGGGTAGCTCATATTTTAGAACATTCTGTGTTATGTGGTTCTCGTAAATTCCCGTTAAAAGAGCCTTTTGTTGAACTAGTAAAAGGTTCTTTGAACACATTCTTAAATGCTATGACTTACTCTGATAAAACAGTGTATCCAGTGGCAAGTAAAAATAATGCAGACTTTCACAATTTGATGGATGTCTATTTAGATGCTGTATTCTATCCTCGTGTAGCTAAGGATCCGATGATTGTGATGCAAGAGGGATGGCATTACGAGTTAGAATCTCCAGAAGATCTATTGACATACAAAGGTGTGGTATACAACGAGATGAAAGGGGTATACTCCTCACCTGATTCTCAATTAGATCATCATAAAATGGAGTTGTTATATCCCGATACTACCTATGGTCATGATTCTGGCGGATATCCTGATAACATTACAGATTTGACATATGAAAATTTTAAAGCCTTCTACGATTCTTATTACCATCCATCTAATAGTTATATCTATTTATATGGAGATATGAATATTGAAGAAACCTTGGCATTCATCGATAAGGAATATTTGTCAAACTTCCACGCCATCGAAGTAGATTCTACTATTGCTATGCAAGAGCCTTTATCTGAACCAGTAGTAGCATCCTTCCCATATGGTATTGGCAATGATGAAAGTGATAAGGGTAAAGCCATACATTCTTTAACCTATGTATTCCCAGAAATGACGTTTACCCAAAGCTTAGCGTTTGAAGTGTTGAATCATGCCTTATTTACATCTGGCTCAGCACCGTTGAAAGAAGCCTTAGTGAAAGCCAATATTGGTAGTGATGTAAGCGGCTCCTACATGGATGGCATTCGTCAGCCATTATTTGAAATTAGTGTAACTGGTTCTGAAATCGAAAAACAAGCACAGTTGCAAGAAGTGGTGGAAACTACATTACGCCAATTAGTGGATGCAGGCTTAGATAAGGAATTATTAGAAGCATCCTTAAATCGTATTGAGTTCATTTTACGTGAAGCAGATTTCGGAGGACGACCAATTGGTCTTGCTTACGGATTACGAGTGATGGATAATTGGCTATATGACAAAGATCCTATTGAGCTGTTACAATATGAACCAGTATTGAAAACACTTCGTGAAGGCTTATCTACTGATTTTTATGAAAATTTGTTGCGTACCTATATCTTAGATAACACGCATAAAGGTTTAGTTTCTTTGTACCCTGAAAAAGGATTGCAAGAGAAAAAAGAACAAGAAGAGACTGCTAAACTGGCAGATATTAAAGCGAATATGAGTGAAGAAGAAATTGCCCATATTATCGACCAAACAGCGAAATTAAAAGAAATACAACAAGCTGTGGACTCTGAAGAAGCGCTTGCAACCATTCCTTTATTAGAGTTGTCTGACATTTCTCCAGTCGTAGAAGTAACGCCACGTCGTGAAATCGACCATAAAGGGATTCGTGTTCATCATATTGATGTACCTGCACGGGGGATTAATTATGTTAGCTTGTACTTCAATATGGAATCTTTGCAAGAAGATGAATTATTCTATGCAGAGTTATTGTCAGATGTATTAGGTCGACTAGATACAGAACATTTTACCTATGCAGAAGTAGCAAAACAAATTAATCTACATTTAGGTGGGTATACGATGGATGTATTGCCTGTGTCTATCCATAATGAACGTGATGCATTTGTACCATTAGCGGTCGTTCGTAGTAAAGCTTTAGCATCTAATATTAGTCATTTAACATCTCTACTTGGAGAAATTGTAGGGCGCACAAAATTTGATAGCCAAGAACGTCTTGTAGAATTATTAAAAGAAGGAAAAGCCATCTGGGATACAGAAGCCTTCCGTCGTGGTAATACGATTGTTACTAATTTGCTCATGGCGAAAGTATCGAAAGTTGGTAAATTTAGAGACCAAGACACATTAGGCTATTTCCGCCGTTTAGTAGAAGTTTTAGACAATGAAACACTATTAGCTGCTGTGACAGAACAATTGGTGAAAGTACAACAACGTTTATTCCGTAAAGATAATTTGGAAGTATCTTTTGTAGGTACTACAGAAGAACTAGAAACTTTCTTAGCACACTTAGATGATATTACTAATGTTTTGAGTGATGATAGTTGGGAAGCACAGCTAACTATGACTCAATCCTATGTGAACGAAGGATTAGCTACATCTGGTAAGGTACAATATGTGGCAAAAGGTGGTAACTTCCGTGATCATGGCGGTACACATACAGGTACTATGAGTGTCCTAGAAACTATGTTGCGCTACGATTATTTATGGAATTTGATTCGTGTACAAGGTGGAGCCTATGGAGCTTTTGCTAATTTCCATAATAATGGGAATATGGTATTCTGTTCTTACCGTGATCCAAATTTAGAAAATACTTTACAAGTGTACGATGGATTGCCGACCTATTTGCGTGAATTAGAGTTATCTCCACGAGAAATGCGTAAATATATTATTGGTACTATGAGTGGACTAGATGTATCTAATACGCCATTCCTACAAGGAGCTCGTGCTATGAGTCTATACTTTGGCAAGACCAATGAAGAAAATATGACTGCCTTCCGTCAACAAGTGTTGGAAACAACAGTAGAAGACTTACGAGGATTAGCAGATGTCATTGAAAAAGTGCTACAAGATAACCACATCGTTGTCATGGGTAGCGAACAGCGTATCAAAGAAGCAGGACAACTCTTTGATAAAGTGGGTAACTTGCCACAATAATCATGACATACGAGAAGTAGTTTATATAACTGCTGATATAGAAAAGTCATACCCCTATCTGGAAACAGATAGGGGTATGGCTTTTGTGCTGTTATACTACAATTGACAGATTATAGATTGTATAGCCTTAATAATTTATAAGAGGGATGATTTATTTCTTGACAGTACCTATTTGAAAGGCATATAGTAAATATGATAATCATTACTAATTTATGAAAGGATGTGTTGTAAATGTATAGAAGTAAGAGAGCATGGATATCAGGAGCTATAGCATCTTGGTGTTTACTTTCATTAAGCAGTGTGCAAGGTGCAACAGCAGATTCTGTATATGTAAGTGCAAATCCAATTATAGAAAGTTTAAAAGATGAAAGTTTATCAACAACAGTGATTTCAAAAGCAGATATTGCTAACAAGCAAGCTAAATCTGTGGAAGATATTATTTTTACTGAAACTGGGGTAAGTCGAACTGTAGATGCTATGGGTCGAGTGGCTCTATCAATTCGTGGAGCAGAGCCTCGTCATACGCTAATACTTATTAATGGTCAGCCAGTGATGGGAGAGATGGAAGCTTATTTAGGTCAAGGGGATGAATTGCAACGTTTAGGTGCAGAGTCCATTGATCGTATTGAGGTTATTAGAGGTGCTTCTTCGGCTAAATATGGAGCGAATGCCATGGGGGGCGTCATCAACGTTGTAACTGCAAAACCGACTAAACATAGTCAACTGGAGTTGAATGTAGAAGGACGTAGAATAAGAGGCGATCATGGTGTGTTACCTTATAAGAATATATTTATTAGAGCTAATTCCGGAAATATAGGGAAAGGTAGAGTTTCTTTATATAGTAGTAAACGGGATATTATGCCTATTTATAGTCAAAAAGAATTTATAGGGGCCATGAATCAATCGGGAAGTGTGCATAATGCATTACGATACTATGGAGATATTAAAGAGCTAGGATTTCATGCTGAGTATGATGCCAATGCAAATCATCATTTCAGTGTACAGTCTACACATTGGAAGGAAGATACAAATAGGGATATTAAACATTCCAATGATGCTCCTGATCCAGTAGTACATTATGGAAGAAATATAGAACGATGGAGACATCAACTTACATACGCAGGAAATAATCAAAAAAATCTAGACTGGAAAGTTGATTTATCTATTTATAATCAGAAAGAATTTGATAAAACGATTTCATCCACCGCTATCTTTTCTCCCTATGAAGGCAAAAATACGTTGCATTATATTGATGATGTGAAGCACCGTGAATGGAAATTAAATGCTACTTTAAATCAACAAGTAGGTAACCATCATTTTTTATCCTACCGAGTGGGCTATAGTGAAGAGAACGGATCAGGTAGTCGGTTGAAAAGTGCGAAATCTATATATACAAGATATATAAATCCATGGGACTTTGATAAAAATCTTCATAGTGATAAAGGTGTTGGTGAGCCTAGTTCCAAAGTCTATGATTATGCATTGTATCGTGATGAAGCAGATATACCACAATATGATCAGGCTTATGAATTATATGGGTATAAAAATCATCAAGGGAAGGCGGTCATTCCTAGCTATACCTATCAGGATTATACCAATGATGTAGAAGATGAAGATAGAATCCATACATTTGCAGAAGAATTGCGTGCTGAAAATGAAAGTCTACGAACACCTAATGAGGATGGTGATTTGCCAGATGATGATATTATTATGCGTCGATACTATGATGCAAAAACGTTAAAATGGCATGGGAAAACATTTACAGAAGAGGGAACAAGTCGTAGAAATCGTCAGACTATTGGTACTTCAAATATTAGAAAAATGAACATTGCCATTTCAGATTTTTGGCAGTTAAATAAGAATACCTTCTTCACACCTATCCTTCGATGGGACAATAGTAATTTATTCGGTAATACAGTGACATTTAATTTAGGGCTAACTCATTATGTACATGGAAATAGAAACTATCGAATCAAAACCAATGTGGGAACTGCTTATACAGAACCAGGTATGGGGGAATTATACTATAACTGGGAAATGTATGCAGGGATGCCATATGATTTTGGTGTTGGTAAGTTAGGTTATTATTGGATTGGCAATCCTAATTTAAAACCAGAAAAATCTATCAATGTAGACCTTGGTTTTGAATATGATACGAAACGATTACACAGTCGTATGATGGTGTTCCATAATGATATAAAAAATTATATGACAACCTATTTTACCGGGAAGTTGATGAATTTTAATCCAGATGCAGGTAAGAATACGTGGATGATGCCTCCAGATATGATTTATAGCTTTAAAAATATAGGGAAAGCTGAAATTACAGGGGTAGAAGGAGAAATAAAATATGCCCTCAACACTAACCTTTCTACACGACTCGGCTATACCTATTTACATGCTCGTAATATCAGTGACCCAACGATGCCGGCACAGTTATTAAATAAACCTGTACATAAAATCGATATAGGATTGCAGTATGAAAATAAAAAATCTGGTTGGCAAGCATCTCTTTGGGGAGATTACTATATTCATATGTTAGATAGTAATACTATTGCTAATAATGGTAACTATGTACATAATGATTTGGGCAATGGCGATTCACAATACGCTTTTGCAGAAAAAGGGAAACAAACCTACGAAAGTAAAAGTTTTGCTATTTGGAATGCTATGATCCAAAAGAAAATAGGAAAAGATTCCCTTGCCTACATAGGTGTTGATAATATCTTTAATCATCGTGATGATGCCCAAGCTTATCAAGAGCGAATGTATAAAGTAGGTTTACACATGAAATTTGGGGCGGATAGTAGTGAACGTAGCTACCAAGGAATTACAAGGTTATCACAGAAAGCTTCTAATACGCCGTTGAATTGGTTCATCCGTCAAGAATCTATCCAAGAACCTCTTACATTTTACGGGTCCTATCATGGTGCGTGGAGTAGTTTTACAGGTAAAGAAAAACCTACAGAGGCTAGAGTGACAGCAACAAGTACCATTGGAGATGCATATAAAAATTATTTAGAAAAGGCTAATCATGGTTATAGTTCCTCAGTACAGGTAGGAGTGAAAGGAACTGTGACTAAAGATACCTCGATAGATGTTGCGGTAGAGACTAAATCATATAAGGGAAAAGAACAGTCAATTGATGCTGGAACGCATGCAGGCATACAATCAGTAACGGTAAAACGATTAGAAGTCAATCATCATAAGAATGACTGGAAATGGTCGGTTGGTCGTTTATATGAAGCCCTTGGCACGACTGGATACTGGTTTAATGATTCCTATGATGGTGTGAGAGCCATATGGTCAAGCCCGATGACAGAAGTACGAATGGGATATGGAGATTTCCGTCGTAGTACGGGTATTACCGATTCTGCTTATACACATGCTGTTAAAACATCATTTAGTAGACCACCAACAAAAGATGAATGGTTAGGACAAGGTTCATTTGATAAGGCGGGCTTAACAGGAGAGTATGCAGATGGTAGTGTGCATGTAAATAATTTTAAAACGCTACGGGATAAACTAGAAGCAGCTCAATCTCCAGAAGAGGAAAAAGCAGTTATAGATACATATATGAAGGTCATTGAAAAAGATGACCCTAAATTGTATGAAAAATTACATGATCGAAGTGGTCAATACTATATGAATAGTTTCATATGGAGGAAAGTGACTGTTACTAATACGGCTGGTCAAGTTGTAGGTGAATATATGACTACGGACTTGCCGCAAGTATATACTAAGAGCGCTTCTAATGATACAGCATTGTTAGAAAAAGATGCTACAAAAGCTTGGGATGTAACAATGCAAGTAGGAGAAAATAAAGAGGATTGGTCCAGGTATGTATCTAATTCTGGTTTGTTAAAGGATGGTTCCTATAAATTACATTCAGATTTTTATGGATATGGAACCTATTTAGGAAATGATGTGCTAGAGGATTTGGGAACGACGAATCGTGGTAGACGGTACGGTGGAATCATTTCATCTAAGTTTGATGCTTTCAAATTTGTTCGTATGACACAAGAGGAAGCGAAAGCAAAAGCAATTACATCGCTTTGGAATAAAGATACAGCATGGATGACATTGACTAAGAAACTACCTAATGGGTCTAGAGCGACTGGATTCGTGAAAAGTAATATTTCCCCATTAGCTAAACGGGTCTTATTGTTGTTAGCGAGTGAGCTTTGGAAACCAGAGAATAATAGTTCACTTCCTTTACACTTATTGGAACAAGAAGGGTACCGTGTTCCTATTGTTGGTAATGTACTTGTTCAAGATACGATTCCATCTGTTAATAAAGCGTTCTTTACACAACTCAAACATCAAATAAATAATCACTGGGGTGTACAAGCTTGGTATATGCGATCAATACAGGATTCGATTCATACATTGCAGTATGTGAATACTTCTGGAAATGATGTATATCAATATAATCAGATAGCTAATGTGATCGGAGTAGGACTAGTATGGAAGCCATCTGATACGTTAACTGTGTCAGGAGATATAGGGCAAAATAGAACATCTTTTGGTAAATATTTAAATGGTGAAAATCAATACACCTATGATAATAGTGTTATTACTTCTAAAGGTAGACGCATTGGTTCATATCCTAAATTCTGGACGATTCGGTTAGATGTGGGGCATCCAGAACAGAAACATGCTGGTTCCTGGAATGCATATGCAGACTATAAATACTTTGAGCATGGATCATTTATCGGTGGTAATGGAACTAATTCATTGCCAGATCGTTATTTAGATGGTGTACAAAGCTTTACTGTAGGAGGTAGATATACACCAGTGCAGAATGTTAATGTATATGCATCTTATACATTTAATGCAAAAGGTATTCATAGTAGAGATACTTTATACGGAGGAGAAAAATTTGACTTAGGTGATTATACTAAGATAGCTGTCGAATATAAATTCTAGTGGATATATTAAAAAGCCATACCTCATCTGAATTATCAGATTGAGTATGGCTTTTGTTTGTAAAATGAATTAATAGTACCATAAATTATCTCGAATAGTATATGTCCAACCTATTCTATGCATCATGTATTCAAATATTTTATGGCGTGGGAGTACAAGAGTTTATACAATGTATAGTTTTTAATAAAAATTGTTAGGGCCGTATTCAATTGACCACCTATAAATAGGTACGGTATAATAAAGATAATATATCATTTGTATTTCATAAGGGGGAAGTGCGATGCTAAAAAAATGTTTAGTCGGTTGCCTAGCGGTAAGTTCCTTGCTGTTCACGGGGGTACATGCATACGATTACAGCGAGTATGAGCAAAATTTAGTGAACAGAATGTCTGGAGAATGGAAGACTCTAGATGGTCAAGTTGTTTTCAACATCCAAAATGGATACATTAATGGGGCCCAAGTATTAGATGTTACGAAATTAGCAGGTTATAGCAAGTTTGGTAGTGGGGAGTTAATTATACATGAAGCGGCAGGAAATCGTGCATTACCTGTGGGATTTACTATTTTAGGGAATAGTATGGATCGAATTGTGTATAATGGTCAGGCTCTGTTTAAACAAATACCAGGACCATACTCTGAAAGTGTTAAAGGAATACATATCGGCTCTACAAAGGATGAAGTATTACAAACATTTGGTAATCCAACAAAAATGAGTACCTATGAAACCCATTATAATGATATTTGGCAATACTCGAATTATAAAATGTGGATTAGACTTGGTGGAGGTACTGTTACATCTGTGACTATGTTTAAGGGGAGTCCGCTCCAATTTGATACATCTGGATTGAGTTATGATGACGGTAAAGCTGAATTTATGAGAGTGTATAATATTCCGAATCGTGGAGAGGTGGCTAAGAAGGTACTACCAACTGGTGAATATATTGCATATAATATTCAAGCAGGTCTTGTGGAAATTACCTTAGATCCTATGCCTTGATAGGGTCAAAGAATAAAATTGGAAGTTAAAACAAGCTTGACATATTGTTCTATTATATGTGCATAGGATAAAATGAATATATATTTACTAGGCATTATAGGGTTAGCGCAATTATCCTAGGTGTAGAAAAGAGAAGGTATTTTATGAAATCGTTATGTAAACTATTACTTTTCACCATGGTGGTATGGTTAGGTGCACTATCACTAACTCCAGTAGAAGCTAGTGTGGCTTATGACCCTGAGTATGTACGCATTTATCGTCAAGGAACATCGGTTTTCTACTTGAATAAACGATCCATAGCTATTGAAAACTATAACCCACCATACTATCGTTTATCTGTTACAACTCGTACTGAATATGATCCTAGCTTGAGACTACCAGAGAGCACACAAGATGGTTCTCGATTAGTGTTTGACTATGATTATGATAATAAAACGATTAGCTTAGTAGGGGGTAGAAGAGGAAATCGGACTATAGATGTATCAAATGATGAAGATTGGCAGTACCCAGCAGAAGCGAAACCCGTAGCTCTTGCAGCATTCTGTGTAGTTTATGGTATTCCATTTTATAAATACAAGTCATATAACTTATTGTATGTATAGATAATAAGCTACAAAAAACTAAAATATGACAATATTTAATAAAATAGAGGAATGTTGATCAACATGTGTCAACATTCCTCTGTTTTTATACTTGTAATAAAGAAAATAAGTCTTCTTTTTGCAATACTTAAAATGTGTAGAATTAATAGATGTAGTATCCATCAATATAATATGGACAACCAATGTTGTTGATTGTGTATAGGAAAATTTTGTTACCAGGGCTTACTACGGAACTATTTCCTCTCATTGTATTAGTGTAATAGCGCCACATATCTGTTTTAAACTTGACAAAGTTCCAGGTTAATACTTCTTTTACTCGTCCATTTTGTACTCGTTTTACAGATACAGACATCCAAGGACCAGTTTTAGATTTACCATACGAAATGGTATCATCCATAATATAGGTATCCATGTTTTCGTACCGGTCGTAGCTTACCCAAACATCAGTTGCATTTACTGGTGTTTGAATACAGAAAAATAAAAATAGAGCAAAGCTGGAAGAGAGTAAGGCCTTAGTCATTCGTTTCATAAAGTACTCCTTTTGAGTTAGTATAGGCAAGATTTATAAGATTATATATATTATTTATTTTAACATAAATAGTAATAAACACGAATAGACTATAATAAAAACCACGTACATCAGTGATACTACTGATATGCGTGGTTTTCTTATAGCTAAAGATATGTGTTTACTATTAGTTAGGGAAAATATATCCATCGATAGCATCAGCTTGTGTAATTTTGCTGTTTATGATGTATGGTTGTTCTACACCGTGGAAGTTACGAGTACCGATAGTACCTTCCATTGTATACCAACTATGTTCTAATAATGGGGTAGTGGAAGAATATTCTGTAGGCAATCCAAATGGAGCCATATCTGCTACGCAACAAATCATTAAATCACGAGCTAATACAAAATCATTACCTTGTAATGCTTTGTCATGATAAGAAATATAGCCCGTAGCAGTTACCGTATATCCTTTGTATTTATCGATGTGATTAGACACTTTCAAAATTGTATCGTAATAATTTTTAGATGTTAATGTAATGTGTCGATGAGTATCATCGATACCATCGCCAATATTTTTGTAATCGTTCGTTGGAACCGGTTCTTTGGTAATGGAAATGACTTGGTCCACAGGCTCTTCTGCTGGTAAAGCAAAGGCTTGGGCATGGAAGATGGATGGACTTAATAATAAAGTACATAATCCGTACAGGATGGCATTTCGATACGATGAGCCATAGGATCTACGGAATATGTTTTTGCTCGCTTTAATCGTGCTCCATAATAATAGTAAAGTTAATGCCCATAGCAAAGCGATGATATAGGAATTAGGAGCAATTAAACGATAGATAGAGCCTGTTGTTAGTAAATATAACAAGGATAGGCTGCAACTAGCAGAGGCCACGATCTCTACAACGGCGTGGATGTTGATGGTAGGAATGTATTTCATAGTGCATAACCTCCTATGATTGAAAATAGGATACATATAATTGTTGTTCCCAGAATAATAGAAATGCTATATACTTTCACAAATGAATTGGGGAACAGATTACGTAATAGAACGTAGTTTTTGATGTCTAATAAAGGTCCAAAAATTAGAAAGGCTAAAATTCCTGGTACAGGAATGACATTCATAAAGGACCGGGCAATAATGGCATCTGCGGTAGAGCAGATGGATACGCAAAAGGCGAGTGCCATCATACCTAAGATTACTAGAGTGGAGCCAGACAAGGATATATCTTGCAACCATTGTTTAGGTAAAAATAATTGTAACCCACTACTTAGTATAGACCCAATTATGATAAAGGGCAATAGGCGTAAGGTTTCTTCTTGTAATCTTCCAAAAAATCCTACGTCTTTTGATAGTGATTTTACTAAGGTTAATTGTTTCCATGGTGGGAATGCATCGGTACGACCGTATATGCGGGGACCACAATATTGACTTACTAGAAAAGCTAATACAATTCCTAATAGAGGTCTTCCCCAGAGTATCATAGGTTCTTTAGGAAATGCATAATAGGTGGAGAGCAGGACAATAGGATTGGCCAAAGGACTAATCATCGTAAAGAATAAACTTATCTTTGGAGCCATACCCTGACGGGTTAGGCTACGTAGGATAGGGATGACGGCACAGTCGCAGAGAGGCATAGTACAAGCCATTATTATGGCTAGTATATAAGCGAAAATAGGAGAACGATGTAAATATTTTTCAATGCGATAGGGAGAGGTATATTGTTCTACTATGACAGAAATACCAGTCCCTAAAAGTAAGAATGGGATCATCTGTAATAGAATGGCCGTTGTCATAGTAACCCAATTAGGTTGTGCATAAAACATATATCCCAAGGCTAAGAGGATAGGAATTATAGCATATTGTTTCCATCTAGGTTTAGCGTTTTGTATAGGTTTTACAAATGGCCATTGTGTTACTCTTTCACAGGCAATCCAAGTGCTATTAGGAGCTAACTCAGTATATTCAGTGGCTTTTTCTGCTGAGGTATTGGCAAGTATAATAGTATCACTATAACGAATTTGTGAAAGAGGGATTTCTCCTAAATAAGGTAGCTGTGATGTAATCCACTCTGGACGTGTTACATAATAGATGTGTTTGATAGTTAGCATATCACCTAAGGGAGAGCGGAGAAAAAGTTCTTCAAAAGTTTCTAAAGACCCCATTCCATTCCATTCAATCCAAAGTTCACGATATTGATGGGCTCTTAATATTTGCTGACAAGTGGAGATGGTATTACAGTGATCATCATCGATGGAGAAGGTATGGACTCTGTCGCCAGAAAGAGAGGGACTTTGCAAACCCTGCTCAAACTGAAAGAGAAGAACATTTGAAATTTTATGACTTTCAATACCAGCAGTGATGGCGCTTGTCTTTCCTGAGCCAAGAAAGCCCATCACTACATAGGTGGGGATAGTTTTCATAGGTGTTACATTGTTCCATTAATAAAAGACTGCAACGCATCATTGTTCAAAGAAGGACCAATGATGGTTAAATATGAATCATGTAATGTGGTAGGAGTAATCTCTAAACCACTTCCGTTGTATTGTACCAAAGCTTGCTCACCTGTGGAAAGAGGGATACATCCTTTCAAGCGTAAGATATGACCAGTTGTATTCGTTTCGATGAGGGCTTTCAAATGAACTTGCCATTCATCGATGGTGCGAGGCAAGGTGCATTCTACGGTACATGTTAAGAAAGCATCTTTGGCCTGTGCATGGTGGGCGATGTGGTCATGGTGAGAAATCTCAGGATGATTTCGAGCTGTATGATGACCTTTGTGGTTTTCAATATCCTTGCTAGCTGACAAAGAAGAGACAGCTTGCTCTCGAGGATACATAGAAATATATTTTGCAAGTTGAATCTCTTTCCATGGCACGATATAGATAGGTGCTGATGGATTTAGGTGACGAATAATTTCCAAGGTGTTTTGTAACAGATCCTCATCCTCTTGATGGCTAATAAAGACTTGGCTAGAGTAAGCGATTTGATCTTTAAAGAAAACGCCAAAGTTTTTATAATACATAGGAGCTCGCATGGCATCCACAATGGATACACAACCAGTGAGTTCAATGTGTTTAGCAACGGATGAATCCTTACAAATGGCGAGGATGTCCGATAATTGGCTAACCCCAGATGGTTCAATAATAATATAATCCACATTTTGAGTGTCTAAAATATCTACTAAAGCTCTACGGAAATCTCCTGCTAAACTACAACAAATGCATCCAGATGTAAGTTCACGAACGGTATATCCTTTTTCTCGAAGAATGGCCCCATCCAAGTTCACTTGGCCAAAATCATTTTCTAAAATTAAAACTCTTGTTGGATCTGGTAATTCTTGTATGAGTTGCTGAATAAATGTTGTCTTTCCTGCCCCTAAGAAACCAGAGACAATATATACTTTTACCCTATGAGAACTGAGATTTTGTTTTGCTCGAGTAAAAGCGCGACCGATTAGACTCATCATATATCTCACCTCCAATGTGTATAATGTTATATAATGAAAGTTCTTGCATAGATAGTATACTCTCTTTCATAGAGATATGCATGAATGATTGAGCATTTCAGTCCATGTAATATATAGTTATTCTCAAAATATAAAAATAATGATAAAAAATCGAAAAAAATAGAAAAAGAAGATTGATTTATTTCGATTAGTCTGTTATAATGAAATCACGATATGAGAAGATATCGATTTTATTTAGTTTATATAAGTATATATGAGGTATAAAAACATGAATCAAAAAGTAGCACAAGCTCTTAACGAACAAGTAATTTTCGAATTTAATGCAGCATCTACATATTTAGCTCTTTCCTTAGCTATGGCTGATGCTAACTTCAAAGGTTTCTCTGCATGGTTACGTGCACAATACCAAGAAGAATTAACTCACGCTTTCAAATTCATTGATTACTTACAAAGCAACAATGAAAAAGTAACATTGGGCGATGTAAAAAATACGGCATCTACTTTGACTAATCCATTAGAAGTAGCAAAAGCTGTATTGGCTCATGAACAAATGATTACTGGCAAAATCCATGACTTATATGCATTGGCATTAGAAGAAAAAGATTATGCAACAGTATCTTTCTTGAACTGGTTCGTAGAAGAACAAGTAGAAGAAGAAGCAAATGCAACTGACTTAGTAGATCAATTTACATTTGCACAAGATAGCCGTTCTGCACAATTATTCTTGGACTCCAAATTAGGTAGCCGTCAATAATTGATACACTCACTCTTACAGTGAAGTAAAACTTCGTATCAAACCTAACACATATAAAACACACAAACCTAACACATAACACATAAACACAAATTGATATTTGTAAGAGTGATATTGTTTGCTAGAATATATTATAGGTAGCTTTTCTATATGAAAGGCTACCTATTTCTGCTTTTAAAGTTAATGTTGGAACTACAGATAAGAGTAGCTCCAATATTTTTTTATAAATAAAGTCAAAAAGTCAAAAAAAGTAATTGACAAAGGTCAAAAAGTCAGATATACTTTACTCATAGAAAAGAACAAAAAGTCAAATAGTGATGAGTATATTCATTGCCATAGAATGTTATTAAAAGGGTTATAGACTAGTGGCAGTGAATAGAACATTATATAAAAAGAAAGAGGTTGTATGATGAGTGTTTTAGCAGATAAGATTGAACAATTTATACTGACGAAATTACTAGAAGAACAGGAAGGTATTACACTGAGGAGAAATGAACTAGCTGAGGCATTAGATTGTGCTCCTTCACAAATTAGCTATGTATTAAGTACACGTTTTTCCAATGACAGAGGATTCATTGTTCAATCTAGACGAGGGCTAGGAGGATCTATCACGATTACTAGAGTCATGAAACCAGTAAGGACGAAAGTCATGATTCCCTTAGAACAAACTCCACAACGTAATGAAGAAGCTGTCATTACAATTGGTCACATTGACCAGGTATTGTTTCAACATATGAAAGAAGCGCGCATTACAAAGCGTGAAGCAGCTATGTTGCATGAAGCGTTTGTTAGAATTTTACAAGATGTTCCAGTAGAACGTAGAAAGGAAGCAGCAGAACGTTTCTATCAAGCTATTATGAACATTGTGAATGAGGAGGTGTAAGCTATGAAATGTGATTCTTGTGGGAAAGAAAATGCTAATATTCATATGACATCGATTGTGAATGGAGTGAAAGAGGAGCATCATTATTGCCAACAGTGTGCCAATCAAAAGGAGCAGGGGCAGGGATCTATGTTTTCTTCCATGTTTGATGATACCTTTTTCAATAATCAGTTTTTTGCCAATGTGATGTATCCTCAAAGTGCGCTAGGTAACAGTAAATTGAGTGCTTGCCCACAATGTGGAATGACTATATCTGCATTTAATCATCAAGGTCGATTAGGTTGTGATAAGTGCTATGAGGCGTTTCAACAACATTTAGTACCACTCATTAAGCGTATTCAAGGATCCACATCATATGAAGGTCGACTTCCCCAACGAGGGGCTGCAGATTTGAAAGTAGAGCAAACCATTAAGCAACTACGAAATGATTTGATTCAGGCGGTAAAGCAAGAGCAATTTGAAAAAGCTGCACAGATTCGCGATGAAATTAAGTCTTTAGAACAGCCTAAAGAATCAATATAAGGAGGATCTATGTTACATACTATTTTAGATGAGGCGTTGTCGCCTTGGATGAAAGAAAGCGGCTTAGATCATCGTATTGTATTGTCAAGCCGTATTCGATTAGCAAGAAACTTTAAGGGGATACCGTTTACCAATCGAGGAGATATCAATGATTTAACTAAAGTTGATGGGTATATGCGTTCCATGGTTACGCCCTTGCAAACAGCCTATGGTAAAAGCTTTTCAAAAATTAACTTAGAATCTTTAAGTGCTATCGAACGAGATGTACTTGTAGAAAAACATTTAATTTCTCCTAACTTAGCTAATCAAATTCAAGAACGTAGTGTTATTATTTCTGAAGATTCCCGTATTTCTATTATGGTGAATGAAGAAGATCATTTACGGATTCAGTCGATGGAATTGGGATTGCAGTTAGAGAAAGCGTATGAACGAGCTATAGCTGTAGATGACATCATTGAAAGTAAATACGATTATGCATTTTCAAAAGAGTTTGGATACTTAACTGCCTGTCCTACCAATGTAGGAACGGGGATGAGAGCATCTGTGATGGTCCATGTTCCAGCGTTGTCAATGACGGGCAAATTACAGCGTATTCTTCGTAGTATTATCCGCATGGGCTTTTCTGTACGAGGTCTCTATGGTGAAGGGTCTGAGGGAGTGGGCCATGTATATCAAATCTCTAATCAGCAAACTATGGGAATTAGTGAGCAGGCGACAATTGAACAGCTTTCACAGATTGTACAAGGTATAGTAAAAGAAGAAGAAAAAGCTAGATCTGAATTATGGACAACAGACAAAGAAGGTATAGAAGATACAGTGTGGAGATCTTACGGTATCTTGACCCATGCGCGCCGTATGTCAGGAGAAGAAGCCTTGGCTTTATTGAGTGATGTGCAGCTAGGCATAGATATGAAATTAATAAATGTGACTATGAACTTTCACGAAATGTTAGTCATTACAAGACCTAACTTTCTAACTAAATTGGTGGGAAAAGAGTCAATGGGCACGCAGGAGCGTGATAGTCAACGAGCACAAGTAATACGAGATACCTTATTACGAGGTGTAAAAGGAGGAACAAAATGATAGAAAGATATACCGAAGGAGCAAAACGTGCGTTAGCTATTGCCCAAGAAAAAGCAATTGAGTATAAACATAATTATGTAGGTACTGAACATTTATTGTTAGGCCTTGTGGAAGAAGAAAAATCCGTGTCTGCTCGTGCTTTACTAGCCTTAGGAGTAGAAGGTAAGGCATTGGAACAAGCAGTGATTGGTGCAGTTGGTAAAGGTACGCATAGTGGTGGGCAGTTACAAATGACACCGCGTACAAAACATGTATTGGACTTAGCGCAACAAGCTGCTAATAGTCGTGGACATAACTATATCGGTACAGAGCACATTTTATTAGGCCTATTGTACGATGGTGGTGGCGTAGCTATGCAATTATTGGCAGCGAAAGGAATTCGTCCAGAAGATGTGGTAGAAAAAGTAAATGCTATTGTAGGTGGAGAAGATCTAAGTTCTAATCCAGCACAAGGTACAGCTAGTGCTTTAGGTGAAATTTCTGACTATGCTACAGATCTTAATGAAAGTGCAAAACAAGGCAAAATTGATCCTGTCATTGGTCGAGATACTGAAATTCAACGGGTGATTCAGATTTTAAGTCGTCGCACGAAAAATAATCCAGTTCTTATCGGGGAACCTGGGGTTGGTAAAACAGCTATTGCTGAAGGCTTAGCACAACGTATTGTCAGTGGTGATGTGCCGGATGTATTACGAGATAAGCGCATTATTTCGGTAAGCTTAAGTTCCATGTTAGCTGGAGCAAAATATCGCGGTGAATTTGAAGAGCGTTTGAAAAAAGTGATGGATGAAGTACAAGCGCATGATGATATGATTGTATTTATTGATGAAATTCATACTTTGATTGGAGCAGGAGCTACAGAAGGGGCTATGGATGCGGCGAATATTCTAAAACCAGCTTTAGCTCGTGGTAATTTCCAAGTGATTGGTGCCACTACATTAGATGAATATAAGAAACATATTGAGAAAGATGCTGCCCTAGAACGTCGTTTCCAACCAGTACAAGTGGGAGAACCAAGTGAAGAAGATGCTTTATCTATTTTGAAGGGATTACGTGATCGCTATGAAGCATTTCACAAGGTACAAATTACAGATGAAGCCTTGGCAGCAGCTGTACACTTATCAAGTCGTTATATTGCAGATCGATTCTTGCCAGACAAAGCAATCGATGTAATGGATGAAGCAGCATCTAAAGTACGTATGGCTGTATTTACAGCAACTCCAGATGTGAAAGCATTAGAAGATGAGTTAGTACAAGTACAAAAAGAAAAAGAGGCAGCTGTGACAGCCCAAGACTTTGAACGAGCAGCCACACTTCGTGATAAAGAAAAAGAATTAGAGTCTGACATTGCATCAAAACAAGAAGATAGCAAAAAAGATAGCGAAGCCAAGTTAGTGGTTACAGAATCTGAAATTGCTGCAGTAGTGTCTGAGTGGAGTGGAATTCCTGTTTCCCGTGTGGCAGAGGAAGAATCAGAACGATTATTACGCTTGGAAGAAGAATTACACCAACGTGTCATCGGTCAAGATGAAGCGGTAAAAGCTGTATCAAAAGCTGTTCGTCGTGCAAGAGCAGGCTTGAAAGATCCAAAACGCCCAATTGGTTCCTTCTTATTCTTAGGACCTACTGGGGTAGGTAAAACAGAATTGGCAAGATCCTTGGCAGCGAACTTATTTGGTGATGAAAATGCTATGATTCGTATTGATATGTCAGAGTATATGGAAAAACATGCGGTGAGTCGCTTAGTGGGAGCGCCTCCGGGCTATGTGGGATATGATGAAGGTGGTCAATTGACTGAGGCTGTTCGTCGTCGACCATATAGCGTAGTTCTCTTTGATGAAGTAGAAAAGGCACATCCAGATTTCTTTAATATGTTATTACAAGTGTTGGATGATGGACGATTAACAGATAATCAAGGACGTACTGTCGATTTCAGAAATACAGTGATTATTATGACAAGTAACTTAGGAGCAAAGTACCTTAAAGAAGATACGGCAGCTATGGGATTCTTAGCAGCTAAAGGAGAACATGAAAGTGGAAAAGACAAAGAATCGATGAAAAAAGATGTACTTCAAGCGGTAAAAGCTCACTTCCGTCCAGAGTTTTTGAATCGTATTGATGAAATGATTGTATTCCATGCCTTAGAAACAGAACAATTACAAAGTATTGTGCGTATTTTGTTGCAATCTGTGACAACACGATTACATGAACAAGGTATGGAATTAGAGATATCTGATGAAGCCATGGAGAAAATTGTAGCAGAAGGAACCGACTTTGCTATGGGAGCAAGACCATTGAAACGAGCCATTCAACGGTTGGTAGAAGATCCAATTTCTGATGCAATCTTAGAAGGGAAAGCATCAGAAGGTAAAACACTTCATGTGGTAGTAGAAAATGATGATATCGCTGTTACTGTGAAGTAATATAAGAAATGAGCTATATTTAGTTGTTATATCAACAGCTAGGTATAGCTCTTTTTATAATGACTTATATTTATTTTACAGAACTCTATTTTTTTTATACACTATAAGCAAAGTATATTCTTAATTTAAGGGTGAGGTACAATATGAAAGAAATTATATTAGTCACATCTTTTGGCTCTACGGTAGCTAGTGCTAGAGAAAATCAAATTTTTCCAGTAGTAGATGCCATTCGTAAAGCTAATCCCAATCATGAAGTTCGTGTAGCTTTCACATCACGTATTGTTATTAAAAGATTAAAAGAGAAAAATATAGTATTCCAAAATGAAATTGAGGTTATGGAATCAATTGTGGCAGAAGGGTATGAACGTATTATTGTACAGCCTACGCATTTAGTAGGTGGTGCAGAGTTCGATAAGCTTCGTAAAAATATTATGGCTTTCAATGGGCAGGGTTCTGTACAAGAAATCGTATTTGGTAGACCTCTTTTGTATTTCATGGGACAAGAAGAGGAAGTGCCAGATGATTACCAAATTCTTATTAATCGATTTATCAAAGCTTTACATATTCCCGCAACAGAAGAGTTATTCTTAGTAGGTCATGGTGGGTTTAATGTAGGCAATGCATCTTATGCGGTTCTACAATTGAAATTACAGCATGAAGGTTTCCGTAATACATCAATTGCTACCTTGGAGAATTTTCCAACCCCGGAAGATATCTTAGCACAATGGGAACGAGAAGGTCACGAACGTAAAAAAGTACATTTACATCCTTTATTATTAGTTTGTGGTGACCATGCATTGAATGATTTATTCGGAGAAGAAGATAGCCTACTTTCTGAATTAAGAGGAGCAGGCTATGAAGTGGTGCAATACAAAAAAGGCCTTGGCGAATATGCAGAAATTCAAGCTATCTATACAGAACATTTGGCAGATGCTATGAAAGGTTTATATCAAAAACGGTTGTAAAATTACAAATCATGTATGTTGATGGTTGTGCGATTTAATACGAGGAATCACTGCCTCGTATCGTATACATTCGTTGCAAGTCATGATATACTAAATAAGCTATAGTAGTTTGGAATTTATGATTCATAAGGGTTTAATGTTGATAGATAAAAGAGGTGTCCTAATGAAAGGTAAATTATATGGTATTGGTGTAGGTCCTGGAGACTCTGAGTTGATGACTGTAAAAGCTGCTCGCATTGTTGGAGAAGCAGATGTTATCATTACGCCCAAAACGGAAAAGAAAGATGGATCTGTAGCATTACATATTGCAGAGCCATATATTCAAGAACATACAGAAATCGTACCAGTTGTATTTCCGATGGTACTAGATGATAATGAACAATCTAAAGGATGGGAAGAAGCACGCCAAATCATTACTGACTTACTAGAGCAAGGGAAAAAAGTGGTATTCTTAACATTGGGAGACCCTATGTTTTACAGCACATACATGTATGTGTATCGCTTAGTAGAATCTGCTGGGTTTGAGATTGAAACCATTCCTGGGGTTACTGCATTCTGTGCAATTGGCTCTCACTTGGGGTACCCAATCGTAGAAAAAGAAGAAGTGTTAGCGATTATTCCGGCCACAGCACCAGAGGAAAAAATTGATGCAGTACTTGCCGTAGCTGATGATGCGGTTATTATGAAAGTATATAGGAACTTTGCAGAAGTGCAAAAAACACTTCGCAAACATGATATGGCAGAAGAAGCTGTGATGATTTCTCGTGTTGGACTACCAGAAGAAGAAGTTTATTGCAATGTAGATGCTTTGCCATCTGATACAAAACTAAATTATTTATCTACAATTTTGGCGAAACGTAAAGATCGCTAAGAGGTATATTATGAACACTGTACAACGACCAAGAATTGTTATAGCAGGTACCAACTCGGGTGTTGGAAAAACAACCATTGTAGCAGGGCTATTGGCGGCTTTGACAGAGCAGGGCAAAGCGGTACAGGCATTTAAAGTAGGTCCGGATTATATTGATCCGGGCTTTCATAAAATTGCTAGTCAACGAGAATGCTATAATTTAGATACCTGGCTTGTACCACCACATAAATTAATTCCTTTTTTTGTGGGACAAGCGGAGACCGCTGATATTTCTATTATAGAAGGTGTGATGGGTCTTTATGATGGAGGACGAGAAGGTGTTAGCTCCACTGCGCAAGTAGCCAAGGATTTAAAAGCTCCAGTAGTGTTAGTGATTGATTGTAAGGCTATGGGGGAAAGTGCGGCGGCTATTGCTAAAGGATTTCGGGATTATGATCCAGAAGTACAATTTGGTGGAGTTATTTTAAATCGATTAGGATCAGATAATCATGAACATATGATACGGACAGCGATGAAGAAATTAGGGGTCCCTGTACTAGGTGCCATTCGCAGAGATGAACGTATGCAATCACCAGAACGTCATTTAGGATTAACTCCAGTGACAGAAATTGATCCTACAGAGGCTATTGCTACCATTCGTGAAGCTGTAAAAGTTATGGTGAATTTGGATGCATTAGTAGAATTGGCTCAAAGTGCTTCTAATTTATCTGTAGATGATGTGGAGGTAGAAGGGTCCATAGATAAACGAGCGCGTATCGGTATCGCTATGGATGAAGCGTTCTCATTCTATTATCCAGCTAGTCTAGCAGCATTAGAAGCAGAGGGAGCAGAGTTACATTATTTTAGTCCTTTACAAGATCAAGCGTTACCAGATGTTGATGGCATCTTTTTTGGAGGAGGATTCCCAGAGATGTTTTTATCTCAATTGGGGCAAAATGAATCTATGAAAGATAGTATTCGCAAGGCCAGTGAGAAAGGGATGCCAATCTATGCGGAATGCGGTGGTCTCATGTATATGACAGAAGCAGTGACTGATTTTGAGGGGAATACCTACCCTATGGTGGGGCTTGTGCCAGCTACCTGTGAAATGCAACAAAGCTTACAACGAGTGGGCTACGTAAGTGCCACCATGCTAGAACCAAGTATTTTAGGGTCTGTTAAGGATACTTTGCGTGGACATGAATTTCATTTTTCTACCATGACACCTACGCAAAGTCCGTTTCCATGGGCTTTTGAGCTAGTAGGAGGGCGTAAACCTAAGGCGTATCAAGGTGGATATGCACATAAAAATATTTTAGCCTCTTATTTACATATTAATTTCTCTGGCAGTGAAGTGGCTGCAAAAGCTTTTGTGGATTCATGTGAGTCCTATAGTCAACGTAACTAGTAAAAAATAGAGTAATATTAAAATGTAATTCTTATTTGCATTTTAGGCATAGAGTAAAAAGTGGAAAAAGATTGACATTTTTTTTGCCTCTGTGTATACTAATATCGTTGACGAGCCGGAGTGGCGGAATGGCAGACGCACTTGACTCAAAATCAAGCGGGTAACACCGTGTGGGTTCAAGTCCCACCTCCGGCACCAACGATTAGCAGATACTGTGTAAACGGTATCTGCTTTTTTGTTGTATTTTGATAGATAGTTTTATTTAATGAATAAGGATAGGGTTATAGGGTGTAAGAAGTAATTTGCCATGGATAGATGGTAAGAACTAGCTATAAATAGCTTTATATAAAATTTATTATGATTATTTTATATAGCTTTCATGATGAAAAATAATTGACGATTTGTAGAAAATTATATATGATAAATGCAAATCAAGGTGATAATAAATCCCAAAAAGCGTAATGTAGGATAAAGATGCTGCTAGGAAGTCCTAGAGAGAAAAATGTGAATACATAGCGTAAAGAAGGGGGTGACCTATGTCAGACGGTAAAAAAACTTGTGCAAGAACGTATGGATTTACTAAAAGTAGCATATGAGGGAGAAAGCTATGAACGAATATAGTTATACGTTAGACAAGACGGGTTTTTATAAAATCCTTTTTAGTACGTCTTTGACAGTAGCCAAAGAACAATTGCATTGTAGGTTAACACCGAAAAAATTAGAAGGTGCTGTGGATTACATGTGCATGCTCTGTACCTGTATGAATTTAGCGATTAATCAGAATCAACTAGAGTGTAGAAATTTTAATGATGGAATTGTGGAAGAATACGTAAGTTTGGTAGATTTAATTATTAGTAACGAAGGGAGTGTTAATTATATAAAAGCTGCTAAAATTGATGAACTATTTATTAAATCTGCTGAGTTGGTACGAGCACTATTGCAAGGAGGAGTATTGTCTGAACAGTTGCAAGAGTTGCAACGAACTTATCATTGCTGGCATATGAAACAACGGGTATATAGTTCTCACAAGAGGGTGTTGCATTAATAAAGTTATAGATATATAGTCATTGAAGTTGAAAATTTGCAGTACATACAATAGAGGAAAGCTGATAGAGGTATGTCAGTTTTCCTCTATTGTTATCTATTACGTCAAACTATAAAAAACTTGCACCAACTACAATAGTCTTGTAAAATAGAATTATAATAACTCATGTAGTATAAGAAATTTTAGGAGGAATTGATTATGGCAGTGAAGATTGGTATTAATGGCTTTGGTCGTATTGGTAAATGTGTAATGCGCGCTGCTCTTAATAATCCAGATGTGGAAGTGGTAGCTATTAATGATACTGGCGATATTGAAGGTTCTGCTTTACTGTTCAAGCATGACTCTATTCACGGAAATTTAAGCTGTGATGTGACAATAGATGGTGATTACCTAGTAGTAGATGGCAAAAAAACACGTGTATTCTGTGACCGTGATCCAGCAAATATTGATTGGTCTTCTGAAGGTGTAGAGGTTGTGATTGAATGTACGGGCGTGTTCCGTTCTCGTGAAAAAGCTGCAGCCCACCTTGGTGGTACCGTTAAAAAAGTAATTATTTCCGCACCTGGTAAAGATGAAGATAAAACGATTGTTATGGGTGTGAATGAAAGTGAATACGACCCAGCTACACATCATGTTGTATCTAATGCAAGCTGTACTACAAACTGTTTAGCTCCATTCGCAAAAGTATTGCATCAAGAGTTTGGTATTAAACGTGGTATGATGACAACAGTTCATTCTTATACCAATGACCAACGTGTATTGGATGCACCACATAAAGATTTACGTCGTGCTCGTGCAGCAGCAATGTCTATTATTCCTACTACAACAGGAGCAGCAAAAGCAGTGGCTTTAGTATTACCTGAATTGAAAGGTAAATTAAATGGTTTTGCTCTTCGTGTACCGACACCAAATGTGTCTGTTACAGACTTAGTAGTAGAACTTGAAAAAGAGGCAACTAAAGAAAGCATCAATGCGGCATTCCGTAAAGCAGCTGAAGGTGAGTTGAAAGGTATTCTTGGAGTATCTGATTTGCCATTAGTATCCAAAGACTTCAATGGTGATGCTCGTAGTTCTATCGTAGATGCAGATTTGACAATGGTAATGGAAGGCAATATGGCAAAAGTAGTAGCTTGGTATGACAATGAGTGGGGCTATTCCTCTCGTATTGTTGACCTAGCTGTATACATGAGCAAACGAGGCTTATAATCTGCCGGGGACTACGAGAGTAGTCCCTTTTTGGCATGTTTATTAGATAGACATAGGAGATAGTATGAAACTTTCACTAGCAAATATGAATGTAGCGAACAAAACAGTATTTGTTCGAGTTGATTTTAATGTGCCTTTGAAGGATGGCGTAATCACTGACGACACACGGATTCGTGCGACCTTACCTACCTTGCGTCATTTGATTGATCAAGGTGCGAAGGTAGTAATTGCCTCTCATTTAGGGCGTCCTAAAGGAGAACGTAAACCAGAATTTACTTTAGCTCCTTGCGCAAAACGATTGAGTGAACTATTGGAACAACCAGTTCGTTTTGTAGAAGATTGTATTGGAGACATTCCGGCACAAGCTGTGTCAGAAATGAAATCTGGAGACGTAGTGGTATTGGAAAACCTTCGTTTCTATAAAGAAGAAGAAAAAAATGATCCTACTTTTGCCAAAGCCTTAGCGGATTTAGCAGAAGTAGGCGTGAATGATGCCTTCGGCGTATCTCACCGTGCCCATGCCTCTGTGGAAGGGATTACGAAATACTTACCAATGGGAGCTGGTTTCTTGTTAGAAAAAGAAATTCGCTATGTTGGCGGTGCAGTAGAGCATCCAGAACATCCCTTTGCAGCAATCATTGGAGGTGCAAAGGTAAGTGACAAAATTGAAGTTATCTCTAATTTGCTACCAAAAGTAGAAGTACTAATTATTGGCGGTGGTATGGCTAATACTTTTATAGCGGCCCAAGGTCATAATGCAGGTACATCTTTGGTGGAAACAGACAAATTTGAGTTGGCTCGTGAATTAATTGAACGTGCGAAAGAAACAAATACTAATTTATTGTTACCAGTAGATTTCGTAGTGGCTGATGCTTTCAGTGAAACTGCTAATCACAAAGTGGTGGATGCCACAACTATCGAAGATGGTTGGATGGCGTTAGATATTGGCCCGAAGAGCCGTCAGTTATTTGCAGAGGCCTTAGCGCCAATGAAAATGATCGTTTGGAATGGTCCTATGGGCGTATTCGAAATGCAAGCCTTTGCAGGTGGTACCAATGCGGTAGCAAAAGCAGTGGCAGAGGCGAATGCTACTACAATTGTAGGCGGTGGCGATTCTGTGGCAGCTATTGAAAAAAGTGGCTTGAGCGACAAAATTTCTCATATTTCCACTGGTGGCGGTGCGTCCTTAGAATATTTGGAAGGCAAAGTGCTGCCTGGTATTGCAGCTTTACAAGAGGCGTAGGAGGTTATCATGCGACAACCGATTATTGCAGGAAACTGGAAAATGTATATGACGAATACGGAAGCAACAGTATTCGTAGAGCAATTAAAATCTTTAGTTACTGATGCTAGTTGTGAAGTCGTGGTATGTCCACCTTTTACAGCTATCAGCACAGTGGCTGATTTAGCGGAAGATACCAAAATTCGTGTAGGTGCACAAAATGTGTTCCATGAAGAATCTGGCGCCTATACAGGGGAAGTATCTCCTTCGATGTTGACAGATTTAGGCGTATCTTACGTGATTGTAGGTCATTCCGAGCGCCGTTCTATCTTCAAAGAAGCAGATCGCTGTGTGAATAAACGAGTGCGTATTGTTTTACAACATGGCATGAGCCCTATTCTTTGCGTTGGTGAAAGTTTAAACCAACGTGAAAGTGGAGAAACGGTAGCTTTCATTTATTCCCAATTAGAAATGGGATTGCATGGGGTGCCAGCGGAAGAGATGACGGAAGTTGTGATTGCCTATGAACCGATTTGGGCCATTGGTACAGGTCGTACGGCAACAGCGGAACAAGCGGGCGAAGTGTGCCAAAGCATTCGTGAGAAAATTGCGGCTATGTATACGCCGGACATTGCAGAACAAGTGCGTATTCTTTATGGTGGTAGTGTAAAACCAGAGAATGCGAAAGATATTTTAGCCCAAGCCCACGTAGATGGGGCATTAGTGGGCGGTGCTTCCTTGGAAGCAGAGACTTTCACAGGCATTATTAAGGCCTGTTAATGTAGGTTTGAGGTAGAATATGGCAAAATTAAAAGGACCAGTGATGCTAACCATTCTTGATGGATTTGGCATTGGGGACGGTCAAGACCCAACAAATGCAGTGGTACAAGCGAACCCCCGAACATTTTTAGACCTATGGGACACGTGTCCTCATACCTTATTAGAAGCGTCTGGTATGGCGGTGGGTTTACCGGATGGACAGATGGGAAACTCTGAAGTGGGCCATTTGAACATCGGCGCCGGACGCATTGTGTACCAAGAATTGACACGCATCTCAAAAGAAGCACAAGAAGGGACTTTATTCACCCGTCCTATCTTGGTGAAAGCTTATGAAGAGGGGGCTAAACAAGCTTTGCATCTAGTGGGCTTATTATCTGACGGTGGTGTTCATTCTCATATTGACCATTTGAAAGCGTTACTTCGTGGCGCGAAGGATGCCGGCGTAAGAACTGTATATATCCATGCCTTCTTAGATGGCCGTGATGTGCCTCCACAAAGTGCATTGGCTTATATTGATGATATCGCTCACTATTGTAACGAATTGGGCTTAGGTTCAATTGCTACCGTAGGTGGACGTTACTACGGTATGGACCGTGACCAACGTTGGGAGCGTGTGCAATTAGCGTATAATGCTATAGTCTGTGGTAGTGGTACATCAGTCTCTTGTGCCCATGAAGCTGTGGAACGCAGTTACGCGGAGGAGACGACAGATGAATTTGTCATTCCTTCCGTGGTGGAAGGGTACAAAGGTATGCAAGATGGCGATACGATATTGTTCTTTAACTTCCGCCCTGACCGAGCCCGTCAGTTAGTTCGTGCTGTGGTAGATCCTAAATTCACTGGATTTGAACGGAAATATGTATTACAAGGTTCCTATGTGGCGAGTATGACTCGCTACGAAGCAGACTTGTCAGTACCTGTGGTGTATGATAAAGAACTCCTTACAGATACCTTAGGAGAAGTGTTATCCAAGGGAGGTTATCGTCAGCTGCGCATTGCAGAAACAGAGAAATATGCACATGTAACGTATTTCTTCAATGGTGGCAAGGAAGATATATTCCCAGGGGAAGATAGAATTTTAGTACCATCTCCGAAGGTGGCTACCTATGATTTGCAACCAGAAATGAGTGCCCCAGAGGTAACGGAAAAAGTAGTAGCTGCTATTCGCAGTGGCGAGTATGATATGATTATCTTGAACTATGCGAACCCAGATATGGTGGGCCATACGGGCGATTTTGAAGCGGCAAAACGAGCCATTTTAGCCGTAGATGCGGGTCTTTCAGATATCGTGAAAGCAATTCAAGATGTGAATGGACAATTGTTAATTACAGCAGACCATGGAAATTCTGAGGTTATGGTGGACCATACCACAGAAATTCCGCACACAGCACATACAACGAATCCGGTGCCACTTATTTTAGTGGGCGCTCCAGAGGGTGTGACCTTGCGACCAGGTCGGTTATGTGATTTAGCACCGACCATGTTGGCATTAGGTGGCATCGAGCAGCCTAAAGCGATGAGTGGTGAAAGTTTGTTAGTACAATAAGGAGAAGTAACAATGGCAGTAATTACTGATGTATACGCAAGAGAAATTATGGATTCCCGTGGCAATCCAACAGTAGAAGTAGAAGTGTATTTAGAAGATGGTACTATCGGCCGTGCAGCGGTTCCATCAGGAGCATCCACTGGTCAATTTGAAGCGGTGGAATTGCGCGATAGTGAGTCTTCACGTTATTTAGGTAAAGGCGTCTTGCAAGCAGTAGCCAATGTGAATGACATCATTGGGCCAGCTATTTTAGGGTTCGATGCATCTGAACAAGTGGCGATTGACCGCATTATGATTGAATTGGACGGGACTCCTAATAAAGCAAAATTAGGTGCTAATGCCATTTTAGGTGTATCCATGGCGGTAGCTCGTGCAGCGGCTGAATCCTATGATTTACCATTGTTCCAATACCTTGGCGGTACGAACGCAAAAGAGTTGCCAGTGCCAATGATGAATATTTTAAATGGTGGTGCTCATGCAGATAACAATGTGGATATTCAAGAGTTCATGATTATGCCAATTGGTGCTACTAGCTTTATGGAAGCATTGCGTTATTGTGCAGAAGTATATCACACATTGAAATCTGTATTGAAAGGAAAAGGCTTGGCTACTGGTGTAGGTGACGAAGGTGGTTTTGCACCTAACTTAGGATCTAATGAAGAAGCTTTACAAGTGATTGCAGAAGCTGTTGAAAAAGCAGGACTTACAGTAGGTAAAGATATTGTATTTGCTATCGATGCGGCATCTTCTGAGTTCTATAAAGATGGTAAATACCACTTAGCTGGTGAAGGTAAAGTGAAAACAGCTGCTGAAATGGTTGAATACTATGCAGAACTTTGCGAAAAATATCCAATCTACTCCATCGAAGATGGTTTAGCAGAAGAAGATTGGGAAGGCTGGAAATTATTGACAGATCGCCTTGGCAAAACTGTTCAATTAGTAGGTGACGATTTATTCGTAACGAACACAGAACGCTTGTCCCATGGTATCAAAGAAGATACAGCGAATGCAATCTTGATTAAAGTGAACCAAATTGGCACATTGACAGAAACATTCGATGCCATTGAAATGGCAAAGCGTGCAGGCTATACAGCAGTTATCTCTCACCGTTCTGGTGAAACAGAAGACTCCACAATTGCGGATATCGCAGTAGCAGTGAATGCTGGTCAAATCAAAACTGGTGCTCCAGCTCGTTCCGAACGCGTAGCAAAATACAATCAATTACTTCGCATCGAAGACATGTTGGCAGAAACGGCGCAATATCGTGGTAGCGATGTGTTCTATAACATCAAACGATAAAATATGTGAGAATGAAAAAGGACCCTGTGGGGTCCTTTTTGATTAAAAACCTATATGTATTTCCCGTATACTGTAGGAAATTCTTGTAAGAACAAACTATAATTAGGCGCTTGGCGCTGGTTTAATACGGCAAGAATATTAACAGTATGATATAATTCGTTGATACTATAATAAATATCATATTTCTCAAAAGAATAGATATGATATATGTTTTTAGTATACTTAGATGTCTCTAGAATTCGATATCGATGTGGTAGATATGACAAACTTTTTATAGCTTCATAAATTTTATTTGAAATATGTTTAGCAGTTTCTACTGAGAAAGATTCAGCCATATAACAATAGATATTTAAAACATTGTATTCCGCAAATGATGAAAGTTGTACATCATAGGTTTCCATAATTATTCTCCTAGTAAAGTGGTGAAAAATTCTTTAGCAGAACGTCCATGACCGTGGTTTGTTTCCTCAACACCACGAGATAAAATCTCTTCTAATTCGGAAGGGCTGAAGTCAGCTGTACTAAGAGGTGGTGTGTTTAATTTCAAATCAAAAGGTAGGCCTTTATGTAATATAATTTGTCGGTAAAATAAATCAATAGCGACAGCGCGACTTAGCCCAAGGTCTTCTAAAATAGCCTCAGCATGTTGTTTTATATTTTCATTAATTCGGACATTAACACTAGCAGATTTCATGATGGTCTCCTTTCTATGTACTATATTAATTAAATTATAAACTGTTGTATTGCAATATGCAACATAAAATAATATATGGAATATAAATTGACTAGGCAGTAGTTTGCGATATAATATAGTTAAGAAAAGGAGAGCCATCAACGTGTGTTCGGAGTTAGGCTCATCTAGGAATTAATGAAACTTGATGATACCTAACGTGTTGAGGAGTGGTAGTCCTCATGCGTTAGGTATTTTCATTGTCTACTTACATAGATCAATGATAGCACTCGCTTTGTTTTATACAAAGCGTTTATTTTTTATAAAATATCAGTGAAAGACGATATATACAATCTATGATATAATAAAAAAGATTAATGCTAAAAGCATTCTATAGAATTTTAAGTAAAGCTGAAAGGATTAGGAAAGGAGGAGTAGGGTGTACAACAATTTTGAAGTGATTGGGGCATTTGCATTGTATCTAGGCCTCATGATGTACATCGGGGTATATTATTACCGCAAGTCTAATAGCTTAGACGACTATATTTTAGGAGGTCGCCAGCTAGGCCCTTGGATCACGTCCATGAGCGCGGAAGCTTCTGACATGAGTGGATGGATGTTGATGGGTTTACCTGGATTTGCCTACTCAACAGGGATATCGGCGTTATGGATTGCCATTGGGTTAGCCTTGGGAACGTGGCTGAACTGGGTGTTCGTATCGAAACGCTTGCGCAATTACACAGAGGTAGCGAATAATAGTTTAACTATACCGGATTATTTGAAAAACCGTTTTCATGATACATCAAGAATTGTGCCGGTTGTGTCAGCTATCTTCATCGTTATTTTCTTTTTAATTTACACATCTTCTGGATTCGTGGCAGGTGGTAAATTGTTTAATACTATCTTTGGCTTAGATTACATGACATCCCTCTTTATTACAGCAGGAGTAGTTATTTTCTACACCTTCCTAGGTGGTTTTCTAGCCGTAAGTTGGACAGACTGTATCCAAGGGATGATGATGTTCTTCGCCATCTTGTTGGTACCTGTGACGGCAGCCATGTATTTAGGTGGTCCTGTGGAAACGGCTCAATTAATTGCTACGGAGTTCCCAGCAGGATTGTCTATTTGGGGACCGGAACAAGATACGTTCACTTTAGTGGTGGGTATCATTTCTAGCTTAGGATGGGGTCTTGGTTACTTCGGTCAACCGCACATCTTAGTACGCTTTATGGCGATTTCCGATGCGAAAGAGTTGAAAAAAGCTACGAACATTGCCATGATTTGGGTAGTTATCTCCTTGTTGGCTGCGGTGGCGGTAGGTCTTGTTGGTAAAGTATATTTAACAACACCATTAGTAGATGCTGATGCAGAAACAGTATTCCTTGTGATGAGTGAAAGTTTATTTAGTCCATTCATTGCTGGTTTAATTTGGTCTGCTGTATTGGCTGCGATCATGAGTACAGCATCTGCGCAATTGCTAGTGACAGCTTCCTCGGTATCTCAAGACTTATATCGCAATGTGTTTGCTCGTGATGCAGGGGACCGTGAACTTGTCATGGTCAGTCGTGCTACAGTATTGATTGTATCGGCCATTGCCATCGTGATGGCAGTGAATCCACAAAGTTATATCTTGACGATGGTAGCCTATGCATGGGCTGGGTTCGGTGCTGCATTCGGTCCAGCTATCTTAATCTCTTTGATTTGGAAACGTATGACTCTGAAAGGCTGTATCGCAGGCATCTTAGTGGGTGGTATCACCGTTCTTGTATGGAAACAATTTGGTTGGTTCGGCTTGTATGAAATCGTACCGGGCTTCATCTTATCTACCATTGCTATCTTTGTAGTTAGCTTATTAGACCATGAGCCAAGCAAAGAAATCCAAGCGGAGTTCGATGCATCAGAACAAATGCATATTTTATAATTACATACACATAGTAAACGAAATGTTGGGGCTACTCCTTTGGGAGTGGTGCCAACATTTTTGTGTCTATATTCTTTAATAGCTTTTTTTACTGAATGCCTATGATACATTATGAGAATGTATAACTTATAGAACTCTAGTGTTATCTATAACATTAAGTAGTAGATGATACACATAAATTGTAATCGCCAACTAATCTAGAAAGGATGGGATAGTTGTAGCGTAAACAGTTTATACTAACCCACAAAAATGGTATAATAAACAGATACGATTCGATGAATATATTGTTAGAGAGGAGGAAAGACATATGGATGCTAGAGCATTACGAGCATTGCAACATTTTTATGGATATTCCAATTTTCGCCCCGCTCAGGAGGTACCTGTTACAGCTTTATTAGAGAACAAAGATGTGCTAGGAATCATGCCTACAGGGGCAGGTAAATCGATTTGCTTTCAGATTCCTGCTATGCTAAAGGCGGGTATTACCATTGTCTTTTCTCCATTGATTTCCTTGATGCAGGATCAAGTTGATACTTTGAAGGAACAAGGTATGCCAGCAGCCTATATGAATAGTACCCTCAGTCGAGAGGAACAAAATAAAATTCTTTACTACCTAAGGGAAGGACGGATTAAATTATTATACTTGGCGCCAGAAAAAATAGAATCTGAAGGGTTCTGTGAATTTCTAAGAAGCTTACCGATTAGCCAAGTGATTATTGATGAAGCCCATTGTGTGTCACAATGGGGTCATGATTTTAGACCCTCTTTCACAGCTATAGGACCTTTTATTAAGAGCTTACCTCATAGACCTGTAGTAGGGGCTTTTACCGCCAGTGCTACGGAAGAAGTAGAACGTGATATGAAACAGCTCTTAGGATTGGAGAATGCTCGTGTGCATATTACGGGATTTGATCGTCCTAATTTGGCCTTCTCGGTCATCCACGAAAGTAAGCGGATGGAATATGTGCGGGATTATGTATTACACAATCCGAATGATGTGGGGATTGTCTATTGTGCCACTAGGGCGAATGTGGAAAAAGTATATCGTGAGTTGTTGCGATACGGTGTGAAAGCAGGCTATTACCATGGTGGCTTATCTGATGAAGAGCGCAAGTACCAACAGAACCGGTACGCCTTTGACGAAGTGCAGGTTATGGTAGCCACCAATGCATTTGGTATGGGTATTGATAAAAGTAATGTACGTTATGTAATCCATTACCAAATGCCACGAAATATGGAAAGTTATTACCAAGAGGCAGGCCGTGCTGGACGGGATGGAGCTCCTGCAGATTGTATTTTGCTTTACAATGGGCAAGATGTGGCAGTGCATCAATATATTTTGAGCCAAAGTGATTTGCCACCAGAACGACAACGAATTGAGCGGAATATGCTCCAAGCTATGATCGATTATTGTCATACACCTATGTGTTTGCGTAAGTTTATGTTGTCCTATTTTGGTGAACAAGTGCCGTGGGATCAATGTCATCATTGCAGTACTTGTGATGAACCGCGAGTGGCTGTGGATGTGACAGCCGAGGCGACTGCCGTATTGCAGACGATTTGGAATACAGAAGAACGATATGGTGTGACCATGATTGCAGATATCTTATGTGGGAATCGGACAGAGCGTATTGAGAAGTTTCGTTTACACCGTTTATCCGTATTTGGTCAATTAAATCGCTGGGCAGATAAAGATGTAAAAGGCTTTATTAAGCGTTTAATGGCGATGGGCTATGTTACTTCTTCGGGAGGGCAATATCCTATTCTGTCCGTTACGGAACAGGGTCATGAAGTATTGGCTGGACGTGTAGCAGTAAAAGATATCCCCATAGAAGTCGGAGAGCATCGACCATTACAAAAGCGTGGAAAGTCTAGTGTAGCTGGCGTGACGAAAGCTACTAAAGAAAACTCTTTATTTGAGGCGTTACGTGTGCATCGATTGGAACTTTCAAAAATAGAAGGAGTAAAACCGTTCATGATTTTTTCGGATGCTACCTTATTGGATATGGTAGCAAAAGAACCATTGACCTTAGGAGATATGGCGAATGTAAAAGGCGTAGGAGATATGAAACTACGCAAATATGGCAATGAATTTTTGAAGATCATAGCCAAGTTTAAAGGTAATATATAGCTATAAATACATATGTTGATAGATGTAAATGTAAATGTAGATATACATTTTAGGCAGCTAGTAATATAAATAGAGTTTAGAGTATTTCCATATACAAGGAGGCATAGATGAGTTTAGCAGATACGCAATATTTACAGATTATAGAGAATATATTAGATCATGGGTATTATGCCAACAATCGTACAGGCATTGCGACCTATAAATTACCGCATCAAGTGATGCAGTTTAATTTAGCAGAAGAATTTCCGATTTTAACTACGAAATTCGTGGCTTTCAAAACGGCCATTAAAGAATTACTTTGGATTTGGCAATTACAATCTAATGATGTGCGCCAATTACAGGCTATGAATGTGAAAGTTTGGGATGAATGGATGCGTGAAGATGGTACAATCGGTAAGGCCTATGGGTACCAAATTGCCAAATATAAGCAATTAGATAATTTATTGGATATGCTACAAAAGGACCCTCAAAGCCGTCGCATGATTGTGACCTTGTGGAATATTGAGGACTTACCAGATATGGCCCTGCAACCATGTGCCTATGAAACATTATGGGACGTCACCGATGGTCGATTAAATTGTATGCTTGTCCAACGCAGTGGGGATATGGGATTAGGAGTGCCTTTTAATACGGCTCAATACGCCGCATTGGTGCATATGATTGCCCAAGTCTCTGGATTACAGCCAGGACAATTCACGCATGTCATCAATAATGCACATGTGTATGAGAACCATGTAGAAGCTTTGCGTACTCAATTAGAGCGTAAGCACGAAGCCCTAGAGGCTCCGGTGTTACGATTAAAACCGGATGTTAAGAATTTCTATGATTTCAAACCAGAAGATATTACCTTAGAAGGGTATGAGCATTTAGGGAAACTATCTATGACAGTGGCTGTGTAAGGAGTTATCTATGTTAGCAATGATTGTAGCAGTGGCTGCGAATGGCGTTATAGGCAAGGACAATCAACTGATTTGGCGCATTCCAGAAGATTTAAAATACTTTAAAGAACGCACGACGGGGCACGTTATCATTATGGGGCGTAGAACATTAGAGTCCTTACCGTTTTTACTACCTAATCGAGAACATTGGGTGATTACCTCCCAAGTGGATTATGAACCACCTTATGAGGGCGTGAAAGTCTTTCATAGTCCAGCGGATGCGGTTCAGGCAGCGAAGACTTTAGACTTGGCGTACTGTATCGGAGGCGCTCAAGTGTATGCTAGCTTAGCGACTTATGCAGATCGTTTGTATGTGACGGAATTACACCGAGCTTTCACAGGAGATGTGACATTTATGGAGCATACAAAGCCAGAATGGATAGAAGTAGAGCGTATACCAGGCGTAGGGCATGAAGGATTGTCCTATGATTTTGTGACGTATGAAAGGCGGAAATAGAATGGAAATACATGTAGTGATAGCCCAAGAATTAGGGGTAAAACCGCATCAAGTAGAAGCAGCCATCACGTTATTAGATGAGGGCAATACAGTGCCATTTATTGCACGGTATCGAAAAGAAGTGACTGGTGAGTTAAAAGATGAACAATTACGTGAAATCGAAGAGCGTACGAAATATTTGCGTAATTTGTTGCAACGTAAAGAAGAAGTGACAAAATCCATCGAGGAACAGGGTAAATTGACGGAAGAATTGTCCTTAGCCATTACGAAAGCTATGAAATTACAGGAGTTAGAGGACTTGTATTTGCCGTTCCGTCCGAAAAAACGAACTCGTGCTTCTATGGCGAGAGATAGAGGTTTGGAACCATTGGCACAGGCATTGTTCACAACGGCTACAGAAGAATCATTACATAAACTAGGGGTAGAGTATCTTACTGAAGAAGTGCCGACTGTGGAAGATGCCTTACAAGGAGCGATGGATATTGTGGCGGAAGAAGCCAGCGAACGAGCAGATATTCGCCAATATTTGCGTAAAGCTATGTGGGAAACAGGACATATGAAAACAGAGCTTGTAGGCGAAGAAGAAGTAAACCAAGGATTCTTACAATACAATGAAGAATACAAGGAGCCCATTCGGCAAGTTCCATCCCATCGCGTATTGGCCATGAACCGCGGAGAAACCTTGGGAGCTCTAAAAGTTAGTTTTGTAGTACCTGATGAAACGTTTATCCAATATATGGTAGATACTGTACAGGGTGACATTAGGGTAGAGCATTCGTATATTGCTGAAGCTATTGCTGATGGATATAAGCGTCTATTATATCCATCCTTAGAGCGTGAAACTCGAAATGCTATGACAGAGCAAGCAGAAGAGCAGGCTATAAAAGTATTTGGAACGAACTTGCGAAATCTATTACTGCAAGCACCTTTATCTGGACATGTCATCATGGGGCTAGATCCAGGGTATCGTACAGGTTGTAAAATGGCCATCATTGATAGGGAAGGTAATGTCCTAGATTATGGAGCTTACTATCTTACGATGAGTGATAAACAAGCAGAGAGGGCCAAACAAGAATTAGCTAAGAAAATTCGCCAATATGGTGTTACTTTGATTTCTATCGGCAATGGCACGGCGTCTTATGAAACAGAGCAATTCACATCTGCTATGATTGCGGAAGAAGGATTAGATTGTCATTATATTATCACTAATGAAGCGGGCGCCTCTGTATACTCCGCTTCTAAATTGGCTATCGAAGAATTGCCAGATTTAGACGTATCTATTCGCGGCGCTGTATCGATTGCGCGCCGTGTACAAGACCCATTGGCTGAATCTGTGAAAATTGACCCAAAATCAATTGGTGTAGGTCAGTACCAACACGATGTGAATCAAAAACAATTGGGTGCAACCTTGGATCAGGTGGTAGAAACGGTAGTAAACCATGTAGGAGTAGAGCTTAATACAGCCTCTCCAGCTATATTAAAGCATGTGTCTGGTATTTCTAGTACAGTGGCGAATAATATTATTGCATATCGCAAGGAACATGGAGCGTTTACAAGTCGTAAACAATTGCTCAAAGTAGCTCGATTAGGTCCTGCGGCCTTTACACAATGTGCAGGTTTCTTGCGCATCGGTAAAGGGGAGAACCCTTTAGATGCGACGCCAGTTCATCCAGAGTCCTACGAAGTGGCGCAAGGAGTGCTAGCACAATTGGGCATGTCCTTAGACGATTTACGAAACAAAACAACGTTGGAGACAGCGAAGGCGAAACTGCAAGCGGTGGATGTAGAAGAGTTGGCAAAACAGCTAGATGCAGGTGTACCTACGGTGCGAGATATTGTAGAAGCTTTACAAAAACCAGGTCGTGATCCACGGGAAGATTTACCAGCACCGATGACTCGTAAACAAATTATGAGTTTGGAAGATATTCAGGTGGGCACCGTGGTAAAAGGAACGGTCCATAATGTGGTAGACTTTGGTGCCTTTGTAGACTTTGGTGTAAAAATCAATGGCCTTTTGCATAAAAGCGAATTTTGTGCCTACCATGAACACCCATCTGATGTGTTGGCAGTAGGAGATATTATCGAAGTAGAAATCATCTCCGTCGATGCGAAACGCAATCGGATTGGTTTATCTATGAAGCGAGAAAAGCCAAAAGATCCAAACCGCCAAGGTCATAGACGTAATGGTGCTGGAAACACTCGTGGAGATACACAAACTAAGAATGGTCAGCAACAAAAGGGAGAAAGACAAGAGTCTAGAAATCTGAAAAACTCAAAAGGGAATCCTATGCGAGATAGAAACAAAGGTAATGGTGGAAAGCGTCGAGAAAAAGAACAGGACTTAGGCGCTTTATTACAACAATGGGCTGATCGTGGAGGACGTAAACGATGATATACATCATAAGTATGTTGACTTTCATGTTGGATCAAGTAGCAAAATGGTATGTACGCAGCCATTTTCGATTAGGTGAATCTGTACCAGTTGTACCTGATGTATTTCATTGGACCTATATTGTGAATCATGGAGCAGCTTTTGGCGTGTTGATGCACCAACGATGGATATTGTTATTGGTCGTAGTGCTGTTGCTAGGTGCTATGTACGTAGGTCGTAAGAAATTAGCTAGGGCACCATTATATGCACGAATTGGTACAGGGACGCTCTTAGGCGGTGCCTTGGGGAATGCCTGGGATCGGTTGTACTTAGGTGGTGTGGTAGATTTCTTTGATTTCCGAGTATGGCCTATCTTTAATATTGCAGATATTGGTATTTGTATTGGTGTGCCTTTGTTGATTCTATATTTTTGGTCCTATGAAAGCCAGAAACAGTGAGGTAAATAATGGAAACAAAACAATATATAGTAGAGGCTCAAGATGAGGGTACACGATTAGATGTGTACCTCACGAAAGAGCTTGGGCAGTCACGTAGCTATGTACAATCTTTAGTGAAAGAGGGTCATGTACAAGTGAATGGCAAAACAGGAAAATCGAATTTGAAACTATCATCATCTAGCGAAATTCTTGTGACCATCCCAGAGGCGCAGGAAGTAGCAGTAGAACCAGAGGACATTCCACTAGAGATTCTATTTGAAGACTCCCATATGATTGTCATTAATAAAGCTCGTGGTATGGTGGTACATCCAGCAGTGGGTAATCATTCGGGAACCTTGGTCAATGCACTTCTATTTCATTGTAAAGATTTATCTGGCATTAATGGAGAAATTCGTCCTGGCATTGTGCATCGTTTAGATAAGGATACATCGGGTGTGATGATGGCAGCAAAACATGATGAATCCCATTTGGGTTTAGCAGAACAAGTGAAAGAACATAGTGCTACAAGAACCTATTATGCATTAGTACAAGGGAATATTGCAGAAGAAAAAGGGACCATCAAAGCACCTATCGGTCGTCATCCTAAAGATCGTATGAAAATGGCGGTGGTTTTTGAAAATAGTAAAGAAGCAGTGACCCATTTCCGTGTACTAGAACGATATGGCAAGCATACATTAATAGAATGCCAATTAGAAACGGGTAGAACGCACCAAATTCGTGTGCATTTAGCCTATATTGGACATCCTGTGGTGAATGATCCATTCTATGGGTTCCGGAAAATGGATTTCCCTATTGTAGGGCAGGCTTTGCATTCTAAAACTTTATCTGTAAAACATCCTATGACAGGAGAAGCGTTACACTTTGAAGCGCCATTGCCGGAAGATTTCTTGGCATGTATTGAGTATGCAAAAGAGCATAATCGATAAGGAGTGATACTATGGAAGAACGTATCTTAATTGATGAAGCAGGTATGATGCGTGCCATTCGTCGTATTGGGCACGAAATTTTAGAGCGTAATAAAGGATTATCCAATGCCTTAATCATTGGCATTGAGCGCCGTGGTGTATACCTAGCAAAACGATTACAAGCTCAAATTGAGGCCATCGAAGGGATTCAAGTCGATGTAGCAACAATGGATGTTTCTCTGTATCGAGATGATCGTGGAGAGATGGCAAAGGAAGGAGCTCCTTTCACCATGGATACGACAGATAAAGTCGTAATTCTTGTGGATGATGTATTGTTCACAGGTCGTACGATTCGTTCTGCTTTGAATGCCCTTATGGATGCGGGTAGACCGAGTGCGATCCAATTAGCTGTATTAGTGGATCGAGGCCATCGGGAACTACCTATACGAGCTGATTATGTAGGGAAAAATATTCCTACGTCCCACTTGGAAACGGTGCAAGTTCGTGTGCACGAGGTGGATGGGGACGATAGTGTAGTGATTTTTTAGAAAGATGAGGAACAACCAATGCATGGTATGGGAACCATCCTTAATGTGGTGTTGATTATTTGTGGTAGCTTATTAGGGCTCTTTATTCGACACCGTATGAAAGATAATTTAAAAGAAACGCTTATGATGGTGTGTGGTATCATTATCCTTTTGTTAGGCATGAGTGGCACAATGCAATATATGTTAGTTATCGTCAGTGATAGCCTTCATACAACGGGACCTATGATGATGATTATCTCTATGGTGCTAGGGGCTATCATAGGAGAACTTATCGACTTTGATCGTCGCATTACTGCCATTGGAGAATGGTTAAAGTTGAAAACAGGCAATAGCCGTGATCCACAGTTTACGAATGCCTTTATTACGGCATCCATGACTTTTACGGTAGGAGCTATGGGCGTCATTGGGTCTATTCAAGATGGTTTGACTGGTGATTACAGTACGATGGTCGTTAAAAGTATTCTAGATGGTATTATTGTGATGGTCATGGCATCCTCCATGGGAAAAGGGGCGTTGTTCTCCTTCTTACCAGTGGGGATTACCCAAGGGATAATTACGGGGTTAGCGCATTTGGCGGCACCACTTATGACCCCAGAGGCGATTGATAATTTATCTTATGTGGGTTCCATCTTAATTTTCTGTGTAGGTATTAATGTATTGTGGCCCAACAAAATTCGAGTGGCTAACTTGTTACCAGCTATATTTATTGCTATGCTACTTACATTTTTACCAATCACACTATAGATGTATAGGAATTACCTATGAGCGAGTCAAACAAGAAACCAATAGAGGTTACTGAAAAGCGGTTGTTAGAATTAAAAACTGTGCGCCGCATGATAGAAATATATTGTCATGGACATCATGATACAAAATCTAGAGAGCTTTGCGAAGATTGTGCTGAGCTTATGACGTATGCGGAGGCTAGGGTAGAACAATGTCCTCATATGGGAGAGAAAACATTTTGCTCTATGTGCAAAACACATTGCTATGCCTCTACCTATCGTGAAAAGATTAGACAAGTCATGCGCTATAGTGGACCTCGTATGTTGTGGAGAAATCCGATTATGACCATACGACACTTGTTGTTAGAGCGGGGTATATTAAAGTAGAGATAATATTGCTTTGGTATACATTTTAAAATCAAAAGAAGACCTTTACACTATGTCAAATATCATAGTATAATACGTATAAATAAAAGAGCGCCCTTAGTAGGTTGCTCTTTTTTTACTGTAGGAGACACGACATTCGTGAGGGAAACTCCTAAGCGTATTTTGGGTATAGTTAAAGGGCGTACAACATGAAATTAAAAATTGTAGGATTACTAATCTTACTGGTCATTTCACTCGTGGTAGCCCCTCAATTTGGGGCTTCTTTTATACCGGTGTGGGATATGTACCAGGCGTTTACCAGTCTAGTGCCAACAGATGAGATGAACATGTTGAGCACTATTGTGCAAGATATTCGATTGCCACGGTTACTGTATTCTGTACTGACAGGGATTGGATTATCCTTAGTAGGAGTTTTGATGCAGACGGTGACAAGAAATGCATTAGCCGATCCTTATGTACTAGGCGTCTCGTCAGGGGCTAGTACGGGGGCGGTTTTTGCCATCATTATGGGTGGCTTACCGTTTTTGGCATCCTATAATGTGCCATTTTTTGCTGCATTAGGGGCGGGGATTTCTATCTTGCTGGTATTACTCTGTGTCGGACGTAGCCAAAGTCCAGTGAAACTAATCTTAATCGGTATGGGGATGACAGGTATTTTTTCATCCATTACGATGATGATTATTTATGGCGCGAAGCATGAAGCACAAGTACGAAGTGCTATGTTTTGGTTGCTCGGTAGTTTTGCAGGTATTCAGTGGAGAGATTTACCATTAACAGCCATCATCATCGGTTTGTTGATGCTCTATATGTACATGTATAAACAGGAGTTTGATGTCCTTTTATTAGGGCAACAAGAAGCAAAACAAATGGGCTTATCTGTAAAATCCTTACAATTATCTATGGTCATCGTATCCTCTGTGGCTATCGCTACCTTAGTGGCAAAAGTGGGCGTTGTGGGTTTCATGGGCCTTATTATTCCCCATTTGGCGCGCATGGTTGGGGGGCCTAAACATGGACGATTACTTATTTTTGCACCACTCATTGGCAGTATTGTGATGATATGGGCGGATGTACTTTCACGGGCTATGTATAGTCCCGAAGAAATTCCTATCGGTGTATTGACTTCCTTACTAGGGGCACCGCTATTTATTTGGATTATCATGACGAGATACCGCCATCAGGGGTAGAAAGTAGGGACTATGTACGAGGTAAATTCATTGTCTTTTTCCTATGGAAAGCGACTCATTTTAGATGATGTAAAGATCACATTTCCGAAGCATAAGATGACGGCTATTATCGGTCCTAATGGGTGCGGTAAATCGACACTTTTGGGACATCTAAGTCAGTTGCATCCCACCGATGCAATTACATTGGATGGTGTGCCTTTACAAACAATTGATGGCCCTACTTTTTCACGAAAGGTGGCCGTGCTAGCACAGATGCATGATGCTATGATTGATGATTTTTTAGTGAAAGATATTGTCCTTATGGGACGATATCCGTATAAAAGTCATTTTGGAAATTATACATCAGAAGATGTTGCCATTGCCCAATCCTATATGGATCAAGTGGGGGTGTCTCACTTGGCAGAAGAAGAAATGAGACACTTATCGGGTGGGGAACGGCAACGTGTGTTCATTGCAAAAGCATTGACGCAGCAAACAGAGGTATTACTGTTAGATGAACCAACAAATCATCTAGACATGAAATACAAGGTAGCGCTCATGAAAGAATTGCAAAACTTTTTGGGCACAAGTATTGTGGTTCTCCATGACCTAAATCTAGCGGCGCGCTATTGCGATCACATTGTGTTGATGAAAGATGGCAATGTGTTGCAAACGGGAATACCTCAAGAGGTGTTAACACCAGAGTTGCTAGAGCCTATTTTTGAAGTGCCATTCCATGTATCTATGGAGAATGGGGTGTATCATTTGTATTACTAATTTTAGTAAGAAAGGGAAGATTATGTTACGTAATTTAAAAAAATCTAAAGGATTGGTATTAACAGCTTTAGTATGTGGAGCATTAGCCATAGCAGGCTGTGGCTCGGAAAAAGAGCAAGCGAAGACGGGAACTGAAGTGACTTGGCATCAAACATTTGAAGGAAAACAAACAGAATTTGCTGTGAAAGAAGCGCCAAAACATGCAGTATCCATGTCTCAATTTACAACAGAAATGATGTTGCAATTAGGTTTAGAGGATAAAATGGCGGGTACAGCCTTCCAAGAAGAAGAAATCTATCCACCATTACAAGAAGCCTATGGTAAAGTAAAAGTATTGTCTGAAAAATGGCCTTCTTATGAAGTGTTCATGTCCGTTAAACCTGACTTCGCTACAGGTTGGGAAGATTCGTTCAGCAAAGAAGGTATCCCAGCGGATAAAATGATTGCCCAACATGTGAACATTTGGATTCCAGAATCTGCCTTATCTACACAAGCTGATTTAGAAACGAATTTCCAAGATATGATTAAATTAGGGGAAATCTTTGGTGTGAAAGCTAAAGCAGAAGAGTGGGTTGCTGGTCAACGTGCAATCTTGGGAAAAGTACAAGCTAAATTAAAAGATTTACCTCGTAAACGCGTCTTTGTATATGACTCCCAAGATGGTCAACCATTCACAGCATTTGAAGGTTACACAACTAATGTATTACGTTTAATTGGCGCTGATAATGTGATGAGTGGTTTAGGTGTAGACAAAACTTGGGCGAAAGGTTCTTGGGAAACTGTAGTACAACAAAATCCTGATTATATCATTATTCCTGATTATGGTAACTCCATCCGTAACGATGATGATTTCCAAGAAAAAGTAGCTAAAATTAAGGCTGACCCTCAATTACAAACAATCAAAGCGGTACAAGAAAATCATTTTGTTCGTGTAAAATTATCTGAAATTACACCAGGTGTTCGTACAGTAGAGGCGTTGAAACGTTTAGCTGAAGAAATCCATGGTATCCATATCGACTAATTAGTTAGTTTGATATATAGTGAAAGCCGTCTCAATAGTGGCGACTTTTGTGTATATGAAAGTGATAAATAAAATTCATTTTACTAAGATATGAAACTTATATTATGATAAACTGGCAATGTATTATAAAAACTATATTTCTTCACTTAATGAATGAGTATAGGCAGTTTTTTACTTTTAATTAAAAAGTAATAGGTAGTGTTCCACAATGGGCATGTGGACATACGTGCTTAGTAGCCAGTGCTACAGTTAGGAGGCAATAATGATGAAAGGGAAGGCATTACGTTTGGCAATTTTTGCGGGGTTACTTGGCTCCACAGTGAGTGTATTGAGTGCGCAGGCGATGACGTCAGCAGAACCGGTAACAGTATTGAATCCAGTAGTGGTAACGGCGCAACGGTTTGAAACAAAAGATTTAGATACGCCAGCGTCGGTGACTGTATTAGACCAAGCAGATTTAAAAAATTCTGGCACAAAAAGTATTTTTGATGCTGTAGGACAAGCCACAGGGGTTACGACGTTCAGCTATGGACCTTTGGGGTTAGAATTTGGTGGCATGGAAAGTCGTACGAATATCCGTGGCTTAGATAGAAGCTCTTTAGTGTTGGTTAATGGAGCGCCTATCAATTTAGATGGAAAAAATAGCTTAAATGGTTTGATGATGGATAATATAGAACGTATAGAAATCGTTCGTGGTGCAGCATCTTCACAATATGGTTCGGAAGCGTTAGGTGGTGTGGTGAATGTGGTCACTAAAACACCAACGAAAGCACACGGTATGATTGAGGCGCGCATTGGCAATGAAGGGTATAAAAAATATGCCACCACAGTGGGCACAAACAAAATTGAGATCTCTACATCAAAAGAATACTATGGCGCGCAGGCGAGAACCTCCCCTGACCGGACCGGAAAATATTATTATAATACGCGGAATAGTGGATATGCCCATAATATAGCGGTGAATGTAAAACCGCATAAGTATGTGACAATAAACTATATGCGTCAACAAAGTGATTCTACGTATGGACAAATTAGTACCTTGCCGAAGATAAAATGGACAGGAAAAAATTCAGCTTTAACAGAAACTAAATATTGGCATTATAGAGACATCAAAAATAATGGATCCATTGTTTTTGATGATGCAACGACAAAAGCAACCGTATTTTTTAACACCCGTCGCTTAGTGGGCGAAAGCAATAGTTTGGCGGCCCCTAAGTATGTACAAAGTCCATATAATTATGGGGCCTATAAAGTGGGTACAGAGGCACAACATACATGGAAGCTACATGGTGATAAGAATAAAGCTGTTTTAGGGGTAATGGGTGTACATGAGGCATATCAAGGACTATCAGATGCAAATAAGAAGGTAAAGGCTGATCGTAATATTATGGCTCTCTATGGTAATTATGAATTCCAAATTACTCCATCTTTCAGTACTACCATTGGTGGACGTTATCAAGTAATCAATGACCCTATTAATAATCAAAACGTATTTACCCCACAATGGCAAACGCTGTATAAAATCGATAAGTCCAGATCGATTTATACAAATGTAGGAAAAGCGTTTACTATGCCAAATATTCATGATACTTTTAATAGGGTTACAAGTTTAGAAAATAAAAATGTTTCGGAATACGTTAAAGTTCCAGGGGCGAATTTGAAACCAGAAGAAGGTTGGAATTATGAAATTGGCTACAAGCAAGCAAATAAACGAGATTCTTGGCGTGTTAGCTTATACCACATGAGATTCAAGAATTTCTTTGATTGGGCAGAGAACCCTCTTGATGGAAATCGTAAAACTATTCGTATCAATGGGGGGGAATTCCGTAATACTGGCATTGAAGCAGAATATAAATCCTATGTTACTAGTGATTTAATAATGACTTTAGGTGCATCCTACTCCAATCCTCAGAAGCAAGAGATAAAAGCGACAAACTGGGTACAAACAGCACCTAAATTAGAATTGAATGCAGCATTTGATTATGAAAAAGATAAATGGCAAGCAGGCCTGTCGGCATCGTACTGGGGAATTCGTGCTTTCAATCGTGATGGGAAACGAAATCCGGTATTTATCAATGTGAATGCTCATGTGAATTACAGTCCTAATGAATCACAAACTATTGGATTCTATGTCAATAATGTATTGAATCGCCAAAATGTAATCTCACAAGGCGATTGGGAATATTGGGACTTACCACGTAATTACTATGTGAATTACTCCTATCGTTTCTAGTAGGTATGATATGAAGCATTCAATCGTAGTCATTACGTCTATGACGAAACATTGGCAATGGGCGAAAGAAATAAAACAGAATTATACAGATGAGACTATGTCTTTGGTCATAGTCTTTCTGTCATGCGATGATATGGAGTTAGTAGATATTCAGCATGCTATTGACGGGGCGGATATAGTCCTATTTACTCATGTAGGGAGTACCTTAGACACTCCTTTGGTAAAAGGGATTCACAAATATATTACACAGAAACAAGTTCCTTATGTATTACTATTCCATGACTCTGCGTCCGATGTGCAAAGATATGGTGTTGCGGATAGTGATATCGATCAAATTCAGGCCTATTTGCACCAAGGGGGAATAGATAATTTTCTAGGGTTGTGCCAATATATGCTGTCTTTACAGGGCTATATGGGACCAGTACAACCAGTGAAAGAACTGCCATATCAAGGTATTTTAGGCAGACAAGGCGAAGTGTATCCATCTTATGAGAAGTACTGCAAGGACTACCATCATAGTGGTCCTGTGGTAGGTATATTTTTCTATCGTGATGAATGGGTGCAAGGTCAATTAGACTACCCTTACGAACTGTATGATCGTGCATTAGAACAGGGGCTATCACCGGTATTAGTATTTGGTCAGTACAGTAGTAAATCCGGTGGACAATTACGGTGGTACGATTGTTGGGATACTTTGTTTGCTCATCAGGTAAAAGAGACCATATCTCTCATCATTAATACATGTAAGTTCTCCATCCTTGGCTTACAAGGAGCGAGTCGTGATGAAATGGCTGCGTTAGGTATCCCTATCTTGCAGGGGTTTGTCACGTATACGAGCTTTGAAACCTGGCAAACTCGATCGCAAGGGTTAGAGCCAATGGATATATCTTTTTCCCTGTCTTTGCCAGAAATGGATGGCATTTTAAATGGTCACATTGTAGGGACGAGAACCTATTCAGAGGAAAGAGGGTACTATTTCAAACCGTACACTGAGGGTACTCAAAAGCTAGTCGATCAAGCCAAACGATGGATTGTATTACAGCAGAAACAAAGGTCAGAAGTTAAGATTGCTCTGTTCCTTCATAACTATCCTCCGAAAAACTCCCACATTGGGAATGCCTGTGGACTAGATACTCCAGAATCTGTATTGCGATTGTTACAAGAATTACAATATACAGGGTATATAGTGGAAAATCTCCCACGAACGAGTGAAGATCTTATGACGATTCTCACCAAACATGCTACCAATGACGTAGATTGCTTGACTGATTTAGCAGTAAAGAAAGCCCCAAAACTACCGAAACGAATGTATACGACGTGGTTTTCAAAGTTGGATAGCGCTACCCAAGAAGCATTACTTCAACATTGGGGAGAGCCTATAGGGGAGATATTTGTAGAAGAGGATGAACTCATCATTCCTGGTGTGTCCTTTGGCAACGTGTGGGTATTAGTACAACCGCCACGTGGGTTTAGTGATAACCCAGATGCACTGTACCACTCGCCGGATATTCCACCAACCCATCATTATGAGGGGGTGTATCATTGGGTACGCACAGTATTTCAAGCCGATGTGGCAATTCACATGGGGACCCATGGTAATTTAGAATGGCTACCTGGTAAGGGTACCGCCTTAAGCGAATATTGTTATCCTCAATTAGGCATTGAAGATATACCCAATCTTTATCCATATTGGACAACCATCGTCGGTGAAGGCATCCAAGCCAAACGGCGTAGTCATGCGGTCTTGCTTAGCTATTTATCACCGCCTATGAAGCGGGCTGGTTTATATGGTGACTACGAAATATTGGAACGATACCTTGATGAGTATGACCATATGAAAGCACAGGAAACGAATCAAGAGCAAGTAGTACTAGGGTATATTTTGTCTTCTATAAAAGATTGCTATTTAGAACATCTCTGTAAAAAGTATAGATTCTTTCAACAAGAAGGACAGCAGTATTTTAATCAAGATACAACAGTAACAGATGAAGAGTGGCGTCAATTAGCTGAATTAATTGACTCTGATGAGGCAGAGAAGTTGTTGGGAGATATTCATAATTATTTGATGGATATTCAAAACCGTCATATTCGCTGTGGATTGCATATTTTGGGACAAAACCCATCTAGTGAAGAAGAAGAAGGATATGTAGATGCGTTCCTAGATATGCATGGAGTACCTGAAGGAGCAGATCAAGAAACTCTGTGTACAAAGTATGTAGAAGGGTTGCGCCAAACAACAGAGGAAATGGATCAATTATTACGAGGTTTGGAAGGAAAATATATTCCTCCCAATATTGGTGGTGCTGTTACGAATGGTGGTATTGATGTACTACCTATGGGGCACAATTTTTATGGGATCGATGAGCGGACGTTGCCGACAGTGCCTGCCTATGCCATAGGCTGTGAACTAGGCGATGCATTACTCAATGAATATATTCGAGAAGAACAGCGATACCCAGAGGAAATCGGCATAGTATTGTGGGCTGATAATACGCAACGTACCCATGGTCAATGTATTGGTGAAGTATTCTACTTACTTGGTGTACGACCAGTATACACAGGGAGTCGTGTGTCAGGTTTAGAAGTCATACCTCTAGAAGAGTTAGGTCGACCACGGATTGACGTAACAAGCCGTATTAGCGGATTATTTCGAGACATGATGCCGTCTGGTGTTATGTGGATAGCGAAAGCCGTGCGAATGGTGGGATCTCTTGCTGAAGACCATAGTGTGAATTATGTAAAAAAACATATAGAGCTAGATACAGCTGCATTAGTAGAAGAAGGAATGAATTATGAAGAAGCTATCAAAGCAGCCTCTATTCGTGTGTTTGGCGATGCACCAGGAGCTTATGGGGCAGGGGTGAATCAAATTTTAGAACAAAGTAATTGGTCTACCCGTGAAGACTTAGTCAATGCTTATATCACTTGGGGTGGCTATGGTTATGATGAGCAAGGGGAAATTGTTTCAAGTCATCAGCAGTTTCGTAAGCGCCTAGGCTCCATTGAAGTGACCGTGAAGAATGAAGATAATCGAGAGGTTAGTTTGTTGAGCACCGATGATTTCAATGCCTATCATGGTGGGATGATTGCTGCTGTAGAATCTATCAAAGGCGTACAACCAAAATCTTTCATCGGTGATACAACGTATCGTAAAGACATTTTGGTGCGTTCCTTAGAAGATGAAATTCAGCGCCAATTTCGCAGTGAACCAATGAACCCTATTTTTATAGAGGGTATGATGAAACATGGCTATAAGGGGGCAGCTGATATGGCTTCCTATGTACAGCATACGTATGAATGGGATGCTACTAGCGACATGGTGCAAGATTGGATGTATGATGCTTACACAGATAAGTATGTTATGAATCAGGATGTACAAGAGTGGATGCGCCAAGTGAACCCATGGGCACTAGGTGCTATTTGTAACACTTTGTTGGAAGCAGAACAACGAGGGCTTTGGGAAGCTACTGAGGAGCGAAGAGAAGGACTACGAGATGTAGCGATGTCTTTGGAAGATGATCTAGAGGGGTATTATGATGAATCGTAGAATGCTGTGTTTATTAATCAGTATGTTGCTGTTAGGCGCCATTCTCATAGGTCTTACTAGCTGGATTTCTGCAATTACCCATAGTGAACCACCTAATCTTATACAAGGAGAAGAACGAACAATCATCGATGATTGGGGACGAACGGTTACCATTCCTGTGGAAGCGAAGAGAATTGTCTCGTTGACCTCTGCATACGAACCCATATTATTAGAGATGGTAGGTCCCAATCGATTAGGAGCTGTTAGTTTTCTATCAAAAACAAAGGGATATGGGCCCAATTACGAATTGGCAAAATCTGTGAAAGTCTCCTTATACTCTTATGCAGTTGAGAAAATTGTGTATTTACACCCTGATTTGGTGATTGCTCCAGAGTATACGAGCCGAGATGTAATAGACGGATTAGAGCATATGGGAATTCCTGTTGTTATTATTAGCAATCCTAAAACAGTACAAGAAACGATAGCATTAGTGGAGAGATTGGGAACAGTTGTTGGAGCAGAGGATAAGGCTCGTAGTATGACTACTAAGATGAAGAAAGACATAGAAGAAGTGAAAGTTTTATCGGAAAAGACAAAAGGACAAATAGTGATTTCTATGTCATCCATGGATGGTTATGCGGGGGCAGGTAGTCTTTTTGACGATATGACTCGTGTTATGGGCCTCGTCAATGGTCCAAGTCATTTGGGGTATGCTCCTCGGACTGCATTTACAGAAGAACGTATTATTGAAATGAATCCAAATGTGATTCTTATACCAGTGTATGATAAAAGTGAAATGGCGTGGCAAACACTGTACCGAGATAATCCAGGGTTACAAACAGTAAAAGCAGTACAAGACCACCGTGTATTACCCATGGATGCGTCTAATTTATATGCGGGTAATCAGTTCATTGGTGAATCCATGAAAGATATTTTACGACTCCTTCGGGAGAGCGAGAAAGGAGAATACACGCATGAATAGACCTTGGTTCTATATAGTTGGCATGATGGTACTGCTATTGGTGCTCATCGTCGTGTCCTTGTGTATGGGTATTATTCCCATCAGTATCAGTGATTTCTTGCATTTAACAGAGGAACAAGAACGAATCTTATATTTTATACGATTACCTAGAATTTTAGTGGCTATATCAATTGGTACAGCGTTGGCTATTTCAGGAGCGGTTATTCAAGGTGTATTTGCTAATCCACTGGCAGACCCTGGCATTATGGGCGTTGTATCGGGCGCTTCTACAGGTGCTGTTATCGCGGTAGCACTGAGCTTATCGTCAGTGAGTGCTTATTATATGCCATCTTTTGCATTTATCGGAGCTTTGATAGCACTAGGTATTACGATGCTGCTTAGTTGGTATAAAGGGCGTATGGACCCTAGGATTTTGTTGTTAGCGGGTGTTGCCATTAGTATGCTATTGGGAGCCTTGACATCTGGGATTTTAACGTTGATGAATGAATATCGTTTGAAAGAATTTTTATTCTGGATGGTCGGTAGTTTAGAATATCGTCGTTGGGATCATGTAATCATTGCACTACCTACCATTGTTGGGGGAACAGCGATAATTATAGCGTTGAGTAAACATTTAAATATTTTAGTGATGGGAGAAGTAGAAGCGAGAGCAGTAGGTATGAATACGAATAGGTACCGTATGATTTTCTTGTTGTTGTCGGCCATGATGACGGCTATTTCTGTATGTGTGGGTGGTAGCATTGGTTTTGTTGGTCTTGTGGTGCCACATATGGTTCGCCTCTTAGTGGGACCTGACCATCGTCTCGTGATACCTGCCTCTGCCTTAGGCGGTGCTTGTTTTGTACTACTCTGTGATACGTTAGGGAGAACCTTGTTCTATCCAGTAGATGTGCGGGTAGGTATTATGACGGCTCTCTTAGGTACGCCATATTTTCTATTTTTGTTACATCGTTTGAAAGTAAAAGGGGGTTCTCTATGAGTGACGTAGTATTGCACTTAGAACAGGTATCTGTATATCGTGATGAGCAGCCCATTGTCCAAGAGATAACTAAAGACTTTTACAAAGGTGAATGTGTTGGTATCATTGGAGCGAATGGGAATGGTAAAACGACATTACTCAAGTCGATACGTCAGTTGATTCCCTATGAAGGACATATGTATGGCAATGGTCAAGAGTTAGCGAAACAGTCGGATAGTTACATCGCAAGACTTATGAGCTATATGCAACAACAAGTGGATATTCCTTACGCATTCACCGTGGAGGAAATCGTCATGACTGGTCGTTATCCATACCAATCTTGGTGGGATAGTGAAAGTGATGAAGATCGTCGTATTGTGCAAGAGGTGATGGCATATACCGGAGTATGGCATTTAAAAAATCACCGTTTAGAACAGGTCAGCGGCGGAGAAAAGCAACGCATTTTGTTAGCCAAATCCCTAGCCCAAGAGACAGATATTATGCTCTTAGATGAGCCGACCTCTGCCCTTGATAAAGGTCATAGTGATGATATGTTTCGATTTTTCAAACACCTGTGCAAGCAAGGAAAAACTATTATTGCAGTTGTACATGATTTAGAATTAGCCGCTAAATATTGCAGTCGATTACTTCTTATAGGTGGACATCGGGTTGTAGCGGATGGTACCCCAGAAGAAGTATTGCGTCCAGACTATATTAAACTGGCCTTTGATATGGATACAGACGTATTTAGAGATGAACGATATGGTCAGTTGCGTATAGAAATTATTCCTAGAAAAGATAGATGGTAAGGAGACTAATATGAGTAATATATATCCTTTTACAGCACTCGTGGGACAAGACCAAATGAAATTGGCATTGCTCCTCAATGCGGTAGACCCACGGGTAGGCGGTGTGTTGATACAAGGTGATAAGGGAACAGCGAAATCGACTGCGGTGCGTGGCTTATCTAAAGTGCTGCCTAAGCGTAGTGATGGCACACCTATGAAAGTGGTGGATCTTCCTTTGCATTGTACGGAAGATAGATTAGTAGGTACTTTAGATATAGAGCGGATATTGAAAGAGGGAAAACAAGAGTTTTCGCCAGGTATTTTGTTTGAGGCCCACGAAAATATTCTCTATGTGGATGAAGTCAATTTACTAGAGGACTACTTAGTGGATACATTGCTAGATGTGGCGGCCATGGGGGTGAATCGTGTGGAGCGAGAGGGCATTAGCCATAGTCATCCATCACGATTTATTTTGGTGGGCACCATGAACCCTGAAGAAGGGGCTATCCGCCCGCAATTGTTAGATCGTTTTGGCTTATCCGTGACGGTAAATGCAGAAATAGATGTATCATTGCGGATGGAAGTATTGCGGCGTCGATTGGCCTTTGAAGATCATCCGCAAGCATTTATTGAGTCCTACCGTAAGGATGATGAAGCCTTGTGTAACACCATTGAAACAGCCCGTAAAGCGTTACCTACGATTACAGTAGATACAAATATTTTAGAGTTAATTGCCAATATATCTATTACCTTAGGCGTAGAAGGACATCGTTCAGATATTACTTTGCTCAATAGTAGCCGTGCTTTGGCGGCATTACAAGGGGAGACTTCTGTGACAATAGATCATCTGAAACAGCTGACACCTCTTGTGGTATCTCATCGGATGAAACGCAAGCCCTTTGAGCAACGTGAATTTGATGAAAGTGTGTTAGAGAATCTGTGGTCTATTTATGAAGGGACACACAAGATATAGAATATAAAATTAGCAAAGATATTTTTATAGGCAATGTATTTCATAGATAAGGTATCTGTCAGAGATTTTGTTAAAGGAGGTGAATGGTATGCGAGTACAAATGGATACAGGTATTCACCTCTTTTTGCAAGAACCTTTGTTGCGGACATTGCTCATTTCAGGTGAAGTGGGAACGGGAAAAACATATAGTCTGTTGCAAGCATTGCATGATGGGGGGCGAATCTATACAACGATTACGTCTCACACAGATGTAAGTTCTATGCATGAAGTGGTGGATATAGAAAGCACCTTGGAAACAGCACGGCTTGTGAGAAGAACACATCCTTGGGATATGTATGATTTACTCATCTGCGAAGGGTTGGATCACTTCGACCGAGGCATGTGGTTAGGGATTCTTTATGAGCAGAATCGGCGGTACGAAGTGGGAAGACCACTACAAATCATTGCGACCTACACTGGAATAGAAGGGCTATCAGAATGGGTTTATGATATGGATTTGTGGATACCGATAGAATCGTCAGATGTGGAAACTAGAGTTCGGGTCTTAGCAAATAGACAAGTAGAAACATATGAGGTAGGTGTGGTTCCTGAAAGTCACAACGGACCTTGGAATCTTCATAGAGGGATGTCTATGGATGGAATTGGAGGTCATGTGGAAGAATGGATTCGGCCTAAGAGCAAACTAATGGATGGACCTAGAACCCCAACGGTGCACGATAGCATATACACATTTATTTCTAGCTTAGTAGAGAGATTTAACATTTCTTTTATGGGTATGGAATATATTTTATTGAAAGCCTCCATCGGCTTAGCTAAAAGTAGAGGCCATCAATTTGTGAAACCTATAGATGTAGAAACAGTACTTCCGTGGGTCTTACCACAGAAAATGAAGAGACTAGTGAACCCTCGAACGGATCAAGATGGAGACACGCAGAATCCATCTAACCGAGTGTTATCGGATGAAACGAGAACTGAACAAGAGGAAATAGAAGAGACCAGTTCAAACGGAGAACAAGAGAACAATAGCTCAAAAGGGATAGATAGGGAGAAGAACTGTGATGAGGCAATAGGAAAGGCTCCTCAAGGGATGACGATAAATAGGGATAGCTCTTATAATCGACAATTAAATGAGGAAAATAATTTGGAACCAGATCAGATCGAAGGGGAACCTAAGTCTAGTCATGATGGAGCAGAGAAAGAAAGCGATGCGAGCAAAGAGGACCGACATGAGGCCAATAGAGGTAAGGTAGAGGAGTCCTTTGCGCTTTCAGAAATATTGGAAATGCGGGTGTTACAGCTATATGGGATGTTACAATCTAGGTCGGTAAAGAAACGCATAGATATCAGTGCCGACGGTCGAGGGCCTAAGGGACATGGTCAAGGAAGTACGGGGTGGAGCATTGCATGGATACCGACGATAATACAAGGAATATCACGAGAACAACAATTGCCTATTCAGTTAATAGTGGAAGATGTGAGATATGCTATGCATCAGGAGATTCCCAAAGAAGCTATCTATTTAGTAGTTGATACGAGCGGATCTATGGGACAGAGACATCGATTGAATGGGACGGAGAAGTTACTTTCACAATTGGTACAGATGATGTATGTCAAACGACAGTATGTATCTCTCATTACTTTTCAAAAGCAGGGAGCACAATGTGTGGTGCCATTAACAAAGAGAATCGAAACCATCCCTAAGGCATTGGGGGAAACTCGTATTGGGGGCAGAACGCCCTTTGTAACAGGTATCGAGGAAGCGGTCAGACAGATAAGTATCGATATGTCGCAAATGGGGCATGTACAGGCAAAGGTCGTCATCATTACGGATGGGAAGGTCACCTCACAAGCACTGCAGGGACTAGATGAAATTGGTAGATGGCTTGCGAATCAGGGGATACAAACGACGGTCATCGATACTGATAGCAGTTTTGTTCGCATGAACCGTGCCAAAGAAATCGCCCGTATGTTAGGGGCAGAACTTATAGATAGGTATTAATATATACCTTGTAATTCGTGACATAATATATAGGTAATTACACGTATCATATGGTACAATGAAAAATATAATCAAAGTTTGATTTGAATAAGAAGGTAAGGTGTAATTATATATGAAACAACGACAAGATTATTTGCAAATGATTGCAGGTGAGTCGGTGTCCCGTAGACCAGTTTGGTTTATGCGTCAAGCGGGGCGTAGTCAAGAGGCGTATCGTAAGATAAAGGAGAGATATAGCCTATTTGAGATTACTCATCAACCAGAATTGTGTGCAAAAGTGACGGCGCTTCCTGTGCAAGAATATGATGTGGATGCAGCTATTTTATACAAAGATATTATGACGCCTTTGGTGCCTATGGGGGTGAATGTCACCATTAAGGCTGGAGTAGGCCCTGTCATTGCAAATCCAATACGTTCTCAAGAAGATGTAGCAAATTTACGTGATATTGTAGTAGAAGAATCGTTGGATTTTATGGTGAAAACAATCCAAATTCTCACGAAGGAAATGCTTGCAGTACCGTTGATTGGCTTTGCAGGGGCTCCTTTCACATTGGCTAGTTATATGATTGAAGGAGGGCCTTCTAAAAGTTATCAGAAAACACGCCAATGTTTGGTGGCAACCCCAGAGATTTGGCATGCATTGATGGAGCGATTATCGACTATGTCCATTACCTATATGGAAGGTCAAATTAAAGCAGGTGTACAGGCCATTCAGATTTTTGATTCTTGGATTGGTGCGCTTTCAATGGAACAATATGAAAGTGGCGTATTTCCGTATATGAAACGAATTATCGGAACCATCAAGGAGAGGTATCCTCATATTCCTATCACTATGTTTGGGGTAGGAACAAAGCATTTATTCCCAGTGTGGAAAGAATTGCCTTTAGATGTCATCGGTTGTGATTGGAGATGTTCTATTGCAGAAGCTAGTGCTATGGGCATTACACAGACATTACAGGGGAACTTAGATCCTGCCTATTTGTTCGCAGACTGGAAGACGATTCAATGTGAAGTTGACCGTATTTTAGCGGAAGGTAATGCCCATGGGAAGCATATATTTAACTTAGGTCATGGTGTTGTGCCAGATGCAAATCCTAAAGTATTGCGAAAGATCGTGGAGTATGTACATGACAGAGGATAAAATGACACAACAAGTTTGTGTATTGGTATTAGACTATGGTTCTCCTCGTTCTTTAGATGACATTGAAGCGTATTACACTCGCATACGAAGAGGGCATAGACCGAGTGAGGAAGAATTACAGTTTTTACGTCATAAGTATGAACGTATTGGCGGACAATCCTTATTAATGGAGTCTACAGCATGGCAAGTTAAGAGATTACAAGAAGTAGTACAAGACCAATTGCCCTTAGCAAAAGTGACGGCAGTACAGGGACATAAATACATGGAGCCTCTGATTGCAGACATAGCGAAGGAATTGAACCACTATGATGAGGTAGTGGTGCTCATGATGAATCCCTATGGCACAGATACTTTAAATGCATCCTATTTAGAACAACTCAATCCATATATGAACGAGGCATGGAAGATTGTGCTGAACTGGTCGGACGCACCTACACTATTACAATCTTGGATAGAGCGAGTACAGGAAACGATACGTACATTGCCAGAGGCATCGAAACCCTATTATGTCTTTACAGCCCATAGTGTGCCACTGATGAAAGGAATTTCCTATGATGGATATGTTCATAGTTTACAACATGTGATGCAAACTATAGCAGACCAGTTGAAGTTACCGAATGCCACCCTAGCATGGCAAAGTGCAGGTACTCGTGGAGAATGGTTAACACCTACGGTAGAATCTATCACAGAACAAGCGAGCACAGAGGAATATACGCATATGGTATATATTCCCATCGGCTTTACTTGTACCCATATGGAAGTGTCCTATGATTTAGACATAGAATGTCGTGAACAATGTGACCGCTTAGGTATGTCGTATATGCGTGTACCTATGCCAGATGAGGATGATCTTTTTGTAAAAGCAATGGCGTATGGTGTCACACAAGCTCTATTACGGGAGGTGTAATGTGAAAGTAGCAATTATTGGCGGTGGGTTAACGGGACTATCGTCCGCCTATTATATGAGTAAGGCATTTCCTCACTGGGAGATTCATGTTCTAGAATCCTCAAATCGTTGGGGTGGTAAGGTGCAAACAAAACGCCATGATGGCTATGTGGTGGAAGTGGGGCCTGATTCGTATTTAGCTAGAAAAACAGCTATGACAGATTTGGTGAAAGAATTAGGTTTAGGTGATACCTTGGTACGCAATGCGACCGGGGAATCTTATATTTATCATCAAGGGCAAATGAAACCAATTCCTGGTGGTTCTATCATTGGGATTCCTACAGAATTTTTGCCGTTTGCTATGTCTAGTTTATTGAGCTGGTCTGGTAAATTACGTGCTGGATTAGATTTTTTTAAGAAACCATATCCAGGAAATGAGGATATGAGTATTGATGCCTTTTTCCGTTACCATTTAGGGGATGAACTGGTTAATTTATTAATTGAGCCTCTCCTATCTGGTATCTATGGCGGTGACTTAAAACGCTTAAGTTTACTGGGCACCTTTCCAGAATTTCGCCAATTAGAACAAAAGCATGGAAATCTGGTAAAAGGTATGATGGCTATGCAACGTATGCGCAAACAATCTGGGGCGGCTACAGAAGGTCAATTTGCCCAATTAACGGGAGGTTTAGAATCTTTAGTAGAGGCTTTAGTGGAGCAAATGCCGAAGAATGTTTCTTTGCATCTATCTACTGAGGTACTAGGCGTATCCTATACAGATGGGCTCTATATGGTACAAACACAAGAAGGTACGGACACTTATGATCGACTTGTAATCACTACGCCACCGAAATCCTATGAAAATTTCTTTGTGGGAGACACAAATTTTGATGACTTGCGCCATATGGAGCAATCTTCGTGTGCCATTGTCATCATGAGTTTGCCGAAATCTGCTTTTATAAAGCCATTGCAAGGTACAGGCTTTGTGATTACGCGTAGCACAGAGACCCCATTAACGGCATGTACGTATATTTCTAGTAAATGGCCACAAACGACACCACAAGATAAGGTGGTATTACGTGTCTTTTTAGGAAAGCCTACAGACACGACGGTGGATACTCATAGTGAAGAAGAGTTGTGTGAATTGGCACTTTCAGAAATACGAAAGATAGTTGGGTTCACAGGAAATCCAGAATGGATGGAAGTGGTACGCTTACAAAAAAGTATGCCTCAATATGAAGTAGGTCATAAAGAGCGTATGGCTACGATTATGAAACATATGGCAGAACACTATCCAGGTCTGGCATTGATTGGAACGCCATTTACAGGGGTAGGGATGCCTGATGGAATTAAACAAGCATATGAATTAATAGAAGCATGGAAAAAATAAGTTATGGAGGTGAAAGGTATGCATACACATACTGAACATACAGATAAAGTTCCTGCACATGCAGGACATATGGAAGCTACAGGATTAGAAAAGGTACCTGAAACGTACGAAGGTTGGTTTAGCTTACACGCTAATTATTCCATTAATTTTGAAAAATGGAGAACTTGGTCTCTGGAGCAACAAAGTGAAGCATTACAATCTTTCAAGGCTTTTATTGGTGATTTAGAAAAATCTCATGAAGCTCATGAGAGTAGCTATGCTATGTATCAAATTAATGGTCATAAAGGAGATATTATGTTTTGGTTCTTGCAACCAAGTTTACAAGAGCTAAACGAAGTGGAATTGAAACTAAAAAAATTGTCAATTTTCAGTGTTTTACAACCGGAGTCTTCCTTTGTGTCAGTGATTGAAGTGAGCAATTATGTAAAATCTCCAAAAGATCATCCAAGGATTCAAGCTCGTTTGTACCCTAAAATTCCTAGATTGGCTTGTATGTGCTTCTACCCTATGACAAAACAACGTAATCTAACAGATAATTGGTATATGTTGGATCGTCAAAGTCGAGGTAGTATGATGCGTTCTCATGGTCAAATTGGGAAAAAATATGAGGATACAATCAAAGAGTTTACCACAGGCGCTTTTGGTATGGACGATTGGGAATGGGGCATTACCTTGATGAGTGATGATCCAATTCAGTTTAAGAAGATCGTTAATGAAATGCGATTTGATGAAGTAAGTGCTCGATTTGGTATCTTTGGACCATTTACAATTGGTACAATTCTGGATATAGATGGCATAGATCATCTGTTTTCCTAATGCATCAATAGGCATTACGCTATAAAGAAATAGAATTGCGACAGGTTTGTAGACCAGTACATGCTGGATTGTATAACCTGTCGTGTTTTTATTTTCCCAAATGTGGTGGCGCTTATCTAAGAGTTGTAGCTAACATCTAGGGTTGAGGTGTTTTTATATCATTTTGGATAGAACTAGTTGTATCATAGTGATACTTATGCAGTGGTTATATGTTGTTATATGGTATAATGAAAGATATAATGAAGGAGTGATGTTATGAAATTATTAGCCATAGATTTAGATGATACGCTGTTACGTGATGATAATACCGTTTCTGACTATACAAAAGATGTGCTTAAACAAGCACAGGACAAGGGCATTGAGGTACTTATCGCCACAGGTCGAATGTACCAAACGGCATATCCTGTAGCACATCGCTTAGGCCTAGGTGATGTGCCGATGGTACTGTATTCTGGTGGTGTCATCCAGCGTGTGGAAAGTAAGAAACTTATTTTAGAACGATCGATTCCACCAGAGGTAGCTCGTAAAGTGTTGGCCATTGCGAAAAAGCATAAGATCTACATTCAGTCCTATATTGATGATGAATTGTTAGTACCCAGTGAAACAGATTTTTCTCGTCTCTATGAAGAGATTACAGGTGCCAAAGCTATGTATGTAGGGGACGCTATCTATGAACCGCAAAAAGGTCCTAATAAACTGCTAGTGGTGGAAGAACCTGAACGTATGGCAGAGGTGATAGAAATACTTTCCAAAGAAGTGGGAGATATGGTTGATTTAGTTCGGTCCAAGGTAAATTTTTTGGAAATCGTGGCACCTCATGTATCTAAAGGGGAAGCCTTGGCTTTCATGGGAGAACGATTGGGTATCGGTTTAGAAGATATGGTATCCTTTGGCAATTCGGAAAATGATATTTCCATGTTACAAGCGACGGGTCATTCTGTAGCAGTAGGGAATGCAGAGGAGCATGTAAAGGCAATCGCCAAAGAAGTATGCGATACGAATGAAAATGATGGTGTTGCTAAATGGATTGATGCTAATGTGTTATAAAAATATATAGGAGGGCCTCATGGAAGGGTTTCGTTTAATCATCGTAACCGGTATGTCCGGAGCAGGTAAAACACAAGTGATGCAAGTCTTAGAAGATATGGGATATTTTTGTATCGACAATATTCCTCCTGTGTTAATTCCTAAGTTTAGTGAAATTTGTCGCCAAAGTGCGGGCACTAAAGTGAGTCAAGTAGCCTTAGTGGTAGATATTCGTAGTCGTGAATTTTTTGATGATTTAAATAGTGCCTTAGATGATTTGACAGCGATGAATGTGCCTTATGAAATTGTATTCATGGAAGCTAGTGACGATACTTTGATTCGTCGTTATAAAGAGACACGCCGCGCTCACCCATTGGCACCATCAGGTCGTATTAGCACGGGGCTTTCACAGGAACGAGCACTCTTGGCGGACGTACGTAGCAAAGCGGATCATATTATCGATACGACAAACATGAAAACATCGGCGTTGAAATCATTTATGCGCCGTACCTTTAGCCACGTGAAAGAACAAACTGATGGTATGGCTATTACAGTGGTAAGCTTTGGGTTTAAATTTGGTATGCCAAATGATGCGGATATGGTATGGGATGTACGATTTTTACCGAACCCGTATTACATTCCTGAATATCGTCATAAATCGGGGCGTGTGCCAATAGTAAAAGATTATATTCACTCCTTTGAAGTGACTGATGAATTCAAAAAGCATTTCTTTAGCACATTGGATTTCCTTGTGCCAAATTATGAACAAGAGGGAAAAAGTCAATTTGTGGTGGCTGTGGGCTGTACAGGTGGTATGCATCGTAGCGTAGCCATGGCAGAGGCCTTGTATGCACATTTGAAAGAAAAAGGGTGCAATGTTTCGGTGGAACATCGTGATATGATGCGCAATCATGTAGAAGAAGATGTGAATCCACGTTCTCGATTAGACCTATAAAGAAAGGAGTGGGACGATTCATTCGTCTCTCAAGCCTATGAAATATAATAATTGGATGCGTTGGTTTGCGCCAGGCATTAATATTAAGCGGTGGCTATTCCTATTTTCTTTAGGCACGATCTGGTTGGTAGTAGGCGTCCTTATGATGATGAACTACCAATGGATTAGCAATTTTGAAGATATTTTTTTAGAATTTTTATTCCACCTCACGGGATCTTATAACTATACTGTTATAGCCAGTCTTGGTTTGGCAGGTATTGTGGCGGGTATAGTAGCTATGTTGTGGGGCATACGTAAGCTGATTCAAACTATAGTGAATGCTATTTTGCCGAACAATGAAGATGGTGTGAGTGACTATATCTTTGAAAAGATTCGATTGGGGCAGGGACCTAAAGTTGTTGTCATCGGTGGCGGTACTGGTTTATCCATGCTATTGCGAGGGTTAAAAAGTAAAACCACAAACTTAACGGCTATTGTGACGGTAGCAGATGACGGAGGTTCCTCTGGCCGCTTGCGGGAAGACTTTCAGATGATTGCTCCTGGAGATTTACGCAACTGCTTAGTAGCCTTAGCGGAAAAAGAGGGGCTTATGGAAGAGCTTTTTCAGTATCGTTTTACGAAGGGTGCAGAATTGTCTGGACATAGTTTTGGGAATTTATTCTTAACAGCTATGACTCAAGTGCTGAAAGATGACGTGGAAAAAGCCCTTGAGGCATCTAGCAAAATTTTGCAAGTTCGTGGGAGGGTCATTCCTTCATCTACAGAGGAAATAAAGCTTATTGCGGAATTGACAGACGGTACTGTTGTTGAAGGAGAGAGTAATATCCCTTATGGTGGCAAGCCTATAGCAAAAGTATATACGGAACCACATAGACCTGCACCTGTAGGGGCTGCCTTGCAAGCTATTGATGAAGCAGATGCCATCATTTTAGGGCCTGGCAGTTTATATACTTCAGTCATGCCGAACTTACTGATTGATAAAGTAGCAGACCATATTGCCAATTCTAAGGCAGCTAAGATTTATATTTGTAATGTGATGACACAGCCTGGTGAAACAGATGGATACACTGTATCTGACCATGTGAAAGCCATTGAAGCTCATAGTGAAGTAGGGATTATTGATACGGTGTTAGTAAATGACAATCGAATTCAAGATACTACATTAGAACATTATAAACAAGCTGGCCAAGAACCAGTAGAAGTAGATATGGATGTGTTGCAATCGATGGGGATTCGGACTATTCGTGCAAATTTAGTGGATAGTCAAGATAAAGCAGTTCATAACTCTGAACGGTTAGCGAAGGTTGTGATGGATGTTGTGTATGCCTTGCAGAGTGATATTGAACCACATATTTTAGAATATTATTTACAACGTGAAGATCATTAAGCATGAAAGTAGAGCCTGTAAGGGCTCTATTTTCTAGTAGAAATAGAGGAGAGGCTATGTCATTTGCAGAAGATGTAAAAAATGAATTATGTCAATTTAAAACAGAAGATGCGTGGGCATCCAAAGTAGAGGCCTCTTGCTTATTGCGGATGGGTGGGTCCATCTTATTAGGGATGCAAGGTCGTGTAGGGGTGCGTTTGGTGACGGCTAATAATGCCGTAGCTAGACGGGTGCTAGGTATCATTAAAGAACAGTACGATTTACCTACATCTGTTTTAGTACGTAAAGGGCTAAATTTACGCAAAAAAAATATGTATACTTTAACTGTAACACCTTCAGAGCCAAGCCGTCTTGCCTTAGAAGATTTACAATTATGGCCCGTGGATTCTATGATTCCCGATGCATGGTTAAAAAATATGGAGTCTAGACGTGCCTTTTTGCGCGGGGCCTTTCTTGGTTGTGGTTCTGTAAATAAACCGCAAAGTGATTACCATCTAGAGTTTATGACGACGAAAGAAAATTTTGCAGATCAGATTATTCGAGTCTTAAAAATGTTTCGGCTCAATGCTCGAAAGATAGAGCGTAAAGAGGAGTTTGTGGTGTATTTAAAAGAAGGTGATGCGGTGACATCTTGTTTACAAATTATGGGAGCACAATCAGCGTTGATGAACTTTGAAAATGTGCGCATTATGAAAGATGTTCGTAATACTATCAATCGGCAAGTGAATTGTGAAACAGCGAATTTACAAAAAACAGTGAATGCAGCGGTACGTCAACTCGATGCTATACGTATCATTGATAAGCATCAAGGTCTTGATTCTTTGCCAATTCGTCTTTATGAGGCAGCTATATTACGTCAAGAATTTCCTGATGGTAGTTTACAAGAGTTGGTAGATGCGTATGAAACAAAATATAATCGAGAATTGACAAAATCTGGCATTGGACATCGTTTACGTAAATTAGAAGCGATTGCATTACAATGGGAGCCAGATGGGCTTGCGATAGAATAGAGAGATGATGAAATTGATGAATACAGCACAATGGAAACGGTGGTTGCTAGGTAGTGTACTAGCCTTATTAGGGCTAGGTACTACCTATGGACAAACGCCTAAAACTGTCAATATTGATGAGTATACATTTACACCCTTAACGGTGAAAACTGTAAAAGAGATAGATACATTATTGTTGTCAGATAGTCCTGAATATGTAAAAGAACCGGGGGTGGTAGCAGCGGGTACACTTCACGGGAAAAGTAGGATTTACTTTTATCATGTCAATGAACGAACAGAACCGATGAAAGTAGGCATATTATTGAAAAATAAGGGGAATGCCCCGGCATTTGTGGAGATTGAACGATCTATCTATGCGGGACCAAGTCCAGACTATTTTAAAGTAGGACGAGAACTTTCTAAAAAAGACATCGATACGACAAAATTAAATTTGGGGGCTTGGACACTGGAAGGTGTCAAAATTCCCGTTCGTTCTAAAGTAATACAAAAAGAAATTAAACAACAAAAAAAGAGAGCCTTGCAATCTCAAAAAGCAAAGGTAAAAAGAGGGGAAGAAAAAATTAAAAAGGATGCCACATCACGAACTATTTCTTTATTAGCACAAGATACCAATGCCAAGGAATTTGTATTACGTCCTGGAGAAGTACGCCCTGTTTTTACTGATTTGGAAAAGATCTTAGTTAAGCAAGATGATTTATTCAGTGGTATCATCGATATTTCAACTTCGGAACCAGTTTATGCCTCCGTGGCGGTAATGGAACCTAAGTCGACAGTTACCTATGGTTTACCGTTGCTACCAATTCATCCTATGGATGATGTAGAGTTGCGTGGCACCTATGAAGGAATGCATAGATTCCATGTGGTAGAACCGAAGTTTAATAGCGATGCAGGACCAGCGAGCTTTGAAATTGCCAATAATCGAGAAGATGCCTTTATTAATGGTATTGATGAGACTAGTAACAATAAATTAGTAAAAAATAAAGGGAATTATGGTGTTTCTAACGTATATTTGTTGCAAACAGAGGGAAAAACACCGTATGCTTTGTATTTTAACCCTTTAGGAGGGGCGTTTAGTGGTACATTTAGGATTACATCTTCTAAAGGCGTGCATACCTATGATGTACCTGTAAAAGGTCCGTATTTGGGGCATCAAACGATTTATGACACACAATTGCTAGATGTATTTGATAGACCAGAAGATTTGATACTAGAATACATGTCACCAGGAGCATCCAATTTACCAGTTAGATTTTTATTGATTCCTCAAGTTTTGCATAAAATGAAAAATGATGGAAAAGCATCAGAGTATGTGACTAACTTAGTAAATAGAATTTTGGGAAAATAATCAAAATTAGAAGAATATGAACTAAAAAGACATTTTAAAATAAAAGAATAAAAGTTATTTTATAGAAGAGTTTATATGCTATATTTATGCTATGTTATGCAAATTGAAATTATTTAAAATATTTCATAATAATCTAAATAGACAAATTTTATATTGACAATCATTGCTAATTATAAATATAATGTGTGTTAGAAATAATACTTAGGTGTAGTAGGCAATGTATTTCGGTAAGAGGCCCATTTGTTAGTTTTGTGAAACGGCAAATGGGCTTTTTTGAAAGGAGGAACATGAGTCAGAATAGCATGAATAGGGTAGAAAAGTTTAAACCAAGAGTGATGGATTTAGACATGTTATCTGCCACAGAGGCAGAGTATGGAACAATATATGAGATGAATACTTCACAAGGTAAAGCGAAGATGCATAGTTATCTCGTGTTCGGTGGAGTGGAATTAACCTTCCAAGAGGTGACTATGAAAGAAATTCGTCATCGTGCAAAGCCTTTAGAAGGTATGTTTGAAATCCATTACTGTAAGGAAGGGCGCGTTGAGTGTACCTTTGATAACGGAAAAGTGTTATATATGGACGAAAATGATATTTCTGTAGGATGGAAAGAGTCCCCTAGTTATGTACACTCTACGAAGTTTCCTACTGCTTTTTACAAAGGAATCAATTTATCTATTTATATTCCGAAAGCTCAAGAAATGGTCAATAAATTTGTAGGTAATAATCGTATCGATCTACGAGAAATATGTAATCGATTCTGTAATGATTTTGAATTTGGTTTTGTGTGTCGTAGGGAATCAAGGCTGAGTGATATTTTTAGGAGTCTATATGATGTACCAATAGAAGTGATGCCAAATTTATTTCAATTAAAATGTATGGAAATCATAGTGTTGTTAAGTACATTAACGGCTGATTACAATTGCTGTATGCCATATTTTGAACGTAAACAAGTAGACAGTGTAAAGTGCATGCACGAATTTTTGATGAAAAATTTACATCTAAAACCGACTATTGAAGAATTGGCCAAAAGTTACGGATTAGCACCGACAGCATTGAAAAAATGTTTTAAAGGGATTTATGGAACAAGTATCCATCAGTATTTTAAATATATGCGAATCAAGGAGGCTTCAAAAGACTTAAGGAATACAGATGATAGTATTCTCAGTATAGCTAATCGATATGGATATGAAAATGCTAGTAAATTTGCGGAAGCATTTCGGATTATTACAGGATATAAGCCTAGTGAATATAGGAAGAAAAACAAAATGTCGGAATGGATTGAATAGGAGCTTTTTAGAGTAGATTTAAAAATAATAAATCTGATAAGATAACAATAAGCTGATAAGAATTATCATATTTAAATGGAGGTAACAACATGGACAGCCTTAAATACATTGTACATTTATTTAACAGCGGTGGATTAGTAATGTATCCACTGGTAATTTTATCGATTATCGTCATTGCCATTGCTATTGAACGGTACACATATTTCAAAGCTAATACAGCATTGTTAAAAGAATTCAGCCATGATGTATATTTTGCAGTAAAAGAAAATGATTGGGTGAGAGCAAAAGAATTATGTGCGGCTAACCAAACTGCGACAGGTCGGATTTTAAATGCAGGATTAACGTACTCCAAAAATGAAGCAAGTATGAAAAATGCGTTTTCTGAACAAATGATGATTGAAGCATCTCATTTGAAAATTCATTTGGACTACTTAAGCGCTATCGTAACTATTTCTCCATTGTTAGGTTTATTAGGAACAGTATCTGGCATGATTGGTACATTTAGTATCCTTGACAGTGGTTCTGGTGCATCTGCTATTTCCGGCGGTGTTGGTGAAGCCTTGATTGCTACAGCAACAGGTTTATTAGTTGCCATTTTATCTTTCTGTGTGTATACATACTTCAGTCATCGTATGGATGCAATTATCAATGATACAGAAACGTTATCCGTGGTGTTATTAAATGGTATGAAAGAACAATGGAGTGATTCTCATGTTTCAAAATAGTCGATTAAAAATGAAGCCTGAGTTTATGATTGTGCCAATGATTGATATCATTTTCTTCTTACTGGTTTTCTTTATGATGAACAGTATTGAAACGGTGGCACAAAAGTCCTTGGGTGTACAATTACCACAAGCACAATCAGCAACACAAGTCAAACAAAGTCCTGTAATCTTAACATTAGATAAAGAAGGTCATATTTTGATTGACTCTAAACCATATAGTATCGATGAAGCTCGTGCATACATCGCTAGTAAGGTAGGAGAAAATCCAAATACAGCGGTACTATTACAGGCAGATAAAAGCACGCAACATAAATTCGTGGTTGCCATTATGGATATGCTAAAAACGATTGGGGTTAAGAAGTTCTCAATTGCTGCTAGCTAGAAAGGATGACACATGGAACAATATATTTCCTGGAAAAAATCCTTCATAATCTCTGTGATAGTCCACATTATCCTAGCTGTTGTGTTAGGTCTTGCTTTAGTATCAGTAGTAGAACATAAACAAACTGAAAACGCTTTTGAGATTGATATGTCCATACCTGACGATTTAAAAGTTTCTGCAGGCGGTGGAGGCGGTGGTGGAGGCGTAGCATTCCCTCAACCACTTTCACAGGAAGTTGTACAAGCTAAAGTGCAAGCAGCGCAACAAAGTATATCATCTCCTGTGCCGTTGGATAATGCTGTGAATGTGCCAATATCTACAAACGGACCTACAGGGGGTAATGATGGTACATCTACTAATCAAGGTAATGGTGGAGGAAATGGCGGTGGCAATGGTAACGGCAATGGCTCCGGAGATGGAAATGGTAATGGACCTGGCAGCGGCGGCGGTTCTGGATCCGGAAATGGTGGAGGTAATGGTGATAGCGTAGGTAATACAACCGGTAATGCACCATTTGACTGGGCAGGATTTGTGGCTGCTGTACAAGCTCGAGCACAAGGAACATATCCTGCTATGGCGGTAAAACGTAACTTACAAGGTAGTGTTACAGTCAGCGTAACTATTGATGCAAGTGGTAATATAGCATCTGTTTCAGCAGGTGGAGGTCCCGGTATTTTGAATAGCCATACCCAAGATGTTGTTTATGGTATAGGGAACTATCCAAATGGTAGCGGGGCAGCAGTATCAAACACATTCACTATATACTATACATTGAATGGTGAATAGTGCATATGCACAAGAAATAATTCAGGAGGAATTATGGATTTAAAAGCTTTATTTGACTCCATGTCGGAGGAACAACGTAATATTCAACTTGGCTTCGACACAGCCACACCGTTAACACATGCATTTACAAGCAAACGTGCAGTACATGCAGGTCTAAGTGGGCGCCCCTTAGAAAAAGATGAGGCACAACGTGTCTGGAATGAATTAATGCAACAAGCACCTGTTTTGGGACAAATGCAAACAGCGTATATTCATATACCATTCTGCCAAACGAAATGTACGTACTGTGGATTCTATCAACATGCTACAAATCAAGAAGTAGAAGATAAATATGTAGATATGCTTTTAAAAGAGATGCAAATGGCGGCAGATCAACCACGGTTCCGTGATGGATTGATTCACACTATCTTTATCGGTGGTGGCACACCAACATCGTTATCAGCTAATAATGCAAAACGTATGTTATCTGCCATTCAAGAATATTTTCCATTGGCCAATGACTACGAATTGACATTAGAAGGTCGTATTCACGACTTGGTACCTGAAAAAATGGATGTATGGATGAGTCATGGTGTAAACCGTATGTCCTTAGGAGTACAGTCCTTCCATACTCATGTGCGCCGTCAATTAGGACGTTTAGATGATCAAGATACAGTATTATCTAGATTAGAACAATTAAAAGCATACCAACAATGTTCTGTGATTGTGGATTTAATCTATGGGTTACCAGATCAAACAATGGATGTATGGATGGAAGATTTAAAACTTCTTGAACAATCTGCAGCAGATGGCATGGACTTGTATCAATTAAATGTTTTTGAAAATAGTGACTTACAAAGCTTAATTGAACGTGGTAAAGTAAGTCCAGCTGCTACTACAAAAGAACAAGCTTTAATGTATGAAGCGGCTGTCAAATACTTGATGAAACGTGACTTCACACGGTTAAGTGCAGCTCATTGGAGCCGTGCCCCACGTGAACGCTCTATGTACAACACAATGGCAAAAGCGGGATACCCAATGTATCCATTTGGTTGTGGTGCAGGTGGTAATTTAGGTGGTTACATGACAATGTTACACCGTGTATTGCCTCCATATGAAGCCCTTGTAGAAGAAGGTAAAAAACCATTTATGGTTCTTATGAAACAATCTGAACTACAAGACTTCTCCAACTATGTAATTAGTTCTTTGGAACGAGGTGTTCTAAATTTAGATACATTAATCGAGATGGATCCAAAATTAGAAGACTTGCGTTGGTTACTTGATACGTGGGTAACTCGTGGATTGCTGGAATACAATGGCGTATTATATCGCTTAACAACAGCTGGTGGATTCTGGCATGTAAATATTACACAAACAGTTATCGAATGTGTTCAGTATATCTTAACTGGTGAAAGCACATTGTTACATGAAAACATTGCCGCACAAAACCACGGTGGAAAACCAAAAGATCATCCACATGTAGGTGGTCATCCTGAAGGGGTTCCGAAACATCCTCATGGTGCAGGTGGACACCCAGCAGGCGTTCCAAAAGGACATCCAGAAGGAGTGCCAATGGGAGGTCATCCAGCAGGTGTGCCTAAGCATCCACATGGAGCAGGTGGACACCCAACAGGTATCCCAAAAGGGCATCCAGGAGATGTTGAGACAACTCGTGCTCATGGCACAGTAGGACATAGTCCATTTAAGAAAAATATTTAGGTAGTATCTATTACAGGTGAACTCCTACACACCTTACCAAACCAAACAATATAGTTTCCTGTAATAGTTCTATAGCCACTCATAGAGTGGAATCAGGTATACCAGGTCAAAGTTGGTAGGCTGCATCATACTATAGTACGTTTAAAATCACTTCTGTAATGAGAGTGCAGTATCCGCAGGCAGTGCCTGCGGATGTATATCTGATATATGAGCAGTGTGTCCTAGGATACAATGTTACATAGAAAATAATGATATACTAATTATAGTATTTATATGTTATGTAAAAGGAGCGCACTTCCTAGAAGTGTGAAAAAATGAATGAAAGCAATCGTAGTTTACTCAAGCCGTACAGGCAATACAAAATTAGTAGCAGAAGCGATGGCAAGTGCTTTGCCTGCTGGTACACCATGTGTATCTGTGAAAGAAGTTCCAGCTGATTTAGCATCTTATGATGTAGTATTTATGGGTTTCTGGGCGGACCAAGGTAATGCTGATAAAGCTGCACAAGCGGTACTTAAAGAAATTAAAAATGAAAAAGTAGCTTTATTCTGTACTTTAGGGGTTCCTCCAGTATCTCCTCATGCACAAGAAACTGTGGAGGCAGCGGCGAAATTGTTACCAAATGGTCAAGCACCAGTAGGTTACTTCAAATGCCAAGGTAAAGTAGATCCAAAAGTCATTGAAATGATGTATAAAATGTTCCCAGAAGGACATAGCCATGGTAGAAGCGCTGAACGTGATGCGCGTCATGCACAAGCTGCATCTCACCCAGATGAAAACGACTTGGCTAATGCAAAAGCATTCGTTGAAGAAGTTGTTGCTAAACTATAAGTTTTCTACCTATGTAATAGGTTGCAATATAATAACACTCCGAAAAAGACTGTCAGAAATGGCGGTCTTTTTCACTTAACTTATACATAAGACTGTATTTTATTGGTAAAAGGCGTATTATAAATCTTTTGCTGAATAGAATACAGTTTTTTTGTAAGAACAAAAGATATACATTCATACAAGGTGTATCATGGGGGATTGCTTATTCATATATATTTAGTGTATAATAAATAAAAACTATATTCTATAGAATATAGTTTTTAAAATATTAATTAAGGAGATGAAGATATGTCATATTATATTGATTTAAATAGTGACTTAGGAGAGAGTTTTGGCACCTATACCATGGGAATGGATGAGGAAGTGTTGGAATTTGTTACAAGTGCTAATGTAGCATGTGGATGGCATGCTGGAGATCCGTTGGTGATGCAAAAAACAGTCGAACTTTGTCAACAAAAAGGTGTTGCCATAGGCGCGCATCCCGGATATCCAGATCTTATGGGATTTGGTAGAAGAAATATGACGATAACACCAGAAGAAGCAAAAGCCTATATGATATATCAAGTAGGAGCATTACAGGCATTTTGTAGCACTAGAGGACTTTCTTTACAGCATATGAAGTTACATGGAGCGTTTTATAATTCAGCCTGTGTAACCCCAAAAATCGCAGATGCAATTCTTGATGGGTTAGAAGCGGTCAATCCGTCGTTATCTGCTATGGTTTTGAGTGGCAGCTATATAGCAAAGGCAGCTCAAAAGAGAGGAATCCCAGTGATTCAAGAAGTGTTTGCAGATCGTGGATATACAGAAGAAGGAACATTAGTACCACGTTCAGAACCAGGGGCCTTTATCCATGATCCGAAGGAGGCTGTGGAAAGAGTACTAATGATGATTAAGGAAGGTCGTGTTCTTTCCAATACAGGAAAAAGTATTTCCATCCAAGCTGACTCAGTTTGTGTTCATGGTGATAATCCGCAAGCACTAGAGTTTGTTAAGACTTTACGAGAAGGTTTAATACGCGATGGAGTTATCCTGCGTAATTTTCAAAATAGATAAAAGGAGTTTTTTGTATGAAACCATTAACGAATAGTAAGAATATTTCCGTTCTACTAGGAGCGGCATTTTTAATGGCTACGTCTTCAATTGGGCCTGGGTTTATGTTGCAAACAGCAGCTTTTACAGCTGAATATAAAGCAGATTTTGGATTTGCTATTGCGGTTTCTGTTATTTTTTCTATTATTGCACAATTAAATGTTTGGACCATTATCAGCGTATCGCGTATGAGAGGACAAGATATTGCTAATAAAATTTTACCAGGTCTTGGCTATGTCGTAGCCTTCCTCATCGGGTTAGGAGGATTGGCATTTAATATTGGGAATATAGGCGGAGCATCTATGGGATTACATATTATATTTGGTATCGATACCACAACAGCGGCAGCGATTAGTGGTATTATCGGTATCGCTTTGTTTGCATCCCCTAAAGTGGGCGGGGCTTTAGATATGACCGCAAAGATATTAGGAACAGTAATGATTGTATTAATAGGTTTTATTGCTTTTTCAACACATCCACCAGTAGATGCGGCCATTGTACATACGGTTTTGCCTGATACGTATCCTTGGTTAGCAACGCTTACATTAATTGGAGGTACGGTAGGTGGATATATAACATTCTCTGGTGGACATAGATTGATTGATTCTGACATCACAGGAGAAGAACATTTACCGGATGTAAGAAAATCAGCTTTCCTAGGAATGACTGTTGATGCATTGGTGAGGGTACTTTTATTTTTAGCCGTATTAGGTGTGGTATCTAGTGGAATGACATTAGACCCTAAGGATCCAGCTGGTTCTGCATTTTTGTTAGGTGCAGGTCCTCTAGGCCATATGATTTTTGGGGTAGTGTTTTTCTCTGCTGCCATTACCTCTGTAGTGGGAGCGGCGTATACATCAGTATCTTTTCTAAAAACATTATTTTCAGTTGTGAAAAAATATGAAAAATTAACAATTATGCTTTTTATAGCAGTTTCTACATGTATATTAATTTTTATTGGAAAACCAGCAGCCCTATTAATTTTAGCAGGATCTATTAATGGACTTATATTGCCAATCACCCTTGCAGTTATGTTGGTAGCGACACGTAAAACTAATATTGTAGGAGCCTATCGTCATCCTAAATTATTATATTTTACAGGATGGGGAGTTGTGTTGATTACTGCTTATATTGGTGTTACTTCGTTAGAAGGTATTACAAAATTGTTGCACTAATGAAATATTCAATTAGCAGATATGATAGAGGCTATCATGTTATTAAATAGAAATGAGGCTGTGTATGACACATACAATATCACCAGTAGGAGACAGTGCAATTTTGATATCATTTGGTGATGTCATTTGTCCAACTATTAATCGCAAAATACAACATGTTATAGAGACCATTCATGATATGAAGGATCCAGCCATATATGAGTTAATACCTGCATATACATCGTTGATGATACAATACGATGCCTTAGCGTATTCTTATACTGAATTAAAATCCAAGCTTGAGCCAGTATTATCTATAAATATTGACATTTCAGAAGAAGATAGAGTTACAGTTGTTGAGATACCAACGTTATACGGGGGAGACTATGGACCGGATCTTTCGTCCGTTGCTAGCTATCACAATATGTCAGAACATGACGTAATAAAGATTCACAGTGGGACAGATTACTTAGTGTATATGTTGGGATTTATTCCAGGCTTTGCCTATCTAGGTGGTATGAATCCCTGCATTGCAACACCTCGTTTACAAGCACCTAGGCAATCTATACCAGCAGGTTCTGTAGGGATCGCGGGGGAACAAACGGGAATTTATCCGAGTCAATCTCCTGGTGGATGGCAGATTATAGGTCGTACACCAGTAGTTATGTATGATCTTGAAAGAGAGTCACCATCCTTACTTTCAGCAGGACAATATGTTAGATATATCCCTATTGATGAAGAAACATTTTGGTCTATAGAAAAGAATAAAGATCAATATACGCCAGTATCTAGAATCGTTAAGGTAGGTGATTTACGTGGGTAAATACATAGGAGAGAAAATCTCTATAAAATTTATACAGCCTGGCTTTTTTACAACTATCCAAGATGCGGGGCGGACGGGATATCAACAATACGGCATGCCTGTAGCGGGACCAATGGATATGGAAAGTTATTTATTAGGACAAGCATTGGTAGGAAATAGAGAAATGAAAGGAGCTCTTGAGTGCACAGTGTTACCGCCAACCATAGAAGTTTTTGGTGAGTGCATTGTAGCCTTTACAGGCGCTAACATGAAGCCTACCATTAATGGGGTAGAGGTATCTAGATATATTCCTTATATGTGTCATGCAGGTGACGTACTTTCAGGTAGTATAAGTGAATGTGGTATGAGGATGTATATTTCGTTTGCTGGTGGAATTGATGTGCCACTTATAAATGGAAGTGTATCAACACATACAAAAGCTTGTATAGGTGGATATGAAGGGCGGTCTTTGCAAAAAGGAGATCAACTATTTTTACATGCCTTCAATAGAGAAGCATTAACTGTATGTGATTCATCTGATACGGGAAACCGATTATTTAATTCTGCATTATATAATCGAGGAGGACGCTATTGTCATGAACCATTCCGTGTTGTACTAGGTGATCAAGCAAAGCGGTTTACGAAACAGGGCATTAAAATATTTGTCAATAGCTCGTATACATTAACAGAACAATGTGATCGAATGGGATTTCGATTAGAAGGACCTCAGGTTGAGCATATGAATGGGGCTGATATCATATCAGACGGGGCAGTATTTGGGTCTATACAAATTCCATCTAATGGGAAACCAATTGTGCTAATGGCGGATCGTCAAACCACTGGTGGATATACAAAAATTGGAACAGTCATATCTGCTGATCTACCTCGACTCAGTCAACTACCAGTTGGTGATGCAATTCAGTTTGAATTGGTATCGATTGATGTTGCACAAAAAATTTATCGCTCCTATATGGCTAAATGGGGAGCATTACATCATCTGGCACGAAGACAGAGTCGCTACGTATTTCATCTGACTCAAACGACCTATTGATGATGATTTATAAGAACTATTTAATACATTTTAATAATGAAAAATTGTTTTGGGTAGATATATCGATTCTTGACGTTTCGCGTAGATTCATCTATAATAATACACAAGCTTAACGAATCGGTACGAGAGACCGAAGAGCGTAATTTGAACCTTTTAAATTAGTCCAGTGAGGCTAGAAAGGGAACGTAGCATAGGGGATTTGTCCATCTTTTTTCATGGGCGGATTCTATCACGATGACTGAGACTATGCGACCCCTTGCCTTCTGGCAAGGGGTCTTTTTGCGCAGTAACAGGTATGACAAAGGAGGCTATGATGGGAGAAGTTAGCTTAAAAGGTAAGCATCTGTTGGGACTGCAAGGTCGGTCCAAAGAAGAAATTGAACTCATTTTGCGAGTGGCGAAAAAAATGAAACAAATCATCTTGTCTGGGGATAAAAAATATCCTCTCTTAAAAGGCAAAGCCATCATCAATTTGTTCATGGAAAATAGTACGAGAACGAGAAGCTCCTTTGAATTAGCTGGTAAATATCTTGGGGCAGATGTCATTAACATTACTAAAAGTGGCAGCTCCATGGCGAAAGGCGAAAGCTTTAGAGATACATTACTAACCGTGTCCTACATGGGAACGGATGCCATCGTGATGCGTTCTAGTGAAGAAGGCTCTCCACTGTATGCTACAAAATGCGTAGACCCTATTATTATCAATGCAGGGGACGGTGCCCACGAGCATCCAACACAAGCCTTGCTAGATATGTATTCTATACTGGAACATAAACCTAGCTTAGAAGGCTTGAAAGTAGTTATCATTGGGGATATCATGCATAGTCGTGTAGCTCGATCTAATATTTATGGATTGAAAACAATGGGGGCTGATGTACATTTGGCAGGGCCTAGAACGTTGGTATATCCAGAACTTGAAAAATTAGGAGTTACGGTACATCATGATGTACGAGAAGCTGTGAAAGATGCGGATGTAGTCAATGTATTACGCATTCAATTAGAACGAATTAATTCTGCTTTATATCCAACAAATCGTGAATATGCACGCATTTTTGGTATCAATAAATCCGTCTTAGCTAATGCAAAAGACGATGTATTGGTATTACATCCAGGACCGATGAACCGTGGATTGGAAATTGCTCCAGATGTGGCCTATGGTGATGAATCTGTCATCCAAGAACAGGTACGAAATGGGGTAGCCATTCGTATGGCAGTATTATACTTAACAATTATGGGAGGTGACGGCAGTGAGCTTGTTGATTAAAAATGGTACGGTAGTGAATCCGGCAAAGGGACAACATGAAATCGCAGATGTTTTAGTAGACAATGGTGTGATTACAGCCATCGGTCAAAATATAGAGGCTCCTCAAGCTGAGGTATATGATGCAACAGGCCTCATTGTAGCACCTGGGTTAATCGATATTCATACACATTTGCGTGAGCCTGGTCAAGAAGCAAAAGAAGACTTTCATAGTGGTACACAAGCCGCGGCAGCTGGTGGCTTTACACGAATTGCAACAATGGCCAATACAAATCCAGTAGTTGACAATGCAGCACTTGTTCGTGGATTGCGTAAACAAGCGGAACTCACTGGTGTTGTAAAAGTGGAATTTATGGGGGCTATTTCGAAAGGTCTGCAAGGTAAAGAATTAGCCGAAATGGGAGATATGGCAGAGGCTGGTGTTGTAGGGTTTTCTGATGATGGACATTATGTAGAGAACGCGGCTTTCATGCGTCGTGCTTTGGAATATTCATCCATGTTCGGAAAAATGGTCATCGACCATGCAGAAGAATGCAGTTTAACATGTGAAGGTCATATGCACGAAGGGATTGTGTCCTACGAAATGGGTGTGAAAGGTCGTCCAGCGGTAGCGGAAGACGTAGCCGTAGCTCGTGATATCATGTTAGCGGAAATGACAGGCGGTCATATCCATATTGCTCACGTGAGTACGAAAAGTGCAGTCGACCAAGTGCGCCGTGCAAAAGCACAAGGTATTAAAGTGACTTGTGAGGTGACCAGCCAACATTTGGCTTTCACAGATGAATATTTACGCGATTATAATACAGATTTTAAAATGGCGCCTCCGATTCGTTCGGAAGACCATCGCCAAGCCTTGTTAGAAGGCCTAAAAGACGGAACTATCGATGCGATTATCACGGACCATGCACCACATGCGTACGAAGAAAAAGATGTTGAATTCTGCTGTGCAGCGAATGGTTTCACGGGACTGGAAACATCCTTTGCAGCAGTGGTGACTCATGTGTTGAAACCAGGCATCTTGTCCATTGATGACATCATCAATTTGATGAGTACCAAGCCAGCGCAGTTGATTGGCGTTGAAGGCGGTATTTTAGAAGTGGGTAAACCGGCAGATATTTCTGTGTTATCCCTTGATGAAACATGGACAGTGGATCGCAATCAATTCTATACGAGAGGGAAATCTTGCCCATTCCATGGCATGACAGTCACTGGTAGACCAAAATTAACAGTAGTAGACGGACAAATTGTAATGAAAGACGGGGTTGTAGTAGCGTGAGAGGAAAATTAGTACTTGAAAATGGAACTATCTTCGAAGGTACCTTGTTAGGCGGTATGCCTATCGTTGGTGAAGTGGTATTTAATACGGGTATGACAGGATATCAAGAAATTTTAACAGACCCATCCTATGCAGATCAAATTATTACATTAACCTACCCATTAGTAGGCAACTATGGTGTGACACGTGAAGTGGACCAATCTTCTAAACCATACTGCAAAGCTATGATTGTAGGCGAGTTGTGCTCCTTTCCAAGTAATTGGCAGAATGAAGGTGATTTTGAAGAGTATATGCGTATGCATGGCATTCCGTGCTTATACGACGTAGATACACGGGCTATTACTCGCGCCATCCGTAGTCACGGTGTTATGAAAGGTGTGATTTGCCCGGCAGATACAGAACAAGAAAAAATCGATGCTCTCTTGGTACAACCGTTGGCAACAGATCATATTATGCGTGTTACAACGAAATGGGAAGGCCATCGTGGTAGCGATACAGCAGAGTTCCATGTAGCTGTATATGACTTCGGCATTAAAGAAAATATTCTACAGTCTTTGGAAAATGAGGGCTGTAAATTAACAATTTTCCCTGCTAATACTAAAGCAGAAACAGTGCTAGCATGCAATCCAGATGGCATTTTCTTATCCAATGGACCAGGGGATCCAAAAGATGTGCCTGAAATTGTGGAAGAAATTAAAAAATTAGCAGGTAAAAAGCCTATTTTTGGCATTTGCATGGGACACCAATTAATTGCACGAGCTTTCGGTGGCGATACGTATAAATTACGATTTGGTCATCGTGGATCCAATCATCCGGTGAAAGATTTAGATACAAATCGAGTGTATATTACGTCTCAAAATCATGGGTATGCCGTAGATGAAGCAAGTTTGGAAGGCTCTGGCTTGCGTGTATCACATCGCAGTGTCAATGATGGCACAGTGGAAGGCCTTGTGCATACAGAACTGCCAATTATGTCTGTACAATATCATCCAGAAGCATCTCCGGGACCAACAGATAATGTATACTTGTTTGAACGTTTTAAAACATTAATGAGAAGGGGTTAATCATGGAAAAGAAAAAAGTTCTTGTCATCGGTTCTGGTCCTATTATTATTGGACAGGCCGCAGAATTTGACTATGCAGGTACACAAGCTTGTCAATCCCTTCGTGAAGAAGGTTATGAAGTAGTATTGGTAAACTCGAATCCTGCTACGATTATGACAGACCGAGATATTGCAGATCGTGTATATATTGAGCCAATTTCTCTTGAGTTTGTGACGGAAATCATCCGCAAAGAACGACCTTATGGTGTATTGGCCACTTTAGGAGGTCAAGTAGGCTTAAATATGGCAGTAGAACTTTCAGAAGCGGGTGTACTGAAAGAATACAATGTCAAATTATTGGGCACTACCTTAGAGGCCATCAAACAAGCGGAAGACCGTGAATTGTTTAAAGAAGCGATGAAACGCATCAATCAACCAGTTCCAGAGTCTGATATTTTTAGTGATGTAGCACAAGCTGTGGAATTTGCGAATCGAATTGGATATCCTATCATTATTCGCCCGGCCTACACATTAGGTGGTACAGGTGGTGGTATTGCACACAATGAAGAAGAAATGTACATGATTGCACTTCGTGGTATTAAATTGAGCCCTATTCATCAAATTCTTGTAGAACGATCTGTTGCGGGTTGGAAAGAAATAGAATATGAAGTAATGCGCGACCGTGCAGATAATTGTATTATTGTATGTAATATGGAAAACATTGACCCAGTAGGTGTACATACAGGAGATTCCATTGTAGTAGCACCATCCCAAACATTGAATGATACGCAATACCAAATGTTACGCACTGCTTCAGTAGATATTATTCGTTATCTTAAAATTGAAGGCGGGTGTAATGTGCAATATGCCTTAGATCCATATAGCAATCAATATTATGTTATCGAAGTAAATCCTCGTGTATCTCGTTCCTCCGCGTTGGCATCTAAGGCCACAGGCTATCCAATTGCTAAGGTAGCAGCTAAAGTAGCTATCGGTATGACATTGGATGAAATTACCAATGCCGTAACAGGAGAAACAAAAGCTTGTTTTGAACCATCCTTGGACTATGTGGTGACAAAATTCCCACGTTGGCCATTTGAAAAATTCAATTTGGCGGATCGTACCTTAGGAACACAAATGAAAGCCACTGGCGAAGTTATGGCTATCGACCGTACATTAGAGGGGTCCTTGTTAAAAGCGATTCGTTCTTTGGAAATTGGCTTAGATCATATTGAATTGAAAAAAATCGCCCATGAAACACCAGAACAATTAATTGAACGATTGCAATTAGTAGATGATGAACGTTTGTATGTAGTAGCACAAGCACTTCGTGCTGGTATCAGTGTAGAAAAAATTTGTTATATTACAAAAATCAACTCTTTCTTTATCAATAAAATCAAAAATATTGTGATGGTGGAAAAAGATTTGGCAGCCAATGGTTTGACTGAAAGCAACCTTCGATTGGCTAAAAAATACTCTTTCCCAGATAAAGTAATTGCCCGCTATGCGAATTGCTCCTCTGAGGACGTATTGGCAAAACGTAATGAACTAAATGTTCATCCAACCTACAAATATGTAGATACTTGTGCCGCAGAATTTGAAGCGCACACACCATACTACTACAGTGCGTATGCTACAGAAGATGAAGTGGTGCCTCGTGGTGAAAACAGTGTTATTGTCCTTGGATCCGGTCCAATTCGTATCGGTCAAGGTGTAGAATTTGATTATTGCTCTGTACACTCCTCTTGGGCCTTGCGCAAAGCTGGAATGAAATCTATTATTATCAACAATAACCCAGAAACAGTAAGTACAGACTTTGATACATCTGATAGCTTGTACTTTGAACCGTTGACAGTAGATGATGTGATGGAAATTATTCGCAAAGAGAACCCGGTAGGGGTTATCGCTCAGTTCGGTGGACAAACAGCTATCAATTTGGCAGGACCGCTAGCAGAACGAGGTGTAAAAATTCTAGGTACGTCTGTAGACAGTATCGATATGGCAGAAGACCGTGAACGTTTCGATGAATTGTTAGCAAAACTAGAAATTCCTCGTCCAGTAGGTGCGCTGGTAACTAGTGATGAAGAAGCTTTAGAAGCGGCAAAACGCTTGCAATATCCATTGATTGTTCGTCCGTCCTATGTACTCGGTGGTCGTGCGATGGAAATCGTGTATAATGACCAAGAGTTGGATCGTTACATGAAAGAAGCTGTAGTAGCATCGAAGGATCATCCAGTATTAATCGACCGTTACATGGTAGGTATGGAAGTAGAAGTAGATGCTATTTCCGATGGTGTCGATGTATGTATCCCTGGTATCATGGAACAAGTAGAACGTGCCGGCGTACATTCTGGTGACTCCATCGCCGTATATCCAGCACAACATTTGTCTGACGAATTAACAGAACAAATCGTAGACTACACACGTCGCATTGCTAAAGGCCTTAATGTAAAAGGTGTGCTCAACATCCAATACATCGTGGTAAATGGTGAACTTCATGTCATCGAAGTAAACCCACGTTCTAGCCGTACTGTGCCTTTCATCAGTAAAGTAACCGGCATCAACATGGTAGAGTATGCCACACGCATTGCCTTAGGGGAAACATTGGAAAGCCTAGGCTTACCAACAGGTTTAGTGCCAGCTCGCCCACATGTAGCAGTGAAAGCACCTGTGTTCTCCTTCTCTAAAATGGGCTTGGTAGAAATTGCTTTAGGTCCTGAAATGAAATCCACAGGGGAAGTAATGGGGATTGGCAGCACCTATGCGGACGCTTTATTTAAAGCCATCCATGGTGCAAACATGCGCATTCCAGATAAAGGTAATATCTTGATGACTGTAGCAGACCGTGATAAAGAAGAAGCGGCGCGCTTAGCAAAAGGTTTTATTGATTTGGGATACCATATTATGGCTACTGGTGGTACAGGTCGTTATTTCACAGAACATGGTGTGGATTGCACAGTAGTAAATAAAATTTCTGAAGGCAATCCAAACTGCGCTGACTGTATTCGAGAAGGTAAAGTAGACTTAATGTTGAACACCTTGACATATGGTAAAAAACCAGAGCGTGAAGGATTCCAATTGCGCCGTTTAGCTGTAGAAATGGGAGTACCTTGCTTGACATCTTTAGATACAGCTCGCGAAGTATTACATGTAGTGGCGAGTCGTGCTACAGCAGGAGGTGCCATCACTGTAGATGCTGTACAAGATTATGAAATGGAGTAATCACGAATGAGTGGATATGTAGAAATGGGTCGAGTGATCCATAATACACAAATAGGTAGCGATGTATGGCGCATGTTAATCTATGCACCAAAACAAGCCAAAGAGGCACAGTTAGGACAATTTTGTAATGTTCGTGTCACAGGGGGCACAGCGCCCCTGTTGCGCCGTCCTATTAGCTATGCTGGATTTGATGCCGATGCCGGCACGATCGACTTATTGTACCGTGTGGTAGGCAAAGGGACAGAGCTGATGACGAAACTGCACGAAGGGGATACCTTAGATTGCTTGGGGCCATTAGGTCAAGCGTTTAACACTGCAGACCGCATGTTACTCGTAGGTGGTGGTGTTGGAATTGCGCCCATGCTATGTATCGCTGATCGGTTACAAGCGGGTCAAGAGGCGCATGTGATATTAGGATTCCGAAATGCAAGTGAATCTTTCTGGGCGGACCTATTCAAAGATAGCCCGGTGACCGTTCATATCACCACAGATGATGGATCGTTAGGGACTAAAGGGTATCCTACGACTGTGATGGAAACACTGATGCAAGAAGAACAGTTTGATGCGGTATTAACCTGTGGCCCTACACCGATGATGAAAGGTGTGGCTGCTGTAGCGCAACAAATGAATGTACCATGCCAAGTGTCTTTAGAGGAACGCATGGGTTGTGGTACTGGCGGTTGCGTAGGCTGTGCTTGCCAAGGTAAAAGTGGTACACGGTATAAAGTGTGTAAAGATGGTCCGGTGTTCCCTGCTGAGGAGGTGTTTTTCTAATGGCTACTGTAGATCCTAAATTAGCCGTAGAGTTCTGTGGTATCTCTATGAAAAATCCTATCGTAGCAGCGTCGGGCACATTTGGGTTCGGATTGGAATACGATGGATATTTAGATCTCAATACAGAGGTAGGAGCGATTTCTGTAAAAGGCTTAACACCAACTGCTCGACCTGGTAATGCCGGTGTACGTATTGCGGAAACGCCATCTGGGGTGTTGAACTGTATTGGATTAGAAAATCCAGGAGCAGAAGCTTTCGTGGCTGATATATTGCCCAACTTAAAACATTATGATGTGCCAATTTTTGCCAATATCTCTGGTAATACACTAGAAGAGTATGAATTTATGGCAAAAACATTGACTGTTGAAGGTGTAGCAGCCTTAGAGGTCAACATTAGTTGCCCTAATGTAAAATGCGGGGGTATGGCATTTGGTGTGCAGGCAGAGAGCGCCGCCGCTGTTTGTAAAGCTGTCAAATCTCATACAGATTTGCCGGTGATTATGAAATTGTCACCAAATGTAACGGATATCGTAGAAATCGCTCGTGCTGTCGAAGCTGCCGGAGCTGATGGTATCAGTATGATCAACACTTTGTTGGGGATGTCGGTAGATTTGCGGACACGGAAGCCATTGTTGGGGAATATATACGGTGGTTTGTCTGGCCCAGCCGTAAAACCGGTGGCTTTGCGCTTAACACATCAAGTGGCACAAGCTATAGATATCCCTATTATGGGAGGTGGTGGCATCATGACCGGTGAAGATGCCTTAGAATTTATGCTAGTAGGAGCTGATATCGTATCTGTGGGGACGGCGACGATGGTAGATCCACGAGCGATTGGTATCATCGCTAGTGAAATGAGCGCTTACTGTGAAAGCCAACACATCGACCATGTGTCGAACATAGTTGGTGGCATTATGATACCGTAAAAGAGAAGAGAATATTGAATGACACATAGAAAAGGACTGTTGCCAGTGAAAGAGACACTGGCAACAGTCCTTTTATTGTTTAAATTTTGTTAAGTAATTCTTCTTTTTTTTGCTGAAATTCTTTGTCGGTAATGGCTCCTATATCAAGAAGCTCTTTTAATTGTTTGATACGAAGAATAGGGTCATCCTGAGTGGGTACCGCATCAGATGTATTGGTAGCATCCTCTGATGTATCCTCTACCTCAAGGGTAGTAGTTTCCACTGGAGGACCTGCCTCAATGGCGGCTTTCACAGCGGCCGTATTCACCCAGAGACCTCGTTGTTGCTGATCGTAATCGTAAGCTACAGCGCCACGAGATTCAATCCAAGCTTGTAAATTTTGGTTGACTAAGTTGGTAAGAACATCGAGGGTGGCCAGGCAAGTATCTCGACCTTGAATGAGTAAGACACGATGGGTACGACTCACCTCTTTGTTATCAATGTGATCGATATCTGTATCGTAAAACTTGGCACGTGTACCATAGCGACCACGATAGGTGAAGAGTCCAGTTTCTGTATTGTAAGTAATTTTAACTTGCAATGTATGACCACCAGGGGCGTAGCTGATGATATGGTCTGGGGTCTGATTGAACCAGTCGAAGAATCCCATAGTGACTATCCTTTCTTACTTTTACTAGGCCAACGTGTAGGAGGACCGTAACGGTTGTTTCCAGTAGAGCCAGGGAAACAGGCTAGGAATCCATGGAGGATGTAGATAATAATAAGATGTAAGATGTATATATTTTTTAATGGAATATATAGATTTGTACATACAATATACATGCCCAATAAGATGCCAATAAAGCGACCGGGTAAACCAATGTCATTGAGACGACGGATGTATAGGGTATAGAAGAAAGGTAATAATATAATATAACCAGCATAAGCCAAGGCTTTAATAGCGAAATAGGCAGGTAAAATAACTACCACAGTTAACAGTTGTTGGATAAACATATTAAAGATATGCATAGTGGCAGATAAAAATAATATGCTTATGATGAATTGAAATCGATTGATACGTCCAGATGTAATTAGCACACTATGGCTGTGTGGTTCAATTTTAAGTATAAGAAATAGGGAGACCACGCCTACTAGGAATGAAATCCCCACATTAATTAGTATGTCCATAAGGAACCTCCTTATATGCTATGAATAAGTATAGCATAGATTGAGATATCTGGCGAACTATAGTGAAGTGGAATGGTATTGAAAGAGATTCTTCATTAAAATCTTAAAAAAGTAGGGTAATATATAGAAAGTTAGTAGAAAAAAATAGGCAAAATAGCCGTTCATTGGTATAATGGTAAAGATAGTAAAAAATGGTTCACTTTTTTCTTTCTAATTACGATTATATAATTATGAAAGGAGGAACGTATGGAACCTGTCACAACACCTATGGAAAAACGCATTCGCATGGTTCATGCTTGGCTAGATGCAGCAGCTAAATCCTATGCAATAAAAAAAAATGTGAAGGGAAACTTTCATCTGTTTTTGGCGCAAGCGGAAATGAAGCAGATGAATGAAGGAAAACCTTCTATTGTGTCTTATGCACAGCGAGCTGTCGTGGCCTTTGCATTAGTAGGAATCGTAGGGGTAGCACATTGGTGGCTATCACAACATGAAACAGAGAATACCGCGAACACTCCTGTCATTGACACACAGGTGGAAGTACAGCCAAGTAAGGTCAGTACTCCAGTGGTTGTAAAAGAATCACCACCTGTAGAACAATCAGAAATGAAGGTAGTGGAAACCGTGGAAAAACAAGAACATGTGGTGACTACGCGACCAACTGTGGAGGTAACACCAGAGCCCTCTATTAGTTCAAAAGACATGTTACATGCAGTGCAAGCTGGTGGACGTATTTTGCGAGATTAGCACCTTTTATATTCTAAGGAGGAACATATATGAAGGGAAACCTATCTTATAAGAAATTTTTAACCTTTGCTGTTCTAGCAGCAATCAGTGCCACTCCAGTGTTTGCTGATAATGCTACGACAACTGAAAGTGGCAAAACAATTGCTAAATTGTCCATGGCGGACTTAGGAAAGCAAAATACTACGCGCCAAGAAGCAGTAGCCTCTGGTGATGCAGCCACAGAAGCAGCTATTGCAGCAGCTCGTGAAGGCTTATCAGAAGCGGCACAACGTGATGCGATCGAAGAACAACGTAAACGCGTGGATAACTCTTCCTTAGCTACAAATGATAAAGAAGTTAAAACCATCACGAAAGCCGGTGGTGATAAATTAGAAGAAGCTCAAGCAGCAGGTGTGGAAACAGCGATTCCTCAAGTACAAGCTCGTTATTTCACATCCTTAACAGAAGCAGAATTACAAAAATATGTAGGTAAAACGATTACTCACATTTCTATTGAAGGTCTTGATCAAGCAAATCAACCAGCATTCCTATCCTTGTTGCAAGGTAAAATTGGGGATGTTGTAACCGTAGAGGGAATCTCTAAAGAGATTGCTAACTTAGGTGGTTCCGGCGTTCTTTCAGAAATTACACCAGTATTCACGGAAGTACCAGAAGGTGTGAAAGTAGCTTACCATGTGACATTAAATCCAGTGATTAAAGGTGTGTCTGTAGAAGGTAATACAGTGTACAAAACAGATATATTAGTGAACTACTTAGGCGTGCAACCAAACACGGTATTAAATACAATTTCCGTAGGGGAAAAAGTACAAGGTATTAATGCTGCGTATCAACGTGATGGTTACATCTTAGCTCATGTGAAAGACATGGCAGTAGATGATAATGGTGTATTACATGTATCTGTAGTAGAAGGCATTGTAGAACGCATTACTCCACATGGTAATAAGAAAACAAAAAATCGAGTGATTACTCGTGAATTTAATCAAAAAGTAGGTCAACCATTTAATAAATTCTTAGTACGTCGTTCTGTAGAAAAAGTGTATAACTTAGGGTTCTTTGATGATGTAAACGTACGTTTAACACAAGGCTCTACAGATGAAATGGTAAACATTGAAGTAGACGTATTGGAACATAAAACAGGTACCATCACATTAGGTGCTGGTTACTCTGGTTCTGACGGATTTGTAGGTATTGTAGAAGTAGGGGAAGATAACTTACGTGGTACTGGTGACAAAATTAAGGTTCACTGGGAGTTCGGCGGTACAGCAGGATATAAAAACTATTCTGTTTCCTACTTGCGTCCGTGGATTGATAATAAAGGTACATCTCTTGGGGTAACTTATTTCAACCAATTGAACGAATATACAGATTATAATGAAAAAGGACAATCTGTGGCTACTTATGATAGAAAATCCAATGGTCTTAATGTATCTTTAGGTCGTCAAACAGCTGAGTTTACTCGTGACTATGTAACACTAGAACATCGTAAAGATAAATATATTTGGGATACTAAAGATTCTAGTGGGTTCCGTTATGATACAAACCAATCGCAAGGTCCTCGTTGGAATAACCATGGATATCCATTCTTATCCTCTGGATATTTAAAACACAACTTTGGTACAACAAACAGCGTAAGCTGGCAAAAAGTATTCGACTCTCGTGATAATGTATACGAACCAAGTCGTGGTAAACGTTTATCCAGTACATTACAATGGGGTGGTCATGGCTTAGGTGGTGACTTTAACTTCTACAAATTCACTGGCGAAGCGAGAACGTACAAAAAAGTAGGCAATAAACAAGTATTGGCATTCCGTGGCCGTATCGGTTGGGCTGTTGGTGATTTACCATATAGCCAATTATATACAATCGGTGGTTCTGATTCTCTTCGAGCCTATGAAGATGATCAATACCGTGGTAAGAAAATGTACAACTTCACAGCGGAATATCGTTTCCCAATTTGGAACAAAGTAAGTGGTGCCTTATTTACAGATTTAGGGGATGCTTGGGATGCACCAAATGTACCTTGGTTCTCTCATTCTAAAACATTCAATGCTTCCGTCGGTGCCGGCGTGCGTGTGACAACACCAATTGGTCCAGTACGTATCGACTATGGTATTGGTAAAAATCAGAAGAAATTCCACTTCAGCTTTGGTGGACAATTCTAATTCATGACGATACAAAAATGGATAGGAGGGGCTCTTCTAATGGCAACATTAGGGACTCCCTCTGTCTATGGTGCTCCTGTTCAAACGGTGCATGTGGACCTGCACAGTACAACAGGAACGATTCCAAAAGCCTTGGAATTGCGTATGGTTGCCAGCATTCAAGGCGCGGCTACCTATATGTACCAAGGGAAAGAAGATTTTCAAATTAGAAACTCTCTTGAGGCTTATGAAAAAGCAACGATGGATGTGGTGGATCGAATCCTCTATGGATATACGGTAAAAACCATCTCTATGGATGTGGGTGAAACTTTACATATTCATCTTGCCTTAGACCCGTATGGAAAAGTAGTACAATCGCTGGAAACTATGGTGAACTACGGCAATATATCTCCTTATGGACGCTCCTTAATAGATGCAGATTTAGGGAATGTAAAGCCTCGATTAGAACAAATGCTCTTAGGGGCATCACTGGATTCACTAGATTGGATTACACCATTGGTGCAAAAGTCGGTGCGTAGTGACCTAGAAGGTTCCCTTCCTGAATTTACGCCACAAATTGATGTGGTAGGAGGAGACACTGCGAAGGCGATAGTGTATTTAGTTCCTAATGGAAATAGCGTAAGTCGTACGGCGGTAACGATTCAATCAAATACATTACCGAGCGTGTTCTTCTATAGTCTACGTCAATATTATGAACAGAAGCTGCGTCAATTAGAAGGTCTGCCAGTCTCTTTTGTGAGACGTCATCAAATGATGATAGAAAAAGAGATACAAGGTGAACTCAACAAAAGTCGTGGTGTTACACAGTTCGGTGTAACTATGATTCCAACCTTGGAAGTGGGTTCAGAGACGACTTTGCAAATTCATGTAGATTCCTCTAAGTATATTCTTCGAGGAGAAGGCTATTTGGATATGGGACGTGGCGTTGATTCTGTGGGATTACGGTTGTATACTGGGGTTCATGATGGACCTCATGATTGGTATGTGGAAACAGAGTTTTTGCCGAATCGTTTGGAATGGTCCTTTAAGCCATCTTATGGGTACCAATTCACGAAAGATACAAAGATAGGGTATCAATATGGATTGCCTAATCATCACCAGTATGGAATAGTGCAACAAACTATTGGAAACCGTTGGAATGCAAGATATGAAAGAGATATGACAGCAAAAACAAATGAATTTGCTCTTTCCTATGATGTACATGAATATTTACGATTAGAATATGTATGGGGTGACCATGATCGATGGTTACGCCTGATAGGACGAATATAAAGAAAGAAGGTAGATACACTATGATGCGTTTATTGAACAATAAAAAGAATGTAAAAACAGTGTCCATCATTGTTGGCGTTCTTTTTGTTATCAGTGTGGGCGCTTTGGCGTACACACAGATGGCAGGACATGGTGGTTCTAATGCGATTAGTAACATTGGCGTCATCGATATGCAACGAATTGTAGAAAGCAATCCGAACTTAGTGCAAGATGCACAACAAGAATATGCAGCATATAATGAAGAATTGCAAAAGGAATTTAACGAAAAATCCGCTAATTTAGATGAAGCAGGTAAGGCAAAATTATCTGATGAACTTCGTCAAAAATTGCAAGATAAGCAACAAACAATTCAAGATAATCTGAAAAAGCGTGTGGATGAAGCATCTAAAGCCGTAGCAGATGCAAAAGGCCTTAGCGTAGTATTGAGCCGTGAATCTGTATTGTTTGGTGGCACTGATATTACAGAACAAGTAAGCAAAAAATTAGCAGAAACTAAATAAGGTAACATCCAAATGGGAAAAGGACCTATCTTCGCTTTCATAGGTATGCTGATATGTGCTGTGGGTATTGGTGGATATTATGGACATCAACAATCAAAGGCAATAGAGGAACCACGTATTGGAGTTGTACGCTTGCAAGATGTGGTGGAACGACATCCAAACTTTCACCATTATGATGAGCAAAAGAAAGAGTTGTTGCGATTAGAGGCACAGCGAGATAGAGAAGATGAACTTCTCAAGTCTAAGTTAGGTGCTGAGGTAAACAAATCGGAAGAACATCTGAAACAGTTAGAGTCAAATTTAACGGAAAGTTTGAATCGTGAGTTACAAACTAAAATTGCCCTACGTGAAGCTGAGTTAAATCAAGAACTAGCCGCTAAGCAACGGGCATTGATTGAAGAATATCGAAAGACCTACAAAGTAGAACCTAGTGAAGCAGATATAGAAATTGTAAATTTACAATTATGGTTAACAACTGAAATGAAGGTAAAACCGATTGATGATACGCAACGTCAACGTTGGGATACGCAAAAACGTGAGAAAGAACAGCGTTTATCAGAACTATTGACACAGCGTAGTCATGGTCTAAGCGGTTCCGACCAATGGAAAGACATTGAATCGAAAGTGGCGGCAGCTATGGCACCCGCTCGTGCAGAAGCACAAGCAAAGTTAAGTGCCTATGCTACAGAACGGGCTAACGCTTTAGGTGCACAGAAGGACCGCTCCATGAAAGGTTTAGTGGACTCTCAGCAAGAAGTACTAGCAAAAGTTCGTCATGATGGTACAACATTGTGGGATGCAGAGTGGGAACAAAGATTGGCGCAAAAACGAGATGAAGTACAAGCCCTACATGATGCCATTCTAGAAGATATTCGAGTTCGTGCAGGTGTTCTGGCGAGAGCGAAACAACTAGATTTGGTGGTAGTGGACCATATTACGGATCGTACTGGTATGGATTTGACAGATGAAATCATTCAATCGTATGGACAATAAAGGAGTAAAGTGATGAAATCAATGTGGAAACGTATGGCTACAGGAGCTATGATGGTATGTGCATTAGGATTGGTTGCTGGTTGTGGCACCACAGATAAAGTAGGTGTGGTAAACACTGAAAAATTAGTGCAAGAAAGCCAAAAAGCAAAAGACATCAATAAAGAAATGGAAGCTAAACAAAAAGAAGTGACTGATCGTTTAGCCCAAGTGCAAGGTACTCAAACAGAAGACCAATTTCACCAAACACAAATGAATGCACAGCAAGAATTGCAAATCTTTGGCCAAGCAAAGGGTAAAGAGTTCAAAGCCTATGTAGAATCTAATATTCAAGCGGTAGCGAAAGAAAAAGAATTGACTGTAGTAGCGAATGATCAAGCTATTGTAACGGGTGGTATTGATATTACAGAAGATGTGCTTAAAAAGATGAATGAAGGTGCTTCTTCCGCAGAAACTAGTAAATAATAAGAGAGTGAAAAGTAAGGAGGCTTCAGCGTGAAGTTTTCAGTAGAAGACCTAGCCAAACTGGTTGAGGGTACCGTATATGGTGATGGTTCTATTAGTATTGAAGAAGCCCGCAGTTTAGATCAAGGGGCAGACCATGCTATCAGTTTTGCTATCGGCGATTATAGAGAATTCGCAAAAGATAGTAAAGCAGGGGCATTGTTGGTGGATGCAAAAATTGAAGATTGCACGATTCCTCAAATCGTAGTATCCAATGCAAAAGCTGCCTTTGCTAAATTGTTAGAAGTGTTCCATCCTCCTGTGGTATTTCCAGAGGGGATTCATGAAACGGCTATTATTGGTAAGAACGTAACAATTGGTAAGAATGTAAAAATTGGACCTTATTGCGTAGTTTACGATAATGCCATCATTGGTGATAATGTCACATTACACGCTTATGTATATATTGGACATAATGTACGTATTGGCGAAGGTACTACAATCTATGCAAGTTCTATTGTGCATGAAAACTGTATTTTAGGGAAACGAGTTGTTTTACGGGCTAATGCAGTTGTTGGTGGAGAAGGTTTTGGTTTTGCCACTGAAAATGGCAAACACACACATATCCCACAAGTAGGTAATGTGATTTTAGAAGATGATGTGGAAGTAGGCTCTTGCTCTTGTATCGACAATGCTACAATGGGATCTACGTTGGTGCGCCGTGGTACTAAGATAGACAACTTAGTTCATCTAGGCCATAATGTGGAAATTGGTGAAGACTGCTTCTTGATTGCTCAAGTTGGTATTGCCGGTAGTACAAAATGTGGTAATCATGTTATCTTTGCTGGACAAACTGGCTGTACGGGACATATTACGATTGGTGATAATGTTACCTTTGCTGGTAAAACTGGTATCACAGGTAATGTGCCATCCAATGGATTATATGCAGGATTCCCAATGCGACCACACAAAGAATGGTTGAAATTGGCGGCTTATGAAAGTCGATTACCAGATATGGTAAAACAGTTGAAAGCATTAGAAAAAGAAGTAGCTGCTTTGCAAGCTAAATTAGAAGATAAATAGGTGTACTTATGTTATATACCTGTATGAAAGTATTAAGTGCTATCCTATGTGCCTTGCCGTATCGAGTACAATATGGTATTGGATATCTCTTAGGACAATTAGGATGGCTCTTCACACCAAGCAATCGAAAACGATTGGCCATAGGACAGATTTTGTTTTGTCGCATTACAGATGATCCTGTAGAGGCAAAACGAATTGCCAAAGCTAGTGTAACTCGATTTGGTCGTATGATCGTGGATGTGCTTCGGTATCCTGAAATTAAAGATGGCAAGTACAAAGAGATGTTCACTATGGAAGGTCGTGAATATCTAGAATCTGCCAAAGAAGATGGAAAAGGTGCTGTTGTTATCGCTCTCCATAGTGGAAACTGGGAATTACTAGGAGGCATTTTAGCATCGGAAGGCTATCCTTTGATTTCAGTAGCCATGCAACAACAAGGTGATGCGGACAAATTTATTAATGAATATCGTGAGCTTATGCAACAACACGTCACCTATAAAACAGGTGTTCGTGAAATGGTGAAAGAGTTACAACAAGGTTCTTTCATTGGCCTTATCATGGACCAAGATCCAGGAGATAAAGGTCAGTTAGTGCCATTTTTCGGTTACGAAACCTTGACCCCTGTGGGACCTGCTGCGATGGCTCGCATGCAAGATGTACCGATTATTCCAATTACCATTCGTTTTAATGAATATACTGAAAAGCATGAAATTACAGTGCATCCTCCTGTATATGCAGAAAAAACAGAGGATCGTAAACGTGATATTGCCGTTACATTGACGATGCTCAATGAATGGTTAGAAGATTATATTAGACGCTATCCAGAAGATTGGTTCTGGCTCCATAACCGTTGGAAATGGACACGGCGCTTTTATGGTGATACTATAGAAGTACCACCGGATGTAATGAATCAAAAACAGTAGAAGGGAGGTCCTCATGAAACAACAAACAATTAGCAAAGCCATTAGTTATGAAGGGGCTGGCTTGCATAGTGGATTGCCTGTACAAATGCGTATTCTACCAAGTGAGCCGAATACAGGAATAACCTTTGTACGTACAGACTTGCCAGGTACGCCTTCTGTGAAAGCAGATATCCGTAATGTAACGAATACGATGCGTGCTACTACATTAGAAGATGGTGAGGCTAAAGTATTTACGGTAGAACATATTTTAGCAGCTTTCTATGGTATGGCTATCGATAATTGCGTGATTGAATTAAATTCACCAGAACCTCCGATAGCAGATGGTGGATCAGCCACATTTGTACAGCTTATCAAAGATGCAGGTATTGTAGAACAAGAGGCAGACCGTCATGTATACGTTGTGAAAGAATCCCATGGCATCTATGAAGAAGATAAATTTATCATCATTCGTCCTTATGATGGATTCCGAGTGACTTTCACAAGCATTAATAGTCATCCTATGCTGGGGACGCAACATGCGGATTATGAAATTAATCCTGATGTGTTTGCCACAGAGATTGCACCAGCTAGAACGATTGGTTTCACAAAAGAAATTAAACAATTACAGGCGATGGGACTGGCAAAAGGTGGGTCCACAGAAAATGTCATTGTCTATGATGATACAACCTGCTTATCAGAACTTAATTTCCCTGACGAATTAGTGCGTCATAAAATTTTAGATATATTAGGCGATTTATTTTTAGTAGGTCATTTAAAAGGCCATATTATTGCTGTAAAATCAAGTCATAATTTAAACTCACGATTAAGTCGAGAAATTTTAAAAGAAATGCAAGAGGAGGCATAACATGATTCTTACAATTGAAGAGATTATGGAAATTCTACCACACCGTTACCCATTTTTATTGGTAGATCGTATTATTGAAATGGAACCAATGAAACGTGCGGTAGGTCTTAAAAACTGTACATTCAATGAACCACATTTTATGGGTCACTTTCCAGGTAATCCTGTAATGCCAGGCGTATTGATTACAGAAGCGATTGCTCAAGTTGGTGGGATTGCACTCTTGTATCCTGAAGAAAATCGTGGTTTAACACCAATGTTTACAGGTATTGATAAAGTGCGTTTCCGTCACCCTGTAAAACCTGGTGACCAAGTACGTATCGAAGCCGATGTAGTAAAAATCAAAGGCCGTATGGGTAAAGTGGAAGGCCGTGCGTATGTTGGCGATAAATTGGTGGCAAGTGGTGAGTACATGTTCGCCTTAGTGAAGCCAGAATAACTTTCAAATTATAAGGAGTGACACAGATGATCGTAGTTGGCATGGAAAATGCAACATCTGAAATTCATAGTACTGCAGTCATACATCCAGATGCAAAAATTGGTAAAAATGTTATTATTGGTCCTGGTGCAGTCATTGGAGAACATGTTGAAATCGGAGATGGTACTAAAATCGGTGCTAATGTAGTGATTGGTGGTTGGACAACGATTGGTAAAAATAATGAATTTTTCCCAGGGTGTGCTATCGGTTTAGAACCTCAAGATTTAAAATTTAAAGGTGAAAAAAGTTATTGTATCATTGGCGATAATACAGTGGTTCGAGAGTTCGTAACTATCAGTCGTGCCACAGGGGAAGGTGAAGAAACACGAATTGGTAACAATTGTTTGTTCCAAGCATGTACCCACGTAGCGCATAACTGTATCGTTGGCAATAATGTAATCATGAGTAACTGTGCAGGCCTTGCAGGTCACGTAATCGTAGAAGATCGGGTTGTCATCGGTGGCATCGCCGGGGTCCATCAATTTGTAAAAATTGGACGTAATGCTATGGTAGGTGGTATGGCGAAAGTTGTACAAGATATCCCTCCTTATGTGATCGCGGATGGACAGCCAGCACATGTCATCGGGCTGAACTCGGTGGGTCTTGCACGTGCAGGTGTATCTGAAGAAGTACGTCGTGAATTGAAGAAAGCATTCCGTATTATTTATCGCAGTGGTTATAGTTTATCTAAAGCTATTGAAGAAATGGAATTGAACTTAACATCCTCTGTTGAGATTGAACATATGCTACGTTTCTTGCGCAATGCAGATCGTGGTATCATGCGTGTACGCAGAGATTAATAAGAGATTAAAATACATGGTGAAGGTATATGACATATGCTTTTGCCATGTATTTTTTGTTGTGAACTTTCATGCCATTTGTTCACTATATGTGATATAATATAGATTAGGATTTTTGTAATTAAAAGTTAGTGGGAGGCGTTATGGCGAAAGTAGGATTGATTGCAGGGATTGGAACTCTGCCAGTTGAATTTATGCGAGCAGCTCAACATGAAGGCTATGAAGTTGTGGTCATATCTGTTGTGACAGATGGTGCTCCTGAATTGCAAGCAGAGGCCGATGCATACTACCAAATCAGCGTCTTTAAATCAGATACAGTGATTAAAACGTTCCTCAAAGAAGGTGTCACTGATGTAACGATGTTAGGTAAAGTGACAAAGGAACATATCTATAAAAAGATAACAACCATTCCAGATATGCGTACCATCAAGTTATTGAATCGTTTACGCAATCGTAAAGATGATACTATCATGTTGGCCATCGTGGATGAATTAGAAAAAGAGGGGCTTTCGGTAGCAGATCAAACAAAATACATGCGCTCTCTTATGCCTCCGGTGGGTGTGATGACAACTCGAAAACCAACAGAGACAGAACAACTAGATATTGAATTTGGCTTTACCTTAGCCAAACAAATGGGGGCTCTTGATATTGGTCAAACCGTAGTAGTGAAAGAACAAGCAGCGATGGCTATCGAAGCTATTGAAGGAACAGATGAGTGTATCAAACGAGGTGGTGCTTTGGGACGTGAAGGTGCTGTGGTGGTAAAAACTGCAAAACCTAACCAAGATGTGCGTTTTGATGTTCCAGCGGTAGGTATGAAGACCTTAGAATCTATGATTAGTAGTAACTGTAAAGTGTTAGCTATGGAAGCAAAACGGACGATTTTTGTGGAACAAGAAGCAGTGCTGCAAAAAGCAAATGAATTAGGGATCGTAATCTGTGCCGTAGAAGGGCCGGATGAGGAGTAAACATGAAGATTATGTTTTCTGCTGGTGAAGCATCAGGAGATACGCACGGTGCCAGTGTGGCGAAGGCTTTATTGGAGAAATATCCAGAAGCACAGCTATTTGGTATGGGCGGAGATTTGATGAAACAAGCTGGTGTGGATATTATTTATGATATTCAGCAACTAGGGTTTATCGGCATCGTTGAAATACTAAAACATTTACCTACCTTTTTTAAACTTCGCAGTTTCTTAAAAGAAGCTATGCTACGAGAAAAGCCAGATGTGTTGGTGTGTATTGACTATCCAGGTTTTAACATGAAGCTAGCTAAGGTGGCAAAAGAATTACACATCCCTGTGGTGTACTACATTGCGCCAACTATTTGGGCTTGGAATAAAGGCCGAGGTAAGGATATCGCTAAAACAGTAACAAAAGTAGCTTCTATTTTTCCATTTGAAGCGGAGGCATATCGTGAATTTGGCGTAGATGTGGAATTTGTAGGAAATCCTTTAGTAGATATTGTACATCCTACCATGTCCTATGAATCAGCTCTTGCTCATTTCGGTGCAGATACAACAAGTCGCAATATTCTCTTGATGCCAGGTAGTCGCAAACAAGAAGTAGAAGGCTTATTACCTACCATGCTAGCAGCCGCTGAACGGTTATATGAGCATCACAAAAATTTGAAATTTTTCTTGCCGAGAGCACATACTATACCAAGAGAAGATATTGATAGAATATTACAAGCTTATTCTGTGCCAGTTACTGTTACAGAAGGTCATAACTATGATTTAATGCAGATTTGTATAGCTTGTATTGCGGCATCTGGAACAGCGACCTTGGAAACAGCATTAATGAATGTACCTACAGTGTTGATTTATAAAGTGGCATCTGTTACGTATGGAATCGGTAAACTATTGGTTAAAATTGACCATATTGGATTACCTAATATTATGGCAAAACGGCGTATTATTCCTGAATTATTACAAGGGGAAGTAACGCCAGAAAATGTAGAACGAGAACTAGCTAATATCTTAGATAATGAGGCGGTATATACGCAGATGAAAGCTGATTTAGCACAAGTGAAAGTAGAATTAGGGGCACCGGGAGCGGTGCAACGTGTAGCTGATGTCATTGCATCAGTAGCAATGAAGGAGGCATAAATGAATCGTTATAAACAACTATTGGCGTTTGTACTGCCATATAGGATGCGACTCATCTTGGGGATCTTTTGTATGATTGCTGCTGCTATGGGATATCTAATAGTACCATGGCTGATCCGAAACGTAGTAGATGGAGTATTGCAAGATAAAGATTTAGGATTGTTAACATTAATTGTTATCGCTATCTTAATCATTTTTTTGCTACGTGGATTTGCTACGTATGGGCAGAACTATACGATGGCCTATGTAGGGCAACGAGTAGTTATCGACGTTCGTGAAACCTTGTTTAAGCATTTACAACAGTTAGACCAAGCTTATTTTGACCGCCGTAAAACGGGAGTCATCATGAGTAATGTGACGAGTGATGTAGGCGCTTTACAACAAGCAATTGTAGATAATCTCATATCCTTTATGACAGAAGGGGTTACTTTAGTAGGCTCCTTGGTATTCATGTTTTACTTGGATTGGAAACTATCTCTTTTAACATTGATTATTGTACCTGTTGTATTAGGATTAACCAATATTTTTGGTAAAAAATTGCGCTCTGCAGGCCATGAGGTACAAGGCAGAACAGCAGATATTACGGCATTTTTACAAGAAGTTATCTCCGGTGTTGGGGTCATTCGCTCTTTTGCACGTGAGAAGTATGAGTTTAACCGCTTTGAACAAGAGAACCAAAATAACTTTGATGCCGCTATGAAAGCTACGAAATTAACCGCTGTTATGGGACCTATGGTGGAATTTGCAGCAGCCATTGCAGTAGTCATCATTTTGTGGTACGGCGGATATTCTGTAGTACAAGGTTATATTACAGCTGGTTCTTTAATTGCATTCTTAATTTACGCCATCAATTTATCAAATCCTGTGAAACGCTTAACTCAAGTGTACGGTAACTTGCAAAAAGCGATGGCAGCAGGAGATCGTGTTATTGATATTTTAGAAACAGAGCCGCATGTGAAAGAATCACCAACAGCAAAAGTATTAACGAATGTACAAGGAGATGTAGAGTTCGACAATGTACAATTTGCCTATGATGAGGATAATTTGGCATTAAAAGGTGTCAATTTAACCGTAAAACAAGGGCAAACTGTGGCGATTGTAGGCCCTTCTGGAGCAGGTAAATCAACGATCGCCAATTTGTTACCACGTTTCTATGATGTGACGGGTGGCGCCATCCGCATTGATGGTGTAGATGTGCGTGGTGTAACATTTACATCCTTACGAGAAAATATTGGTTTAGTGCCACAAGATACGATGTTATTCAATGCATCTGTACGTGAAAACATTTTGTATGGTCGTCTAGATGCAACAGAGGAAGAAATTGTTGATGCTGCTAAAGCGGCAAATGCCTATGAATTTATTGAAAAATTACCAAATGGATTTGATACGATAGTAGGAGAACGTGGTAATTCCTTGTCTGGCGGTCAACGTCAACGGATTGCCATTGCACGAGCTATCTTGAAAAATCCTAGTATTTTAATTCTTGATGAGGCTACTTCAGCTTTAGATACTGAAAGTGAAAAAATTGTACAAGAAGCATTAGAACGATTAATGAAAAATAGAACGGCCTTAGTGATTGCTCATAGATTGAGTACTATTAAACATGCCGATCATATAGTGGTCTTACAACAAGGCTGTGTTGTAGAAGAAGGCACACATGATGAATTATTAGCGTTGAGTGGCTTGTATAGTCATTTATATTCTGTTCAATTTGCCGGAAAAGGATAAACTATGTACTGGATATATAATATACTTCTCATTATCTATTGGATTGGCTTGATACCGGTGATTCTCTATCGATTAGCCTTTGAAGAAGGATTCTACGAGCGTATTAAACAAAGTGCGGGATTTATGCCGAGCACATTGATGAAAAAAATAGAAGGTAAACGTGCTATATGGTTACATGCAGCATCTGTGGGAGAAATTGTAGCTACCAGTCCTTTGGTGAAAGATATTAAAAAGAGCTTTCCTGATGCGGTGGTAGTTGTATCTGTAGTTACCGCTACAGGTCATGCCATGGCACGACGTATTATACCAGAAGCAGAAGGGATTATTTTCTTTCCTTTGGACTTACCTTTTTTAACACGAAGAATTTTGAATATAATAAAGCCTATTGCTATTTTGTTAGTAGAAACTGAAATTTGGCCAAATTTTCTTCGTATTGCGAAAAATGAAAAAATTCCAGTAATGATGGTTAATGGTCGTATTAGTGATCGATCCATGTCACGATATATGCATATCAAGTCTTTTATGCATGATATGCTGGGATCCATTGATCGGTTCTGTATGCAATCAAAGTTGGATGCAGAATATATTTCTGTACTAGGTGCAAACGTGAAAGAAGTGACTGTCACAGGCAATACTAAGTACGATCAAACCTATGCGACGGTTACGGATGAAGAAAAAGAACAATTACAACATGAATTTGGCTTTGGACATAATCACCCTATCATTGTGGCAGGCAGTACCCATAAAGGGGAAGAAGATAAATTGTTCCAAGCTTTCAAAGAAATTTTACAATCATACCCAAATGCACGATTGCTCATAGCACCTCGTGAAATTATGCGCGGTAATGATGTAAAAGCATTATCTCAAAAATATGGGCTCAAAGCGATTTGTCGCAGTACAATGACAGAGCCTGTACATGAAGAAATTCCAGTCGTGATTTTGGATACCATTGGAGAATTAGGTCGCCTATATAGTTTAGGTGATATCATTTTTGTGGGAGGCTCTTTAGTTAAAACGGGAGGGCACAATATTTTGGAACCAGCCGCTCATGGCAAGCCTATTATTGTGGGACCTCATATGTTTAACTTCAAGGAAATCTACAGCTTATTAAGTTCCCGTGGGGCATGTACGATGGTACATGATGAAAGTGAACTGTTAGAAGTGTTACAAACGTTGTGTGCGAACCAAACTATGCGAGAAGATATGAGTCGTCATTGCTTGGAAGTAGTCAGTGAAAATCGTGGTGCTACGCAACGTAATACAGAGGAGCTACGACGTCTCTTTGAGCGGTTTCACATTGTCCCTTAATCGTTTCATCTTAGTTTTAATATCCTAGGCTATACTAGAGGGATACGGAGGAGGTTTACTCATGAAAGGAGAACAACTCTTTAAACATATCATTAGTGGAAAGATGCAAGGCCCTTTGGGAGATGCTCTTCGTGGTGGTTTAGAAAAGGCTAGTAAGGTCTATGAAAGAGTCGTGGAATATCGCAATGAACGATATAACCATCCACATAGAGTGTTACAGATGCCAGTGCCAGTCATTAGTATAGGAAATATTACGGTTGGTGGTACAGGTAAAACGCCTATGGTGCGCTACGTATGTGAAGTGTTAGACACGGATCAACATACAGTGAGTGTCTTAAGTCGTGGGTACAAAGCGGACAATAATAAAAAATCCATTGTCGTATCTAGACAAGGGACGGTAGATGTGTCTTCTTTTATTAGCGGTGATGAAGCGTGGTTGTTGGCAAAAACATTACCTAATGCGAATGTCATTATTGGTTCTAAACGTGTGGAGTCTGCGAAAATTGCCGTAGAAGATATGCACTCCGATGTACTTGTATTAGATGATGGCTTTCAACATCGAGCATTGGGCCGTGATGCAGATATTGTATTAATTGATGCAAGTCATCCATTTGGCTATGGTGCTGTGCTGCCAAGAGGTTTATTACGAGAGCCTTTAACAAATTTGAAGAGGGCTACTTATATTGTGTTAACGAAAACGAATCAAGTAGAACCAGAACAATTGGAAGTACTACGTGAAGAGATTCATTCCTTGGCACCTCTTGTTCCTGTAGCAGAAACCATTCATCAAACAGTAGGCTTTCAAACATTGGAAGAATGGAGCCATAATGGAAGGATTCATGACATTAGTGACTATGATGGGACTCCTTTATTAGCGATTAGTGGTATCGGACAGCCTAGCTCTTTCATTTCTAATTTGAAAAGTTATGGATTCACTGTACAGGATATGATGAGTTTTGGTGACCACCATGATTATAGTGAAGAAGATGTTGTGAAACTGTGGCAACATTGTTTTAAAACAGGAATTCAAGGCATTATTACAACGGAAAAAGATGCAGTGAAGTTATCTCAAGTACGGGCCATCCGAGATTTGAAGATTCCTGTCTATGTATTAGTGATTGGCATCGAATTTACCAAAGGTGAAAACGATTTTAAATCCTATGTGTTGCAAATAGCAAAGGGGAAATAATATGCGTATAGCTTGTATTATTCCAGCGCGCTATGGATCTACACGATTACCGGGTAAACCCTTAGCGATGATTGGTAATAAACCAATGATTCAACGGGTCTATGAGCAAGTGTCGAAAGCCATGGAAATTCATGAGGTCATTGTGGCTACTGATGATGAACGAGTCTATGATGCTGTCACCCAATTTGGTGGACATGTGATGATGACAAGAACGGGTCATTTGACGGGCACTGACCGATTAGCGGAAGTAGCAGCTGCAAGAACTGATATTGATGTGATCATTAATGTGCAAGGTGATGAACCACTCATTGATGCATCGGTTATCGATATATTGGCACGTCAATTTAAAGAAGACCCAACCCTACAAATGGGAACCGTAGGCTGTCCCTTATTAGAAGAAGAATACAATGAGCCTAGTGCAGTAAAAGTCATCGTGAATCGCCTAGGGAATGCTATGTATTTTTCCCGATCCTTGATTCCTTACCCTAGACATGCATTTGTGGTCCCTCCACTCAAGCATGTAGGTATGTATGGATATAATCGTCAGTTCTTATTAACCTATGCTAAGATGGAACCGACACCAGCAGAATTAACTGAATCCTTAGAACAGTTACGAGCATTAGAAAATGGATATACCATCCGAGTGATTACTACAGACCAGCGTTTTATGGGAGTAGATACACCAGAAGATTTAGAACGAGTGAATGAAATATTTCACCAATTAGAAGCATAAACGATTTCGTTTAGAGAGGAGATACAATGAAAACAGTACAAGTAGGCAACCTTACACTTGGTGGAGGTAAAGGCTTATTTCTATTAGCAGGTCCATGTGTAATTGAGGGCTATGAACGTACATTAGAGATTGGTCGTCGTGCGAAAGCAATTTGCGATAAAGTGGGTATTCCTTATGTATTCAAAGCATCATTTGATAAAGCCAATCGCTCTAGCTATTCTTCCTTCCGTGGTCCAGGCCTCGTAGAAGGTTTAGAGATTTTGAAAGCTATTAAAGAAGAGTTACAAGTGCCGGTAGTGAGTGATATCCACGATATTACTCAAATTGATGCAGCTGCAGAAGTGCTAGATATTCTTCAAATTCCAGCCTTCTTATGCCGCCAAACTGACTTGGTATACGGAGCAGCAGCGACTGGAAAATGCGTGAATGTAAAAAAAGGTCAATTCATGGCTCCTAAAGATATGAGCAATGTGTTGAAAAAAATGGAAGAATCTGGCAATCAAAATTTGATGCTTACAGAACGTGGTTTTAGCTTTGGCTATAACAACTTGGTGGTAGATATGAGATCTTTCCCAATTATGCGCTCTTTCGATTATCCAGTTATCTTTGATGCTACACATTCCGTACAATTACCAGGTGGGGCAGGTACAGCTTCTTCTGGACAACGTGAATTCGTGGCTAACTTAGCACGTGGTGCGGTAGCGAGTGGTGTAGATGGATTATTCTTTGAAGTCCACGATAACCCAGAAGAAGCACTTTCAGATGGACCAAATATGTTATATTTAGATTCTTTAGAAGAATTATTAACTGATTTAGTGGCTATCGATAAAATCGTAAAAAAATAGTACAGATGTAAAGGATGCAGGTGAACTATGAAGATACTTGAACGAGCAGCACAGGTGCTCCAAGAAGAATCAAAAGCAGTGTTAGACTTAATTGAAACATTAGACCATCGTTTTGAAACGGCAGTAGAGTTAATCTTAGCCTCTAAAGGTCGCGTGGTCTGTACAGGTATGGGAAAATCTGGACATATTGCACGAAAAATTTCGGCTACATTAGCGAGTACCGGTACACCTGCATTATTTTTACATCCTGGTGAAGGAGTACATGGCGATTTAGGTATGGTTACATCTGATGATGTGGTACTAGCCTTCTCCAATAGTGGGGAAACTAGTGAAGTCATTAGTTTATTACCATCCTTGCGCCGAATAGGGGCTAAATTAATTTCTGTAGTGGGTAATCCAAGCTCTACATTGGGAAAAAACTCTGATGTAGTTTTGGTGGTATGCGTAGACAAAGAAGCGTGCCCATTAGGATTAGCACCGACAAGCAGTACTACTGCGACATTGGCATTAGGAGATGCGTTAGCAGTGTGTTTGTTGGATCAACATAAATTTACTCCAGAAAATTTTGCTGTATTCCATCCAGGTGGTTCCTTAGGTCGCAAATTATTGCTAACCGTAGAAAATATTATGCATAGTGGAGATGATAATCCCATTATTCATAAAGGGGCTACTGTACAAGATGCCTTATTTGTAATGACCAACAAAGGGCTTGGAGCAGCAAATGTAATAGATGAAGAAGGTAAGTTAATCGGTTTAGTAACGGATGGAGATATTCGACGCGGGCTAGATTCTGGATGTAATTTCCTAGTTTGGTCTGTGGAAGATATGATGACGAAATCGCCTCGTACCATTACAAAGGATAAGCTAGCAGCAGAAGCTCTTCACATGATGGAGAAAAATCAACCTAGACCTATTACCGTATTACCAGTTGTTGGTCAAGATGGAACAAGCCTTGGCTTAGTACATATTACTGATTTGTTGCGAAGAGGCATTGTGTAATGGCGATACGTTGTTTAGCCTTAGATGTGGATGGTGTTCTTACGAAAGGTGAGATTGTCTATACATCTAGTGGAGAAGAAATCAAAGTATTCCATGCAAAAGATGGATTAGGATTAGCCTTAGCACACCGGATGGGATTGCAAACTGCAATTATTACGGGCCGTACCTCTCCTATGGTAGAGCGAAGGGCAAAAGAATTAAACATTTCCCATATCCAAATGGGAAGTCATAATAAGAGTGCTGGATTACAAGAACTCTTACATACATTGGATTTAGAGGCTCATGAAGTAGCCTATATGGGTGATGACCTTAATGATTTAGGCATTATGTCTAAGGTGGGGTTAGCTATGACACCACAAGATGGTGTACCAGAAATAAAAAAAGTAGCTCACCATATTTGCCAAGCCAAGGGTGGCGAGGGAGCTGTGCGTGAAGCAGTTGAGTATATTTTAAAACAAGAAGGACTTTGGGAGGATGCGGTACGCTCATACCGGGAAGAATCTTACCAAATAGGTCAGTAGAAAGGAGGCTTTCATGGCAGGAGAATGGCAATATACAGCATTGAAGACGATTAGTAAATTAGTTTGTGCATTACCTTATTCTACAATCTTATCCATTGGAGCATCTCTAGGACCTTTATATAGATTAGTAGGTAAAAAACAGGTCAAACGAGGATTACATAATCTGATGATTGGCCTTTCCATAGATGAAAAAGAAGCAGATGCCATATTAGGACGACTCTTTAAAAACTTGGGGCGTTCTGTGATGGAAACACTATATATGCCTAATTTGACACCTAAGTTCATAAAAGAACATATTGAAATGCGAGGGCTAGAACACCTAGATGCAGCCGTGGCGGAAGATAAAGGTGTTGTGATTTTGACAGCCCATGTAGGCAATTGGGAATGGATGGGAGCAGCCTTAGCAGCTCATGGATATCCGTCCACAACGATTGTAAAAAAGCAACCAAATGCTCAATTCACACGATTGATGAATGAATACCGTGAAATGGTAGGGTTAGAAGTATTTGCTCGTGGTGGTTCTGAAATGAGAGGCGCTGCACAAGCGATGAAAGCGAAGAAACTATTAGGTTTCTTGGCGGACCAAGACGGATGGTACACAGGATTGCCGGTGATGTTCTTAGGGCAAGAGTCATCAGCGGTGACGGGGCCAGCATCGTTTGCGAAAAAATTCAAAGCTCCTGTAGTACCAGTCTTTACATCCCGTAAAGAAAATGGTCATATTGTTCGTATCTTGCCAGCACTTCATTATAAAGATACTGGTGATGTGGAGAAAGATATGTTCCGACTCACGGAAGAAACTGTTAAGGTAACTGAAGCATTTATTAAAGATCATCCTGATGAATGGTTGTGGTTCCAACATCGTTGGAATACAAAAATTCATGAAATTACAGATATTGAACATAAACTACAAGTGAGGGAGGCTGTGCATGAAGAACAATAAAAAACTTCTTCTCACGATTGTGGTAGGGATATTAATTCTCTTAGGTTTTGGATACTTCCTATATGGTGGTACCGATACAACATCGGTGGGACCATCGGGTAATTCCATTAGCTTTAATGGTACAGAACTGAAAGAAGAAAAAAATGGACAACTCATTTGGTCAGTAAAAGCTGAGAAGATCAGTCTGGACCAAACGACGAAAGTCATCACTTTAGAAAATGTAACGGGCACCTTTCATAAAGATGGAACGACACTGACTGTGAAGGCTCCGAAAGGACTCGTATCTAAGGATCATGGACAGATTACTTTATCAGGAGGTATTGAGGCAACTTCTAGTACAGGTGCTAGTCTACGAACGGAAGGATTAGAGTATGCTAGTAAAGCGCAGCTATTTAAGTCTACCTCTAAGTTTACCTATACTGATGCGGATACTACATTAGAAGGTGATGCATTAGAAGGTGATATGATTTTGCAACAGGTGACAGCAAAAGGTCATGCTAAATTAATTCGCAAGTAGGAAGGATATTCATGAAATTACAACGTTTACTCATGGCAACCCTAATGGGAGGAGTCATGATGATTCCCGTATGGGCAGCAACAACGGATACCAATCCTGCGGGGAATGGATCAATAATGATTACTGCCGATCAGTTAACATATGACGGCATCAGTGGCCGTGCGGAAGCTAAAGGCAGTGTGGTCATTACAAAAGATGATAAAACTATGACAGGTGCCTCTGGTTGGTATAATACAAAAGGTGAAGAAGGATTTTTAACAGGTGGCGTGAGCATGATTGGTAATAATATGTCCATGGCAGCTAGTGAAGTCCATGTCTTACATAATCACCAATTTGATGCCACAGGTAATGTACATCTACAGAAGGATGATCGTCAATTATTTGGTGATCAAGTGAATTATAATACAGAAACTGGATATGGCGAGATTATTGGACATGGACAATTAGTGATGGCAGATAATGTATTGACAGGTCAACATATTACAGCTTTTACTAATCAAATATCTGCGACGGCTAAAGGAAATGTAACCTTATCTAGCGCTAGTCGTAATGTTAATGCTACAGCAGATGAGGCGGTGTACACGCAAACTCCGAATCAGAATGATGGAGTGGCCTATTTAAAAGGTAATGCTAGGGCGGTTCAAAACGGGAATATCCTAGAAGCTCCAGAGTTAAAGATAGAACTTAGTGACAATAGTGCAGAAACGCTTGGTGGGCGTAGTACATTAATCATTACTCCAAAGTAAGGAGAGTTTATGTTTATTCAAACAAAGGATTTAGTGAAAACCTATAAATCAAGAAATGTAGTGGACAAAGTCAGTGTCCGTGTTGAAGAAGGCGAAATTGTAGGCTTGTTAGGTCCTAATGGTGCTGGAAAGACAACTACGTTTTATATGATTGTTGGTGTAGAAAAACCGACTTCAGGGAGTATCTGTATTGGCGATGCGGATGTGACCCACATGCCGATGTATAAACGATCTGCCTATGGTATTGGATATTTGCCGCAAGAGGCATCCATCTTCCGTAATTTAACAGTAGAAGATAATATCTTAGCCATGCTAGAAACCATCAATCTTTCTAAAGCAGAACAGAAGGATACAATGGAATCGTTATTAGAAGAATTTCATATTACTCATGTGCGTGACCGCTTAGGCATTCAGTTGTCTGGTGGCGAGCGCCGTCGTGTAGAAATTGCTAGAGCCATTGCTTTAAATCCTAAATTTATATTGCTAGATGAGCCTTTCGCAGGGGTTGACCCTATTGCAGTAGCAGATATTCAATCTATTATTCGCCATTTGAAAGATCGTGGTATTGGGGTGCTCATTACAGACCATAATGTGCGTGAAACTTTGGGGATTGTAGATAAAGCGTACATCTTAAATAGCGGGACTATTTTATTAGAAGGCACTGCTGATGAAGTGGCTACTAGTGATGTGGCTCGTAAGTTTTACTTAGGTGATGATTTCCGAATGTAGGAGTGGGTATGAGAATTTTAGATAAATATATATTGAAAGCTTTCATAGGGCCATTCCTGTTTGGTATTTTTGCATTTACTAGTATCTTTATTGGTACGGGAACTCTGTTTCGGATTGCTCAATATATTACAGAATATGGAGCTAGTTTGTGGTCTGTGACAAGAGCTTTCTTACTAGCATTGCCGAATATCGTCATATTGACATTCCCTATGTCTGTTCTATTAGGATCTTTGATGACATTTGGTCGATTAAGTGGTAGTAGCGAGATTATTGTCATGCGTGCAGGTGGGCAAAACTTCTTGCGCTTGGCTACACCAGTGTATATTATGGCATTTTTAATTTCTCTGTGTTCTATTGGGTTCAATGAATATGTAGTACCGGCGGCGAATCATGCATATCAAACGATTATCCGCGAGGAAATTATGAAGCGTGCTACACCGCAAACACAGGAACATATTGTGTTGAAGACCTTGGCAGACAAAAAGATTAATACTTTAATGTATGCTGGGAAATATGATAGCTCTACTAAACTGTTATCCGATATTACGGTGCAACAATTTACAGATGGGCAAGTGACACAAATTGAACGTGCTAAAACAGCAAATTGGAATGGTCAATACTGGATTATGCATGATGGTACTATTTATGATATCAATACATCTGGTGAGGGCATTGATCGTACATTGAAGTTTGAAGAACAAGTATTGCCCATTACACAAGATCCAGATAAAATTAGTCGTTCTCAACGCAAACCAGAAGAGATGACTATCAAAGAGATTAGGCAGCAAATCAAAGCAATGGAAGCTACGGGTGGCAAGATTACAGAATGGCAAATGGAAATGTATCAACGATTTACCATTCCTGTGGCAAGTTTTATCTTTGCCTTAGTAGGGGCACCATTAGGCTTGCAGAAACAACGGTCTAGTTCATCTATTGGATTCGGTATTTCGGTATTGGTTATCTTTATTTACTATGGAGTTATGACCTTATCTGGTGCCTTAGGTAAAGGAGGAGCTTTACCACCTTTGTTAGCGGCGTGGATTCCTAATCTATTAGGTGTGTTAGCTGGTTTATATTTAAACTGGAGAGTGTCTAAATAAGAGAGTATAGGGGTAGCATTACTAATATAGTCAGTAGTGCTACTCTTTTATCTCATAACTTGTGGAGTGTATTGAGACCTTTTTCTATAACCATTGTAGTGGAGTAGGGATTTTGATATACTAAGTAAAGAGATAGGACTAGTATTTGACATTGAGGTATATGGCTATGTTAGTGGGACTACGGATTCTCATCATTATCATACTTATGGGAGGATGCATTGCATTTTTAGGCGATAAAATTGGTACTAAAGTAGGGAAGCGTCGCATGAGTTTGTTTGGGTTACGCCCTAAATACACATCGATTATTGTGACCATAATAACGGGATTTTTAATTTCCGGTGCTACATTAGGAGTATTGAGTATTGCCTCTAACAATGTACGTACTGCTTTATTTGGTATGGATAAACTGAAAGCCCAGATGGCACAACTTTCAGCGGATATTGATCAAAAGACGAAAGCATTACAACAAAGTAATGATGAATTGAATCAAAAAAATAAACAATTGCAAAAGGTACAAAGTGATGTACAAGCAACGGAACAAGAACTAGAAGAAACACGAAGCGCTTTAGCAAGTATGGGAGACCAATTAGTATCGATCCAAGATGCCTATGCAGAAGCTGAGCATAAGTTAGTGGCGTCCAATGCGGAAGTAGGCCGTTTAGAAGATGTACGGACGCAACTAGAAAGTCATGTACAAGACTTACAAATAACAACAAAAGAACTAGAGGATGGTATCAATCATGTTCGTGAAGGCAATGTAGTATTCCGCAATGGGGAAGTCTTATCCCAAGCAGTGATTCGACCAGGCTTAGGGGAAGTGGAAAGTATGGCAGCCTTAACTAGTTTCTTGAAAGATACGAATCGTCTGATTTTGAATCGATTCCAAATGGAAGAGGAAAAAACAGTCATTTACGTAAGTCGAGATAATTTGAATGAAGTGGCAAAAGTAGTGGCCTCTACAGATAAACCATTGATGATTCGGGTTACAGCATCTGCGAATATTATATATGGAGAACCAGCGCTAGCAGAAATTCATGCATATCCTCATGATATGATTTTCAAAAAGAATACTGTTCTTTGGTCATCCGTGATTGATGGAGGCATGAGTGCGCAAGATCAAGTGTTGACATTCTTAAAAGAAGTCAATGGGGAAGCAAAGAAACAAGGCATATTACCAGATCCAATTACTGGTGAAGTGGGTTCTCTACCTGGCAATGAACTATTTACTACAATACGAAAAGTCGAAAATCAACGTGGTCCTGTACGCTTAGAGGCTGTTACTAGAGAAGATACTTTCACTAGTGGACCCGTACAGATTATGCTTCGTGTCATTCCGGTAAATCAGTGAGGTCTAGACAATGGCATTGGAACCTTATGTATTGGCAGTTGATCCAGGGCGTGATAAAACTGGAATTGCGATTCTTACGAATGAAGCGCAATTAATGATGATGGATATTGTGCCCACCGATTCCGTAATGTGTGAATTACAATCTTTACTAGCTATGTATCCAACGATATCCGTATTAGTATGTGGGAATGGAACTAATCATAAAGTAGTAGGGACTATTGTAAAAAATATAGCAGAAAAACAGGGAAAAGAATTTAACTTTGTCAATGAAAAGCATACTACAGAAGAGGCAAGGCGTCGCTATTTTGAAGTACATCCACCTATAGGGTGGCGAAAATTAGTGCCAAAAGGCATGTTATACCCTCCGGTCCCTGTGGATGATATTACGGCATGGATTATTGGAGAACGATGGTTGTTAACAAATAAGGAGTGAGTATCCGAAGAATGAAAGAACACAAAAGCGGAAAACGAAAATTAATAGATATGGCTATGCGATACTGTATGATGATTATCGGGGCTGTCATCTATACCTATGGACTAGATGTATTTCTAGTGCCAAACCACTTAATTGATGGTGGCGTTGTAGGTATTGCCTTAATGGCAAGTAATCTATCTGGAATCTCATTTAGTGTGCTTGTTATGTTAATTAATTTACCTTTTTTGTACGTAGGATATATGCAAATTGGTAAAAGTTTTACTATATCCACCCTATTTGCTATAGCATGTATTTCCGTATTTTCTGCTTTGATGCATCATCTATCGCCAATTGTGAATGATCCTTTGTTGGCCTCAGTATTTGGTGGAATTATTCTGGGTCTTGGAGTAGGTATTATTATACGAAATGGTGGGTCTTTAGATGGATCTGAAATTGTAGCTATTATCTTTGATAAAAAAAGTTCTTTTTCCGTAGGTGAAATCGTCATGTTCCTGAACTTTTTTATTTTAGGTGCAGCAGGTTTTGTTTATGACTGGAATAGTGCTATGTACTCCTTGATTGCCTATTTTGTAGCCTATAAAATGATGGATTTAGTCATTACGGGTGTAGAAGAATCTAAAGGAGTTATGGTCATCACTGATAAATCAGAAGAAGTAGCTGATGTAGTGATGCATCGTTTAGGGCGTGGCGTTACTTTGCTATATGGTGAAGGGGCGTATACAAAGACTCCGAAACGTATCATTTACTGTGTTGTGACGCGATTGGAATTAACAAAGTTGAAAGATATTATTTACGAAGTGGATGACAATGCTTTCATCACCATCAATGATGTTCATGATGTATTCGGTGGTCAATTCGGTAAGAAATCAATCCATTAATTAATGTAAGATGCGTATTATTACGTATTCTTAGAATAGGAGGATCTATGGAAAAAGATACAGCTATAGGTAGTCAAATTTTGAAAGAAGCTCGTGAATGGCTACAAGCTATTGTTGTAGCTCTTATTGTAGCCATGTTAACTCATATATTTATTGTGCAACCTACGAGAGTATCCGGTGAATCCATGGAGGATACCTTGCATAATGGGGATTTTTTGTTAATTAGCAAATGGTCTCATGTGGTGCGAGATATACCTAATTATGAAGATATTGTTATCATCGATAGCCGAGTACAACGAGAACGTTCGTGGAAAGATGATGCGATAGAGCCTTTGATGAACTATGCCAGTGTAGTGGTACCATCCTTGCAAGGTCATGATGTGTGGGTGAAACGGGTTATCGGTCGCCCCGGTGATACATTAGAGTTTAAAGAGGGCCATGTGTGGAGAAATGGTACTAAGTTAAACGAGACATATACCAAAAAAGAAACGATGAAGTTTGAACGTTCCTTACCAATTACTGTGCCAGAAGGGCATGTATTTGTGATGGGAGATAATCGCAATCATTCTTCAGATAGTCGTTTTATTGGATTCGTACCAGCGGATCATGTACTTGGTAAATTAGCGTATCATATACGTAATCCATTCTAACTATAATAAAATATAATCATTTGGAATCCTGTGCCTTGGCATAGGATTTCCATATATTCTAAGAAAGGTGGAGAGAAAGATGAGTGAAGGTTTAATCTTAGTCAATACGGGAGATGGGAAAGGCAAAACAACAGCAGCTTTGGGCGTTGCTTTGCGTTCAGCTGGCTGCGGTAGAAAAGTACTTATTTTACAATTTATTAAAAGTGGTGCAAATTATGGCGAATTAGCAGGTATTGATTTATTACCTACCGTAGAAATTCGATCCATGGGCAAAGGCTTTATATTTCACAAGCAGGAAGAATCAGAAGAAAAAATGAAGGAACACCAACAAGCAGCTAAAGAAGCGTGGGCTATGGTGGAAAGGGAAGTAAAGTCGGGTCAATGGGATTTGATCATCCTAGATGAAATTAATTATGCTATTCATTATGGGTTAGTAGGTGTAGAGACAGTAGTGAACTTGCTGAAAGCAAAACCTGAAAACTTAGACATGATCTTAACAGGTCGTAATGCACATCCAGAGATTATTGAATTGGCGCATACGGTAACGGAAATGAAAGTTATTAAGCATGCCTATCAACAAGGGATTAAAGCAAAGCGTGGTATAGAGTTTTAGCCTAGGTGGTCCAAGAATGAGTTTGACTATTAGATATTGCAGAAAATAGAAGTCCTATGCAAAAACCACATCGAAAATCTTAAAAATAGTTCTTGCGTAAGTGAAGAAAAACAAGTACAATAATAGAGTACTAATTTAGTGCTTTACATGGAAAGGTTTCCATGTTTGGATATGATATTAATTCAAGGGGGTTATACCTATGGCTATCACAAATTATGTAAAAACAGCTGAATTTGCAACAGAAAAACACGTTCCAGTTATCACAGCACCTGATACTGTAAAAGCTGGCGAACGCGTAGTCATCGAATTAGAAGTGGGTAAAGAAATTGCTCATCCTAACACAGTAGAACATCATATTTCTTGGATTAAATTGTACTATGTAGAAGAAGGTACACAACTTCCATACGAAGTAGCTCGTCTTGAGTTCAACGTACATGGTGAAGCACCTACAGGCGCTAACGAAGGTCCTGTACATGCAGAAGCAGCTGGCGTTGTTACAGCATCTTTCAAGAAATCTGGTCGTTTGATCGCAACATCTTACTGCAATATCCACGGCTTGTGGGAATCTGAAAAAGATATCGTTGTAGAAGGTTAATCTTAGACATATAACTGAATCGGTTATCATAAGGACTGTGTCCCTTACCTTGGTGAGGAACATGGTCCTTTGTTGTTATATGATTTTGACTGTGTAATCAACGTGTCAACATAGAGGTATATTGCATTGTAATATCTACTATAAAAAGACAAATGTATGATAAAAATAGGAAAATATTATAAAAATCCTTTACTTTACTAGCGTAGTATGGTAGATTAGTATAGATATTATTTTATACTTTGTATCTTATAAATGAGGGATTGCAGTGGCATTAATTGTGAAAAAATTTGGTGGTAGCTCTGTAGCGACACCTGAAAAAATATTTAACATTGTAAATCGTGTGTTGCGTGATAAACAGCCAGAGGATCGTATTGTGGTGGTTGTTTCTGCTATGGGCGATACAACAGATGAATTGGTGAGCTTGGCGAAAGAAGTCACTTCTATGCCGTATGGCCGTGAAATGGATCGGCTTCTTTCTACGGGGGAGCAAGTAACGATTGCATTGATGGCACTAGCATTCCAAGCAAAAGGTCATGCAGCGGTGTCTATGACAGGAGAGCAAGCAGGTATTGCTACCAGTGATACATTTGGTAAAGCACGTATTTTAGATATTGAACCGAAACGTGTGCTAGATGCTTTAGAAGCGGGCAACATTGTGGTCGTAGCTGGTTTCCAAGGAATGACGGAAGCGGGGGACATCACTACATTGGGCCGTGGTGGCTCTGACACAACAGCAGTAGCATTAGCAGGTGCTATGAAAGCTGATGTATGCGAAATCTTTACTGATGTAGATGGGGTATACTCCACAGACCCGCGGGTGGCACCAGGGGCTATTAAATTAAAAGAAATCACTTATGGTGAAATGCTAGAAATGGCGCGCTTAGGGGCAGGCGTTATGCAGCCAAGAGCGGTCGAAATGGGACATCGGTATGGCGTGCCAATTCATGTACGATCTACTTTCAGTGATGAAGAAGGCACTATAATTCGAGAGGAGTATACAATGAAAGCAAATCAATATGCTATTACAGGCGTGGCAGATGATACAAATGTAGCAAAAGTAAGTCTTGTAGGGGTGGAAAATATTCCTGGTGTAGCACATCAAGTGTTCCAAGCATTGGCCGATAAGAGTATCGATGTAGACATGATTGTGCAAAGCATCCGCACTACAGATGATAAACGAACAGACATCGTATTCACTATCACCCGTGATGATGTGAACTTGGCAAAAAAAGTGCTTGAAGATCTTGGCCAATCTATGTCTATCGAAGAGTGTGTCATCAATGAAAATATGGCAAAAGTATCTATCGTGGGTGCTGGTATGTTGGGTCAACCAGGGGTAGCTGCGAAAATGTTTGGCATCTTATCTGACGAGGGCGTGAATATCGAGATTATCAGCACATCTGAAATCAGTATTTCTTGCCTCATTGGAGAAGAATATATTAAAACGGCAGTTCGTGCCATCCATGATAAGTTAGTATTAGACGGCAGAGGTTAAGTAACGACTAGAAAAGAAGGTATGGGAATGAATGATAAGAAAAAGGAACGATATATACAACTAGGGTTGTTGAGCGGATTGGTGATACTAGGAGTTCTAGTATACGTCCTTGTTCCAGGTTTCTATGATGACATGTGGGAATTAATCCTTTCTGGTGATGTACAGCGCATGGCAGAAGTATTACAATCCTATGGGCCGTGGGCCATGGTGATCAGCTTTGTTTTGGATGTACTCATCAATGCTCTAGGATTTTTACCGTCCATCTTCTTTTCCACAGCCAACGGCTTGCTATTTGGTCTAGTACCAGGGATAATTATCTCTTGGCTAGCAGAAACAGTGGGCGTTGTACTGAGCTTTATGATTATGCGCTATATCTTACGAGATACGGCGTATAAGGTTATAGAAAAGAGCGAGTTTTTACTGAAAGTGGATGACTTTAGTGGTAAAAATGGTTTGACTGTCATGCTCTTTGCTCGTGCCATTCCGTATTTTCCAAGTGGTATCATTACTGCCTTGGGAGCGATTAGCCAAATCTCTTTGCGCGATTACATTATCGCCAACTTGGTGGGCAAATTCCCTTCCACAGCACTAGAAGTCATCGTCGGTCACGATGCGGTGCTATTGCAAGATAACTTAGGTCGGTTAACAATTGTCATACTCGTTGCGTCGGTTCTGTATTTCCTATTGTGGAAAGGATACCAACGGTGGGTGAAACGACGGTAATATAAAATGAAGAGGAACGTTGATAAGCTTGGTTAACGTTCCTCTTTTTATATAGAGTGTAACCTATATAGGCTATACTATTCTAAGATACAATTGTATATAGCCTTAATATATAGAAGTTAGTATCAATAAATAACTCTAAAAATCCCACTTCTTTTTGACTATTACTGGCTAGTAGGCTATAATAATCTAGATACATAGTCTTTAATTGAAACTTTCCACATATAAGGAGTTGAGATAGTTGTTAGGTTTTATACAAAAACTATTAGGCAATAAAAATGCAAAAGAAATTAAACGGATTCGAACCATTGTTGAAGAGATTAATGGCTTGGAACCAGAATTGTTATCCTTGAGTGATACTTCTTTACGCGCAAAGACAGAGGAGTTCAAAGCAAGGTTGGCTAATGGTGAAACATTAGATAATATTTTACCAGAAGCATTTGCTGTGGTTCGTGAGGCATCCAAGCGTGTATTGGGGATGCGTCACTTTGATGTGCAAATGATTGGTGGTATTGTATTACATCGTGGTAATATTGCAGAAATGCGTACTGGTGAAGGTAAAACATTAGTAGCTACATTACCAGTGTATTTAAATGCCCTATCTGGTAAAGGTGTGCACGTGGTAACAGTTAACGATTACTTGGCGAAACGTGACAGCGAATGGATGGGACGTTTATACAACTTCCTTGGTTTATCTACGGGCTTAATCGTCGCTGGTTTAGATTATGACCAACGGAAACAATCCTATGGTGCTGATATTACCTATGGTACAAATAATGAGTTTGGCTTTGACTATTTGCGTGATAACATGGTTGTCCATGCGGATCAAATGGTACAACGTCCGTTGAACTATGCCATCGTCGATGAAGTGGACTCCATTTTAATTGACGAAGCACGTACACCGCTCATTATTTCTGGTCCAGGGGAACGATCTACAGAACGCTATTATGAATTAGCGAAAGTAGTACCACACCTAGTGAAAGACGAAGATTACACCATCGATGAAAAACAAAAAACCATTGCTCCTACAGAAGAAGGGATTGCAAAAGTTGAAAAAATGTTGCAAATCGAAAACTTGTATGATTCCTCTAACTTAGAGTTGAATCACTTGTTAAGCGCTTCTCTTCGTGCATATGCTATGATGGAACGCGACAAAGATTATGTCGTGAAAGATGGTGAAGTGGTTATCGTTGACGAATTTACGGGCCGTTTGATGTTTGGTCGTCGTTACTCTGACGGCTTACACCAGGCTATTGAGGCAAAAGAAGGTTTACGTGTAGAACGTGAAAGCCAAACATTAGCATCTATTACATTCCAAAACTATTTCCGTATGTACGATAAATTGTCTGGCATGACGGGTACAGCGAAAACAGAAGAACAAGAATTTAATAATATTTACGGTTTGGAAGTATACGAAATTCCACCAAATAAAGTATTGGCACGTGTAGATATGCCAGATTTAATCTTTAAAACAAAAGATGCTAAATATCGCGCTGTTATTCGTGATGTGGTGGAACGCCATAAAACAGGTCAGCCAATCTTGGTAGGGACTACCTCCATTACGCAATCTGAAATGCTTAGTGATATGTTGACCAAGGCTGGTGTACCGCACAATGTATTGAATGCGAAACATCATGAACAAGAAGCGGAAATTGTTGCTAATGCAGGTCAGTATGGCATGGTAACAATTGCCACGAATATGGCGGGCCGTGGTACAGATATTTCCTTAGGGGAAGGAGTAGCTGAATTAGGAGGGTTGCACATTTTAGGCACTGAGCGACATGAAAGTCGTCGTATCGACAATCAGTTGCGCGGTCGTTCTGGTCGTCAAGGGGACAATGGATCCTCTCAATTCTTCTTATCTTTGGAAGACGATTTGATGCGTATTTTCGGTGCAGATAATATTGCTGGTATGATGGATAAATTAGGCATGGAAGAAGACGAGCCAATAGAGCATTCTTTAATTACTAAATCTATTGAACGAGCACAGAAAAAAGTAGAAAATCATAACTTTAATATTCGTAAGTATATCTTGGAATATGATGATGTTATGAATCAACAACGGGAAGTATTATACGGACAACGTCGTTTGATCTTGAATAACCAATCCTTACGTGAAACAATCTTGCATATGGTTGATAACTTGATTATAAACTCCATGAATCAATATGCAGATGAAAAATTATATCCAGAAGAATGGAACTATGAAGGCTTGCTAAAACATTTAGAAATTTACTTCTTAGAACCAGGTATGTTGACAGTAGAGCAAATGGAAGAGTATGGTCGTGCAGAATTGCAAGAGCATTTAATCGATATTGCTCACCAAGAGTATGAAAAACGTGAATCCTTATTTGGGGAAGCCAATATGCGTGAGCTTGAAAAAGCCATCATGCTTAAAGTGGTGGATAGCAAATGGATGGAACATTTGGATGCCATGGATATGTTAAAAGAAGGGATTGGCCTACGTGCATATGGACAAAAAAATCCATTAGTAGAATACAAATTCGAGGCCTATGACATGTTTGAAAGTATGAAAGAAGCTATTACGGATGAAACAATTATGTATTTATACCGTATCCAAATTAATGTGGAAACAATAGCAGAAGAAGAACCGGTTGATCATCTAGCTGATGCTAAGACCCACCATGAAGACGTGTTGGAACCACAAAACGTAGACTAGACTTTCATGGCCACGCAGCGAGGTGATACATCTCCTGTGCGGCCATTTGTTGTATAGAATGAAAGAAAGAGGTGAATAAATTGTTAGAAGACTTAAAAGGTCCTATCGACAATTTAGAGGAGCGTATTTTTGGAATGAGGGATTCACTTTAACATCGCTCAAAAGGAAGAACGCATATTAACGTTGGATATAAAAATGAGTGACCCTGATTTTTGGAATGATCCAGATTCAGCACGCGATATTTCTCAAGAAGCAACACAATTGAAAGACGTTGTAGAGGGATATAAAAAACTAGTTACCGATATTGAGGAAACAAAGCTCATGCTAGAGATGGCTATCGATGAAGAAGATACCTCTATGGAAGGGGAACTGACTGCTATGGTAGAACAGTTAACCCATGAAGTGGAGCATCGTGAAGTATTGCTTTTATTGAGTGGCGAATACGATAAGAACAACGCCATTCTTACATTTCATGCTGGTGCTGGTGGTACAGAAGCACAAGATTGGTGCTCCATGCTCATTCGTATGTATTTGCGATGGGCTGAAAAACAAGGGTATAGCGTTTCTTTGATGGATGAACAAGTAGGAGATGAGGCAGGCATTAAAAGTGCGACCTTCCTCATCAAAGGGGAAAATGCTTTTGGTTATATGAAATCTGAAAAAGGTGTACATCGGTTAGTTCGTATTTCTCCTTTTGATGCTGCCGCACGCCGTCATACATCATTCTGTGCTGTCGATGTGATGCCTGAAATTGATGAAACCGTAGAAATTAATTTAGATATGAAAGATGTTCAAGTGGACACGTATCGCGCTAGCGGTGCGGGTGGACAGCACATTAATAAAACAGATTCTGCTGTGCGTATGACACATATACCGACAGGCATTGTTGTACAGTGTCAAAGTGAACGCTCACAAATTCAAAATAGAGAGCAATGTGTAAAATTATTGCGTGCTAAATTATTTGAATTAGAGCTAGAAAAGCAAGCGGAATTGAAGGAACAATTGGGCGGTACCTACCAAGCGATTGAATGGGGAAGCCAAATTCGATCTTATGTATTCCATCCATACAATATGGTAAAAGATCATCGCACCAGCGTGGAAACAGGTAATGTACAGGCTGTTATGGACGGTAATTTAGATCAATTTATGGAAGGATTCTTGAAGAAAGAAGCGAATTTAACGATATAATGGAGTGACCGTGAAAAATTTCTTTTTTAAAACAATACTATTTATCTTGATACTAGGTGGTATCGTTATAGGAGGCTCATCCTTTTTATTGCCTACCCTTGTGAGTCATGAAGTGGAATCAAGATTAGAAGGAACTTTACATCCTGATGAACAATCTATGCGTATTGAATCTTCTCCGGGATTCAAACTGGCGTTAGGTGAGATTGACTCATTTCGTGGTCATTTAGATGGCGTTACATTGGGGAAACTGAAAGTGCAACGTTTGACATTTGACCTACGTCAAATTCAAATTGAGCCTAAAGAATTATTTTTCGACCAACAATTGCGTTTTACAAGTTTTGGACAAGGTCATATTGAAGGGATTATCCATCAAGGCGATTTAAAACGATACATTGAACAGCATTTATCTAATTCCAGTGCGAAAGGGTTATCCATTGAAACTGTGGAAATTTCTGACAATGGTGTTGTCATGGGAGGCCATATCGATGTGGGGGGATTCCTCTCTGGTAAGGTAAGTATCCAAGGTCATTTGGAAATTGAGGGCAATACGTTACAATTTGCTACAGAAAAATTATCCATTGGTGGGGCGAGTTTAAACCGTCTGTCTAGTGGCGCTGTAAAGGCGATTCCTCTCTATGATTTTGGAAAATTCCCTATTCCCGTTCGATTGGATCGTGTAGAAACAGGACGTGAAGAAATTCATGTATTCGTGCACCCTGTGGCACAATAGGAGGGCTTATGAAATTAAAGACAATCTCTATTTACATATGGATTTTATTAGCCTTTCTAGGTGTGGGCATTGTGAGTGGACTCCTATTAGTGAAAGAGCGTCATCATATTGAGGCACAACAAGACCAAATAGAAAATATCATCGATTATGATGGGTTGCTTCGTGCTAATGCCTATGAGAAACGCTCCTTGCCAGAGGCTGTTGTAGCGGCTAAAGAATCCGGTATTACTGCATTAGCGATTTATGATAGAACCTTGCAAAAAGAAAAAGATGCAGGTCATATTCAGATGTATAGCTCCAATGATTTACAGCAGTTACAAGTAGAAGGTACACAGCCAGGTATGACCTATGTAGGGGTGGTTCCGGGCAAGGAAGCTTACTTTCAAGAGGTACAGGAAGACCTAGTACATCGCTTGGGCAAAGACAAAGTAATTGAGCTACAAACATCCTTGGGACCTATTTTAGGTTTGTCACTGCCAAGTGATTCTTTAAAAGACATGAACCTTGGAATTTCTAAATTACAAGCGCAAGAAGTGGCGAACTTAGGATTCCACGTGCTTGCACGGCCTACGAATTATAAAGGTGTGACTGTAGAAGATGTGGACCATGTGTTCCAACGGATTGATGGCGTTCCGAATGTAACGGGTATGGTCTTCGTAGGTAAAGAAGCTTTAGGGTATCCTTTGCATGTGGATCGTACGTTAGAACAATTGGAAGCACGCCACATTCCTGTAGTTGGGATTGAAGCCGTGAATCAATTACAATACTTTCCACAAGCTGGGTTCCTAGAAATGGCTAATGCCAATCATTATAAGGTAGGTAGGTTGTACACTGTATCGAAAGAGGAGGTACGTAAGCTTACACCAGGTGAATTGGTACAATGGTTTTACATTAGTGATATTGAGAGAAATATTCGTTACAATTTGTTTCCATTATATGAACAAGGCGTAGATAATAGAACTGCCTTAGAAACTACATTATTTGTGGCTAAAGAGGTAACCGATAAATTACAGGCAAGAGGTTTTACTATGGGTCAAGCATCTGTTTACCCAGTGTATACTCCTAATACATGGCTACGTCTGTTAACAATGTTAGGTGTGATTAGCTTGGCTACGTTGACATTAGGACAATTTGTACATCTACGCAAACCGTATCTACTAGGTCTATTTGCGGTGGGCAGTATTGTTTCTGTTGGTATCTATATGATGACTACAGGTACAAAAATTATGTCTGCTTGGGCTTTGGTGGCTGCTATATCGGCACCAGTTTTGGCAATGACCATGATGTTTGATTGTTGGTCGAAACGCAACCATACAGGGTTATCCCCATGGAGAAGTACAATAGAATCTGTAGTATATCTCGTGGTAGCAGCTTTGATTGCAGCGATTGGTGGCATCAGTATAGCAGGCATGCTAGGTAGCACACAGTTCTTTATGGAATTTGCATTATTTCATGGCGTGAAGTTAACCTTTGTGGCGCCAGTAGTATTGACGGCTATCGCTTATTTACAACGCTTTCCAATTTGGAAAGGGAGAACCATTTCTTCCGTGAAAGATGTCAAATCTTTCATTACAGAATTTGTTCAAATTGATATTAAAGTCTATAGCTTGTTAATTCTTGGAGCTTTAGCTGTAGTAGCTTATGTTTTTGTAGGCCGCAGTGGTCATACAGCAGGGGTACCAGTACCGTCTTGGGAACTGACTTTGCGCAGATTTTTAGAAAACACCATGTATGCACGACCTCGTGAAAAAGAATTTTTAATCGGTCATCCAGCATTTATGCTCGCTGCCTATGCTGTGGGACGACGTATTCCAATGGTATTGCATTTTGCTTTATCTGTAGGGGCTGTCATTGGCATTGCGTCCATGGTAGAAACGTTCTGTCATTTACGTACGCCAGTGTACATGTCTATTGCTCGTGGCTATGATGGATTAGTATTAGGTATCGTCATTGGTTTAGTGGCGATTATAGCGGTACGATTCATCGGTTACGGTATTCGTTGGTTTCAAGGACGAGGTGAAAGCCATGTGTAAGATACTCATTTCCGGTTATTATGGGTTCGGTAATGCCGGAGATGAAGCCTTATTGAGTTCTATCTTGCAGGCATTGCTAGAATTAGAACCACAGGCTGAAATTACGGTTATCTCTGGAAATCCCACAGAAACTATGAAGACCCATAAGGTGAAAGCCATAGGTCGCTTTGACATGTGGAAGATATACCGAGCTGTCCATTCTTGTGATATGCTTATCAGTGGCGGTGGTAGTTTATTGCAAGATGTAACAAGCGCGCGCAGTTTGTATTACTACTTGAGTATTATCGCTTTGGCGAATACCTTGGGAAAACGAGTGATGATTTATGCTCAGGGGATTGGTCCTTTGAGCAAATCTTTGGCACGTGCCACGGTGGGGCATGTGTTAAATCGAGTATCTATGATTACTGTACGAGATCATGCGTCGAAGGAAGAATTACTTTCACTGGGCATTCATAATGTTCCGATTACAGTGACTGCTGATGCGGTGCTAGGGATGCATCCAGTGGATACTGCGGTGGGCCGTGATATATTGGCATCCTATGGTGTGCCTTTGAATCAACCGATTGTGGGTGTGTCTGTACGTGCTTGGAAAGATTGTATAGACTATCAAACTATATTGGCAGAGGCCTTAGATCAGATTCATCAAGAAACAGAGGCTCATATTGTATTCATTCCTATGCAACATCGGGAAGATACGACGGAAGCAGATGCCATAGCTAAACAGATGAAATCAAAGTCTATAGTCCTAGCTGATTCGTATAGCACTACTGAATTATTGGCGCTCAGTGGTTCCGTGAATGTCATGATTGGTGTACGACTTCATGCATTAGTATTTAGTGCCTTAATGGAAACACCTTGTTTAGGTATCTCCTATGACCCTAAAATTTTAAATTTTCTTCATATGATAGGTGAAGCATCAGTGGGTGATTTACATACATTGGAGATGGAACCTATTGTGACACGTACAGTGGAAGCTTTGAAACGAAAGACTTATACAGAAACTGTGCTAAAAAATATTCATGAACTACGAAGAAATGCATTAAAGAATGCCAGCATTGCCATTGGCATGCTACATGATAAATAATTTACCTTAGAATTGTGTATAACACGGGAGGGTATAATATGTTAACACTTGAACAAAAACAACTGATACAAGAAAAAGCAAAAGCGATTCGTGTAAATATCGTGAAATCTGTAACAGCAGCAAAATCTGGTCATCCAGGTGGATCGTTATCCATTGCTGATGTGATGAGCTTGTTGTACTTTCAAGAAATGAATGTAAATCCAAATGAGCCGAAAGATCCAAACCGCGATCGTTTTGTCTTATCAAAAGGACATGCTGCACCAGCTCTGTATGCTACGTTAGCAGAAAAAGGATTCTTTCCAACAGAAGAATTACTAAATTTGCGTAAAATTGACCATATCTTACAAGGACATCCAGATATGAAATACATTCCAGGCGTAGATATGTCTACTGGTTCCTTGGGGCAAGGTATTTCTGCGGCTTGTGGTATGGCATTGGCAGGTAAAATTGATGGAGCTTCTTACCGTGTATACTCTGTACTAGGTGACGGTGAATTAGAAGAAGGACAAGTATGGGAAGCGGCCATGTTTGCGGCACATTACAAATTGTCTAACTTGACAGCCTTTGTAGATTTTAATGGCTTGCAAATCGATGGTGACATCACAAAAGTTATGAGTCCATTACCAATTGATGAAAAATTCAAAGCCTTCGGTTGGCATGTAATCGTAGTGGATGGTCATGATTTAGATGCTTTACATGCAGCAGTAACAGAAGCAAAAGCAACGACAGATAAACCAACTATGGTGATTATGAATACTGTTAAAGGTAAAGGTGTAAAAGCTATGGAAGGTCAAGCGGGTTGGCATGGTAAAGCGCCATCACAAGAAGAATGTGACACATTTGTAGCGGAATTGTTGGAGGTGTAATCATGGGAAAAGCGACTCGTGAAGCATATGGTGCAGCCTTAGTTAAAGTGGGTGCCACTCATAAAGATGTTGTTGTATTAGATGCAGATTTATCCAAATCTACAAAAACTGATGAATTTAAAAAAGTATATCCTGAACGATTCTTTAATGTAGGGATTGCAGAGCAAAACTTAATTTCTGTAGGCGCTGGTTTGGCAGCGGCTGGCAAAGTACCATTTGTCTCTTCCTTTGCTATGTTTGCTACAGGTCGTGCCTTTGAACAAGTACGCAATGCTGTATGTTATCCAAAATTAAATGTCAAAGTATGTGCCACTCATGCGGGTATCACTGTTGGTGAAGATGGTGCGACACATCAAAGTTTAGAGGATATTTCTTGTATGCGTACCTTACCTAATATGACTGTTGTGGTACCAGCTGATGCAGTAGAAACAGAAGCTGTCATCGCTTGGGCAGCAGAGTATCATGGTCCTGTGTATGTACGGTTAGGCCGTGCTGGTGTAGAAGATGTGACACCAGAAGGTTACACATTTGTGCCGGGCAAATCTCAACAATTACGTGATGGTAAGGATGCTACGATTATCGCTTGTGGTGCTTTAGTGGGCCCTGCTGTAGAAGCAGCAGCTACCTTAGAAGCAGAAGGCATTTCTGTGCGCGTCATCAATATGGCGTCCATTAAACCTATTGATGCAGAGGCGATTGTGAAAGCAGCCAAAGAAACAGGTCTATTGATTACCGCTGAAGAGCATAATGTGATTGGTGGTTTAGGCAGTGCTGTGGCAGAAGTTGTGGTAAAAGAATGCCCAGTACCAATGGAATTTGTAGGTGTAAAAGATACCTTCGGTGAATCTGGTATACCGAAAGAATTGATGGCAAAATATGGATTAACAGCCGCTGATATTGTAGCAGCTACTAAACGAGGTATAGCGCGAAAATAGGAAGGGAATGATAGAATGATAGAATTTAGAAATGTCCATAAAGTATACGACAATGGATCCGTTGCTTTAGAGGATGTATCGATTCATATTGAAAAAGGAGAATTCGTATTAGTCTGTGGACATTCTGGAGCAGGTAAATCAACATTTATTAAATTACTTTCACATGAAGTCACACCAGATTCTGGAACAGTTATTGTGAATGATGTTGATGTAACACGTATCAAATCTAGCAAAGTACCATACTTGCGTAGAAAGTTAGGAATTGTATTCCAAGATTTCCGACTTTTACCATCAAAAACAGTGTTTGAAAATATTGCTTTTGCCTTGGAAGTGATTGAGGAAAAGCCGAAAGTAATTAGAGATAAAGTACTCAATGTATTGGAACTGGTCGGATTGAGCGATAAGGCTAATGATTTGCCACAAGACCTTAGTGGTGGGGAACAACAACGGGTTGCTATTGCTAGAGCTATTGTGAATAAACCGTTAGTGTTAATTGCTGATGAACCGACAGGCAACTTGGATCCTCAAACAAGTCGCGATATATCCGATCTTTTCAAAGCCATTAATAATTCGGGTACCACCGTGGTGATGGTAACACATGATATGGATATGGTGTCCTATCTGAACAAACGAGTGATTGCCTTAGAAGGCGGTCGAGTAGTGAGTGATCAAATGAGAGGGGCCGCATTCCATGAAAATTAGAACGTTTAAGTATTATATTAAAGAAGCTATTAAATCCATGCGTCGCAATGGATTGATGTCCTTAGCATCCATTTCTACAGTGACTTTGTCCTTGTTTATTTTGGGTGTGTTTGCTTGTGGGGTTGTGAATCTTAACAATTTGGCATCTCATTTAGAGAGTCAAGTACAAATTAGTATCTATTTAAAAGATAATTTAACAACACCTCAGGTTATGGAATTAGGCAAAAAATTAAAAGCCTTGCCAGAACTGAAAGACATTGAATTTGTTACTAAAGATGAGGCTATGAAACGCTTTAAAGAGCGTTTAGGAGAACAACAGCAATTGGTAGATTCTCTAGATGGACATAATCCTTTGCCAACGTCATATGTGTTGACTTTCAATACACCAGACCAAGTAAAATCTACAGCGGAAGTAGTGTCTAAATATCCAGAAGTAGAAAGTGCACATTATGGACAAGATGTGATTGAACAAATTTTTGAAGTCACTAAAATTATCCGTATTGGTGGTATTGTCCTTATTGCTTTCTTGGCAGGAGCTACTTTGTTTATCATTTCTAATACGATTCGTTTGACGGTGTTTGCACGCCGTAAAGAAATCGGTATTATGAAATATGTAGGGGCCACAAATTGGTTTATCCGTTGGCCATTTGTATTGGAAGGTATGTTTTTAGGCGCTATCGGTGGTGCTATTGCAGGTATTGCTACCTGGCAATTCTATCGGTATATCACTGTAGAAGTGATTTCAAACTTTGCCTTTATGCCATTAGTACCAATGATGCCATTTATTTATCAATTATCTGCAGGATTAGTTGTGGTTGGTATTCTAGTAGGGGCTATTGGTAGTACTATTTCGTTAAAACAATATATGAAAGTGTAGGAATGATGAAGAAAAAAACAGTAACACTAGTAACTAGTTTACTATGCGGTTCTATCATGATGGCTACACCGTACTGGTATCAAGCGGAAGATGAAGATTTAACCAATCAGTTGTCAAATATCCAACAGCAAATGACAAACGAGGCGAATAAAAAGTCGGAAGCAGAAAAAACGATTGGTACTGTATATGAACAGTTACATGCTATACAACGTGATTTAGATACTGCTACTTCGGAGTTAAAACAAGTGCAAGCAGATCGAATTCAATTAGATAAAGACATTACAAAAACAGAAGCGGAATTGAAAGCTGCCCAAGCACGCTTACAATCTAGAGAAAAAGTATTTTATAAACGAGTGCGAGATATCTATATTAATGGTCGTTTAAGCTACTTAGATGTAGTGATTGGTTCTAAAGACTTTAGTGATTTTGCCAATCGTATGGAAATGTTGAAACGTATTCTGCAGTCTGATATGGATTTGATCAATACAATCAAAACAGAGCGAGAAGAAATTGCTAGTAAGAAAGCTAAGTTGGAAGCAGACCGTGCTAAGGTATTAGAACTTGAAAAAGTAGCGCAAGAAAAACAAAATGTAATTAATCAGAAAAAAGCAGAACGCCAAGCTGTGTTAGAACGAGCTATGAATGATCGGGATACAGCAGAGCGTGCTTATAATGAGTTAATGGCATCCTCTGCAAGCATCACAGCTATGTTACAACAACGGGCAGCGGAACGTGCAGCAGCTGCTGCGGCATCTAGCCAAGGAGGTGGCGGGGGTGCGACATGGGTGCAAGGTACAGGGCAATTATCAGCTCCTGTTAATGCACCTATCACATCTAATTTTGGATGGCGTATTCATCCAATTTATGGTACTCGTCGTCTTCATGCAGGTACGGACTTTGGGGTGGATGAAGGAACACCAGTTCATGCCGCCGATGGAGGTGTTGTCGTAGAAGCTGGTTGGGTCAGCGGATATGGATACACTGTCATCATTGACCATGGAAATGGCATGTCTACCTTGTATGCTCATAATAGTGATGTAGCGGTCAGTCCAGGTCAAACTGTATCGAAGGGTCAAGTCGTTTCCTATTCTGGTAATACCGGCGGTTCTACTGGTCCACATCTTCATTTCGAGGTGCGTATTAACGGGGAACCAACAGATCCAATGGGATACTTATAGGGGAGACTATGAAAGATAAAGAAAAACAATCTATCTGGCATAAAGTTAAAACTTTTTTCTTGGGTGTAAAATATGAAGTGATTACAAAGGATGAGGCAGGAAATATTATTCGCATAGAAGAAGAGATTGAACAAGATAGTTTAAAAAGTCGTATCAAATATTCTTTGCTCATAGGATTTACTTGGATAGTTACCTTTTTAATTGGATTAACGGCTTTCTTTTGGTATATCTCAGGTTCGCCGTTGGGCATTGCCAAATTTGGATATACCTATTACCTCACAACCCAATGGGCCATGGACCCTCCAGCAAAAGAAGAATTGTTTGTAAATATGCTGAAAGGCCTAGTCAAAGGTACTCATGATAAACATACCGTCTATTTAGATAAGGATGCTATGAAAGAATTGGAAATGCATACGTCTTCTACTTATAGCGGTATTGGTTTATTACTCGATTTTTCTGACGGGAAAACTCTGAAAGTAGGCGCTACCATGGAAGGACAACCGGCAGAAGCTGCAGGTCTTCAAAAAGGAGACCAAATCCTTGCTATTGATGGCACACCTGTGTCTGATATCGAAAAAGAAGACGTAGCAAATCACATTCGAGGGGAGGAAGGCACTTTTGTAGTACTTCGTATTCTTCGCCATGGAGAAGAACAAGAATTTTCTATTGAGCGGAAAACTATTGTGATGCCGACTGTAAAAGGTCAAATGTTAACAGACGATGTGGGCTATATTCGGGTCACACAATTTGCGGAAAAAACAGTGGATGAGTTTGCGAAAACTTATGAGGAACTTCAATCTAAAGGGATGCAACGGTTAGTCTTAGACTTACGTGATAATCCAGGTGGTTTAATTACTACAGCTCATGGTATAGGACAATATTTGGTGCCAAAAGGACCAATTGTAACTGTACAAACGAGACGAGGGAAAACGACTGCCTATATGTCTAAAGGAGAGCATAATCTCATTCCGTTAGTTGTATTAATTAATGGTAATTCTGCAAGTGCTTCAGAAATTATTGCTGGGGCCGTGCAAGATACAAAATCGGGTACTATTGTAGGTACAAAAAGTTATGGCAAAGGTACTGTGCAAAGCGTAGTACAAGGTCTTGACGAAGAAGGTTTAAAGATTACTATTGCTCGCTATCATACACCAAATGATAGAGTTATCGATGGTATTGGAATTGAACCAGATAAAGTTGTGGAGCCGTCCAAAACAAATCCTGAAGAGGATGTACAAATGGAACGTGCTATTGAAATTGTAAAAACTCTGTGATATAGCGGCTTCGGCCGCTCTATCTATAGAGCTAGAGGAAAAAACTATGTTTATAGATCGTGCCCGTATATTAGTGAAAGCGGGAGATGGCGGTAACGGTATGAGTAGTTTCCGTCGTGAAAAATATGTGCCACAAGGGGGACCGAATGGTGGTGATGGAGGTAAAGGTGCTGACATCATTTTAAAAGCTGACAGAAATATCAATACACTTGTTGATTTTAGATATAAACGTCAATTCAAAGGTGACACAGGCGGTGCTGGACAAAGTGCTAATAAGCATGGTCGTGGCGCTGAAAATTTAATTGTCTCGGTTCCTTTGGGAACGACGATAACCGATGAAGAGTCAGGTAAATTAATGGCGGACTTAGTGGAAGATGGACAAACTTACATGGTTGCCAAAGGTGGTCGAGGTGGTCGCGGTAATGCACGCTTTCAAACGAGTGCTAACCGTGTACCAACCTTTGCTGAAAAAGGCGAGCCCGGGGAAGAGCGTTGGTTAAATTTAGAACTTAAGGTGCTAGCTGACGTGGGATTATTGGGTTACCCAAGCGTGGGTAAATCTTCTATCATCCGCAAAGTGTCTTCTGCAAAACCAGAAGTGGCTGCGTACCATTTTACTACCTTAACTCCAGTATTAGGTGTAGTCTCAGTAGCACCAGGTAAAAGCTTTGTTATGGCGGATATTCCGGGATTGATTGAAGGAGCTAATGAAGGCATTGGGTTAGGACATTCCTTCTTACGCCACGTAGAACGTAGTAATATTCTATTACACGTGTTGGATGTGTCTGGATTAGAAGGTCGTGACCCTATTGAAGACTTTCATAAAATTAATGAAGAATTAGCCAAATATAGTGAAAAACTGAGCAAGAAGAAACAATTAATTGTGTTGAACAAAACAGACTTGTTACAAGATGAAGAAACGTTGCCAAGAGTGACAAAATACTTCACTGATCAAGACTATGAAGTTTTTGCGGTGAATGCATTGACTGGGGAAGGATTGCCAGCATTAGTAGAACGTGCGTGGTACTATGTGGAAAATTACGTGCCAGAACCAGAAGTGGTGGATGACACTGTATACTATGAAGCAAAACCAGATACAGACTTTGTCATTACTCGTGGCGATGATGCATCATATATTATTAGTGGCTCTCGTATTGAAAAATTGGTGGCTATGACAAATCTTGATGATGAGCAAGCATTACGAAGATTCCAGAAAATTTGGCGCTATATGGATTTAGATGCGGAATTGAAAAAACGTGGTATTCAAGATGGCGATGAAGTAGTCATCGGTGACCAACGATTTACATTCCATGATTAGGAGATAGAATGACAGGTAAACAAAAACGATATTTACGTGCCTTAGCAAGTACTATGCCGGCAGTAGTGATGATTGGTAAAGGAGGATTAGAAGATCCTGTTATCGATAGTGCGCGAGCTGCTATTACAAAACGTGAATTAATCAAAGTGAAAGTACTAAATAACTGCTTGGAGGATCCAAAGGAAATTTTGCCTCATTTAGCAGATATGTTGGGAGCAGAATTAGTACAAATCATTGGACATAATGGTGTATTGTATAAAAAAGCAAAAGATCCAAAAATTGAGTTGCCAAGATAATCAATCCATATGAGGTGAAGCGATGAGAGAAGAGTTACAACAGGCAAAACGAGTGATTGTTAAAGTAGGAACAAGCTCACTAACCCATGCAAATGGACGAATCAACATTGATAAAATGGAAGTGTTAGTCCGCCAAATTTGTAATTTAGCCAATGCAGGAAAAGAAATGATTTTAGTTTCTTCAGGGGCTACTGCCGCCGGTCTTCCCTCATTGGGGTTCACGTCTAGACCTGATGATATTGCTTTAAAACAAGCGGCAGCCTCAGTGGGACAAGGTATTTTGTTACATATGTATGAAAAACTATTCGCTGAATATGGACATACGGTGGGACAAATTCTTGTGACCCGTGAAGACACGGTGAAACGCAGTCATTATCTGAACCTACGGAATACATTGACGGCACTTATTGGGTTGGGGGTTATTCCTATTATTAATGAAAATGATGTAGTAGCCATCGATGAATTTAAAATAGGCGATAATGATACATTATCTGCTAATATTGCTAGTATTATTGATGCAGATGTATTAATTATCTTATCTGATATTGAAGGCCTATATACGGCTAATCCGTCTACAGATTCAACGGCTACTTTAATCCATGAAGTAGAAGTGCTTACGCCATACATTTATGAAATTTCAGGTGGGGCAGGGTCTTCCTTGGGTACAGGAGGTATGTATACGAAAATTCAAGCTGCCCATATTGCGACGAACTCTGGTGTACATATGGTCATTGCCTCTGGGGAGCATCCAGATAGTATCAAAGCCATCATGAATGGAGAAGAACGAGGTACACATTTCTGGGCTCATCGCGATGTGCCACAAATTAAAAAGCGTTGGATGGCATTTGGCACTCGATTGCAAGGTACTATCTATGTGGACAAAGGATGCCGTGATGCATTATTGACTAATGGCTCTAGTATTTTGCCAGTTGGTATTCTATCTGGTGAAGGACAATTTGAAGAAGGGGATACGATTTCTATCGTTCACGATGGAGAGGAAATCGCTCGCGGTATTGTGAACTTTAATCTATCCGATTTACTCAAAATTAAAGGTCATAAATCGCAGGATATCCCTGGTATATTAGGCGTTCGTGATACTTATCATGTAGTGGTGCATCGAGATAACTTAGTTGTCTTACGACAGGAGTAATTTATGAATCCATATACTGCATATTTTGAAAGTTTAGGCAAAGCAGCGCGTTCAGCTTCTATGGCGGGACAAATACTAAGTACAGAAGATAAGAACCGTATCTTGGAACAGATAGCATCTGATTTGGAAAATGCTATACCAACCATTTTGGAGGTGAACCATATAGATTGTTCCCAAGCTCAAGAGAATGGAGTCCCTTCTGTAATGATGGATCGCCTTCGTTTGACGAAGGAACGTATCGAAGGTATTTGTGAGGGGGTTCGTCAAGTTGCTAACTTACGGGATCCTATTGGTACCGTGTTAGAAAGTAGGACCTTAGAGAATGGATTGCGCATTGAAAAGCGACAAATCCCTATTGGTGTCATTGGCATGATTTATGAAGCTCGTCCTAATGTGACAGTAGATGCTGCAGCCTTAGCGATAAAAACAGGGAATTCCATCATTCTTCGTGGTGGTAAAGAGGCATACCATACAAGTGAGTCGATGGTACGAGTTATGCAAAGTTCTTTAGAACGTTGTGGCGCCCCTAAGGAATTAGTTCAATTAGTATCTATTCTAGAGCGTGAGGCTGTAGGCGAATTGTTAGCACAACGCAAATGGATTGATGTGATGATTCCACGAGGTGGAGCAGGATTGATTCAATTTGTTGTGAACAATAGTAAAATTCCAGTCATAGAAACTGGGAGTGGTGTTGTACATGGCTATGTGGATGTATCTGCTGATGAAATGATGGCATTACAGATATTGAGAAATGCAAAGTTATCACGACCATCTGTATGTAATGCGATGGAAACGATTCTATTACATGAAGCGAGATTACATGACTTAGGACCTAAAATTGTATCCATGTTAGAAGAGAAAGGCGTAGCTATCTATGGGGATTTACACATTCAAAACTTGTCTTCTCAAGTGAAGCCTGCTACAGAGGACAATTGGTCTACTGAATATAATGACTATATTGTGAATATTAAGGTGGTATCCTCTATTGATGAAGCGATTACACATATTAATACGTTTGGTACAAAACATTCTGAAATGATTATTACAGAAGACCCGACGCAGGCAGAACAATTTATGAACTTGGTAGATGCTTCTACAGTATATGTGAATGCATCTACGCGGTTTACAGATGGTTTTGAATTCGGTTTAGGGGCAGAAATTGGTATTAGTACACAAAAACTCCATGCCCGAGGACCTATGGGATTAGATGCGTTAACAAGTTATAAATATTACGTTTTTGGACATGGACAAGTGCGATGAAAGTAGCATATCTAAAGGCTTACTTCCAGTATATGAGGTCTCCTAAAGGGGCTTATGAATGGAAGTCGTACGGCATCGTATTAGTCATACTAGGTATGGTATCTCTAGTGTGTATAGGGGCGTGGTTACATGGCAGATAAGAAAAAGAGAATTGGCATTTTAGGGGGTACCTTTAATCCTGTTCATTTGGGGCATTTAATGATTGCAGAAATGGCGTCAGAAGCGTTTGATTTGAATCGGGTCATTTTTGTACCAGCAAAGGAACCACCGCATAAAGAAACAGATGTAATTGAAGCGAAATATCGCTTAGAAATGGTGCGGGCAGCGGTACTGGATAACCCTAATTTTGTGGTTTCTGATGTAGAGATGAGGCGAGATGGAAAATCTTATACCATTGATACATTACGTTATTTTCATGATGTGTATGGACCGGATACAGAGTTCTTCTTTATTGCTGGTACGGATACGATTCAGAATCTACCGAGTTGGAAATATATTGAGGAACTACTCGATATGTGCGAGTTCATCGGTGCCATTCGTCCTGGTGCGACAGATGATATCGTTGAAAGTATCGAATGGTTTGGACAACGAGGGAGTCGTATTCATATTTTAGAAGTGCCAGAAATGAAATTATCTGCTACGGAATTGCGTCATCGATTGCGCCATGGATTGTCTACTCGATATATGTTGCCGAGATCAGTGTATCAATATATTAAAGAACATAAGATATACAATACATGAATCTATCATTGTTGAAGATGAAGTCAATGATACAATATTCCATAGAAAGGTATAGGCTAGTGAAGAATACAATGACAATGGAAAGATTACAGGATATTGTGAAAGGGCGGCTTTCACCAAAACGATTTGCCCATACACTAGGTGTGGTGGATACGGCAAAACGATTAGCTAAATACTATGGAGTACCAGTGGATCAAGCAGAAATAGCGGCTCTATTGCACGATGCTATGAAAGAAAGCTCCTTACAAGAGATGCAATCGCTAGTGATGGAGGCACAGATACCAGTGGATTCTGAAATGCTAAAAAATGGAGCATTATTGCATGGACCAGCGGGAGCTGCCTATGCTAAGCTGACGTTACATATCCAAGATGAATTAATTTGTGAGGCCATTCGTGTTCATACATTGGGCAGTACACATATGAGTGTGCTAGATAAGATTATTTTCCTAGCAGATTATATTGAGCCGAATCGTAACTTTCCTGGTGTAGAAGAATTACGAAATTTGGCATTCCAAGATTTAAATGCTGCTGTTGTTCAAGCCTATGATGGAACAATACGTCATTTGCTAGACCAAGGGTTAAGCATACATGTGGATACTATTCGAGGTAGAAATAGTGTATTGTTAGAAAGGTCAGATGGATAAATGGATCAAAAGATACGACACAAACCTCGTCGAAATGGACTGCGTTGGGGACGAATCATAGGAGCCCTCATCGTCCTAATAGCAATCGTAGGATTAGTAGTGTGGGGGATACGCAGTGCGGTAAGTTCCCTATCACAACCTAGTACTACCAGCCAAGAATCACATTCATTGCCGGCTGTGACAAATACAACACCTATTGATATGAGTTCTATTAAGACCTCCTATATGCTAGTTGTAGGTGTGGATAAAAGTCAACCACAACAGGCAGATGCGTTGTATGTAGTAGCTTTTAATTTAGATGCTAAAACTATGCAGATTATCGGTATACCGAGTAATAGTAAAATTATCAATCGTCATAATGAGGCGCCACAACGGCTTAATGATATCTATGCACAAGGTGGGATTGAATTGACGAAAGCTGTGGTGGAGGATATGTTCCATATCGTTATCCCTTATTATGCGTTGGTAGACCAAGATAGTTTTCACTCGATGATGAATATTTTTGGAACCCCTAGTCTATATGTGGAGCAATCGATGGTACATCGAGATGCAGCCTCTGGTGAAGTGGATATTAATATTCATCAAGGGTACCAGGATTTGACCAACGATACTGCTTTTGGATATATGCGATTCCTCAATGATGAAGGGGATACACTAGCACGGACCATGCATCAAGAACGTTTGTTAAAATCTATGTTGGAACGAGAGCGTAATCATGTGAGCTTGGGAACGGCTTTCCGTGTATGGAGACAATGGAGTCATATCAGTACTAATGTGAGCACTTGGGATGGTGTTCGTTTTCTCACGAAAGTGATCGAGTTCCCAAAAGATAAAGTGCGTTGGTATATTTTACCAGGCTCGCCAGAGACGATAGATCATGTGGACTATTGGAATGTAGAGCCAGTGGAATTGCAACAATTGGTAGGCATAACAGTAGGGGATATTCCAAGTGATGCAGAAGTAATTCCTGTGATTGGAGATTCCCCGAAAGATGGAGCTAAGGACTCTTCTAAAGGAACTGGAAAGCAACCTAAGGATAAGGAAACAGAGGGCACCAAAGAGAAAACAGAACCTGGAAGTCCTACAACAAGATAAGGAGTTAGAATGAAACAGAAACAAGATATATTAGGAACGGTAAAAATCTTAGCGCAAGCTAGCTATGATAAAAAAGGCGAAGATATTTCCATTATGGATATGGAAGGTCTTACGATGTTAGGGGATTATTTCTTAGTCGTCACAGCCAACAATGTGAAACATGCTCAAAGTGTGGCAGATGCTATTGAAGATGCTGGTGCAGAACAAGGTATGACTGTGCTACATCGTGAAGGATATCGGGAAGGCGATTGGATTTTGCTGGATTTTGGTGATGTTATCGCCCATGTTTTCACAGGTGAATACCGTCATTTCTATGGACTAGAAGAATTATGGAAGGATGCACCGAGAGAATCCTTTGAAGGAGTCTAATATGGCTAGTAGCTTATCAGAAAATACCATCGCCACCCTAAAGGTATTGCGTCAAAGTGATCAAGGGTCTTTCTTAGATGGTCAGACAGGCAATACGAATGACGATATTTTATTGCATAAGGACCAGCAAACTAACCCTGTTACGATTGGTGATGAAGTAACAGTATTTCTCTACAAAGATCCGAAGGGACGTTTAACTGCAAGCATGCGTTTACCTGCTATGAAGGAAGGACAAATAGGCTATGTAGAGGTCATTAATACAACAAACTTTGGTTGTTTCGTAGAGGTGGGAACAGAACGGGGAATATTCATGCCTCATGCAGAGATGCGTGGGCGCCCTCAAAATGGTGAAAAGGTTTGGGTTCGCCTTTATTGCGATAAATCAGGTCGTCTAGCGGTGTCCATGGATGTAGATGATGCCATGCGCAGAGCTTCCAAACCAGCAACGGAGGCTAAGATTGGGGGCATGGTAAAAGGAGCTATTTACAATATGACCAGCGAAGGGGCATTTTTGATCACCCCTGAACGATGGATTGCTTTCATGCATCGTAGCGAAATGACAAAACCGTTAAAAGTAGGAGAACTTATCGAAGGTCGTATTACCTTTAAACGAGATGATGGACGTATCAATATTTCTATGCGCCCTGTCAAGGAAGAGGCACTTGTTTCGGATGGCGCTAAAATTATGACTTATTTAGGCAGTCGTCATGGACGTATGCCCTATGGGGATGGTACATCAGCTCCTATTATTAAAGATAAATTCAATATCAGCAAGGCAGCATTCAAACGGGCCTTGGGACATCTGATGAAGGCAGGTCTGATTGTTCAAAAAGAGGGTTGGACTGTATTAACAGATAGAGGACAATCGACCTTACTAGAGGCGGACGAACGATCTGCGATAGCAAGGGAAACAAAATAGGGGGGATTTGTCATGAAAATTGTGGTAGTAGGTGCTGGTAAAGTTGGTTATTCTTTAGCACAGCGATTGTCGCAAGATCAACATGATGTGTATGTCATTGAAAAAAATGGAGAACGCATTAAAAATCTGGAAAACAATCTAGATGTAAACTTAGTACAGGGAAATGGTAGTAGCATCGCCTTATTGCAAGAAATAGGGATTGAAGATATTGGAATGCTCATTGCTGTCACCGATTCAGATGAAGTTAATATGCTTGCTTGTATGATTGGTAAAGCGGCAGGAATTCCTAAGACTATTGCTCGAGTTCGGGAAACAGAATACGAAAATGATACCAATGCACTTATCCGTGAGAAATTAGGAATAGACCTTTTTATTAATCCAGAAATGGTTACAGCCCAAGAAATTTATAAAATACTAAAAACTCCAGCAGCTTTAGATGTCGAGGAATTTGCTAGTGGAGCCGTACGGTTAGTAGAATTTAAAATTCGGAATAATCGTGATATTATGGGTATTCCGCTACGTTCTCTAGAGTTGCCACCTAATGTATTGGTGGTTGGTATTATGCGTGGGGGAGAAATGATTATCCCACATGGCAATAGTACGTTAGAATATATGGATAATGTGTTCTTTCTAGGGGCTACTGACAGCATTGATACAGTAGAGACATGGTTACATGAAACTACTCGACCTACACAACGTGTTGTTATTATTGGGGCAGGTCTAATTGGTCGAAACTTAACATTACTGTTAGAGAAAGATGGATATGATGTTAAAGTCATTGAAAAAGATATCGAGCGCTGTGAACAATTGGCAGCTATGATAGATCGTTCTATCGTGATCCATGGTGATGGAACAGATATTGATCTTTTAGGAGCAGAAGAAATTAGCGATACGGATGTGATTATTTGCTTAACAGATGATGATAAACTTAATTTATTAGTAGCATTATTAGCGAAGCATATGGGAGTGCCTAAAGCATTTGTTCGTGTAGGACGATTAGAGTATATTACTTTAATGGAACAGGTGGGTATTGACGTGGCTTTTTCACCAAGATTACTAACATCTGGACAAATTTTGCGATTGATTCGAGAAGATGAAAATCTTATTAATATTTTTACATTCGAAGGATCTAAAGCGGAAGCAGTAGAAATAGAGGTTACAGAAAAAACATCCTTGCACAATCAACATCTAAGAGATTTGAAGCTGCCAGGGAAATCATTAGTGGGTGCTATTGTAAGAGAACACCAAACCATTGTTCCTAAAGGGGATACATTGCTGCTTGAAGGCGATCATATAGTTATCTTTACATTACCGGAAAACGTTAACACCTTATTAGCGTATATTAATAAATAAGAAGGAATTTTTGAAAGGAGAAGGAATCGTGCGCATTCAAAATATTATGCGAGTCGTTGGACAAGTGATGCTCATTTTAGCTTCCTTCATTATGGTTCCCTTTTTCTTTGGTATATTGGATGAAGGGATTTTTTACTACTCGTTTCCTATCACATCGTGTCTAGCAGGGGTAGTAGGCTTTTTGTTATATTACTTTGGAACCAAAACGAATGTGTATAGCGTACGTGATGGATTTCTTGTAGTGAGTGCAACTTGGATTTTGGCTTCAATATTTTCTGCGTTGCCTTTTTACTTTAGTGGAGTGCTTGAGCAATTTGTAGATGCTCTATTTGAGGCCGTATCAGGTATAACAACTACAGGTGGAAGCATGATTGATGATGTCAGTGCTTTACCGAGAGCGTTTATTTTATGGCGAGGGCTCACTAATTGGATAGGTGGTATGGGGATGATTGTATTAGTCCTTGCCTTTTTGCGGAACTTGGGAACAGGCGTAGCCCCATTAGTAGAAGCGGAAGCCTCCGTGCCAAGACCGGGTATTGTATTGCCTCGGATTCAATCTATGGCTGGGAATTTGCTTAGAATTTATTTGGTATTTACCTTTGCTTGTTCCTTCTTATTGTGGTTGAGTGGTGTTGGTGCATTTGAAGCCATTAATTTAACCTTCGCTACAGTTGCCACAGGTGGCTTATCACCGGTTACAGGAAGTACGTTTATATATGCTGACTCCTATTTAGTTTGTATTATATTGGTCGTATTTATGATATTGGCTGGTGGGAATTTTGCGGTCTATCAATCTGTTTGGCAACGGGGTATCAAAGAGATTTGGAAAGATTACGAGTATAGAATCTATCTTATTACACTGACCATTGGCTCAAGTCTAGTTTTATTTGCACTAATATGGGAGGCTGGAGATGCCAATATTGACCATTTGCGAAATGCAATTTTTACACTCGTTTCTATGCAGACTGGGACTGGATTTGCCATTGCGGATTATAATGTATGGCCAAGCCTAGGACAAATGGTATTATTTATGGGAATGTTCTTTGGTGGCTGTAGCGGTTCAACTGCGGGGGGGCTTAAAATAATACGGATTATTATCTTGGCAAAAAGCAGTATTCTGTATCTACGAAAAGCGATTCACCCTGATATGGTACAATTGGTACGAATAAACGGTTATGTATTACCCAATAAATGGTTACAAATTACGCAACAGTTCTTTTTTCTTTATATGTTAATCTTTGGTATTTCCTCAGTTATCATCTCCTCAACGGGATTGCCTTTTGCAGATGTGCTGCCATTAGTAGCAGGAAGTTTGGGAAATGTAGGTCTTGCATTCGGCTCATTAGGACCTACTGAAAGTTTTACTATATTAGCCCCTATCGCAAAGATAGTTTGTATTATTGATATGTTATTAGGGCGGCTAGAGTTATTTACGTTATTAGTATTATTGCATCCAGGATTTTGGCGAGGATATTTTACAAGAAAAGAAAAAGGATATAGACGATTCGATGGACATCATAAGAACGCCACAAGGCTTGTATAAAACAAATTGTTATATTCTGAAAGAAAATGGGTATGCACTCATTATAGATCCAGGCTTTCACGGGCAACGTATCATGAAAGAACTACAGGATGTGCTACCTGTAGGAATTGTGTTGACCCATGGTCATGCAGACCATATTTGCGCTGTCGATAGTTTAGTGGAGAAGTACCATATTCCCGTATATATGCATGATAAGGATGAGGAATTATTAGTAGTCAAACGGCGCATGCCGTCAGGATATAGAGAACAATTTACTTCTCCCTATATTGCGTTAAAAGAGGGACCTTTAGAAATAGGACCTTTCTCTCTGAACATATGGGAAGTGCCAGGACATAGTGCAGGTAGTGTATTTGTTGGATATCAACATGTTTTGTTTACAGGGGATACATTGTTTAAGGGAACTGTAGGAAAAGTGAATACCTATAATGGTGATCCAGTGGCTATGAAAGTAACATTAGAAAGAATAAAAATGTTAGACCCATCCTATGTGGTATATCCTGGTCATGGAGTTAGCACTACATTAGCAACTGAACTAGTAACTAATCCTTATCTACTGGAACCTTGAGTTAAGGAGGAAGTAGGCTTGGAATATTGGGAGTTTCTCGTTGAATAGATGCTGTTGGGATAGATTTCATAGAAATACAAAATCTTTCTTAAATTGCAAATAGAAATTGAACACTTTGATACAAATAATTTAATAGCTCATG
>CAUQIB010000001.1:0-182120 GCA_963518085.1 uncultured Veillonella sp. | reverse complement strand
TGCTTTGACAAATTCATTTATGTTTATATTATGACAATATCATATGTCGTTCATATATAGTTATGGTGAATGGCAACTTTCATTGCTATATCAAGTAATCTATGATACAATAAACTCATCTTATAAAGATAAGAACCACAATCAAATACATAAGTCTTTGAGGCAAGGTGCGAGGGAAACCTCAATTCCTGACCGGCGGTATGATAGTCCGCAAGCTCTTAGGAGCAGATCCGGTGATATTCCGGAACCGACAGTAAAGTCTGGATGGGAAAAGACAGTATATTGATAGCTATTGTGTATGCTATCAAATATTTGGAATGCTAAAGGGACTATGTATATAGTCCCTTTTTTGTGTAGAGGTGAGCCATGACACATATGACAACTGATGAAAAATATATGGCAAAAGCGATTGAATTAGCAGAAAAAGCGAGAGGGTGTACATCTCCGAATCCGATGGTAGGGGCTATCATTGTAAAAGATGGTCGCATCATTGGTGAAGGGTATCATCAAAAAGCAGGGGAACCTCATGCAGAGGTATATGCTTTGCATCAAGCTGGCATGGATGCCAGAGGAGCTACCTTGTATGTAACTCTTGAACCATGTTCACATTATGGAAAAACACCGCCTTGTGCGAAGCGAGTTATTGCCGCGGGTATTACTCGTGTTGTCATCGGTATGATTGATCCCAATCCATTAGTAGCGGGTAAAGGATTAGAGATGCTACGTGAAGCTGGTATAGAAGTGGAGATTGGTGTGCTAGAACGGCAATGTGTGGAAATGAATGAAGCATTTATTACATACATTAAAACACGTAAGCCCTTCGTGATTCTAAAATCTGCCATGTCTATGGATGGAAAGATTGCTACCGCTAAAGGCGAATCAAAATGGATTACCAACGAAGAAGCGAGAATCGACGGTCATCGTATTCGTAAAGAAGTAGATGGTATGTTAGTGGGCGTAGGTACAATTATAGCAGATGACCCATTGCTTAGTTGTCGTCTTCCACAAGAAACAATAGAAAAGCAACCACATCTATTCATTCTAGATTCTCAAGGTCGAACGCCATTAGATGCGACTATTTGGACAGTACCTAATCGCAATATTACAATATTTGTTGGCGAAGAGTGTGGACTAGAACAAATGGGCGCTTTCAGTGATAAAGGTGCAGAAGTCATTGTGACGCCATCAAATGAAAGAGGCTTAGATATTTCTTTTATTTTAGAAGAATTAGGAGCTCGTCAATGTATGAGTTTGCTCATTGAAGGTGGTAGCCAAGTGGTAGCTAGTTTTGTAGAAACAAAATCTTTTGATAAACTGGTAACCTATATTGGAAATCGTATTATTGGCGGCATTGGCGCAACACCAGCCGTGGGTGGTTTAGGATTTTCTAGCTTGGACGAAGCAGTACAGTTAGACATTGATGAAGTGATGGCTGTTAGTGATAATTTAAAGATAATTAGTTATCGAAAAGGAAGAGAAGGCGTTTATGTTTACGGGGATCATTGAAGAAATAGGTACCATACAGAGTGTAAAACGTTCCCAAAGCTCACTTACCCTTGAAATTGCAGGAACTGTCATTTTCGATGACTTAAGAATTGGTGATTCTGTAGCAGTCAATGGTGTGTGTTTAACAGCAACTACCATTGAAACCCAGAGATTTACAGCAGATGTGATGCCAGAATCTGTGAAAATGACAACATTGCTCAATCTTTCGACAGGAAGTAAGGTCAACTTAGAACGAGCAATGGCTGCCAATGGTCGTTTCGGTGGCCACGTAGTGGCAGGCCATGTAGACGGTCAAGGTAAGATTATCGGTAAAGATCATGTGGGTAACTCCATTGTGTTTCGTATCGCTACCGATGATGCTATTCTACACTATGTCATATATAAAGGATCTATCACTGTGGATGGAGCTAGTTTGACCGTTTCCAAGGTGGGAACTGGATGGTTTGAAATTTCAATTATTCCTCATACAATTGGAAACACTATTTTGCAATATGCCACGATTGGCACTACAGTTAATTTAGAAACAGATATTTTTGGTCGTTATATCGAGCATTTTATGAAAGGAACTCATCAGGAATCTAGTCATACTAGTACAGTAACGATGGATACTTTGGTGCGTAACGGCTTTTTATAGAAAGGATGATACTCATGTCCTATACATTAAACTCTATTGAAGAAGTAATTGAAGACTTAAAAGTAGGTAAACCTGTGATTATTGTAGATGATGAAAGTCGCGAAAACGAAGGTGATTTAGTATTGGCAGCTGAATTTTCTACTCGTGAAAGTATTAACTTTATCATCAAAGAGGCTCGAGGTTTACTGTGTACACCGATGTTGGAGCGTGATTTGCTACGACTTGGTATTCCTCAAATGGTAGAAAGGAATACAGATAATCATGAAACAGCGTTTACTGTGTCAGTAGACCATGTGGATACTACTACGGGTATTTCTCCAGAAGAACGTGCTGTAACGATGCAAAAACTTATCGATCCAAATGCAAAACCAGAAGATTTTAGACGTCCTGGACACGTATTTCCATTGCGTTATAAAGAAGGTGGAGTATTAGTGCGCCAAGGTCATACAGAAGCGTCTATTGACCTTTGTAAACTAGCTGGATTATATCCTGCGGCAGCAATTTGTGAAATCACCAATGATGAAGGCTATATGTCCCGTATGGATGATTTATTGGCTTTCAGTAAAAAACATGGTTTGAAAATTGCCTCTGTGGAAGCCTTGATAGAATACAGAAAACGTCACGATAAATTGGTGAGTATTGCAGCAGAAACGAAGTTACCTACGAAATACGGTGATTTCCGCATCATTATATTTAAAAATGAAGTGGATCATAAAGAACATCTTATGATTGTAAAAGGTGATGTGCGTGGTAAATCTGACGTGTTAATGCGTATTCATTCTGAATGCTTAACAGGTGATGTTTTTGGTTCTCATCGCTGTGATTGCGGAGAACAATTGGAAAATGCATTGCGTTCCATTGAAGAGCAAGGAGAAGGTATTGTTATCTACATGCGTCAAGAAGGGCGTGGTATCGGATTAACGAACAAAATTAAAGCCTATACACTGCAGGATCAAGGCTATGATACAGTGGAAGCCAATGTGAAGCTAGGATTCCCTCCTGATATGCGTGAATATTCTTTGGCAGCACAAATGTTGCGTGAATTAGATGTAAAAAGTGTTAAGCTATTAACAAACAATCCTGAAAAGAAAGAGGATTTAGAACGTTGGGGCATTACCGTATCTAAGCGTGTTCCTATCGTTATCAAAGCAAATAGCATTAATGCAAAATATTTAAATACAAAAAAAGAAAAAATGCGTCATATGCTGTAATACAATGTATGAAAGTAATACCTAGCATATGGAGCGCTCAGGTCTAAATATGTCTACTATAAATAGAGGAGAATTACAATGATTCAAGAAGGTAAATTAATAGGTACAGGTAAGAAATTTGCTATTATCGGTTCTCGTTTTAATGAGTTCATCACATCTAAATTAATTAGCGGTGCAAAAGATGCATTATTACGTCATGATGTACAAGATAGCGACATTACTACTATTTGGGTACCAGGTGCGTTTGAAATTCCTTTGATTGCTCAAAAAGCGGCAAAAAGTGGTAAATATGATGCTGTTATTTGTTTAGGCGCTGTTATTCGTGGTGCCACAACTCATTATGACTATGTGTGTAATGAAGTAGCAAAAGGTATTGCTCATGTATCGTTAGATTCTGGCGTACCTGTTATGTTCGGTGTAGTAACAACAGAAAACATTGAACAAGCTATCGAACGTGCTGGTACAAAAGCTGGTAATAAAGGTTTTGATTGCGCTATGGGTGCTATCGAAATGATTAATCTATTGGAATCTATGTAGAAAGAAGGATATCCGTGGATTTTATTAAACGTTATACAACAGCAGAAGGGTTGCGTCTATCTATTGCCGTAACCACTGATACCGTAGAAGAGGCGAGAGTTCGCCATGATTTGTGGCCGGTAGCAACAGCTGCTCTTGGTCGTACAATGACTGGGGCTATGCTAATGGCTAGTGATTTTAAAAATGATGAAAATGTAAGTATCCGATTGCGTGGCGATGGACCTTTGGGCATTGTTCATGTGGATGCATTCAGTAATAACACTGTACGAGGATATGTGGATCATCCTCATGTAGATGTACCTCTATTGCGAGAAGGGAAACTCGATGTAGGGGCCGCAGTAGGTCGTAATGGAGAAGTTCAAGTGACACGGTTTACTAAACTTCGTCAGAACTATACCTCCCAAAGTCCTATCCAAACAGGCGAAGTAGCGGAAGACTTAGCGTATTATCTAGCTATGTCTGAGCAAGTAGGTTCCGTTCTTAGCTTGGGTGTACTGGTGGATCCAGATTACCACACCATAGTAGCAGGTGGTTTTTTAGTGCAAGCTTTGCCAGATGTAACGAATGATGCATTTGATAAAATTGAAGCAAATTTGAAAACCATTGGACCTGTGACTAATTATTTGAAAGCAAATCCTAATGCAGAACACTTGATGGAACGTATTTTGGATGGATTTACTGTACAAGAGGTATATAGTGAGTGTATTCATTTTGCATGTCCTTGTAGTCGAGAACGATTTTTTGATCGCTTAGCAAGTCTACCAATGCATGATAAACAAGAACTAGCCCAAGATGAAGTGACAGAATTAACCTGTCATTATTGTAATGAAAAATATCATTTTTCTAAGGAAGATATGAAAACTTTATTAATCGAAGAAAAACATTAATGCTACTTGTTTCTATGGAGGGAACAGTATGAAAAGTATTGAATGGAATGGATCAGAAGTTATTATCTTAGATCAAACGAAATTACCAACATCAGTGGAATATGTACGTTGTACTGACTGGCGTCAAGTGGCTGAAGCTATCAAAATGCTTCGTGTTCGTGGGGCTCCTGCTATTGGTGTATCCGCTGCCTATGGATTAATCCTTGCCTTCCGTGAAAGCTATCGTCGTGGTGGTGCTAGGGCAGAGATTCTATCTGAATTTAGAGCTTTTGCGGAAACGTTACGTCAAACTAGACCGACAGCTGTTAATTTAATGTGGGCAATCGATCGAGTATTACATGTGGTAGATACTTTCAAAGGAGATATTAGCGAATTAGATACGGTTCTTGTAAAGGAAGCTATCGCCATCGATACAGAAGATGTAGCCTTAAATGAAAGTATGGCAAAACATGGGGCTACCTTATTCCAAGATAAAGAATCCTATCGCATTTTGACACATTGTAATGCAGGAGCTTTGGCTACAGCAGGAATAGGTACTGCCTTAGGCGTGATCCGTGAAGTTCACGCACAAGGTAAGTTAGATCGTGTCTATGCAGATGAAACAAGACCATTATTGCAAGGCTCTCGGTTAACGGCCTTTGAACTACATGAAGACGGTATTCCTGTGACATTGCAAACTGACAATATGGCTGGTTACGCTATGCAACAAGGTCTTATTGATGCAATTATTGTAGGAGCTGACCGTATTACTCTAGAAGGTGATGTGGCAAATAAAATTGGCACCTATAGTGTAGCCGTATTGGCCAAACATCATAATATTCCTTTTTATGTAGCAGCGCCGTATAGTACTTTTGATTTTTCCATGGAACAAGGAGCACATATTCCTATTGAAATGCGTAATCCTCAAGAAGTATTACAATTCCAAGGCGTGCCTTCTGCACCACAAGGTATTGAAGTATTGAATCCGGCTTTCGATGTTACACCTCATGATTTAGTGACAGCTATTATTACAGAAGAAGGGGTATTACGTCCTCCATTTAAAGAAAGTATTCGTCATTTAGAAGAAAAGAAAATGAAGTAGGAGTTAACTATGGTTGATGTTGTTATCACACATGTAGATGTGTTACAAGGAAATACAATTCTAAAAGATACTGCTATTGTTGTTGAAAATGGATATATTAAAGAGTTTGTTACCAATGATACAGTCCCTCAAGCTAAGGAAGTAATCAATGGAAAAGGCATGCTTGCTGCTCCAGGTCTAATCAATACGCACACGCATATTGCTATGGGATTATTGCGTAATTACGCAGATGATCTAGAGTTAATGGATTGGTTACAAACTGCCATTTGGCCAGCGGAAGCCAAATTGAATAACCACTTAGTCTATTGGGGTACACAATTAGGTATTGCAGAAATGTTCCGTTCTGGTACCACTTGTTTTAGTGATATGTATTTCTTTATGGATCAAACTGCTGAAGCTATTAAAGAAACAGGTATTCGTGCTGTTTTATCTCGTGGAATGGCTGGCGTTGCGCCTACAGCAGAACAAGCGTTAGTAGAAAGTAAAGAATTGTTTGAAACGTATCACGGTTATAACCAAGATCAAATCAAGGTGATGCTAGGACCTCATGCACCTTATACATGTCCTGATGCATATTTAGAACGAGTAGTTCAATTAGGTCATGATTTAGGGGCGCAAGTTCATATGCATTTAAGCGAAACAAAAGGAGAAGTGGACAATGTTATAAAAGCCACTGGTAAAACTCCTATTGCTCATATGAATGACTTGGGCTTATTTGATTTAGGTTGTTTAGCAGCCCATTGTGTGCATATAACAGATGAAGATATGGATATCATGAAAGAAAAATCCGTTCGCGTAGCACATAATCCACAATCTAACTTAAAATTAGCTAGTGGCATTGCACCAGTGCCAGAAATGCTTGCTAAAGGGATTGTGGTAGGATTAGGTACAGATGGTTCTGCTAGTAACAATAATGCAGATATGTTAGAAGAAGTACGTTTGGCGGCTATGTTACATAAAGCTCGTCTATATGATCCATTAGCTATACCTGCTCAAACAGCTTGGGAACTTGGTACCGTTATGGGTGCTAAAGCATTAGATTATGATGATTTGGGTGTATTAGATGTAGGATATCGTGCAGATATTGTGCTCTATGATACATCAGGATTACATTGGCAACCACGGTATAATGATGTAGCATCCCTAGTGTATGCGGCTAATTCATCAGATGCGAATACTGTTCTTGTGGCTGGTAAAGTGGTAATGAAAGATAAGCAACTACTGACCATTGATGAAGAAAAATTGCGTTATGAAATTGCACAGGCACAAGTTGTATTTCAAGCGTAGTAGGAGCTCTTATGAAAGTATGTAAGAAAATAGCACTAGGGCTTGCTTTAGCAAGTGTATCTATTATGATGACACCGTTTATAGCACAAGCAGAAACGCATGTATCTGGAGGCGTTGGTTATCACGGGGTAGGCTACTATCGGGGTATGGAATATATGCGTGAATACTATGGAGGAAGGGGCTTTGTATTAGGCGCTTTCAGCAAGCATATTGAGTATCCTGACAAAACTTATACAGTGGCAGAACAAGCAAACAGTGTAAGTCATGTGCAATCGCAAATGGAAAAACTTAGTCATGCACCATACTATTACATTGGTAAATCCAAAGAGGGAAATATGATCCTATCATCGGATGGGAAACCAGTCATGGGGCCTAAAAAAGAGTTACATATAGGTAGACTAGATACTACAGGAAAGTTAGACATTGTACTATATGAAGATGCCGGTAAAACAGTATTAGAAACAGTGAACACTGGTTCTTCCATTATGATGCCAACAAAGCATGTTGAGGTATCCTCTACTGGATTAATCTATTCCATCAAAGGTGAGGCAACTACCTATTACAATCTGCAAGGGCAAATGCTACATCATAAACCATTTAAACTTGATAACGAATTATATGGTGACTTGCATAGCGTAGGCACAACAAATAAATTAGTAGCTATATTCAACGCTCGAACGGGAGAATATAAATCCGATGAGATATTTACATCTCTAGGGTGGAATCAAAATACGGGACTTATTTCTGGGTACCAAACAGATGGATCTATCTTATATTTTGATGATGAAGGCAATCATGTAGAGGCATCCAAAGCTTTAAAAATTATTTCTCAGACAGAAGGTGCTGAGCCTCGTAAAATACCAATGCCTCAGCAAGTGGAAGGTGAGCGTATTCAACGTGTATTAGCTCCTTTCAGTGAAGGAATTGCCTTTGTATTATTGGGTAATAAGCAAAAGGTAGCCATTGATGAAAGTGGAAAGATTTTATTTTCCATCAAAGATTATGATGGCGTTGAACCATACCAAAATGGGTTAGCTCGGGTGACACGAAAAGCTCATGGGTTGAACTTTGGTGGCATTTTTAACACATTGGCAGCAGCTTTAGTGAAAGGTGCATTCTATCATCAAGCCACCTATGGTGAAACTGACTATGCTTGGACAACCTCTAAATTAAAACAGGGATACATTGATAAAACAGGAAAAGAAGTTATTTCTTTTAAAAACCAGATGGTCAGTCCATTAACTGAAGCAGGGATTATGACCTATAAAGATGGTCGTTTTGGATTGTATACCAAAGAGGGTGTTGAAGTCTTTCCAATGGTCTATAAAAACATTACCTATATGCCAGAGCTAGGAGCCTTTCTCTTACAAGATAAAGAAGGACACTGGGGTGTAAAACGGCAAGATAATACTACAGTGCTTCCATTTGCATACTCTAAGTTAGAAGTAGTAGCTCCTACAGTGTTGGTAGGTAAGTCTGGACAGTCTTATCGAATGATTTCATTAGATACGTTCCATGAAATTGGCGAAAGCTATGATTCCATTACAGCGCCTAAACCATTCCATGGTGTCTATAGTGGATTAATCGGTAAACGAGGGAATACTGTATACCTTGTCAACCTGTTAACTGGTGAAAGCATATTGCAATTGCCATCAGATACAACTAAGGTGGATAGTACTACTTTAGAAAGCGTAATTTATAAACAGCATGGTAAATATGGTGTTTTAGATTTTACAGGAAACACTATTATTGAGCCAAAGTATGAGTCTATACAAGTATTTGTGGGAAAAGTTCATTAGTTTATGTATACTTTCATATATAAATTGAATCGTAGTAAAAGGAATTTTATTAAATCCTAGAAACTATAGGGGACTAGGCTTGACAAATATATGTCAACTGCTTATAATATCTGTATGTGCGTATATAAATTACCTGCACTTCCATTATACGTTTTGGAGGGGGGGATATAGATGTCAGAAATTAAAGTCGGTAAAAATGAATCGCTTGAAAGTGCACTTCGTCGTTTTAAACGCTCCTGCCAAAAAGCAGGTGTTTTGTCTGAAGTACGCAAACGCGAACATTACGAAAAACCAAGCGTAAAAAGAAAGAAAAAATCTGAAGCAGCAAGAAAACGCAAATTCAAAGCGTAAGTCAATCTTGGAGGTACAACATGTCCTTAAAAGATCAGCTTAAAACAGATATGAAAGAAGCTATGAAAGCTCGCGAAGCGGGTAAAGTTGCTCTTTCAGTCATTCGCATGGTAAATAGCGCCATAAAAAATACAGAAATCGACAAGAAATTTGAATTAGAAGATTCAGATATTATCGCTATTTTAGCGAAAGAGATGAAAATTCGTCAAGATTCTTTAGCTGAATTTGAAAAATGTCATCGTGATGACTTAGTTGCTCAAGTGAAAGCGGAGATGGAAGTATTAGCCAAATATTTGCCTGCCCAATTAAGTGAAGAAGAAATTCGTTACATTGTGGTAGAAGCGATTTCCACCCTAACTGCACCAATTAAGATGGGTGAGCTTATGCCGTTGGTTATGCCAAAGACTAAGGGTTGTGCAGATGGCAAGTTAGTCAATGCGATTGTCAAAGAAGAACTTGCAAAAGTCAACTAATTAGTTGACAGACTTAATTGATTATGTTACTATAATCTTATAATATAATACTAAGTCAATGAGGACTCTAAGAAACGATGTTTCTTGGAGTCTTTTTGTTTGTTATGAGGAGGTTTATCATGAGCAAAGAATTATTATATTACATTCCAGCAGGCCAATATGGTAAAGAAGGTGTTCTTGCCTTACTAGAACAACATCCAGAAATTCGTTTTGTATCTTTAGTTGGTGTTGATTTAGCGGGAAATGATACTGACGAAAAAATTCCAATGGAGCAATTCTTTGATGATTATGAATCTTTCTTTGAAGGTCGTGCAGTACAAACAGATGGTTCTTCTGTTGTGTTGACAAATATTGCAACATTGAATAATGCTCGTGTAGATATGTGGGGTGACCCAAGTGTAAACTGGTTTGTGGACTACAACTATGAACACATTGATGAAGCTACAGGCAAACCAACTGGTACACTTCGTGTTCCAGCATTCTTAAAACACTGTGATCGCTATGTAGACTCTCGTTCCATCTTAAAACGTAGTTGTGAGTATGTAAAAGAAGAATTGATGAAATTATTACAAGCGAATCAAGTGAAAGGCATGGAGTTTATCGATGCTAATGAAATCGCTGATGTGATTTTCACATCTGCTACAGAATTGGAATTTTGGGTAAAAACACCGTCCAGAAATGTAGATGCAAAAGCATTATCTGTATCTCAAAAATTACAAGAACAATACTGGCAACGTACACATGGTTCCGTTCGTACAGCATTAGAAAAAGCCGTATCCTTATTAGACAAATATGGTTTACATGCAGAAATGGGTCATAAAGAAGTTGGCGGTGTAAAAGCGAAACTAGATGACGAGGGAAATGTAGACTGGGTATTAGAACAATTAGAAATTGACTGGAAATACACAAATAATCCATTGCAAACTGCAGACAATGAGTTACAAGCTCGTATCATCGTTCGTGAAGTATTCCGTGAAAATGGCTTAGATGTTACTTTCAATGCGAAACCAATCATCGGTGTAGCAGGTTCTGGTGAACATACTCATTTTGGTGTGATGGTCAAAATGAAAAATGGCAAAGTGTACAACTTGTTCTCCCCAGCTGATTTGCGCAAAGAACATGCTAGTCCATTGGCATACGGCGCTATCATGGGTCTATTAAAACACTATGAAGCAATCAACCCGTTTATTTCTTCCACCACAGACTCCTTGAACCGCTTAAAACCAGGTTTTGAAGCACCTGTATGTATCGTTACATCCTTGGGTACAAATCCTGCCTTACCAAGCCGTAACCGTACTATCCTTTGTGGTTTGATTCGCGATGTGGATACACCAATGGCAACTCGTTTTGAATTGCGTTCTCCAAATCCATATACTAACACATACACAGCATTAGCATTGATTTATTTATCTGCTTTTGATGGAATGAAATATGTTATCACATCTGGTAAAGAACCAGAAGAAATTTTGGCTGAATTGTCAAAAAAAGAAGGGGAAGCAGCTGATTATTTAGATGCATCTCGCGAATATCGCTCTGAAGTTGATGTATTTGATGATTTCACAGCAGAAGAACGAGATCGCAAATTCGGCAAAGCACCTGCAACTGTGTGGGAAAATATTCAAGGCTATACAAATAATCCTGAGAAAGTAGCATCCTTAACATTAGGTGGAGCATTTGATAAAGATTTGATGGATTCTTTCATGGCTGGTGTATTAAATCGTTGGAAATTAGAATTAGCAAATCGTATTGTACCGGCTAATGTTCAATTAGTACGTTCTTTACAAGCTATCCATGATACAGCTGATGCCTTTGATAGTGCTAACTGGAATAAAGTGAATGCATTACGTTTCTACTTGGCAAAAGACAGTGTAGATAGTAAATGTTTATTCTCACGTATCACTGAAGCATTGGCAAATGGTGACTATGATACAGCGTCTACATTACAAGTAGAAATGAATGAAAAAGTGATTGAATTAGAAGCATTATATGCAGAGTATACTCGTAATATTTTATAATAAATATCTATAGAGTGTTATACAATAGCATAGTATACGTAACACGATAGTTTTGGAGTTGATTAAGCAACTTCGTAAAAGAAGAGTTGCGTGAATCTACACTCATTTACATTTGTCTATAAAAAAGGACTGAACACGAAATCGTGAACAGTCCTTTTTGTATGTTTTCTTTCTAAAATATGAAGATAATAAATTATATATACTTACCTAATATAGATATTGTAGTTATATTCAGTGAAGTATATTATAATCGTTCGCTACTATTAGGTTCTTTACCATATCGAACTACTAAGACTAAACTGATGACTAATGCTAAAATAGCGGATGACCATAAAAATAGGTCCATAGAAGATTCATGAGATACAATGATCAATCGAATGATAGCGGTTATACCAATGTAGATAAAATAGCGAAGAGGGAAGTGGAAATTATTTTTAAAATATTTCACTACTAAAGATAAGAATTCGAAAAATAAGAAAAAATTAATGATTTCTTCTAAAAATGTAGTATATGCCACATCAGTTGTAAATAACCCCGGTATGAGTGTCACAATATAAAAGGCTGTATTTAACACAGCTACAGTTAATACAATACCGATAGAAAATAAAGTGAAGTTAAGAACCCACTGAAAAAAAGTAGACACTTGTTGTAAAAAATAATTCATATGGACCTTTCCAATAAAAAAGGGTGGAGTGACGGATCACTGCACCCTTATATGTTTTGTAACTAACGATTAGGCTAATGCTTTAGTAGCTGCTTCAGCTGCATCGAAGTTAACAGCAGAAGTTACTTCTGGTACGTATTCTACATAACGAACTACGTCGTCTTTGTCGATGACAACGATACCACGAGATAACAAGCGTAAACCTTCAAGAATAAAACCATAATTTTCACCGAAAGAAAGATCACGGTGGTCAGATAATGTTTCAACTCGGTCAATACCAGCAGCACCGCACCAACGTTTTTGGGCAAATGGTAAGTCCACGGAAACAGTCAATACAACAACATTTTCACCTAATTTAGAAACGTTTTGATTGAACCAACGAGTTTGCGCATCACATACACCAGTATCCAAAGATGGTACGACAGAGATAACTTTTACTTTACCAGCATAATCAGCTAATGTTTTTTCACCTAAGCCATTGTCTAATAGTGTGAAAGTAGGAGCTTTATCGCCAACTTTTACTTCTTTACCTAATAAAGCGATTGGGTTACCTGCAAATGTTACTACACCTGTACGTTTTTCCATTGTATGTTCCTCCTTAAAATACGGAATAATATCTTTTGTATATTGACATTATAACATGGTACAATAAAATTAGTAAATAAACTTTATCGAAAAAAATCGAAACTATATAAGAATCGAGGCACTTATGAAAGGTTTTCTCTTATTCCGATACTTTTTTAAAGAATATTCATATAAATATCTCATTGGTATCATTCTACTTCTTACAATTAATGGATTGCTTTTATTGGTTCCTTCTTGGACGGGGGAAGCCATTAATACATTATATGTTGGAAAAGATGGAATTTGGCATTATGTTAGTTTATTTGTCCTGCTAGCTATAGTGATTACAGTGTTAAAATTTATTTCCCGTCACATGCTCTTAGGGTCCATACGTAATTTTGAGTTCTATATGCGTCGTGAATTATTTCGTCACGCTTTACGGATTCCTACGTCCTATTATGATGAGCACGGTCCAGGGAGGGTGATGGCACTAATGACAAATGATGTCACTTCCTTACGTGTGTCTCTAGGATTAGGAGTTATGTTATTTGTTGATGCATTATTCTTTGGGGTCATTGCATTTTGTATCCTTGTTCAAAAGATATCTTTGTGGTTAGCTCTTGTAACGATATTACCGATGCCATTCATTGTATATGGTATGTTAAAACTTTCAAAACATCTACGAAGCCGTCAAAAGAAAGCACAAAGTTCCTACAGTGATGTGACGGAATATACACAAGAGTTATTCTTGGGTATGGCAGTAATCCGTGCATTTAATAAAGAATATACAAGCTGGAAACGGTTTACAAATGTAAACAAAACAAACTATGAAAATAATTTAGATGTGGTGCGTATCGATTCTTTATTGACTCCATTGACATATATGGCACCTTTTATTTGTTATGCTCTTAATATGTATGTGAGTGGTCAAGCTATTATCAATGGTGAATTAACAGTAGGAGAATTTGTAGCACTTAATGGATATGTTATGCTTGTTATAGGTCCTATTATGGCAATTGGATCTTTAACAACAGTTTTACAAAAAGGGTTTGCCTCATTGGAACGGATGGAAGAGTTCTTTGAACTTCCTCAGGAAGAAATACAAGAACAAGTAGGAGTCATGCCATTAGAAGATATACATATTGAAGGATTAAACTTTACTTATGCATCTAGTAAGGAACCAATTTTAAAAGATATATCTATGCATATTCCAAAAGGATCTTTTATTGGTATCGTTGGTGGACCAGGATCGGGAAAATCTACTTTATTTAAATTATTATTAGATATTCAGCATGCCCCTAAAAACAGTATTTATTTTGGTTCTACAGATATTCAAGATATTCCGCTTAGTACATTGCGTAATAGTATTGCCTATGCACCATCTACTCCTTCATTACTAAGTGTATCCATCCGAGATAATATTCAATTTGGTTATGGAAAAGATGAAGGCTCAAGGATAACCATTGAAGAAGCGGCGGAGCGAGCGGGATTATTTAGAGATTTAGAGGAACGTATTGAAGGTGCACGCAAATATGACAACTTAGAAGAGGGTGGTTCCAATGTATCTGGAGGACAACGACAGCGAATTTCTTTGGCCCGTGCATTCTACAAAGATGCTCCTTACTTGTTGCTAGATGATGCTTTCTCTGCTTTAGATGCTCATAGCTTAAGTCATATTTTAGAAACATTACGATTTAATACAGAACAGACTATTGTATGCATTTCGCAGCGTTTAGAGGCATTAGAAGGTGCAGATTGTATTTATGTGTTCCACGAGGGTCGAATCATTGAATCTGGTACACATGGAGAATTATTACAACAAAAAGGTATGTATCATCAATTGGTGATGTTGCAAAAACGAGGGGATAGCGATGAGAACTAAACAAAAAACAGATTATCATGTGCTATTGCATTTGTGCACATTTATCAAACCTTATATGGCCTATATGTGTCTTGGTGTTTGCATGTTACTGTTAGTGCTAGGTGTGCAACTAATACGTCCCGTCATTATGAAAGAATTCATAGATGTAGGCGTAGCAACGAAAGATATGGGACTTATAACGAAGTATGCAGTAGGTTATATTGGAGTAATTTTGTTTGGAATGGTCGCATTAGGAATAGAAAACTATACATTACAAAGTTTTGGACAACGTATTATCTTTGATATTAGAAATAAAATTTTTGAAAATATTTTAACTATGCCTCCTAGAGAATTTACTGCATATCCTGTAGGAAATCTAGTGACAAGAGTTACGAACGATACAGAATCAATTCGCACCTTATACACAGAAGTATTGGTAAAAATAAGTAGTAGTATCTTTCAGATTATTGGTATACTAGTGTTTATGTTTCTGATAGATACAACATTAGCTACCATAATATTACTATTAGTGCCTGTATTTACAGGAGTTATTTTTATTTATCGTAAGTACGCTAGAAAAGCTTTCAGAGACGTTCGTAGTAAGGTTGCGGCATCCAATGCATCTGTACAGGAAATGTTGAATGCTATTTTGATGATTAAAACCTATGTAGGTGAAATTATCATGGAAAAAAGCTACGATAAGGTAAGTCGAGAGTTTTTAGAAGCAGGTCTATTTGAGGTAAAAACATTTGCTATTTTTAGACCTATTGTGGACGGATTATTTTTTGTTGCTTTGATTGCTATTTTTACTGTAACCGGATATTTTGACTCCATAACTGAAGCGGGCACCGTATTTGCATTCCTACAATATATTAATCGCATTTTTGAACCTATCAAGGAAATTGCTGAAAAATATGGTAATCTACAGTCTGCCTTAGCAGGAGCAGAACGTATTTTACCAATGTTGGAAAGTGAAACGAAGCAGGTTCAAGAGAATATTGTGATGCCAGAGGAATTTTCTGCAATTCATTCTATCGAGTTTGATCATGTCTATTTCTCCTATGATGGAACAGAAAATTATGTGTTGAAAGATATTAATTGGTCTTTACAAGAGGGGGAATTCTTAGGGATAGTAGGTCCATCTGGTGGTGGTAAGTCAACGATGATGCAATTACTACTTGGTTTTGAACAGCCTACTAAAGGTTGTATTCGTATCAATGGACATGATTTAAGTACTTTGGATCCAAGAATTATACGCCAATCTATGGGCTATGTATTCCAAGACTCTCATTTGTTTAAAGGTTCTATTGAAGAGAATATCTCTTTATTTGATAGTGCTATTACGTTAGAAATGGTAAAAGAAGCAGCTAAACGAGCTCATTTAGATACCTCAATACAACGCTTAGAAGAAGGATATCAAACGCCTGTGGGATACTTAGGATCTTTACTTTCACAGGGGCAACGTCAATTATTGTCTTTGGCCAGAACCTTAGTACAGAAGAAATCATTATTAGTATTCGATGAGGCTACTTCAAATATAGATAGTCATACAGAAGAATTACTACAACAATCGATTGCAGATATGAAAGGTGAAAAAACGATGATAGCCATAGCACACCGTTTATCAACTTTACGTGATGCTACACAAATTATTGTCATATCCGATGGTGAAATTGTAGAACAAGGTGCGTTAGAAGAATTGCTGGCTCAAAAAGGTTTATTCTATCAATTATGGAATGCATAAAGAAAGGATATTATGGAAGAGATTACTTCACGAGATAATAAAAAAATTAAGCACATTGTGCAATTGTATAAACGAAAATATCGCACTACACATCAGGAATTTGTAGCGGAAGGATATCGTACAGTCATGGATATGTTGCCTACTGGTACAGTACGGTATGTAATTGTCAATACAGAATCTATAAAACAGGAGCAGTTACACCCATTGTTATCTTTATGTGATACCTATGATGTTCAGGTATATTCCATTTCAGAGAGCCTATGGAAAGGGATTGAAACAACCGTGCATGGACAAGGTGTCCTTGCTGTAGTATGTCAAAAAGTACGACGATTAGAAGATTTTAAAGTAAAAGAAAATGCTCTATATGTGCTCATTGATGGCGTACAGGATCCAGGTAATTTAGGTACTTTAATTCGAACTGCTGTAGGTGCTGGTGTAGAGGCAATGTTTTTAACTCCTAATACTGTTGATATATACAATGAAAAAACAGTGCGCAGTACTATGAGTGGCTTGTGTAAACTGCCGATTTATATAAACGTCTCAACGGATGATGTTGTAAAACTCAAAGACTTAGGAATCAAATTGTATGGGACCGTGCTAGAAGATAGTGTCGACTATGGACAGCCTACTTATGAAGAGACAACTATGCTTGCTTTAGGAAATGAAGCCAATGGTATCTCAGAAGATATATTACAGCTTGTTACACAGCGAATTTCTATTCCTATGTATGGTCCCATGGAATCTCTAAATGTTGCCATAGCAGGGGCTTTGTGCATGTATAAAGTACAAGAAAGAAAACTTTGTCTATCCAAACAACAATAATTTTGGTAAAATAATAATACAATTATCCATTTAGTGCGTACAGGAAGGTAACTATGAAACGTCTAATTGTGAATGCAGATGACTTTGGTTTACATCCTCTTATTAATGAAGGAATCTTAGAAAGTCATCAACAAGGAATAGTAACAAGTACGTCTTTATTGGCATCTGGAGATTATTTTGAGGATGCCGTCTCGTTAGCTAAGACAACACCTACATTGGGTGTAGGTATACATATATGTTTGGTTGGTGGTCTTTTACCAATTTGTGATCCTAAAGAAGTTCCAAGTCTGCTCATAGATGGCAAATTTCCTATGACACATACAGAATTTATAAAACGGCTGTTTACAGGGCAAATAAAGGGAAATGAATTACGAAAAGAAATTGAAGCACAATTTCAAAAAGTAATGTCTACAGGATTACCGATTACTCATGTAGATGGACATCAACATATGCATGTGCTACCACAAGTGTTGCCTATCGTGGCAGAACAAATGAAGCGCTATGGTTTAACTAAGGTTCGTATGCCTGATGAAACTCCATTTTTATTGAATGGCGTCACTTCATTAGGGCGTTGGATTGGTAAAGTAGGGCTTACGGTCATCACACAACAAGCGTACAGTACATCTCGAGATTTAGGATTTTCATCGCCCCTATATTTTTGGGGAATGATGAATGGTGGACAGTTGAAGGAAGATGCCTTATTAGCAATTTTAGGAAAGGTTGCTAAGAAACAAGGAGTCCATGAAATTATGACACATCCCGGCAAAGATAATAAGACACTTCGATCCTTATATGATTGGGGATATCATTGGGATGAAGAACGATCTGCTATGACTTCCACTAGAGTGAAAGAATATATTGGTACTCAAGATATTAGTCTGATTCATTATGGACAATGGAATGAAGGAGACCGTTCATGAGTATCATGGCAAAGCGGGGAATCCTGATTGGTTTGTTGCTCTTGCTTGTGTCAGGTATAACAATTTATTTTACAATTGATTTAGACTCATTGGCCACCTTAGGTACATTTAATCTTACATCTTTATTGTTAGCCATAGTGGCTCTTGCGTTAGGAATGTACTTTGATGGATTGCGTCTGCAACGATTGGTACGTATGGGAGGATATAATTTATCTTTAATTGCCATTCTACGGGTTATATTTGGTAATTATTTTATGGCTATGCTTACACCTGGTGCTAGTGGTGGTGCCGTAGCACAGGCTTTAATCTTGCGGTCTTATCACGTACCTATCGGTAAAGCGGCACCGATCGTATTAGTGCGGACTGTATTTTCTATTTTATTTCTAATTGTCATGTTACCTATCATATTGGTAACAGAACCTATCGAAGTACCTTATATTACAAACGCTCAATTGTTAGGTATATCAATTTTTGTTGTGATTTCAACATTTATGGGAATGTATTTATTACAAACGCGACTTATGAAGCAATTAGTAACGTGGATATGTAAGATGCTGAAAAAAGGAAGTCCCAAAGGATGGCTTATCAAGTTGGATGAATTTAACGGGGGACTTAGTTTATTATATGCAAACCCTATGCAATCTTTTATTGTATTTATTGAGTCTGCATTGAGCTTGCTATTTTTATATGCTATTGCACCAGCTTTGATGTATGCGTTTACTTCAAATATTAGTATTGTTGAAATATTAAATCGCATGATTTTATTAAATTTAATTTTATATTTTGCACCCACACCAGGTGGAACAGGAGTTGCTGAAGGATTATTTGTGTACTTGTTTTCCTCCTTTGTACCAATTGGAACGGTGGGGCTAGTTGCAGTGGCATGGCGGATTGTAGCTGAATATGTTCCATTTTTTATCGGTATGTATTCCGTATTTACTCTATATGGACAACATATGGCAAGTTCCGTTTCCACTAGTAGTTAAGAGGTGTAATTATGGCTGTGAAAGGCAAAAAAGACAAATTTTATTTAGTGAATGAAGTAATTTTACCAGAAGCGATAAAAAAAACAATTAAAGTAAAATCTATTTTACAATTAGGAGAGGCGAAAACGATTAATGAAGCTGTTGAAAAAATGGATCTAAGTCGTTCTGCCTATTATAAATACAAAGATTATGTATTTCCATTTTATGAACTTTCACAAGGAAAAATTGTGTCAATTAATGCACTGATTTCTAATGAGTCTGGTATGCTATCTAATATTTTACGGATTATTGCAGATTATAATGGCAGTGTACTAACTATTAACCAGAATTTACCGCTACAAGGTGTAGCACATGTGAATATTTCCTTTGAAACAAAGGAATTAACATTACCAGTAGAAGATGTTTTGCACGAGGTACGACAATTAGAAGGAGTTATTAAGGTGGAACTAATTGGTCAAGCCTAGTGCTTAAGGAGATTTATAATGAAGCAAGGCGTGAAGATTGCCCTTTTGGGTTTTGGTACAGTTGGACAAGGGACGGTTGAACTATTAACTAAAAATTTAGATGTTATACAAAACCGTATTAGTGTACCAGTAACTGTGAATAAAATTTACGTAAGAAATCCAGATAAATATAGTCATGTTGTACTTCCTAAAACGGCTACATTTGTAACAGATTATAAAGAAATTTTACAAGATCCATCTGTAGATATTGTGGTAGAAGTGATGGGAGGTACTACCTTTGCTCGTACCTGTATTGAAGAATCTATTATTGCTGGAAAACATGTGGTAACTGCTAATAAAGATTTATTAGCTGAAGCTGGTCCTTATTTAATGGAATTAGCTACGAAGCATCATGTGGATTTACGCTTTGAAGCAAGCGTGGCAGGGGCGATTCCTATTATTCGCGCTTTATATGATTCCTTTGGTAGTAATCAAATTACAGAAATTATGGGCATTTTAAATGGCACAACTAACTTTATTTTGTCTAAGATGAGTGAAGATGGATTGGGCTATGAAGAAGTATTGAAAGAAGCGCAAGAATTAGGCTATGCAGAAGCAGATCCCACATCAGATGTGGAAGGATATGATGCAGCTCGAAAACTAGCTATTTTAGGCTCTATCGCCTTTAATAAGCGTATTTTCTTTGAGGATGTAAGCTGTGAAGGGATTACTAAAATTGATGCTAGTGATATTCAATTTGGTAAGGAGTTTGGCTATACCATTAAGTTATTGGGTATTGCACGAGAAACAAAAAAAGGTTTGTCTTTAAATGTACATCCTGCCTTTATTGCAGATACACATCCACTAGCCTCTGTACGGGGTTCTTTTAATGCTGTATTTTTACGTGGCAATGGGTTCGATGATGCTATGTTTTACGGTCGTGGAGCTGGTAGTTTACCAACCGGTAGTTCAATCGTAAGTGACGTGATGGAAGTAGCTCGTAATGTGGTACAAGGTAAAACAGGAGAAATGAAGCAGTTCTATTATCCACAAAAAACAATGTACAGTTCTAGTAAAATTGAATCTGCTTACTACATTCGTATGACTGTAGATAATTCTACAGGTGTATTGGCAAAAGTAGCTACTAAATTAGCGGAACAACGTATTTCTGCGCATTCTGTTATCCAACGTAAAGCAGATAATGATACGGCTACATTAGCGATAATTACATCTAAATGTCCACATGCGTATATTCAAAATTTAATTGATTCTTTCAACCATTTACGTGTCGTTAGAGAAGTGGGTAGTGTTATCCGCATCATGGTTGAATAAAGGAGTGTTCATGAAATCTATTACGGTACAAGTACCGGCTACGAGTGCCAATTGCGGCCCAGGATTTGATTGTCTAGGAGTAGCGTTAAATTTATATAATGTATTTACGTTTGAGCCTAATGAAGAGGACACATCTAATATGTATACCTTTGAGGGTTTTGGGGCAGACTTATTAGAACAAGAGGATCATAGCCAAAATTTAGTGGGTATTGCTATGGAACGTGTATTTAAAGAGGTAAATGTTGCACCAGTATACGGTCGCATTCATTCTAATACACAAATTCCTCCGTCCAGAGGATTGGGTAGTAGCTCTACGGCTATCGTAGGAGGGCTGTTATTAGCTAATGCCTACTTACAAGAACCTTTGAATAAGGACCAATTATTACTTATTGCCAATGATATGGAAGGTCATCCTGATAATGTAGCACCAGCCATTATGGGAAATTTGGTTTGTGCTGTTGGTGGAAATGATACAGTATTCCACTCCCACATCGATGTACCAAGTAATTTAACTTTTGCTGTAGTAGTACCAGAAGTAATTGTGGAAACATCGTACGCAAGAAGTGTATTGCCAACAGAATTAAGCTATAAAGAAGCAGTTGCCAATGTAGGATTTGCCACATTGTTTGTAGGATCTATGATCCAAAATCGCATGGATAATTTGTCTGTTGCTTTACAGGATTATCTACACGTACCGTATCGTAAGACATTGATACCGTACTGCGATGATGTATTTACAGCTGCTAAAGAACATGGTGCTTATGGGTCTACAATTAGTGGATCTGGATCTACCTTGATTGCCTATTGTTCTCCAGAGCATGCAGTGACAGTAGCAGATGCTATGAGTTCTGTGTTCATGGATCACGATATTGATTGTCGTCGTTTCGTACTGCATGCAGACCGTGAAGGCGCTAAAGTTGTAAAAATTAAATATGAATAGAAAACTTCATGATTCTTTTAAACTGCATGTGATATAATTAAGCAAATATATTCTATAATATATCTAAGTAGGAGGAATACATGAACAATATAAAAACAGCAGCCTTGTTGGCATTATTATCAGGATTATTGATGGTGATCGGTCAAATGGTCGGAGGTCACTCTGGAATGATACTGATGTTTATTATTTCCTTAGGTATCAACTTTTATACCTATTGGAATAGTGCGTCTATGGTACTACGTGCGTATGATGCAAAAGAAATTACAGAGCAAAACAATCCTAATATCTTTCACATTGTAAAAAAATTAGTTCATAACGCTGGTTTACCGATGCCAAAAGTGTATATAATTGAATCAGAAGTGCCTAATGCATTTGCTACAGGTCGTGACCCTGAGCATGCAGCAGTGGCTGTGACAACGGGTATTATGAATCTCTTAGCCGATGATGAAATTGAAGGCGTTCTAGCTCATGAACTCTCTCACGTGAAACATAGAGATACATTAATTAGCACTATTGCAGCAAGTATGGCAGGATTTATTGCGATGGTGGCGAATATGTTACAATGGACAGCTATTTTTGGTGACCGTGATGAGGAGGAAAATTCTAATCCTTTAGCCTTAATCGGCACTATTATTTTGGCTCCATTAGCAGCTAGCTTAATTCAAATGGCAATTTCACGCTCTCGTGAGTATTTAGCAGATGAAGAAGGGGCAATGATGAGTCGTAAGCCTTTATCGTTAGCATCTGCATTAGCTAAGATTGAGCATTATGCTAAATTTGGTGTGCTACCAGGTCAAAGTGAAAGCCGTGTATCATCTACAGCACACATGTTTATTATTAATCCTTTAAGTGGGATTTCTTCCACTATGACTCAATTATTTAGCACGCATCCATCTACAGAAAGTCGTATTCAACGTTTGCGTGAAATAGCGAGTCGCATATAAAGGTAGTAACACCTATCTTATGTTACAAGAATCGTAAGATTTCTAATTGTTAAGGAGGTATACTATGGCAAAAGTGTACACGAAAACAGGCGATGCAGGTTCTACTGGGTTATACACTGGTGAACGTGTAAGCAAATCATCTCAACGTGTTTGTACGTATGGAACCATTGACGAGGCGCAAGCTTTTCTCGGAGTAGCCCGCGCGTACTCAGATAAACAAGTGGTGCAAGACACATTATTGAAACTGGAAAAAGAACTATGGATGATTATGGCTGATATCTCTAGCTTAGGTCAAGAAGCTACTATTACAGATGAGCATGTGACTAATTTAGAGCAGATCATCGACAAATTTGATGAACAATTAGAGCCACTATCTAAATTTATTTTGCCTGGCGATAGTAAAACATCTAGCTTCTTGCACTTAGGTCGGACCATCGTTCGCCGTGCAGAACGAGACCTATGGAAATTAGGAGAAACAGAAGAGATTCATATGTCGAATCTTCGCTATTTGAATCGCTTATCTGACTTGCTATTTATTTTAGCTCGCGTAGAAGATGAAGTGAAATAGTTTACGATATAAAAGGAGGTACTCCATCATGGGTACCTCCTTTTAGTATCTTCTTGATTATTCCTATTAAATCTTCTTGGATGTGCTATAATACTATGTATGTAGTTACTGTGATTAATGTTGTACTTCTTGTACATCAACAGTTTTGTTTAATACATCTTCAGGGCTTGGGTAAAAGAAATAGATCTGATCGATCTCATTTTTAAATTTCTCACGGATGTGTACAGATAATAATGTTTCAAACTGAATGATGTCTTCTGATTTCATCACAGCATCTTCTACCAATACAAATAATTGTGGATCTGCTTTCGGTGCATTCAGTGGTAACCGATCTGGTGAAAGTGGGACATTCACGATGATGCGCACAGAAGCTACATAATTTCCATTTTGATCTTTGATGGCTGCACGGTATGTGTTTTCCCATAGAGTGGCCATTAATTGGATGTCTAAATTTAATAATTCCATGGTTGTCTCCTTTATAATGAATGTATAGTACATATGATAACTGATAGAAGGCAACTTTGTATAGGTATGTTATGAAAAATCGTATAATATTTTGTACGGGTGGTGCCCGTAGTGGCAAAAGTGAGTTTGCAGAAACTCTTGCACTCTCAATGGAAGGACAAAAAGGATATATTGCTACAGGTCAAGCCTATGATGAGGAAATGAAATATCGTATCCATTTACATCAAGAACGACGCAAAAAAAGTTGGAACAATTATGAAATTCCATATGCTATGAGTGCAGAGATTCAAAAAGTATTAGATGAATGCTCTGTAGTATTAGTAGATTGCTTGACGATGTGGACTACTAATCTAGTATTACAAGATGGAGAGTTTACATCTCAAGAAGATATAAATAACCGTGAAAGATTGATACTTTCAGAAGTACAGGCTGTACTTGATACCATTCGATTATACAGGGGAAACGATGAAAAAATAGTTATTTTTGTAACCAATGAAATTGGTTTAGGTATCGTACCAGAAAATCAATTAGCTCGTATTTTTAGAGATATTATGGGCCGTGTCAATCGTATGGTAGCAACAGAGGCGGATGAAGCGTATATGACAATCAGTGGTATAACAATTGATATAAAAGCATTGGAGGTAAGAAACCATGGCTAAAAAGATTATGTTTCAAGGTACCAGTTCTAATGTAGGTAAAAGTATTTTAGCTACAGCAATGTGTCGTATTTTACACAATAAGGGATATAAAACAGTACCTTTTAAAGCACAAAATATGGCTTTAAATTCCTATGTTACAAAAGCAGGGGATGAAATTGGTCGTGCCCAAGTAGCGCAAGCGGAAGCAGCAGGTTTAGAACCAATTGTACAAATGAATCCGGTCCTACTAAAGCCTACAGGAAATCAGTCTTCTCAAGTCGTATTAATGGGTAAACCAGTAGGTGTGTATAGTGCTAGAGAATACCACACAAAATATTCCTTAACAGCCCTAGATAAAGTAAAAGAAAGTTTACAATATCTTGATGATCATTTCGATATGATTGTCATTGAAGGTGCAGGTAGCCCTGCGGAAGTCAATTTAAAAGCTAATGATATTGTTAACATGCGGGTTGCTAAATTGGCAAAGGCTCCTGTTATGCTTATTGCAGATATCGATCGTGGTGGCGCCATTGCCTCTGTGGTGGGAACCTTAGAATTATTAGAACCAGACGAAAGAGAGTTAGTAAAAGGCATTATCATCAATAAATTCAGAGGTGATGTCACATTATTACAACCTGCTTTGGATTTTATTGAAGAAAAAACTGGTAAAAAAGTGGTAGGTGTTGTGCCGGCTATTGAAAATCTTGATATTGACGAAGAAGACTCTGTGGCTTTAGAAAGTAAATATAGAGGTGTATCAAAAGAAATTACTATTGCCGTTATGCAAACTCCTAAAATCTCTAATTTTACAGACTTTGATGCTCTTGCGTATGAACCAGATGTATCTGTACGTTTTGTAAAACAAGGGGAACCTCTCGGGCAACCTGATATGGTTATCTTGCCGGGATCAAAAAATACTTTAGCTGACTTAGCGTACTTACAAGAACATGGTTATGACAAGGATATTCATGCCTTAGCAGAAACTGGTGTGCCAGTACTAGGCATTTGTGGTGGCAACCAAATGTTAGGGGAAATGCTTTATGATCCGGAAGGGATTGAAGGGGATATTCCTGAATTAAAAGGCTTGGGTTTACTTCCAACAGCAACTACTATGAAAACGGAAAAATTAACACATCAAGTTTGTTTTGATGTGAAGGATTTATCCTTCTTGGGTACTCAGTATAGTGGTGAAAATCTTGTAGGCTATGAAATCCATATGGGAGATACTCAGCCAGTAGGACCAGGAGAGCGGTGTTTCCATATTCAAAAGCGTAGTGATGCTAAGGTAAATGTAATTGATGGTTTTGTCACTAGTAATGGTCAAGTGATGGGTACATATATTCACGGTATTTTAGATAATGATGGATTACGTCGCTCTATTCTGAATGCATTGCGTGTAAAAAAAGGATTAGAGCCATTAGATATTGTATTCCGCTACTTTGAACATAAAGAAGCTGCCTATAACCGGTTAGCGAAGATTGTTGAGGAACATCTTGACATGGACTATATTAACTCATTATGGGGGCAAGACTAATGGAATGGTTCATGCACCATCTTCTGTATTTTATTCCCTTAGGAGCGCTTTTATTAGATACTTTAGTGGGTGACCCTAGAAGTAAATACCATCCAGTGGTGTTGATTGGAAACTGTATTTCCTTTTATGAACATCTATTGTATAAAAAGAATACTATTACAAGGGTTCAATTACTTTTAGGTATATCCACTGTATTGCTAGTCTTAATGACGGTGATGATTATTGTTACAGGTCTCCTATTTATAGGCGGTACTATACATCCTATTGGCTATTCCATAGTATCCTTATTGTGCTTATATATTGCCATTAGCCCTCGCTGTTTAGCAGAGGCAGGTATAGAAATTGCTAATTTGTTACGAAAACAAGATATTTCTGAAGCGCGTCGTAAAGTAGGTTGGATTGTAGGTCGTAAAACTAGCGATTTAGATGAAAGTGAAATTACTCGTGCTACCATAGAAACAGTAGCAGAAAATACAATAGATGGTATCATTTCACCGTTATTTTGGTTTATTTTATTAGGCCCTTGGGGCGCCATTGGTTATAGAACAATTAATACTATGGATTCTATGTTAGGCTATAAAAATGAAAGATATTTATATTTTGGTCGTTTTGCAGCCCGCCTAGATGATGTAGTCAATTATATTCCAGCGAGAATAACTTGTGTTTTATTTGTGATTGCTTCTATTCTTTGTGGGAAAGATTGGAAACATGCCATCCGGATTGCCTCACGTGATGCACATAAACATCCTAGTCCTAATGGAGGGTATGCAGAGGCTCCTGTAGCTGGGGCTTTACATATTCGACTAGGTGGACAAAATGTGTATCATGATAAAGTTACCTTCCGTGCCTATATGGGAGATCCTATAACACCTATGGTGGGAAAACACATTTATCAAACTATATATTTGATGTATACTGTTTCTATTCTAGGTGTTGTACTGACGATATTCAGTACATATGTAATTAATCAATGGTAGGTGAAATATGAAAGGATTTTTTGTAGGACTTCAGTTTTTAACACGCTTAAAAATTGTAAACCAAACAGAGTGGAAAGTAGAAGACTTTGGCGCATCGGTTACCTATTTTCCTTTAGTAGGACTGGTCATCGGCGCTTTTATGTGGGCCCTGTATAGTTTAGCAAATCCTTATATTTCGGTATCTTTACTGATGCTTATATTAGTTATCTTTGAATTTCTATTTACTGGTGGGCTTCATGCAGATGGATTTATGGATACCTGTGACGGTTTATTTTCAGGACGAGACAGGGAACGTAAATTAGAGATTATGAAAGATAGCCGAGTAGGGAGTAATGGGGTAGTAGGTTTTGTATTTCTAACACTCTTAAAATGGCAATTACTAGTAAATCTACAGACTGTAGTTGTTCCTGTAGTTCTGGTGAGTATGCCCATCTTGAGTCGCTATACGATGGTCATTAGTATTCAAAAATTTCCTTATGCCAGACCTGAGGGACTGGGTAAATTTTTTGCTGCTAATGCCCCTAAGTATGCAACATCGGTGGCAACTGTATTAGCTTTATTACCCTTGTTTTTCTATGGATGGCTTTATGCATATCTATATGCTGTCGCTTTAACTGTGAATCTTATCATAAATTCCTATGTAACAAAGCATTTAGGAGGAACGACAGGAGATACGTATGGGTTTGTATGTGAATTATCAGAAGTTTTTATCATTTTAGGGGCAATGATTGTCAGTGTTATATAAATGAAAGGAGGAAGTAGAGTTGGCATTTTATGTAAGAACGCCAGGTACTTGTGGAGAATTTATTCAAGGCTCCATAAAGGGACAACGATTTTTAGTAACTTGTCCTATTAATCGTTATTCCTATGCTATTGGCGATGTACAATTCCCACTTCCTCTTTCATCGATTTCTTTACAATCAAAAGCCTACCAAGCCTACATCACCGTCTTAGACACATTGGGAATTGATAGGGCTATTGCGAAGCCTGTATATTTACATTCTGATATTCTGCAAGGAAAAGGATTGGCATCTAGTAGCGCAGATATTAGTGTAGTGGCTATGGCTACTGCTAAAAGCCATGGTTATGAATTATCTATGAAACAATTGGCCTCTATCTGTTTATCAATCGAACCTACGGATGCACCTTTTTATCCTGGTATTGTGCAGTTTGATTATCTAAATGGTACTAGTTGCGAATTATTGGGAACTTGCCCACCGATCCGCATCGTTATGTTTGACGAAGGGGGCACCATTGATACGGTACAGTTTAATCATCAGCAGAACTTAGATACTTTAATTGATGAAAAAGAAGAGTTGATGGTAGAAGCTTTAGCAAAATTTAAAGAAGGTATATATAAGCATAATGTGAAGCTTATCGGTGAAGCCTCTACCATTAGTTCTTTCGGTAATCAGCGTATTTTGCATAAGGCAAATTTATATGAATTGCACCAAATTGGGATAGAGTGTAATGCTATAGGAACGATTATTGCCCATAGTGGAACTGTCCTGGCTTTGCTATTCCCCCCAGACTCACCAAGTATTATACACTGCTTGCAACGAGTAAAGCAGGAATTGCCAAATCTTACCTTCATGGATATCGTGGAAACCACGAATGAAGGAATCACTTTCATGGAACGATAAAGGAGGTTATCATGGTGAAAACAATGAATGTACATGGCGGTAATGTGCATAAGGCGAGCCGATTGTTACATGCTTCCTTAGATCAGATTTTAGATTTTAGTGCTAATATTAACCCATTGGGGATGAGTAGTAAAGGGTTAGATGCCGTGAAGAATGCATTGCAGGATGTCATTCATTATCCGGATCCAGATATGACTCATCTTTACTCCATCACTTCTAAACTATGGAATATGCCCAAGGAAAATATCGTTTTTGGCAATGGAGCGGCAGAGTTAATTTATGCTATCTGTCGATTGCCTCAGATCAAAGGTGTTTATGTGCCAGCTCCGGGATTTTCCGAATACAGTCATAGCGCTAAGTCTTGTGGTTTGCCAGTTGTAGAATACCCCTTAGAATTTGATGAACATATATTTAGCTTTTCCTACGATTTGAATACTATGTTACAAGACCTACAACAGAGTAAACATCAGCTAGTATTTATTGGGAATCCCAATAATCCTTGTGGTACCTTATGGAAAGATCGAAGTGACGAACTATTTGAAGTGTGCCAAAAAAATGGACATTATCTAGTCTTTGATGAGTCATTTATTGATTTTTTAGGGGATACATATTCTATGCGAAACTATGTGAAAGACTATAACAATGTAATTATTGTACATTCTTTAACTAAGTTTTACGCAGTCCCTGGTTTACGGATTGGGGGGATGATGGCAAACCCTATGATTATTAATTTCATTAAATCTCATATTCCATCTTGGACTGTCAATCATTTAGCGCAAATATATAGTGAAAACGCATTACAAGATAAAGACTATATAGAAGAGAGCCGTACAGTACTAAGAACAGAAAAAGAATGGCTATATAAGGAGCTTATGCAGATGGACTACTTACGGGGTATTGAACCATCTGTGAATTATATTCTCTGCCACCTACATGAGCAGTATTCATTAGAAGATATGATTCAGAACTTATATCATCAATCTATATTAATTAGAGACTGCTCTCAGTATACTGGGCTTGAGCCTAATTGGTTTCGGATAGCTGTCAAAACAAGAGAGCAAAATCAACAAATAATACAGGCTTTACAAGCGTATTTTAGATTATAATAGGAGATATTATGATACAAATTTATTTTGTCCGCCATGGTGAAACGGATTGGAATCATCTTGGAAAACATCAAGGATTCAGTGATATACCATTAAATGAAAAAGGCATGGCTCAAGCTGTGGATGTGGGGAATGCTTTGCGAGATATTCATTTTGACAGAGCTATTGTTTCAGACCTAGTACGAGCTAGAGTTACGGCTGAAGAAATTTTAAAAGGCCGATATATTCCCACTACTTTCACAGAAGGATTACGAGAAATTAACTTTGGTGACTGGGAAAGCTTAACCTATTCAGAAATTAATGAACAATGGCCGGGACAAATTGAAGCTATTTATGAAGATCCATCACAAAAACCAATCCCTAATGGGGAGACTGTAGAAATGGTGCAGCAACGTGCCTATACGCGTTTATTAGAAGAATTAGCGCTTATGGAAGATGGTGAACGATTACTAGTAGTTTGTCACGGCGGAACCATACGCACATTATTATGTGCATTAACAGGTATTCCATTAAACTGTTTATGGCGTTTAGCACAAGGTAATACTGCCGTTAGTGTAGTGGATTTCTGGGATGACCAATCCCCTTATAATCGTATTTGTATATTAAATGATACATCTCATACTCATGTGAGAGAAGGTGGTTACGGTGAGGATTGATAAATTTTTAGCCCATAAAGCTTTTGGTACAAGAAAAGAAGTGCATGATTTAATTAAACAAGGACTAGTAAAGGTAAATGATACTATTATCAAGAAGAAAGATATGCATATCAATCTTGATATAGATGTTGTTACGGTTCAAGATCATGTCGTACAAGCACAATTAGAATATTATATTAAATTTCATAAACCAGCTGGATATGTCACTGCTGTTGAAGATTCTGTAGACCCTACTATTATGGAATTACTTCCTGAGGAGTTTCAAACATTGAAAGTATTCCCTGTGGGACGACTCGATAAAGATACAGAAGGGTTGTTATTATTAACAAATGATGGTCCTTGGGCTCATAAAATTATTCATGGCAAAAAGAATATTGGTAAAACCTACTATGTAGAGTATAGTGGCACTTTATCAGATGAAGGCGTAAAACGGATACAAGAGGGTATGGTCTTAGGTGATGGCACAGAGTGTAAACCAGCACAATTAATTCTTCACAATGGTGAGGATGTATTAAATGAGTTTGGTGAACTTATTCATTCCTGTGAATTAACGATTTACGAAGGAAAATATCATCAAGTGAAACGTATGATTGGTGCTTGTGGTGGAACGGTAACATACTTACAACGTATTGCTATCGATAATATTACACTTGATTCTATTGAAGAAGTAGGCACATTCATAGATTTAACAGAAGAAGAAAAAGAAATTGTCTAATCGAATCTATTCAATTTGTCATAACTATGCATTATATGGTATCATTAGTTGATGCTTTTTAAGGAGGCGAGACGATGAATGGATTAGTCGCTTTACAAGCATTCCTAACAGAAGAAACATATGGAGGAGCCATCCTCATTAGCCCAATTAACTTACATTATTTTGCAGGATTTACAGGGACCACTGGAGTGGCATTTGTAACACCTGACAAAGCCTATATGATAACGGACAGTCGTTATACAGAACAGGCTAAAGAAGAATGTGAAGGGTATGAGGTTATTCAATATACGGGCGATGTATATGATACGATTAAGAATATACTAAGTTCATCCAACATTGCGTTAACCACATGTTGCTTTGAAGGAAATTATATGAGTGTCGATGTATTTCAACAAGTTTGTGATACATTAAATGAAACAGAATTTTTATCCTTTGATTTTGCCAGTTTACGTATAGTAAAACGAGACGACGAGCTACAGTGTTTACGACAAGCCTTTCGCATCGCTGATGAATCATTTGCAGCCATGTTGCCACAACTACAGGTGGGGATGACTGAAAATGAGGCTCGTATTATTTTAGAAACAGAAATGTTACAACGTGGTTCTAGAGAGCCGTCTTTTACCACTATTGTAGCTTCTGGCTATCGTTCTAGTATGCCTCATGGTGTAGCTAGTGATAAAGTGATGGAACGAGGCGATTTTGTCACCTTTGACTTTGGCGCTATGTATAACGGATATCACTCCGATATGACAAGAACCATTGTATTAGGTAAAGCAAGTGATGAACAAAAGAAACTCTATTCTATCGTACTAGAAGCACAAACTCGAGGTGTTGCTTTCATTAAAGAAGGTGTAACCGGCGCTGAAGTAGATGCAGTATGTAGAAACTATATTAAAGAGCAAGGATATGGTTCTAATTTTGGTCATGGTACAGGTCATGGTGTAGGTTTAGATATTCATGAATTACCAGTAGCATCACCTAGATCCAAAGATGTATTAACAGAAAACATGGTTGTCACTGTGGAACCAGGTATTTATTTACCAGGCCATATGGGGCTTCGCATTGAAGATACAGTTATAGTTACTAAGGAGGGCTGTGAAATACTCACACAAACTCCTAAAGATTTAATAGAACTAGATGTGTAATGGAGGGATTTACAATGATTTCCAGTAATGATTTTCGTCCAGGCGTAACTGTCGAATTAGACGGTAATGTATGGCAAGTAGTTGACTTTCAACATGTTAAACCAGGTAAAGGTGCCGCTTTCGTACGTGCTAAATTGAAAAACCTACAAACAGGTGCTGTAGTAGAGCGTACTTTCAATGCTGGTGAAAAAGTACCAAAAGCTCACGTTGATCGTCGTCGTATGGCTTTCTTATATGAGTCCGATGGAGCATATACATTCATGGACAATGAAACATATGACCAAATTGAGTTAACAATTGACCAATTAGGAGATGCTAAAAACTTCCTATTAGAAAACATGGAAGTATCTATTATGTTCTTCCAAGGCATTGTTATCGGTATTGACTTACCTGTAGCCGTAGAGTTACGTGTAGTTGAAACTGACCCTGGTATCCGTGGCGATACTGCAACTGGTGGTAATAAACCTGCTACATTAGAAACAGGTTATGTTGTAAAAGTACCTTTATTCATCGAAGTAGACGATGTATTGCGTGTAGATACACGTACTGGACAATATATTGAACGTGCTTAAACCACAGATTTGATCTTTTAACAACTAATATAGTATTGTAATTAAAAGCATTTGTTGGCCTGTGGTGGGGCGACAAATGCTTTTTTTGGTAAATATATGGAAGATAATCGCTTTTTTGAAGGACTGATACAGTTCGATCATTCTGTTTATGAAATGATTGCTACCATGACAGCACTGGAAACGAAAGGTGTTGCGGGTATGAGCACAACATTTGGAGATACGGTAAGTAGCTTATTTGGTAGAAAAAATGCTATGGAAGGTGTAAAAGTACAAGTCATGGAAGATGGCTCATTACAAGTATCACTACATATTGCAGTGTATTATGGATACCGTGTTCCAGATATAGCATTACGATTACAAGAACGTGTGAAAAGTGCTCTTGTATCTATGGCAGATGCCACTGTGAATAGTGTTGATATTTATGTGCAAGATATTATTTTTGAAAGTACCATATCATAGGGGATTTGTATGTCAGATCATTTGGAAATTGAAATTACAGATGCCGTTATTTTAGATGTCACTGCGAGAGTATTGTCATCATTTGATGAAATTCACTCTATGAGTAAACGATTTTTTGATGGTGTTGTAGATGGTATCTCACAAAAATTAGGTCAAAAAAGTTGGCCTGGAATGAATGTAAAACATAAACGAGATACCTTTGGAGATGCTTTCATAGAAATTAATTTATATCTTCGTTTATATTGTGGATCACATCCATTAGAAGTAGCACGACAAATACAACAACAAGTGCGGCAAGATTTACGAAATATGTTAGACTTATACCGTGTTCGTGTAGATGTACACATCGACGGTTTAGAAAGAAGGGAACCTAATCATGAATCATCGTAGGTTAGCAAGAGTATTTGCATTCGAAACAATTTATGCAGATACATTTTCAGGTGATGTAGTTGATGAGGCTATGTTAGATACAACTAACATGCAAGGAAAAGCCAATCAATTTGCAGAGCAATTAATCGCAGGTGTGCGTAGTGAAAAAGAGCAATTAGATGTAGCATTACAAGAGTTTTCTCCTAAACGTAAGATGGAACGCTTTCCTAAAGTAGAACTTACTATTTTGCGTATGGCAGCGTGGGAATTACTGCATCCACAAGAAGATACCCCAGCTAAGATTGTCATCAATGAAGCAATTATACTATCCAAAGAGTTCGGTGGAGCTACTTCCTATAAATACATTAATGCTATTCTTCATAATTTAGCTACATCGAGACAATAAAATGGCCTATTATTTAGGAATAGATACAAGCTGTTATACTACATCTTGCGCTATAGTTGATGAAGAAGGTAGATTAGTACAGGAAGCTAGAAAGTTATTAGAAGTACCGCAGGGCAAACGAGGGTTACAACAGTCGCAAATGGTGTTTCAACATACTCGTGCTTTAGGTGAACTCATTCAGTCCTTAACGTTGGATCAGCCTATTGTAGGTATCGGCGTTAGTGGCTTTCCAAGACGAGAAGAAGATTCCTATATGCCAGCATTTTTAGTAGGCCTCAATACTGCAAAATCCCTAGGTCATTGCTTACAAGTTCCAGTCCATGTATTTTCACATCAAGAGAATCATATATGGGCAGCTTTACGTGAAATTGGTGAGATTCCAGAGGGGCCCTTTTTGAGTCTACATCTTTCAGGGGGAACTACGGAATTTATTCTTTGTGAACGCATTTATAAAAGTGGTTTCAAAGCACAAATAGTAGGCGGTTCTGATGATATAGCAGGAGGGCAATTAGTTGACCGTCTAGGTGTGTTAATGGGTTTGAAGTTTCCAGCAGGTCCAAGTATGGAAACATTAGGACGACGTATTAAATACAATGTAGACTCCGTCCTCCCGATATCAGTAAAAGAATCTACCATTAGCTTTGGTGGTCCATATAGTGCTGGCCAACGGTGGTGGGAATCATTACAACATGCGCCTATTGATTGGACCGATAGGGAATCATTTAGTACAGAAACAAAAGCGCAAATATTAGCAGCCTCTGTATTTCATTGTATTGGAAGTTCTCTTGAAAGGGCTTTATCTTATATTCTAACAAAATATAATATTACAACCTTAATTACTGCTGGTGGTGTCATGGCTAATACCTATTTACAGGATCGCTTAGTTCATTGGGGACATCATCATGATTTAGATGTATTATGTGTATCTTCTAAATATAGTGCAGATAATGCTTCAGGTAATGCCTATGGGGCTAAGGTTGTTGAAGGAGAATAGAATGGATGCTTACTCCGTTGGAGAATTAAATCGAATTATTAAGCAAACTGTTGAAGGAGAATTTCTTTTAAAGAATTGTATTGTTGAAGGTGTTATTTCTAATGTAAAACGTCATAGTACAGGACATTATTATTTTTCTCTTATCGATGACACAGGATCCATTGACATGGCTATGTGGCGTTCCAAAGTACAACAACGTGGCTTAGAAGGTACCCTTGAAAATGGTTTGTTAGTACAAGTACGTGGAAATATTAGCTTTTATGAAAAAACTGGTCGTTTAAGCTTTATTTGTGAAGACATTCGTATTGGTGCTAAAAGTGACTATCAAGTTGCCTATGAAAAATTAAAACAAGAGCTATATGCACTAGGGTATTTTGAGGAACGACACAAACAAGCTTTACCACCTGTACCAAGTTGTATTGGGGTTGTCACTTCTGCATCAGGAGCAGTAATTCATGATATTTTACATGTAGCATCCCATCGCAATCCATTGGTGACATTTAAAGTATTTAATGTGCCTGTACAGGGACCAACTGCAGGTCCTATCATTGCTCGTGGTGTAGCTATGGCTGATGCGGACCCAGATGTAGATTTAATTATTGTTGGTCGCGGTGGCGGATCTATGGAAGATTTATGGTGCTTTAATGATAGAGCATTAATAGAATCCATTTTCCAATGCACAACACCAGTTGTGTCTGCGGTTGGTCATGAAGTAGATTATACGCTATGTGATTTTGTAGCTGATGTAAGAGGGGCGACTCCAAGTCATGCCGCTGAACTATCTATTTATCCATTGGTTGATTTACAAGAAGAAGTACAGCAAAAATTGGATTTTATTCACAACACAGTACAGTATCGTATTCAAAAAGAAAAACAACAGTTATTTTCTACTACCAATCGTAAGATTACTGTACCTGCTATGAATTTAGTGCATCAACAGAAAAATATATTACAACGCTTTGAACACCAATTACATAGCGCCATACAAAAGAAATCTCAAGATAAATCACGCAAATTAGCTATATTAGCGACTCAATTGGATAATAAAAATCCTTTAGCTAAAGTCATTAAGGGCTTTGCTAAAGTAGATCTTAATGGAGCTCCATTACAAACGATTGAAAATGTGAAAATCGGGGATACATTGGATATACACATTCAAGATGGCTCTGTAAAAGCAACTGTACAGGAGGTTACACAACGTGGCTAAATCTATAAAAAATTACGAAAAGAAATATACAGCATTAGAAGAAGTAGTAAAAAAACTAGATGATGAAAACTTATCCATGCATGAATTATTAAAAACTTACAAGGAAGGTTTAACTCTAGTTAAAGAATGTTCCGATTTATTGCAGCTTGTAGAAGAAGAAGTAGAACAAATTATTGAAACTGTACAAGTAGATACGAATTAGAAGACAAAGTACATTTTTTTAGGTATAATAGAGTCAGAATATTTATACAAGAAATTATTATCTTTCAAAGAATTGAGGATATCATGTTAAAAGAGTACTTAGAACAAAGTAAAGCAGACATTGAAAAATATCTTTCCTCTGTATTAGAATCACCGAATGCGGAGTATGCCCGTTTATACGAAAGTATGAAATACAGCTTACTAATGGGCGGTAAAAGAATTCGACCTATTATCACGAAAGCTGTCATTGAATCCCTAGGTGGATCTTGGGATTCTTATAAAGATGTAGTATGTGCTATTGAATTAATTCATACTTATTCTTTAATTCATGATGACTTGCCGGCGATGGATAACGATGATTATCGTCGTGGAAAGCTAACCAATCATCGCGTATATGGCGATGGTATGGCCATTTTAGCTGGAGATGGATTATTAACCTATGCCTTTGAATTAGTGAGCAAGCACACAGAGTTATCTGCAGAACAAGTGGTGCAAATTATTCATGTCTTAGCAAAAGGTGCCGGACCTAGCGGAATGGTGGGTGGTCAGGCTTTTGACCTAGAATCAGAAGGAAAATCTTTGCCATTGGAAGAGTTAGTGATTCTTCACAAAGGCAAAACAGGAGCGTTATTCAGCGCTGCTGTTGATATTGGCTTAATTATTATGAACGCTCCTAAAACCGTAAGAGAGGCATACCTACGCTATGCAGATCATTTAGGTTTATTGTTCCAAATTACTGATGATATCTTAGATGTAGTAGGTACACAAGAAGAATTAGGAAAAACTCCTGGTAGCGATGAACGTCAGCATAAAGCGACATATGTATCTATCTTAGGATTAAATACTGCAAAAGAACGTGCCCAAGAAGTGGCTAACCTGGCGTTAACAGCATTGTATGAGTATAATCAAACATCGCATGTGCTTGAAGGGCTAGTCCAATATTTAATGGATCGTACACAGTAGGAGACGATTATGAGTCAAAAAGAACGTCTTGATATATTACTTGTGCAACGTGGCTTATTTGAAAGTAGAGAAAAAGCTAAGGCCGCTATAATGGCGGGACTTATCTTTTCTGGCTCACAGCGATTAGATAAAGCTGGTACTAAAGTATCAGTAGATACACATTTGGAAGTAAAAGGGAATACCTTACCCTATGTGAGTCGTGGTGGTTTAAAGTTAGAAAAAGCCGTAGAATTATATCCCATAAATCTATCGAATGCGGTTATGGTAGATATCGGTGCTTCCACAGGTGGATTTACAGACTGTGCCTTACAACATGGAGCAGCTAAGGTGTTTGCCATTGATGTAGGATATAATCAATTAGCCTGGAAGTTACGACAAGATCCTAGAGTCATTAATATGGAAAAACAAAATATACGCACCGTTACACCTGTACAATTAGGTGAACTTAGCGATTTTATTTCTATTGATGTGGCTTTTATTTCCCTAGATAAGGTCCTTCCTGTGGCTACTACTCTACTTAAAGATACCGGATCCTTAGTGGCTTTAATCAAGCCTCAGTTTGAGGCGGGTAAAGAACTAGTCGGTAAAGGTGGTATAATACGTGAAAAATCCACACATAAATTGGTGTTAGATCGTATCTTGCATATCGCTATAGATTGTGGCTTATATTTACATGGATTAACTTATTCTCCCATTAAAGGAATGGAAGGAAATATTGAATTTTTAGGATATTTTACAAAACAAGCAGAGGGTTCCTTGGACATTACTGGAGAGCTAATTGCAGCTACAGTAGAGAAAGCTCATCAATTATAGGAGGATCTATGAGAATCGGTTTCTTTCCTAATATGAAAAAAGAGAATATTCGAGATATTCTATCTCAAGCAATTACGTATTGCCATACATATGGTATAGAAGTCTATATGCCTAAAGAATTAGAACATCATGATGTATGTGCGTTGGGGATAGATAAATCTCACTTATTACCGCGTCCAGAGGTATTTGAACATTTGGACATGGCATTTAGTTTTGGTGGTGATGGTACGATTATTCAATTAGCACGTCAAATATATCCATATAATGTACCAATTTGTGGTATTAATTTAGGGGAATTAGGGTTCTTAAATCAAATAGAGCTTGAAAATTTAGAGATGGCTATTGAAAGAATTAGTAAGGGCGATTATTATGTAGAAGATCGTATTCATTTAGTAGGAACCTTGCATACTCCAGAAGGAGAACGTGTGCTACGTCCTGCTATTAATGATATTGTGGTATCCCGTTCTGAACCAGGTAAAATGGCGCGCATTAATTTATCGATTAATGGTGGGCATACACAAATGTATCCGGCTGACGGTTTAATTGTAGCGTGTTCTACTGGATCTACAGGTTATAACTTATCTGCTGGAGGTCCTATTATGGCACCAGATAATCGGTCTCTTATTGTAACACCCATAGCTCCTCATTTATTGCAAGGCGTATCTTTAGTATTAAAAGAAAGCGCAAAAATTGATATTACTATGCCAGAGCGACAAAAAAACTTACACATTTCTGTGGATGGCACTTTTGATTATGAATTTAGTAATACTGATTCCTTGCATATTGAAGCGCATCCACAATATTGTAAATATGTGCGATTTAAAGATCAAAAATTTTTCGCTACCTTGTTTAAAAAGTTGACCGCACGATCTAAGGAGGTTCTATGATTCCTCTACACCACAGTGTAGAATTTCAACATCATCTATGGCTGGATGCTTTAGAATCAGCTAGAACTATTGTGGATATTACTTGTGGTAATGGACATGACACGGTATATTTATTGTCACATTGTCATGAAGATAGTCATGTATATGCTATTGATATACAAGAAGTAGCAATAACAAGGACGAAAGAAAAGCTTTTGAAAGAAATTCCACAAGCTATAAAACGAGTGGATTTCATATTGGATTCACATGATAGTGCACTGGAAACGCTTCCTGTATCTGCTATCGATCTAATGGTAGGTAATTTAGGGTATTTACCGAATGGAGACCATGAGGTTATGACACAGCCTACATCAACAATTACAGCTTTATCAAAGGGATTAGAAAAACTTTCAATAAATGGATTATGTACAATTGTAGCGTATCCTGGAACAGAATCAGGGCGTAAAGAAGCAGAAACGTTAGAGGAATATTTAATTTCTATTAATCAAAAAGAATTTCACTGTAGTACGTGGCGACCATTGAATCAAGTCAATTACCCGCCTATTTTATATATTATTCGTCGGAGGAAATAATGAAACGTTTTCGTTATAATAAGATAAAAGAAATTATTCAAACTAAGGCTATTGAAACTCAAGAAGAATTAGCGCAAGCCTTAGTAGAAGAAGGGATTACTGTTACACAAGCAACGGTATCACGAGATATTAAGGAATTGATGTTAATCAAAGTTCCTACAGGGGATGGGCGCTATCGATATGCCTTATCTCCAGAAGAAAATATTATGTTATCAAGAACGCGCATCAACCGTTTGTTCCAAGATTCTATTTTGCGTATTGATCACGTCTTGAATCAAGTTGTGTTACATACATTACCAGGTTCAGCACAATCAGTGGCCTTTGCGATTGACCATGCAAAATGGCATGAAGTAATAGGTACAATTGCTGGAGATGATACCATTTTATTAATATGTAATTCAGTAGAAAGTGTAGAATTAGTATTAGATCGTATTCAAGACTTAATGAGGGATTAATATGCTAGTACGCATGGGGATTAAAAATTTTGCCCTCATCGAACATATGCAGCTAGAGTTTGCCAAGGGCATCACAATTTTTACTGGAGAAACAGGTTCTGGTAAATCTATATTGATGGATGCATTTTCCATTCTATTAGGAGAAAGAGCTAGTAGTGAATTTATTCGTCATGAGAAGGACTCATTTCTAATCGAAGGCGTTTTTGATATTGCTGGCGATACAGCTTTGCAAGAACTATTAGTCAATAAGAACATTTTACTAGAAGAAGATACTTTAATTTTATCTAGAACTTTTAATCGAAATGGTAAATCCCAAATTCTAGCGAATGACCAAGTAATACCATTAAAGGCACTACGTGAAATTGGCACCTTTTTGGCAGATATTCATGGTCAATATAGTAATCAACAGCTTCTATTACCGGATACACATCATATCTATTTAGACACATATAATCAGGATGCTATTCATGCTTATGAAAAATATGTTACAGCCTATACGGAATATGCTAGTGCAAAGCGACAATTAGAAATATTGCGTGAAGAGTCCGCCCAAAGAATTCGTGAATTAGATATGTTGCGATTTCAGATTGATGAAATTGAAGAAGCCCAATTGCAGCCAAATGAAGATACGGCGGTATCAGAAGAATTAGAACGATTAGATAATTTTGAGCATCTTCAATCAACAATTTCTAGTTGTTATGATGGTATCTATGGGGGTAGAACTCCCCTTATTGATGGCTTGAATAGTGTTACTAATGAAATGACGGATCTTATCAAATATGATAAAGAGATGGAAGAAGTCGCTGAGTTGTTAAGATCTGCATATTATCAATTAGAAGAAGCTGGACAAGCTTTAGATAGATACCGAGATTCCATTAGCTATGACGAAGAGCGCTATTTTTACTTACAAGAGAGAGATACACTTATTTACAATTTAAAACGTAAATATGGAGATACCATTGAAAGTATTTTAGCCTTTGAAGAAACGGCACAAACTCGACTGGAGCTATTAGAATCTCATGAAAGTGAAGAATCACAGCTGGTAGAGCATGTGGAAACATTAAAAACACAAGCATTGCAAGCGTTACAGGCGCTTACACAGATTCGTCATGCTCATCATAATGAGATAACCGATGCCTTACAGAAAAATTTAATTCAATTAGGTATGCCAAAAGCAAAGCTAGAATTTGTAATTGAAGGTACTGAAACCTTATCTCCATTAGGTGCTAGCCGCATAGAACTATTATTTTCTGCCAATGCAGGGGAGGCTTTATTACCACTACATAAAGTTGCCTCTGGTGGTGAGTTAGCACGTATTGCGTTAGCTTTTAAAACGGTATTTAACAGAGCAACGCATAAAACCTTAGTGTTTGATGAAATTGATGTAGGCATTAGTGGTGATATAGCTTTACAAGTAGCTAAACAAATTCTGCAGTTAAGTTCTGATAATCAGGTGTTCTGTATTACACATCTACCGCAAACCGCTAGTGTGGCAAAACAACACTATCATTTACATAAGGTAGAAGAAGAAGGCCGAACAATTTCTAAAGTGACCGTACTTTCAGAAGACGAACATGTTACACAGATTGCCCGTATGATGTCAGGTCAATCTTTCTCGGATACAGCTATAGATACAGCAAAAGAAATGATTCAATACTTTCAACGGGAATCATTTTAGGAGGGACAATGAAAGTTTTAGTAAATGGAGCAGCTGGAAAAATGGGCCGCGAGGTTCTAAAAGCTGTTCACAATGATACAGAGTTAACCTTAGTGGGCGGGGTGGATCCTAGCCACGGAGGTAAAGATGTTAGTGAATTTATCGGCACTAGCCCTTTAGATTGCAAAATATACAGTCAATTAGAAGAAGGTATTGAGGCCGTACATCCAGATGTGATTGTGGACTTTACAACACCAGCCATTATTTTTGAAAATGCGAAACTTATGCTATCAAAAGGGATTCATGTTGTGATTGGTACAACTGGTCTCACAGAAGAACAACGTCAAGAATTAGATACTATTGGTAGAGGACATGGTGCTAATTGCTTAGTAGCACCTAACTTCTCATTAGGTGCAGTGATGATGATGAAAACGGCTGCGGAACTAGCTCCGTACTTCCCAGATGTGGAGATTATTGAATTACATCATAATCATAAATACGATGCACCTTCTGGTACAGCTGTATTAACGGCTAAATTGATTAATGATGCAAAACAATCCGCCAATGTAAAAGCTGCTGAAGATTTAACTCGTGAAAGTCTCCCAGGTGCTCGTGGTGCTAAAGTAGATGATGTAACCATTCACAGTGTTCGTTTACCAGGTTATGTAGCGCACCAAGAAGTTATTTTTGGTGGCTATGATGAAACATTGGTAATCCGGCATGATTCATTAAGTCGTTTGTCCTTTATGCCTGGTGTAGTATTAGCTTGTAAAAAAATTAAAGATTTTTCAGGATTAACTTATGGATTAGAGCACTATTTATAACTCTATATTCTATATAATTCTTGCTAAAGAAAAACTTAAATAGTATAATACATATAATTATAATTAAGTAATTTAGTAATTTAGATTAAGGAGTCACTATGAGAAAACCTCATTTAGCCATATTAGGTGCTACTGGTGCAGTAGGACAAGAATTTATTACATTAATTGAAGAACGTAAATTTCCTTATGAAAGCATTAAATTGTTAGCTTCGGCCCGTTCAGCTGGCAAAGTATTGACAGTAGATGGTAAAGACTATGTGGTGGAAGAGGCAAAGCCGGAATCTTTTGAAGGTATAGATATTGCTTTATTTGCAGGTGGTTCTATTTCTAAAACATTAGCTCCAGAAGCTGCTAAACGTGGAGCTATTGTTATTGATAATTCTAGTGCATTTCGCATGGATCCAGAAGTTCCATTAGTAGTACCTGAAGTCAATCCAGAAGATATTGATACACATAATGGGATTATTGCCAACCCTAACTGTTCCACTATTATTATGGCATTGGGATTAAAACCATTGCATGATTTATCCCCTATTAAACGCGTTGTTGTCAGCACATACCAAGCTGTATCTGGAGCAGGTAAAGAAGGAATTGAAGAATTAGATTCCCAAGTGGCTCAACATGTTGCTGGAGAAGAGATGGTAGCTAACTTATTGCCTACTGGATCTATGGATAAGCATTATCCAATCGCTTTTAATTTGATTCCACAAATTGATGTATTCATGGAAAATGGATACTCTAAAGAAGAAATGAAAATGGTATTGGAAACTCAAAAAATATTCCATGATGATTCTATCGAAGTAGTACCGACTACAGTACGTGTCCCAGTATACCGTTCTCATTCTGAATCTGTATTAGTAAAAACAGAGTCTCCAGTATCTGTAGAACACTTCAAAGCTGCTTGTGAAAAATTCCCTGGTCTACGTGTGAATGATAACCCAGCAGCACAGGAATATCCAATGCCTTTATACACATCAAATCAAAATGATTGTGAAATTGGCCGCATTCGTAAAGACTTGTTCAATGACCATGCGATGAATTTCTGGATCGTAGGAGACCAAATTCGTAAGGGTGCTGCATTAAATGCATTACAAATTGCAGAATACTTAGTAGAACATCAATCATTCTAATTATATATTACAGGGGGTGCTAAGATGACAACATTTGGAAATATCATAACAGCAATGATCACTCCTTTTACTGACGATGGTCATGTAAATTTTCAAGAAGCCTTGCGTCTAGCTGGACATTTATTGGACAATGGTTCTGATGGTTTAATTGTATGCGGTACTACTGGTGAAGGACCCAATATTGATGATCGTGATAAACTTGAGTTATTTACATTAATAGCTAAAGAGTATGGTCATCGTGCTACCATTATTGCCAATACAGGTAGCAATTCCACTAAAAAGTCGATTGCTTTAACGAAGGCTGCTAGCCATACTGGTGTTCATGCTGTAATGGCTGTAGTACCATATTATAATAAGCCGAATCAAGAAGGCTGTTATTTACACTTTAAAGCTATTGCAGATAGTACTGATCTACCTGTTATGCTATATAATGTACCTGGCCGTACTGGAGGTCGTATAGAACCACAAACAGTTGCTAGATTAGCAAAGGAATGTGCAAATATTACATCTATTAAAGAAGCTTCAGGAGATATCAAAATCACCCAACAGATTCGTGAATTACTACCCAATAATGACTTTATGATTTATTCTGGTGATGATGCATTAACATTAGATGTGATACAAAATGGTGGAGTAGGTGTTATTTCTGTTGCCGCTCATATTGTAGGAAAACAGATGCAAGAAATGATAGCTTTATTTAAAGAAGGTAAAGTAAAAGAGGCAAGAGCCATTGAACTTTCAATAGTACCTATTTTAAAAGCTATGTTTATTACGACAAATCCAATTCCTGTAAAATATGCAATGAAACAATTAGATTTCAGTACTGGACCTTTATTATTGCCACTGTGTAATCCGTCTTTAGAAGAAGCACAGATTATTGATGCAGCCATAGAACCATATAAACAATAAATTTAAACTTTAAAAGATAGTAGTCACACCATCGACTACTATTTTTTCGTTTATATCATTACATTATTTTTGGATATACATATGTTTAAATCGGTTTCAGTGTACATTACAGTTAATATTAAGAGGTACAATATGAAAGATATTAAAATACGTCCTGTGAAATTATGCGATATACCAGATATACTAAAAATTTATGAATACTATATCATAAATACAGCAATCACATTTGAATATGTGGTACCAACGATAGAAGAATTTACTGGAAGGGTACGGCAAGTTATGCAGCGATATCCGTATTTAGTTGCAGAAGTAGAAGGTTATATAGTTGGATATGCCTATGCCAATATATTGAAAGATAGAAAGGCCTATGAATGGAGTGTGGAAACGTCTATTTATGTTAATCATACACACAGATCTTTAGGTATTGGACAACAATTGTACTTTAAATTATTTGAATATTTAAAAAATCAAGGAGTACTTGCCGTATATGCATGTATTACAACGCCATTACAAGATGATCAATATTGTGATTGCTCAAGTTATACATATCACAAATATTTAGGCTTTTCTGAAGTAGGACGATTCCCAAAGGCAGGATATAAATTTAACACCTGGTATGATATTGTATGGATGCATATGGAACTAGAAGAATATAGTACACCAATAGAACCTATTAGATATTTTAAAGATATTTCTAAATTGGAATCTTAGTGAATAGAACAGATACTATATAAAAATGATAAATAGTATATATATTAAGCTATAGTTAAAAGTAACTTATCTAAGATTGTATAGTAAAAAGTAGAGGGATAAATACACCCTCTACTTTTTATTTAACTATATACTATTTAAATATGGTCACGTATGAGTCCAATAACACGGCCTTCGATTACACAATTTCGTGTAATAATAGGTTCAAACTCTTCATTTTCTGGCATTAAACGAATATGATCAGATTCTTTATAGAAGCGTTTTACTGTAGCTTCATCATCAATACGAGCTACTACAATATCACCATTATTAGCGGTGGATTGATTACGCACAATTAGCAAGTCGCCTTCATACATCCCGATATCACGCATAGATTCACCACGAACACGTAATAAGAAACATTCAGAGCTACCTAATAAAGCCGTTGGTAAAACAAACTCATCTTCACGATTTTCAATAGCGGTTACAGGAAGACCTGCTTGTACAGTACCAATTAGAGGAACACGACGAAGACCAGCCTCTAGGAAGTTAAATTCAGGACTTGAAGTAACCTCATGGGTTTCTTCATCCATTTCTAAGGCAGGTACATCGGGCATATTTACAACAGTGATAGATCTATTTTTATTAGCATCACGAGTAATATAGCCAAATTTTTCTAATGTATTTAAATGACTTTGAACAGTAGAAGTGGAGCTTAAGCCCATATGATCACCGATTTCACGAACACTTGGGCATCGGTAACGCTGTTGTAAACTTTCAATAATAAAATCTAAAATTCTTTGTTGTTTGCTATTTATATCAGTTGCTGGACGTCTCAAGGGAATAACCTCTCATTCTACAGTATTATTGAACTACGTTTATATAATCCTATTATAATTATAATATCGAAAATTGTCAAATATGCGTTCTAAAAAAATATACTTGACCGAACATTTGTATGTATGTTAGAATATGCACATAAACAAACAGATGTACTACTTATTTTGTTCGATATTATTGATGAGAGGTATATATTATGAATAAATTATTTTCTATTTTAGTAATAGTGGCTATGGTATTTGTAGTGAATGGTATGGTTAATACAACAACATTAGAGATGGATACTCAAAATATTAAAACTGTAGAAGTAGATGGCGGTGATACTTTATGGAGCATCTCTCAAAAGGCTTTAGCTCACACGGAGGATATTGATATTCGTGAGTATATTGTAGCTATTGAAGAAATTAATCACTTACAACATGGTAAAGCATTACGTGCTGGTGAAACTTTAATGATTCCTACATTGAAAGAAAAAACTATGTTTGGTTTTATTACAGCTTGGGCAAATAATTAAATAATGGCATATGTTTATTCGCTAAAATGTTAAAACATATATATTGAATTATAAAATAAAAAAGACTGCATATTCTATGTATTATTTATAGGAATATGCAGTCTTGCTTTTTGTCATGATTTAAGGATAGAAATAAAGCTATCTAGCTACTTTGTTTTATAGTTTATGTACTTCAATATAGAAAATCAATGTACATAATATAACTCAAGTTAAAGATAGTTAATATGGTACTATTTACGATTAAATATAGAAGATATAGGGTTATCTACAAATTTATTGGCTTCATTAATATAGCGACGAACCATATTGACACTATGATGTCGTGTTTGTTTCATAATATTACGTTCCTCTACGCCATAATGAGCAGCTGTAGTAGCAAAGCCATGACGTAGACTATGAGCGCCATATAAAGATGGATCTTCACCAATAGCAGCCATATAATATTTTACAATATCAGCGATGCTTTTATCACTGATAGCAGTCTTCCGTACACTCATATTTTTTGTAAACCCTCTAAAAATCGGTCCTGTTGTAATAGGAACAAATCGTAACCATGCTTTAAGGGCTCTAACAGCGCATAATGCTTCATTATCTATATAAGGTATGGCTACGATAGCACCTTGGCCTTCTTGGTCAGCTTTCGAACTAGCCACAAAGATTTCTAATCCTTGTGGTAAAAATTTTAATGATTCTACTGTTAAAGCCGATAATTCACTACGCCGAAAGGCTCCCATAAACCCTAATAATAAAATAGCTTGATCACGTAGTTTTTGTATTGAAGCTATATCTGCTGTTTCCATATATTCCATGATATCTATAAGATCATCAATTAATACGGGTGTTTTTCCTTGTTGGTAAGTCCCTAAGGAGCGACGTATACCACGCATTGCTTGTTTAACGATAGGAGCGCTACAAGGGTTACTTTCAATACCAGAAGCATTAAAATTTTCCGATAAGGCGCTTATACGACGTGATATGGTATTAGCCTTAGCATAATCGGCTAAATCATTGATATAATTGACGATAATTTCAGGTGAGCTAGGAAAAAAGGATTCCTGTTTATGCTGGCACCAATCGACGAAATCCATCCAATCAGATTCGTAGGCATCTACGGTATTTTCTGCTTTGGATAATAAAATACTAGACTTAGCTTTGTCACTAAGCTTAGAGTTGTTCATAATTTCTTTATAATTGCGTAAATAGAAGTGTGTGTTAGATTGACTCATAATGACCTCAAATATGCTGTATAGGGGTCTTAGGACCTATATAGCTATTTTTAAGTAAAAAAATTACTTCCGATAATATATCGTTATCGGAAGTAATTATATCATAGGCCATAAGATATGGCAAATTTTCTGTTTAGTAAATATCTACTACACCTATTTAGAGACGTATCATAGGTCCTTATTATTTGTCTAAATATGTTTTTTAACCTCAACCCAAGTAGACTTTGTACTAGAAGTTTAAAAGAGTTTGCATAAAATATTGCACGGCATTATATTACAAGCTTTTTAAAAACTCTTTTAATACCTTCCAAGTAGTAACAAAGCTATCTAAGTCCATACGTTCTGTAGGCGCATGTAAGTCATATATATTGGGACCGATGTTAATAGCATCAGTACCTTGTAAGTTATCTAGCATGTAGCCAACCTCAAGACCTGCATGTATGACATTAAACTGTAAGTCTTTAGCACCTGTCACAGATTCATAGGCATGTTGATAAGCTTGTTGTAATGGACTATTAAATGTTGGTAGCCAACCTGGATATTGGCTCTCAAGGGTAGCCGTAGCACCATAAGTTTCTGCCAATTGCACTAAGCCTTTATAATGAGCCTCTAAATTCTTCGTATCTGTACTGCGTACTTGCATTTTAAGGTACACAGCATCATCCGTCATGCCTAAGATACCAATATTGTTAGAGTACCATATTTCATTCGGATTGTCAGGCGCATGCTGTAATACACCTTGATCAATACCTTGGATGAGGGCACATAGTTTTTGTACAGTATCAGTGCTGAAAGCTCGTTCCATAGTGATCGCTTCTAGGTCTAATTCTACTAAATCTTCACGATCTATTTTAGGCATAACAGATAGAGAAATTGTCATATTTTCATTAGCCTTAGCATAGTGAGCATTCCACTTGTCTTGTTCTTCTTGTAACAAAACTTGTACATACGGCACATCTTGTAAGTGTAAATACACATCTGCATAGGCACGTAATGGAATGGCATTAGGCGCACTACCACCGCTTACTTCTGTAACACGTATGTTGTGTTCCCCTATGATACGTTCTAATACCTTAGACAGTATATAAATAGCATTACCACGTCCTAAATAGATATCGCAGCCAGAGTGACCACCCTTCAGACCTTCAATCATAATTCGTCGCTTCGTCATCTCATTATTTACAGAAATTTGTTCTACAGGTAATGTTACTGTAGAACTATGACCACCAGCACTGCCGATTGTCACTTCATTCATACTTTCACCGTCCATATTGATGAGACGTTTACCTTGTAAACGACTGTAATCTAGTGTTTTCACACCATTGAAAGTAGTTTCTTCTTCTACAGTAAACACGACCTCTAATGGTGGATGAGCCACATTGGTAGATGCTAAGATAGCCATACCATAAGCTACTGCAAATCCATCATCAGCACCTAAAGTAGTTCCATTGGCATGTAAAATACCATTTTCAACCTGTAAAGAAATAGGACTATTGATAAAATCGTGTTCCACTGATTCTAATTTCGTGCACACCATATCCATATGACCTTGTAAGATCACTGGTTCATGAGATTCATAGCCCGGTGTTCCGGCTTTTTTTATGATTAAATTATACTGTCCATCTTGAAATACATCTAGTCCTAGATTGATCGCCCAATCCTTAATATAGTTAGAAATAGCTTGTTCATGTCCAGATTTTCTAGGTATGTTATCGATTTCTTGAAAGTAATGCAGAATGTTATCTACATTATATTGATTTATAATAGTTTGTTCTATTGACACTTGTTCCTCCTAGTTTAGTCAATATTGGGCCAACCTAATTCTTTACCGCCTAATAAATGTGCATGTAGATGGAATACAGTTTGACCTGCTTTAGCACCAGTATTTAATGTTAAACGGTATCCGTCGGCTGCAATACCTAATTCTTTAGCTACTAATTTAGCAAATGGTAATAAACCTTCCACATATTCTTCATTATTTTCGTTTAAGTGCGCAATGTTAGATACATGGTTTTTAGGAATGATCAACACATGCACAGGTGCTACCGGCGCAATATCATGAAATGCTAAGAACTTGTCATTTTCTAATACAACCTTAGCTGGAATTTCTTTATTAATAATTTTACAAAATAAGCAATCTTCTTTCATGGGAATCCCCTTTCTTATATACTGTATGATACTTACATACTATACTATTAACTATATCAAATATTTTCTATATAGTCTATTATTTCTTTCTAAAAATATCAAGGACCTCACCGACTTCATTTTTCCAAGTAGTCCATCCATTAGTAGATAAACCTCTTACTAAAATAGCGGCAGCTGAAGGAGAATCACAGACTTTATCTTCCATCAATTTGTCTTTTTTAATAACAGCTGTTTTTCTTAGATTTATCGCATAGCCATAGTTAGATGGAGCACAGGAACTACCTTTTAATACAGTAAATGTACCATTCTCTACTTGCATTTTACCATATATAGGGCCAATATCTTTTCTTTTTTGGTTAATATAATATAAACCGTCAGGAATATTTTGATAACTTTGACTTTCTAAATTATCAGCTCTAGCTTTTGTCGCATTATCAAATACAACATCTTTCCCTTGATCTGTAGGATAAACCTGCTTTCCATCAAAAGAAGATAGTAACTGAATCACTAACTCTATATCTAGAGCAAAAAGCTCTGTATTGTGAAGTCGACTTTTACTAAATATATCATCTAATAAAAGTTCTTTTTCATCATAATCATCTACTTCAATAGCAAATTTTCGTTTTAAACCTACTACATTCCGATAGCCATTATTCTCTAATGTATTCATTCGAGATTCAAAGTTATCAATACCAGTCTTACCTATTTTAACTAAGCCGTCTACGACTGTTGTCATTACATATAAAATTCCTCTTGCCATATATCCCCCTTAATAAAATAAGTACTGGAATCTAATATAATTACCCTGTAATCTCTACCAAAACCACATCACTATGAACTTCTGTTACGGTTCCACCTACAATATCCCCTACGCTAAATGTATGGTCTTGCTTAGGTATTTTACTATGAACATATTCATTAGTTAGTCCATAATAGTAAAAGTCATCGCTTTGTTCGATGAGAACCTTCACAGGTTGATTCAAGAAACGATTGGCATAGGCTTTAAAGCCTTCTTTACCTAATTGATTTAATAAGGCTACACGTGTCTTTTTCACTGCCTCTGGTACTTGATCTGCCATCTTAGCAGCTGGTGTACCTTCTCGAATGGAATATGGGAAAGCATGTATATGGGTAAAGCCAACTTCTCTCACTGTGCGCATGGTTTCCTCAAATAATTCGTCTGTTTCCCCTGGGAATCCAGCGATAATATCTGTCGTAATGGACAGATTTGGGATCCGACTCCGTAAATATTTCACTAAATCCTTGTATTGTTGCAAATTATAGTGACGGTTCATAGATTTCAATACAGGATCAGACCCTGCTTGTAACGGCAAATGTAAGTTAGGGCATACACGAGGGTTCGTTGCCATCAGCTCAATTAATTCTTCCGATACTTCTACAGACTCAATAGACCCAAAGCGAATACGCTCTAAGCCGTCAATTGTCAATAATTCACGTACAACTCGACCTAAGGTTGGTCGTTCAGGTAATTCAATACCGTAGTTACCGAGATGTATACCCGTGAGCACAACTTCTTTATACCCATAGGCAACAAGTCGCTTAGCTTCTTCCACAATATCTTCTATTTTTCTGGACTTTAATTTTCCTCGTGTATATGGAATGATACAGAAAGAACAGAAGTTATTACATCCTTCTTGTATCTTCATAAAAGCCCGACATTTTTCGATTTCATTACCGAATAAAGGCATTTCTTCAAATGTGGACTCATCCATGACATTACGAACAATAGAAATTTGTTCTTCTGTAGATGGAATATTTTCCACTAATTCCACAATCTTATTGCGGTTCGCCGTACCAATGACAAGATTTACACCATCAATGGCAGAAATCACTTCTGGTGCTAACTGAGCATAACAGCCAGTTACCACAATAAATGCTTCTGGATTACGTCGTTTTGCTTGTCGGATTAATTGGCGTGACTTTTTCTCTCCCATATTCGTTACGGAACACGTATTAATCACATAAATGGATGCTTCTTCGTCAAAGCCTACAGGTGTATACCCTGCTTTTATAAATAAACCTTTCATGGCGTCCGTATCATATTGATTCACACGACACCCTAAGGTAGTAAATGCTACTGTCTTCATGAGACTCCTAATCTAGTAATTCATATTGAATCATACTTACAGCACTTAAAGCTGCTGTTTCAGCTCGCAATATAGTGGGTCCTAGGCTAACCTTGTGACCACCACAGGATTCCAATAGTTTCATTTCATTTGGACTATAGCCACCTTCTGGACCGATACAAATAGCGATAGTATGGTATGAGTTAGTAAATAACTCTGTTTTTAAAATATCTTTGATCGTCTTGTCATCTTCTCGTTCATAGGCACCTAACAAGAGTACTCCTTCATCAGATTGTAATATTTGCAGTGCCTCTGAAAGTGACTGTTCTACCGTCAATGTAGGTAAATCAGGTCGCCCACATTGTTGACTGGCTTCTATGATAATTTTTTCCCACCGGCTTTTTTTAGCGCTCAATTTTTTTGAATCATATTTAGCGACACAATGGATCGAAGATACACCGTAGATATGGTGAACATTTAATTCCGTAGCCTTTTGCAATAAAAACTCGAATTTATCGCCTTTTAAAAAGGATTGGATGAGAACAACTTTTGTAGGGGACGTAGATACGTCAATGCTACGTATTCGACTTGCCATATATATACCAGATTCCTCGGAGGCTAATACATATTCACCTGTGTGCCCTTCATGATTGCTGACAATAAAAGGTTCCTCTTTCGAATGGCGTAACACATGAAAGAGATGATGCGCTGTATCTGCTGGTAACTGGATACTTTCATCAATAGTACCATCAATAAATAGTTTTTTCATATACTTCCTAACTTATACTAAGGCAAAGGCATGCCAAGGCCCCTCTACCACTTCTTCTAGAATTGACCAGTGTTTCGTAATGTATGGCATAATTTCATTATACCGATCATCCACGATACCACTTATTATTAGTATACCATTATCGTGCAATTTTTCCCTAATCATAGGCAACAAAATTTTTAATGGGTCCACCGTAAGGTTCGCCAAAATGAGATGGGCTTTTTCGTGAAAGTCATCACTTAAATTACCGTGAATGATAGTGACATCTATGCCATTGTACTCACAGTTTTCCTTCGCCTGTATAGCTGCCTCTTCTTCTAGGTCAATGCCAACCAAGTTAGAAATTCCTAAATGATGAGCCGCTAGTAATAAAATACCTGTACCCGTGCCTATATCTAAACACACTTGTTCTGTTACCGGTGTTGCGATAGTATGCAGATATTTAGCAAGTAAGGCCGCGCAGTTTCTCGTAGTTTCATGGTCCCCTGTGCCAAAGGATAGCTTTGTATCCATCGTCATGACAATATCTTGTTCCGTAGCCAGTGGATCGGTAGACGCATCATAGTTTTGCCAGGCGGGACAAATCACAAGGTCTGGTAATAAGCGGGTAGGCATAATATATTGCTGCCAACTATGATACCATTGCTCATCATCTACAGTTTTACATTCCATATTTTCATAGGAAATATTAGCATCTTGTAATGCTTTTTCTAGTATCTGAGCCCATTCTATCTCACTATGATCTGTCCCTAAATAGATGGTCACACGACTTAAGTTTGGGCTATTTTCAACTGTTTCTTCTATATATCCATTACTTTCTATGTCATTAAAAATGGCAGCCATTTCATCAATGACTGCCACTTCTACAGTAATGGATATTTCTATCCATTTCATAGATGACTCCTTACTGGTCAAGTATTATTCTTGTCCAAATAACTGTTTCACCTTATCACTTAAATTTTCTAATATGCTTTTGTTCACTTTCAATGTGTTTACATCTTCTTTGTTTTCTGCAGCAAATTCAACTAATAATTGACGTTGCTTATCTGTCAATTTTTTAGGTGTTTTTACAGTGACAACTACATGTTGATCGCCACGTTGGCTTGGCTGACGTAAATAAGGAACACCTTGTCCTTTGATTCTAAAAGCAGTACCAGTTTGCGTACCTTCTGGGATCTTAAGCTCTACTTTTCCTTCTAATGTAGGAACTTGTATAGTAGCACCTAGCGCAGCTTGTGAGAAAGAGATAGTTTGACGAAGTACAACATCGTTACCACTACGTTCAAACTCCTTATCTCTGGCTACAGAAATATACACATACAAATCGCCTTTAGGGCCACCTAATGTACCTGGCTCACCTTCACCGGACACACGTAAGCGTGCACCATCATCGACACCAGCAGGTATTTTGATTTCAATATCACGACGTTTGATAGACTGTCCTTGACCACGGCATACTTTACAAGGTTTTTCAACAATTTTACCTTGTCCACCACATCGAGAGCATGTGCGAACTGTTTGCATACGACCAAATGGTGTATTTTGAATAACAGCTTCTTGTCCAGAACCATGACAGTTTGGACATGTTTCTACTTTAGAACCAGGCTCTCCACCTGTACCATGACAATGATCACACTCTTCATGGCGCTGTACATTGACTTTCATTGTTGTTCCAAATACAGCATTACGGAAAGAAATGCGTACGTCTTGGCGTAAATCAGCACCGCGCTCTGGGCCACGTTGGCCACGGCCACCACCGCCACCAAACATATCAAAGATATTACCAAAAATATCATCAAAGCCACCAGCACCGCCGAAGCCACCAAAACCACCGCCTCCGAAGCCACCGCCAAAACCGCCAGCGGAGTTGCCTCCGCCAGCAGTAAAGGCATCATGACCATATTGATCATATTGTGCTTTTTTCGTGTCATCAGACAAGACCTCGTAGGCTTCATTCACTTCTTTAAAGTTCTTTTCTGCCTCTTCTGGATTGTCACGATTTACGTCTGGATGGTATTGACGTGCTTTCTTACGAAAGGCTTTCTTAATTTCATCTTGGGATGCATTTTTGTTGACGCCAAGGACGTCATAATAATCACGAGCCATTACCTATGTCCCTTCTTATTATTTTTTGTCTTCGTCAACTACAGTGTAGTCAGCGTCTACTACATTATCATCTTGCTTAGGAGCTTCTTGTCCACCTTGTTCGCCTTGAGCTTGCGCTTGTTCGTACATTTTAGAGGACAATTCGTATAAAGGAGCTGTCAATGCTTCGCTATCCGCTTTGATTTTTTCAATATCCCCAGACTCAATAGATACTTTTAATGTTTCTGTCGCTTTTTTCACAGCTTCTAATTGCGCTGCATCAGCTTTACCTTCGAAGTCTTTCACTGCTTTTTCAGCTTGGTATACCAAGTTATCAGCATTGTTTTTCACTTCAACTTCTTCTTTTTTCGCTTTATCTTCAGCTGCATGTGTTTCAGCTTCTTTTACCATGCGATCGATTTCTTCGTCGCTCAAGCCAGAAGAAGATGTAATTGTGATTGCTTGTTCCTTACCAGTGCCAAGATCTTTTGCTTTTACATTTACGATACCATTCGCATCGATGTTGAAAGTAACTTCGATTTTAGGTACTCCACGAGGAGCTGCTGGGATACCGGACAATTCAAAACGGCCCAATGTTTTATTCGCTGCCGCCATGTCCCGTTCCCCTTGCAATACATGGATATCAACGGAAGGTTGGTTATCTGCTGCTGTGGAGAATACTTGAGATTTAGAAGTAGGAATTGTTGTGTTGCGATCGATAATACGAGTGAAAATACCACCCATAGTTTCGATACCTAAAGACAATGGAGTTACATCAAGTAACAATACGTCTTTTACTTCACCTACTAATACACCACCTTGAATAGCAGCACCGATAGCTACACATTCATCAGGGTTGATGTTTTTGGTTGGTTCTTTACCTAATTCTCGTTTAATAGCATCTTGTACTGCTGGAATACGAGTGGAACCACCAACTAACAATACTTTATCGATGTCGGATGCAGACAAACCAGCATCTTTCATTGCTTTACGAGTAGGCTCGATAGTCGCTTCTACAAGGTCACGAGTCAATTCATCGAATTTAGCACGAGTTAATGTTACGTCTAAATGTTTAGGACCTGTTGCATCAGCTGTGATGAATGGCAAGTTGATTTGTGTACTTGCAACGCCAGACAACTCAATTTTAGCTTTTTCAGCTGCTTCTTTTAAACGTTGGTCAGCTAATTTATCATTGGATAAATCGATACCAGTTTCTTTTTTGAATTCGCTGATTAAGTAATCCATAATGCGTTGGTCAAAGTCGTCACCACCTAAATGGTTGTTACCAGATGTTGCCAATACTTCGAACACGCCTTCCCCTAATTCAAGGATGGATACGTCGAATGTACCACCGCCAAGGTCGAATACAAGGATTTTACCATCTTCACCTTTATCTACGCCGTATGCTAAGGCAGCTGCTGTAGGTTCGTTGATAATACGTAATACTTCTAAGCCTGCTACTGTACCAGCGTCTTTTGTCGCTTGACGTTGAGAGTCAGTAAAGTAAGCAGGAACAGTGATAACTGCTTGTTTTACAGGTTCACCCAAATGTGCTTCTGCATCAGCTTTAATTTTTTGTAGAATCATAGCGGAGATTTCTTGTGGTGTATAGGATTTACCTTCTACATTCACTTTGTAATCTGTACCCATATGACGTTTGATAGAAATAATTGTGTTTTCAGGGTTGGAAACCGCTTGACGTTTAGCTAATTGACCTACTAAACGTTCTCCATTTTTCGCAAAACCTACTACGGAAGGAGTTGTTCTAGCTCCCTCTTGATTTGTAATAACAGTTGGTTCGCCGCCTTCCATCACTGCGACACAAGAATTTGTTGTACCTAAATCAATACCAATTACTTTTGCCATTTAACATGACCTCCTAATACTTCTTCTAATATGTTAATTACAATTATTAATTACTTATCCATTATGAACAACTTTCACCATCGCTGGACGTACCACACGGCCTTCTACAGTATAACCAATTTGTAGGACTTCACATACGGTGTCATCTTCCATATCTTCCGCTGGCACGCGCATGATAGCTTGGTGGTAATTTGGATCAAATGGTTGTCCCACAGCTTCGATGACTGCTAAACCTTGTTTAGAAAGGCTTGCCATCAAGCTTTGGTGTATCATTACAAATCCATCCATGAAAGCCTTCGTTTCCGGCGTTTCCGGTGCTGAAAGCGCTCTTTCAAAATTATCTAACACAGGGAGTAAATCTTCAATGACATGAGATTTAACGAAGACCCCTAGTTGTTCTTTTTCTTGGTTTGTACGACGTCTGAAGTTTTCAAAATCTGCTTGCAAACGCATGTATCGTTGCTCCCATTCTTTCGTAGGATCTACTGCTTCAGGAGCTTCTTCTTCCAAAACTTCCACTTCAGGAGTGACCGTTTCTTCTTGTTTATTTTCTTCCATACTTCACCTCTTTACAATATTTATCGTTTTCCTTGTAACTCTTCCATACACTTATTAATATAAGCGAGAATACCCATAATACGTCCATATTCCATTCGTGTAGGCCCTACGATGGCGAGGGTGCCTATTTGATGAGGAACATTGAAACTTGCTTGAATGACGCTGATATCTTTTACCAGTTCATTAGAATGACCTATTTTTACATCGATAGGACTACTAGAGTTTGGTGTTAATAATTGGGTTAACTCATCTTGTTGTTCCAGTAAGGATAACAATGGTTGAGCCCGTTTAATATCGTTAAACTCTGGCTGTTCTAATAGAGATGTAGTTCCTATTGTATAGAATAATTTACGCTTAGCAATGGCTCGATATAATGTGTCGCAAAAAATGACATACGTTGTATCTTGTAAGTCTAAAGTTCCCCGCATTTTGTCTAAGTTTTCTTGCGTGATGTCCTGGATGGATACATCGTGAAGCACACTATTAAAACGATGCGCATGCATAGCTAATTCTTCAGTATTAATAGGTTCTGTAAAATAGATTGGTTCATTATCCAAAGCACCTGTATTCGTTACCACCACCATGACCGCTCGATGTTCATCAATAGGAAGAACATGGATATAGGTTATAGTAGATGAATCATGGGCGGGAGCTAAAAACATACTCACATTATGACTGATTCTAGAAATTAGCTTTGCTATCTCTACGAAGAAATCATCTAGTTCTTGTTGGTGAGCCTGCCATAACTCTTGAATTACAGGAATATCTTCAGCTGCATCGTCTTCAAATCCATGCAAGGTATCTACATAGTATTGATAGCCTTTAGCGGAAGGTATGCGACCTGCTGATGTATGAGGTTGTTCAAGAAAGCCAAGATCTTCTAAATCAGCCATTTCATTTCGGACCGTTGCAGGACTGATACCTAAATCATAGTTCTTTGCGATCGTACGAGAACCAACAGGTTCGGCTGTTTTAATGTAATCTTGAATGATAGCACGCAGAATGCGTTCTTTCCTTTCATCCATAGTATCACCTCGTTATTATTAGCACTCACTAAAGTTGAGTGCTAACTACAAGATATATAGTATCACATTTACAACATATGTCAAGTGAAAAATTGGTGAAAGTTCAGTAAATACCGTATTAGTCAAAAAAACAAACTTTTTGTTTGGATGCTGTGATTTTAGCAAAGGGAAGAGCACGGCACATTCCTCCACAAACTGATCCTACGGTAGGTTTGCTCCGGAACATGCCGTGCTCTTCTGGGGTTGTCATCAATTAGTATAATAACTTGACATACCTCACCGACGCATCCACTCGGGGTGGCGTTTGGGTAGGATGGTGTTATTTATCCTTTCAAATTGTCTTGGTATAGAAATAATAGTATAATATTCTTAATATTATACAGATATAACAATTCTGATATTAAGCTTTTGAAACTAGTAGATCTTAGCTTAGTGTGGTATTATATTAATGATTTTTGCAAAGGCAAGGTAGTATATGAAATTTATTGTATTACAACGTGATGATATTGAAAATTTTATACATGTGGAGTATCCTCAGGTTCATGAGTTAATCAATGAGGAGCATCATAACGAATTAGAACATATATTGGACTATGTAAAACACGGAGAGCAATTACAGTTCATCAAAAAAAGTAGTACACTGTTACCAAATGCACTACGTCTTCTCTACATTCCATCGTTGACTGAACTAGGTATTACAACAGGTGAAACTTCAGTTACACTTGAGTGGACTGGATTAGAAGAAGATACATTATATCTCATCAAGGACGATACACCATTAAAACTAAGGATCACAAACCCTAAAGCTGGAGTGTATTACAAAACCATTAAGTAGTAATCTCTTCCCCAAAAAAATGCAATTAAACATAGTAACCTGTGGCAAATTTTACAAACTAAATTACACAAACGCAGAGAACGAGCAACATGTTCCGGAGGAAATAATAGAACCTTTCCTAAGAGGAACGCAGTTAAGCGTAGTAGTCTGTAGCAAATTTTGCAAACTAGATTACACAAATACTAGAAGAGCACGGTGTGCTCCTCACAAACATTATGAAATACCGTTTGTGAGGAGTATACCGTGCTCTTCCTTTTAGTATATTCAGTTTAATCAGCCACAGGCTACATAGCATCACAAGTAACGTTTTACTGGAATGGATTCCCCAATCGTTGTAACACATGCTCGAACTTTTCTTTTGGTTTTGCATTGGTGCTATACCATTCTAAGAGCTCCGAGATTTTCTGTTCTGCTTCTTCTGGGGATAATCCTTCTAGCAAGGTAATTGCTTTTCTAGGTAAGGCACCGCTTGTGCCACCTGCTACTAAGGTAAAGCCATTTGGTTTTCCCACTAGGCCGATGTCTTTAATCATAGACTCTGCACAGCAACGAGGGCAACCACTGATACCAATGCGAATTTTGTTCGGCATATCCTTGCCATAGTATTTTTGGTCTACCATGGTTGCCATCGGAATAGTTTCCATAAAAGCGTGGCTACATCCATCTGTACCTCGGCATGCCACGATAGAGTTCACCGATTTATGTTGTACTTGCACCACTCCTTCTGGTAAGTGCTCAAGGATAGATGCTTTTTGTTCTTTTGTAATATCATATATTTGAATGCCTGTAGGAACGATACGGAACTTTCCATCATGTTCTTTCGCTAGGCTAAAAATTGCCTCCATTTGTTCATATGTGAACTCACTGAATAAGGCATGTAAAATAACTGCTGTTTTCATAAAACTCTCCTAATGTAACTGTATGGGCGTACATTCCTACTTAGGACGTAAGGAACTGACTAAACACATAATTCCCATGCTTGGCCCCTTCCTTAGTGAGACGATATGCATCATCTTCATAAACAAGCAATTGTTTACGCATTAGATCTACAATGACAGATCCATATATATTGTGAAAGTCTAACTTAAATCGACTTTCAAACAAACTAGGTACTAACCCCCACTTCGTACGCAACGCAAGAAAACAAAAATCTTCATAGTCACGAGGGCTCGTGATGATTTCTTCCTCAATGCATGGACTTTCACCCATTTCAATCTTATGGATGTAAGGCACGACGTAAGGGGTATTCTGAAATCGCCGATTCCCCACAAAGGAATGGGCACCGGCACCAAAGCCGATGTAATCAGCGCCATGCCAGTATTTGATATTATGACGGCTGAAAGCCCCATCTTTCCCAAAACTAGCAATTTCATATCTATCGAACATCTGTTTTCCTAACCCTTCTACAAGGTAGTCGTACATCTGTTCGCAACTATCTTCAGACGGTAATGTGACCGAATGGTCCATGACTTGGCGATGTAATAAGGTACTCGGTTCCACTTGCAGGCCATAGATAGAGATATGATTCATCGGCAAAGACTGAATGACCTCTAGATTATAGGCAATGTCTTCCAATGTTTGCTGAGGCAATCCGTAAATTTGATCAATACTAATATTCCGGAACCCCACCTCATAGGCATCTAGGACAGCTTGCTGTGCCACCTTTGAAGTATGAGTTCGGTGCAATACACGCAAATGTTCATCACGGAACGTTTGCACACCAAAGCTGATTCGGTTAATGCCAAGCTCATATAAGTGTCGCAAGTATTGCGCGTCTACTTCACCAGGATTAGCCTCGATAGTAATTTCCACATCGCTACTAATCGTATATGTTTTGTACACTGTCTCTAATATACGATTCAATTCCTTAATGGACAATACCGCCGGTGTACCACCACCGAAGTAAATCGTATCAAAGGGCTCTGTCCCCAACAAGGATTGACCAGACTCAATCTCTTGTCGCAACGCATAGGTGTACACATCAAAGTAGTCTTCCAATCCTTGGTACGAAGGAAAATCACAGTAGGTACACTTTTGACGGCAAAAGGGAATGTGGATATACATTCCCCTGTCACCGACTGGAATACGAGTTGTATTCATTAGTTTTCTACTTTCAAAATCGCCATGAATGCCTCTTGTGGAATCTCTACAGACCCTACAGCTTTCATTCGTTTTTTACCTTCTTTTTGTTTTTCTAGCAATTTACGTTTACGGGAAATATCACCGCCATAACATTTCGCCAATACATCTTTACGCCATGCTTTTACCGTTTCACGAGCCACAATTTTTGTCCCTACTGCCGCTTGAATTGGAATTTCAAAGTTTTGACGTGGAATCAATTCTTTCAATTTCTCAGCAAGGGCACGACCACGCAATTGAGCACGATCTTTGTGAACGATAATACTCAAGGCATCTACAGGATCTCCGTTTAACAAGATATCCATTTTTACCATTGGCGATTGTTGGTATCCAATTAATTCGTAGTCCAAGGATGCATAGCCTTTTGTAGCAGATTTCAATTTATCAAAATAATCGTAAATGATTTCTCCTAATGGCAAATGGTACACGATGGATACACGACTTTCATCGATGTATTCCATACTGATGTATTCCCCACGTTTGTCCTGTGAAAGTTCCATAATGGCCCCTACATAGTCTTTTGGTACGATAGTCGTAGCTTTTACATATGGTTCTTCTACATAGTCAATTTCTGTTGGAGGCGGTAATTTGGCAGGGTTGTCTACTTCGATGACTTCCCCATTTGTTTTATATACCTTATAGTTTACGCTTGGAGCTGTCGTAATCAAGGATAGATTATACTCCCGTTCCAAACGCTCTTGGATAACGTCCATATGTAACAAGCCAAGGAAACCGCAACGGAAGCCAAAACCTAGTGCCAAGGATGTTTCTGCTTCGTATTCTAAGGCAGCATCGTTTAGATTTAGTTTTTCTAAAGCATCACGTAAGTTTTCGTAATCTTTGGAATCTGTTGGGTATAGACCACAATATACCATGGATACAGCTTTACGGTACCCTGGTAATGGTTCTTCCGCTGGATTATCAGCTTTCGTAATAGTATCCCCTACACGACAGTCACGAACGTTTTTAATACTTGCTGCCACACAGCCTACAGATCCACATGGTAATTCTTGAACTGGTAATAAATGCGGTGTAAATACGCCTAATTCAGTGACCTCAAAATCCTTAGAGCTGTGCATCATACGGATGGTATCTTTTACTTTTAAAGAACCTTCTTGTACACGCACGTAAGCAATGGCACCTTTATAAGAGTCAAAGCGAGAGTCGAAAATTAAGGCACGTGCTGGTTTATCAGAATGATCTGGTGGTGCAGGAATTTTCTCTACAATCGCTTCTAAGATATCCTGAATACCAATGCCAGACTTAGCACTTGCCAGAATAGCATCAGATGCATCTAACCCAATAACATCTTCAATTTCACGTTTCACACGTTCAGGATCTGCACTTGGCAAATCAATTTTATTAATGACAGGAATGATTTCCAAATCATGTTCCAATGCCAAATAGACATTGGCCAACGTTTGCGCCTCTACACCTTGTGCAGCATCCACCACCAACAGAGCCCCTTCACAAGCTGCCAAGGAACGTGATACTTCATAACTGAAGTCAACATGACCCGGTGTGTCGATTAAATTTAATGTGTATTCTTGTCCGTCCTTTGCGGTGTGCAATAAACGAACGGATTGGGCTTTAATCGTAATGCCCCGTTCCCGTTCTAGGTCCATGGAGTCTAAGACTTGGGCTTGCATTTCTCGTTTCGTCAAAGAACCAGTTTCTTCGATTAAACGATCCGCCAGCGTAGACTTACCATGGTCAATATGAGCAATGATGCAAAAGTTACGAATATGTGATGTACTCATGACTTCCCTTTCTAACAAACAATATCTATTACACCACCACCGAGAACTCGACTTCCTTCATAGAATACGACGGATTGCCCCGGTGTAATGGCGCGTTGTGGTTCCGTAAATTCAACTTTCATAGTACCGTCCTCTGTGAAAGTAACAGTACATGGTGATGGTTTCGCAGCATACCGAATTTTACCTTCCGCTTGTAATGTTGTAGGCACAACTCCATCGAGGAAGTTATAGTTTTTACACAACATAGTGCGAGAGAATAAACTTTCATTAGGCCCTACGATAACCTCATTCGTTTCGCCATCTAATTTCACAACATAGAGAGGGTATGCATAGGCAATGCCCAAGCCCTTACGTTGTCCAATTGTATAATTGTATAGTCCATTATGCGTGCCTAAGACCTCACCATTTTCATGGACGATACGCCCTGATTTAGGTTTCGATTTCGATGTTTTTTCGATGAACCCTTGGTAATTGTGATTTGGCAAGAAGCAGATATCTAAACTATCTGGCTTGTCCCATACAGGTAATTCTTTTTCATGAGCCATTTCACGAGTTTTCGTTTTTGGTTGATGCCCTAGAGGGAACACAAGATGTTTTAGAATATCTTGTGTCAGCGTGTATAGTACATAACTTTGATCCTTTGTTGGATCTTCCCCTTTATGTAACTCGTAACGCTGTGCTGCTTCGTTGTACATAACCTGTGCATAGTGACCTGTCACCATGTGGGTAGCCCCTAAGGATAGGGCACGTTGTAATAGCAAATCGAATTTAATATTGCGATTACAGAACACGCACGGATTCGGTGTACGACCGTTGGAGTATTCCTTGATGAAATAATCTACCACATTGTCTTTAAAAATGTCTTTCGCATCCACCACATGATGTTCAATACCAAGAAAATCGCACATCTTCTTCGCATCAATGACAGCTTGAGGAATCTCATCTTCCTCTGTGTCACTGACCCATAAACGTAAGGTAATACCAAAAACTTTATACCCTTGTTCTAATAACATTGAAGCGGTTAAAGAACTATCTACGCCACCGCTCATAGCTACTGCATATACTTTGTCCATATTATCTCCTACCATCAAATTGATACATCAAAACAGATTGAAAGTCTGAAGATGTATAATTGAACCAAAAATTATACTTATACATATCAATATATTATATCGTACTTTCTAGGTATTTTACAAGAATTTGGGGAATAGAAAAGCCTATAGACCATCTGATTGTTCTATAGGCATATTCTGTGTATTAAAATTTTGCATATTCATTTTCTGGTACAATATTCGCTAACTTATCTTCGGGCAAGTTAGGACTCTTAATGCCTAGTTTTTCATAAGACCAAAGGTCGAAGAGTTCATTCTCATACGCTTGTTCTGCTAATACATCGTAACCAAAGTTATTCGAAATATGCATTTCTTCATCTAACATATAGGAGAACACCGTCCACGGTTCAAGATGACATGCAATAAATGCATTTCGCATGTAATTCGACCACAGCGCCATTTGTTCCATCGTAGCATCATAAGTCGCCTTAGAAACTACCTTACGGTCTACCATCTCCTCAAAAGTAAGGTATTCACCATCGACAATGATATACCCTAGTTGACGACATACCGTTCCATCATTCTCTACATATAGGTATACCCGATGATATGTACCTGGCAAGATAGAATACAAAATATTGTAACTATTTTGAAGATATTGTGGAATCAAATCGTGGATATTTTCTCCTGTAAATTCTATAGCTGGATCTACACTAGCCATTTCCTCTACCTCCTTTTCAATAAACTGAGACATATCTATGTGCATAGTCCCTGTGATACATCCTTCATGTGGTGCTACTGCATGCGTATGTAGTGGTTCTCCTTCCGGGGAGAAATACCGTTCTTCCCAGGCATTTATCAAAGCTAGTTCATCAGTAAAATTATCTTCTGTGATATTGTCATATACATAAGAGAGTTCGCCTGTGGAAATATTAAATATACAATCTAAGGAAGTATATCTTTTTTCTAAAATTCTATGCATATCATAAAACTCATTAAACCAGTCCCAATAAGCAGCTGGCACTCTAAAATCCACTGTACCTTCAAATTTTGATTGTATATTTTTTTCTTTAATCCATGTATTATCCTTATACTCAACATAGATATTCAATTTTTTCTTATTACAGATTGTATCTAAATGAAAATACATGTTTTTACATTCCTTAGAAATAAAATCTCTTAAATAAAGGGGCTTTTTCTTAATTATATTATTTAAACTATCAACTAAATCAATAGATTTAATCCTATTCTTGAGAACTTTTTCTGGTGTGATATTTTGTTTCTTCACCAAACTAGATGCTTCATAGTCCCAAAAAACACGACATTTATACCCTATCTTTCTATACTGCCAGATTAGTTTGGGTGTATTGTCATATAAATAATCTAAAGGAACTTCATAATAATTAATTTGACTATTTCCATTAAAATCCACTTCCAACTCAATAATATCCGAAGGGCAATCCACCTTATCCTTTGGACTAATATAAGCACTATTAGCTATTTTTCCTAATCCTAGCCCTGAAATATCGTCACGGAGATAATTAGAGACTATAAATAAATCATTTCTAGTTATAAATGAATCATCATTATATATAGCTATAAAGTCGCCCGAATATGATCCTAAATATAATTCAATATGGACTAGTATCTTTGACCAATTACCAGGGATATACGTATTTCCTATTTCTCTAGTTGCCTGTATTAAATTTTCTTCCATCAATAATTTATTGTCTTCTGCAAACATTATGAGCCTCCATTAGAAAACCTAGCTTCCTCTTTATTTCCATTAATAAAATAACTTATATTATATTCTTTCGGTCTTTTATCTTCTCCATCATATACTATATCTATCATTACCTTTACCTCCTTACCCCTTTATAACGCATTCTTCCATTGATTTTCCATTATTCTATAATCACTTCTGTTAACAATCTTATCCATAGTAACTAGATTATCTAATTCTCCTGAGCCACCAAAGATTCGAGCTATCATAGATCCATCTTCGTCACTTGGCAATCGGTCATCATCTGCATTTAATTGGTCTCCTTTATTTCTCCATTTCTCTTCATATACTCTTTAACTAATGAGGCATTTAATTCTCGGAGTCCTTGTGCCACTTTTTTTTCATCCTTGTAAACATCAGGGTATTTTTCTATAATCAATAAATATTCTTCATCATCCTTCATTTTCTTATACAACAAATAAAAGGTATCTAGATCTTGATCATCCATATCTTTAAAATTTGTTAAAAGAGTAATATCGTCTAAATACCCATATCTTAATTCCCCTATACTAGAATAAAATGAGCCTCTTCCTTCTACATCAGCAATATAATTTTTTTCATATTCAACATTTAAGACTTTAATAATATGTATACCTAATCCTAATTTTGTCTTTGTATATCCTGACACTCCATAAGTATACAAATAATCACCTTTTACAATATACGTATACATCTTATTTTCTATAGTAAGATTATTAAAATAATCTCTCAATTCATAAAAATAGGTTATTTCATATCGAAAAAACGTTTTTGTATCCATATACCGATGAATATTAATATATAGATAAAGTGGTCCCATTATCGCCATAATTATTAAAAACCATATGCATACTTTTTTCACAATTCATCACCTGCTAAGGATATACAATAGAATATGTAAAGGATAGATAGTTCAGTTGCTTTTTCTTAAATTTACGGAAATAATTGGAAACTATCTTCAAATGTAGGTTCAACTCTCCAATCTATATTTCGTGACTCTAAGTATTCTTCATAATCAACATTCCGCCATACACTAGATTCCATGAAAAATGAAGTATCAATAGTTGCAAATGTATGCTGTATAGCAAACTCTTTTATCTCTTCATATTTTTTCTCAAACAATAAACCTTTTACAATAAAGCTTTCAAATTCCCATGCATTAATAATTAAATATCTATAAAAATGTACGCAATTTTCTTTGTTTGGATTATACGAAAGTATCTTTTTATATAGTTCTATTGCCAAAAAATATGGTTGGCATATAAGTTTCTCTGACTGAATTAGCTTTTCTAATAGGTCATATAATTGGCTATCAAAATGAACATCAGTGATTAGATTATATAAAATATAATAGATTCTAGATATTTTATTATCCCAAATCTTTTCCAGAAACTCAGTTTTTGTTAAAGAGTGTATCGTTCTCTTATCCCAATATTGGTAAAAAAGACAATCAAAAATATTTTTCCCGTCTAGAATACTTGTAAACAGGTATAATAGTATTTTATATCTTTTACACATGTAATAACCTCTACTTAATAAATTGGATAGGATAAAATAGAAAATGACTTTTTGAAAGTTTAAACTTCCAACAACTTGCACAAGATGTATATACTTTCAATACAAACAGAACTGTAAAAGGTATATTTCAAAATATGACGCACTTTATTAGTGAGGGATGATAACAATTCCTCATGTACCCAATAGTAGTAACCTATAATAGTGTAAGTTATTAATAATAAGGAGTTCCATTTAATCCAACCATCTATAAATCCAAATCGAATTAATGTACCAAAAGAGACAGAGAAAATTAATACTCGTAAAATATGAATCCCTATATTGGTTAACATAGTATATCTTTTGTTATTGTATTTAAAACAATATATGCATAACGGAATCAATCCAATGCAATTATAAAACAAAAATAACATATCCTCCACATCAGCTCCATAGCCATCAAGTGTTTGGAGTGTTATTTTGATGATTTCATGCATTTGTATCCTCTTTCACTAAATGACCTAACTTATTTCTCATCTTAACGATAAAATCATCATTTGACTCTGCTACTATAAAACATAATAGATGAAGAGGTATAATAAACATAGCTGTTGCCCAAATGGTTGGAATATTTATTGATCTGAACCGTTTTATAGTAAATATAAACAACATATACTGAGAACCACCTATGATGATAGCTACTATTAAAGCAAGAATGTCAACCTCTGCCCCATTTTTCTCTAAAATAAGTGCAGGAATCCCTAGTAGCCATGACCACAATATTATCCAGCCTAAACTTTTATTATAACCTTTTATCGAAAGTGGTTTATATGGATTAAAATTATCTTTTATTCTCTGCATAATCATTTTTAACTCTCCTTAATTTTACCACTCATTATATATACATCATATCATATTGATAAACTAAATTTGAATAGCCAACCATTTGCTACACCTGTTATTTAACTATTGTTTCTTACTACATACGTTTTTATAAAATCATCACCACATTTCATGCAACACAAAAGGACGCTTATTTCTAAGCGTCCTTATTCCTATTCTGTTTCTAACATCCGTTTCGCTCGTTCTTTGTCTTTTTTCAAGATTTGAGAAAACTCTCTAATGATTTGCCATTCTTCTTCTGTAGCTCTTAATTGGCGTTGCTTTCTTAGCTCTCCACCTGTTAATGGTCTACCTGCACCTTCTCGTGCTCCCCCTCTAGGCATCCTTATCACCACCCATGAATTTAGCTATAATTGTAATTGCATAGCTAACAACAAAGCCATTAATCCATGAACTCCAATCTAACCCTGTGTAAATTTTGGCGATAAACACAGCAATTGCTAATACTACGTACACTTTCAATATTGTTTTCATACTTTTCACGTGTCACAACGGATATATATTGAGAGATTTCTTCTAGCAGTAAGGCTACTATCGAATCGACAATCTCCATCCATTCTTTCACGCTTCACCTCCTTTCATATTTATATTATATCATCTTATAATTCAAATATAAGGAAAGTTAATAGAAAAACCACCTACTTATGCAGGTGGTTTTTATACTTCTCGGTGGGTGTCGCTTACCCCACATCTCAATCCTATTTCTAGTTGTGTAGAGGCCACAAATTTTCTACCTCGAGAAGTTCTTATACCTATTCTACTAAAAATATTAGTAATTTGTAAAGCTCTTTAAATAAATTATGCTGAAAATACCCGATATAATTCTTATCAATAAAACTTCAAGTTAAATTAATCAATACCATGTAATGCTTGCTTCATCCTTGCAATCATTATTTGCAATCATTTCTTTGACTTTTATTAAAGCTTTGAAAAAAAATAATTCCGGATAGATTGGATCTAAGCATTCAACCGTAAAGTTGAGAGTTGTTTTATCTACTGAAAATGTCCCATAATCTGTTCCATTATTGGGATAATAATTATATTTTACGGTATTCACTGTTTCATATTGTTTTTGTAGTCTTACCATTCTGTATAAACCTTATTATATTTTAGAATTGTGTAATGTTATAATTTTTTAGGTATTAATATATTCAATCATTTATTAAAGCAACAATAAATAATTAGACTTTTCGCAGTTCATCTTCTAATTCTTTTAACTTTTCTCTTGCTTTATTAATATCTTGTTTTACTAAGTTGGCAAATGCTTTAACTACTTCCCATTCATCTTCGTGCAATCGGATTTGATGACCTTGTCTAGCCTCGCTATATCCTTTACGCCACCCAACCTTGCGACCTGCACCTTCTCGTGTTCCACCTCTAGGTATCCTTATCTCCCCCTAACAGTTTAGTTATGATTGTAATTACATAGCTAACAACAAAGCCATTAATCCAGGAGCTCCAATCTAACCCTGTATAAATTTTAGCAATAAATACAGCAATCGCTAATACTACGTACACTTTCAATATAATTTTTCATACCTATCAACTCTAAAATTCCTTTCATAGTTAATCTATGTCATTTTATGATTACTTTTATTATACCACTTTACCGAAAAAAGTTTATATAGATAAAGATTATTTTTAATCCTCTGCATAATCACCTATTTTAATCCTCCTTAGCATATTGATAACTAAATTAGAATGAGTAGTCTTATGTGTGTCCTTTTTCATATTAATATATCTTTATACATAAAAAACCACCTACCTAAGTAAGTGGTTAGTATCCAAATTGTTTACACAATGCATCAAGTAACTCTTGATATTCTTTATCTTCTGCTAGCATTCTACAAAATTCATCTGCACTTGCAAAATAGGCTTCTTTTGTCTCCCATGTTATCACTGGCTCTGGATTGTTTTTAAAGTCATCAAGATAATCATATTTTATCTTTTCTTTTTGCAATTTGTTCGACATATGTTAACACTCCTTTATTTTGTAAATTTATAAAGGCTGCTCTGACAATTTTGAGGCTCCCATATCAGATTATTTTTCTATTTTATTATATAAAGTATCAAATATTTTTACAACATGCCGTTTATTCCCTTTAATATTCTCACTGTAAAATCACCCATAGGCCATTGCCTAGAGTGCTATTACAGATTATATTTTATTTATTGATTAGTTCTACATTTGTGTATCGACAAGTCTCTTAACCTTTCTTGACTTCTTCTTCTCTTTTCTTGACCTCTTCTTGTTTTTCTTTTTATCAGAAAATCCCAAACTTTTAAATAAATTTTCTGTCCATTCTTTCAACTCTTCATTTGAATCAACCAGTTTTTCAAATTCCTCAATCTCTTTATGATACAAATGAACTGTTTCTAATGTATAAAACGGTGTTGGCTCGTTTTCCCAATCATCTAAATAGTCATATAAATCATCATTTCTTTCGTTTATCTGCGACATATGATCCCCCCTTACCAAATATTGTTATCAATGTCTTCTCAACGATATATGTCTTATCTTTCCTATTATTTATCTACTCATACAAATTATAAGTTATATCAAATGTTGGGGCAAGAGGTTTTCGTCTAATTTAAACTCACCATAGAAAATACGTCATTTGTAACAAAAACCACCTACCTAAGTAAGTGGTTTCATTATTTATCCTCTATGTTTCAATATTTCTTCCGCAGCACCTAGTATACCTAGCATAGAGTGCTCAAACACAAGTCCGCCTTGCATAAAGATAGTGTACGGTGGTCGTACTGGTCCGTCTGCACTTAGTTCAATGGAAGATCCTTGTACGAAGGTGCCCCCTGCCATGATAATTTTATCTTCGTAACCAGGCATATCTCCTGGGATTGGATGTACATGAGCATCTACAGGGCTATAGGCTTGCATGCCACGGCAGAAGTATTCCATTTCTTCTGGTCCGTGTAAGTTAATAGCTTGGATCAAATCAAAACGAGGTGCATCGACTTTTGGAAATACATCATATCCCAATAAGGTTCCCACTGCCGCTGTATAGACAGCTCCTTTCAAGGCTTGTAATACCACATGAGGTGCTAAGAATAATCCTTGGAAGAATAGGCGATATCCCGGCGCGTAGGATCCCATATGGTCACCCAATCCTGGAGCCGTTAATTGATACCCCACTTGTTCTACTAGGTCATCTCGCCCTACCACGTAACCTCCGGTAGGAGCAATACCGCCGCCAGCATTTTTAATGAGGGAGCCTGCCATAATATCTGCTCCTACTTCTAGAGGCTCTCTAATTTCTGTAAATTCACCATAACAATTATCCACAAAGGTTATGGTCTCAGGATTCACTTCTTTTACAGCTTTCACAATGGTACCAATGTCTTCTACAGATAAAGGTTCTCGCGTACTATACCCTCTAGATCGTTGGATCACCACCACACGAGTATCTTTTGTAATAGCTTGGCGAATACCTTCTAAATCGTAAGTGTTATTCACCAAAGGAACTTCTTTATAGATGAAACCTTGCTCTGTTAATGATCCTGGCACATGGCGTGACGCACCAATGACGGATTGCATCGTATCGTATGGTTGCCCTACAGCATAAACGAACTCTTTTCCTTTCGCCCCGTTTCCTAAGATAGCTTGCAAGGTTGTGGCTAATGCATGGGTGCCGGACACGAAATGAGGGCGCACGATGGCACGCTCTCCTTTAAATACGTGAGCGAACACCTCGTCTAGTTTCTCACGACCCACATCATTGTAACCATAGCCACTGGTTCCATTAAAATGATAATCTGAAAGTTGGCACTCTTTAAATGCTTCCAGTACTTTTTTTGTATTATATAACGCCACAGGCTCAAATTTTTTGAACTCTTTTTCAGCTAACTCAAGAGCCTGTTGACGGATTTCTTCTAAAGTCATTCTATTCCTTTCTACATATAGAAAACTAGTTTTGATACATACGCCTCATACGTTAACTATACATATCTATGTTATATTTGAAATTTTTCTAAACTATATAACGGAAATATATGGTCAATTAATCATTGCTAGTTTATTCTAGTCATCTAGTTTTATCTTTAAACTAGCTTGAACTAGTTCCATAGCTTCCTCATAAATACTTTCTTCACTGCGATTTGGAGTGATAGAAATCCACTGAATATACGGCATCCGTTTATACCACGTAATTTGCCGCTTTGCAAATTGTCGTGTATGTTGTTGTACTAATTCAATAGCCCGTTCTTTTGAATATTCCCCTTGAAAGTAAGGGATAATCTCTTTATATCCAATGCCTTTGAAAGCCTGCGAATCTGCTTTTACCCCAGCATCTAATAGCTGTTCTACTTCCTCAAATAAGCCATCTCGAACCATATACTCTACTCGAAGGTTAATCCGTTCGTATAGTTCTTCTCTGGACCGTTCTAAGCCGATGACAGGACCATGAAAGACTAATCCTTCTTTTGATGGCGTTAATAAAGCATGTCCCTCACCAGCTAAGACACACTCGATCGCACGGTATAGGCGATGTTTATCTTGAAATGGTAACGTAAGACCTTCTTTTTCAGCCAATTCATTGGCATAGGCTTGCAAACCTTCTAATCCAGAGGTATCAAAAATTTTATCTAATTCAAGGCGCAAACTGTCATTGCGAGGTACATCTAAAAAGTCATAGCCCTCTAGCAAGGATTGTACATACAGGCCAGTACCACCAGATAAGATAGGAATCTTACCGTCCTTGTTAACGACATCTATGATAGTGTTAGCTTGTGTATTGAACTCTGCCACACTGTACGAGTCATTAGGCTCATGTGTATCGATGAAATAATGAGGCACTCTATTCAATTCTTCAAGGGTAGGTTTAGCAGTGCCAATAGTCAACCCTTTATAGATTTGGTACGCATCTCCAGATAGTACGGGAGATTGTAAGGTTTCAGCCATCCGCAAGGTAAGGGCTGTTTTCCCTACTGCGGTAGGTCCCAAAATAGTGATTAACTGGTTCATCTTACCTCCTTTCATAGATACCATAGGCAATAGAACTATATTTACCACCCACTATTTCTATAGGTGGTAAGTCTTTGAATAGACGACTACCTTTGCGCTCTTTAATGACCAAACGTTTCGATTTCTCCAAGCCGAGTTCTACAATGTTTGAACTTATTTTAGATTCTAGTAAATGACCACGCCACTGCAGAAACTGAGGACTTTCATAGACAGGATTTTCAAACATAGGGTCCAAATAGATAACATCATACCGATTAGGTTCTATCTGATTTAAATAATCCTGATAATTGCAAATGACTAATTGAATACGGCGCAACGCTTCTGTTACACTTGGATTTTTATGTTGAAAGTATCGAAATCCATAATTGGTGATATACCCCAAGATAGGATGTCCTTCAATAGCCGTATGGCGTGTTAATTGTGGACAACCATAGCTGATAATAGCACTATCGGAGCCTAAGCCGGCAGTACAATCTAAAACAGATGTGACCGTTTCATAACCGATAGCTCGCAGAAGATGGTCTGTATGTCCACGGTCGATTTCTAACAAGCGCAAATGTGCCATAGACAGATGAAATTGATGAGGTATTCCCTCTTTTGTTACAAAAGAAGGACCTTCCTTGGTCACTACTAAGGCACCCGCACAATGATGTGTATCTAATAATTCTTCTACAGACTGATGCTTTCGTGGCACATAGGGCATTTGCAGGAGTTGACTTAGCTCCTTAGCCTGTTCAATGAGATATGCATTTGTCTTTGAACTTGTGCTAATGAGATACATATTAACTCCGTAAAAATAATTTTCCTAATTCCTCTGGTGTAAACTTAATGATCGTAGGTCGCCCATGAGGACACACATAGGGCTTTTCCGTGCTAAATAAATCTTGTAATAAAGCATCAATTTGTACCAAGTTTAGATTATGCCCCGCTTTAATGGCACCACGACAGGAAGCATAGGCCAACATTTCATGACGTAATTGCGCCGCACTTGGGCTTTGATGATCATGCATGTAGGAAAATACGTATTGTAAAATCTCTGGAACTTTACTTTCAATAATATCCACAGGATGACCATCAATACGTAAGGAAGTGGGTCCTCCTTGGTCTACTTGGAATCCTAAGTCTAACAATGCATCTCTCTGTTCTTCCGCCAATGTTAATTCTTCCTCGCTACCATCCATGTACATAGGCATTAATAATTCCTGCATAGGAATGGACTCGGATGATTTGCATAGTTTGTCATACCGCACACGTTCGTGCGCTGCATGTTGGTCGATAATGTATAAATCATCGCCTTTTTTCGCCAAAATATAGCAAGAGGCTACTTGGCCCATAGGAAGTAATCCTTGATTGGCTACTGTTTTACTAATATTAGTATTGTTTGAATCACCATGATGAGTATCATAAGAATCATCTGCACCAATAGCTGCTCCAGTGTGAGAATCACCTGCTAATCCTTGTGATGTAGTTAAACCTTCAGCTCCAAATTCTTTTCCAATATGGTTTATATATGGATCTACAGAGCTTGGCACTAGATTAGGCCGTGATTCACGGATAGCTCTGAACCGATCTTTATCCTCTTGAGTATAACTTTTAGGCACAAAGTTTTCATTCACATCTAGGGTTTCGTTAAAGTTAGCTTGCTCATACACAGTGCGCTGTGGCGCTGTATATCCCTTTTGACGAATCGTATCCACGAGAGTCTCTGTTTTTTCACGCATCACTGTAAATCCTTGGGAACGTCCAGTGAATACTTTATCGTAGTCGATGGCTGTAGCAATGGTTTCTTCTTGCTGGCTAGTCCTGTGATGAGTCGGATGTTCTAAGGCTTGTAAAATACTGTTATACACTGCTTTAAAAACTGGTTTATCATCGGAGAATTTCACTTCACTTTTTCTTGGGTGTACATTGATATCTACGGTCCCTGGAGGTACTACGATTTGTAACACCACCAAGGGATAGCCACCTTTTGGTAATAGGGCATGGTACGCCGTATCGATAGCCTTGTAGATAGCTTTGTCGGCAATGACACGTTGGTTTACGATGGTCGTCTGCCATTGACGGCTACTTTTTAGTACCGTTGGCTTGCTGACCACACCTTCCACATAAATACCTTCCGCCTCATAAGCAATGGGAAATACATCTTCACTCACTTTAAATCCGTATAAAGCAGCGATAGTATCCACCATCTTATGATTCCCTGGTGTCATGATGGTAACTCGTGTATCCACAATACATTTGAAAGCAATATGGGTGTGGCTCAATGCCAGTTTGCCAATCATATCTTGAATCTTATTCGCCTCTGTTCGTGTAGATTTTAAAAACTTTCTACGAGCAGGGGTGTTATAAAATAAATCTTTCACCTCAATGGAGGTGCCCACCGATGTGCCACATGGATCGCAATCTACCATATGACCACCTTCGATATAAATCCGTGTGCCCATAGTATCCGTTTCCTGACGAGTCCGCAAGGTAAACTTAGAGACAGAAGCAATGCTGGCAATCGCTTCACCACGAAAACCTAAAGAGGCAATATCGTATAAATCGTCGGCACTGCGAATTTTACTAGTAGCGTGACGCAATACGGCTAGCCGTGCATCTACTTCGGACATACCGCACCCATTGTCGGTGATACGCATGTATTCGATGCCACCTTCTGCAATTTCTACTTCAATGGAAGTAGCCCCTGCATCGATAGCATTTTCTACTAACTCTTTGATAACAGAGGCAGGGCGTTCTACCACTTCGCCAGCTGCTATCTGATTAATAGTCGTTTCATCTAGGACATGAATGGTTGGCATTACTTGCCACCTCCTTGTTTCGCCTCTTCCTGTAAACGATATAATTCACTGATGGCCTCTATGGGTGTCATACTCATTATGTCTAGCTTTAATAACTGATCCAGAATAGGTTGTGTAAATAAATCACCACTCCCAAATAGAGGGCCTGTAACACTTTGTTTTTCTTTTTTCTTAGGCACTGCTTCCGATACCACTTTTCCATCTTCCAAATGAGATAGAATTGTGTTAGCTCGATCTAGAACAGCCTTAGGAAGACCTGCTAATTTAGCCACATGGATACCATAACTGCGGTCTGCACCACCTTTTACAATGCGGCGCAAAAATAGCACATCATTGCCTTTATCTTTAACTGCAACCGTATAGTTTTTCAGTTTACTATATTGGTCTTCCAGTTCAATCAATTCGTGATAGTGAGTAGCGAACAAACTTTTACAGTGAATGGTTTCACAAATATGCTCCACCACGGCACGAGCAATACTAAGACCATCAAAGGTAGACGTACCACGGCCTATTTCATCGAGGATGACTAGACTGTTGCACGTTGCATGTTCTAGGATATAGGATACTTCTTTCATTTCCACCATGAAAGTACTTTGGCCTGTGGAAATATCATCGCTGGCACCGACGCGGGTAAAAATTCTGTCCACAGGAGCAATGGTGGCTTCTCTAGCAGGAATAAATGAGCCAATCTGCGCCATAATCATGAGCAAAGCCACTTGACGCATGTATGTCGATTTACCTGCCATATTAGGACCTGTGATGAGGATAAACTCTTCTTCAGAATGGTTCAACACCACATCATTAGGAATGAACAATTCCTGTTTCAGCAAGGTTTCAATCACTGGATGGCGACCGTCCTTGATGGAAATAGACCCATTGGTCACGATAGTAGGACATACGTATTTATTAGTAAAGGCCACTTCCCCTAAGCTTAAAATGACATCTAATTGGGCAATGCCACGAGCCGTTTCTTGAATCTCTTTAATATGTGCTTTAGCAATCAAACGCAAGTCTTGGTACAAAGAATATTCCAACTTTTGAATCTGTTCTTTTGCATTGAGCATTTTTATTTCAAACTCTTTTAGCTCTGGCGTAATATAGCGCTCCGCATTGGTTAAGGTTTGCTTACGAATGAAATAATCTGGCACGAGCCCCACTTGCCCTTGGGATACTTCAAAATAGTATCCGAATACTTTATTGTATCCTGTTTTAAGACGAATTCCTGTAGCCTGTTTTGCCTCTTCTTCTAAGCGATGTAGCCACTCTTGACTATTGGTAGCCAAAGAACGCAATTCATCTAATTCTGCACTGTATCCATCACGGATAACATGACCATCTTTCAACGCCAACGACGGCTGATCCACAATAGCACGTGTTAATAGGTCACATAGGTCATTATGGGTGTGAATCATACTATGACAGTCTTGAAGAATATTAGAGGTACAATGTTGTATTACCTCTTGAATCATCGGTAAGACCCACAAAGATTCTCGCAAGGATGTAAAATCTCTAGGAGACACACTCCCCGTTTCTACACGGCTTAGAATGCGTTCAAAGTCATAGACAGAAGTTAATAAAGAACGCAGTTGACTACGCATGGTCGGATTATCAATAGATTCACCTATGCCAATTTGACGGCGCACGATGCGATGGATATCCATTAAAGGATGTTCAATCCACTGTTTCAACATGCGAGCCCCCATAGGAGTTAATGTTTTATCTAGTACATCTAGGAGCGTACCTTTTTTAGATCCATCTCGAACATTTCTTGTAATCTCCAAATGGCGCAAACAAGATGTGTCCAATAACATGCGGTCTCCCACAGATAGTTGGTGCACATAATTAATGTGAGACGTATCTGTTTTAATAATTTCTTGTAAATAGAGAATTACATAACCTAAGGCTTCTAATACATCTTCTTCTAGCAAGCCGGCGTCAGAAAAATGTTCACGACCTTTTAGACGAATACTGTCTATAGTTTCTGTAGGCGTGAACGGAGACAAGGCTATGCCTGACATTTGACGTGTCAAGAAATCTTGGATGCTAGTAGGTAATTCACTATTACCAGCTAGAATAAGCTCTTTTGGTTGGTACATGGTGAAAGCATCAAATAAAGAGCTTTCACTAGAACTATCCATACGTTCCCAGATCACTTCACCAGTGGTGATATCTGTGAACAACACAATGCGCTGTCCCCCTGTTTCATAGGTCAAGGCTAAGAAGTTATTTTCTCCATCTTTGGTGCCATTTTCACTGAGTACTGTGCCCGGTGTGATCACACGGATCACATCACGTTTTACGATACCCTTTGCCTCTTTAGGATCTTCTACTTGTTCACAGATAGCTACCTTGTAACCTTTACCGATAAGCCTTTCAATATAGGATTCCGCAGAATGGAAAGGAACGCCACACATTGGAGCTTTATCTTCTTCACCCGCATTGCGACCTGTTAAGGTTATATTCAATTCTCGTGATGCGGTGATAGCATCGTCGTAAAAAAGCTCATAAAAGTCACCTAACCGAAAAAATAATAGTTCCTTTTCATAGCGAGCTTTAATACTAAAATACTGCTCCATCATAGGCGTTTGTTTCTTGCCCATCTGCTAACTCCTTTCTATAGTACCGTGCCGTATAATACCCAAGTTTGTCCTTTATCGATGCGCACATCGATAGTATCCCCAATTTTTAAGGTCTCTTGTTTAGGGAATAGGACCATTTTATTACCTGATGTACGACCAAACCACATATTTTCATCAGTACGGCTAGGACCTTCTACGATAATATCGTATACCTTGCCTTCCATGGCTTGGTTCAGCTCCAAGGAAATCTCATTTTGCACATCCATCAAGGCTTGTAAACGAACGCGTTTCACTTCCTCTGGCACTTGCTCTTCAAATTCTGCTGCTGGCGTACCAGAACGTTTAGAATAAATGAAAGTAAACGCCATGTCATAACGTACATCTTTCAATAATTGTAATGTTTGTTGGAAATCTTCCTCTGTTTCCCCAGGGAATCCCACGATAATATCTGTTGTGATCGTAACACCATCGATTTTTTCACGACAATATTGTAATAAATCTTTATATTGTTCTACAGAATAATGACGATTCATACGTTTTAAAATATTGTCAGATCCAGACTGTACCGGTAGATGTAACTGTGTCACAATATTGGAAGATCGTCCTAAGGCATCTACCATGCCTTTCGTCATATCTTGTGGATGGCTTGTCATATAGCGAATGCGTTCAATACCTGGGATACCATCTAAGGCATCAACTAAAGTACCAAAGTCTGTACCATCTTTAAAATCCAAACCATAAGAGTTTACGTTTTGTCCCAACAAAGTGATTTCTTTAAAGCCTTTTTCACCCAGTTCACGCACATCTTTCACGATGGCTTCTACAGGCCGGCTAATTTCACGGCCTCGTACATGAGGTACGATACAGTATGTACAGAACTTATTACAGCCGTTCATGATCGGTACCCACGCAAAGAATGTACCATTTGGTTTCGCCGCTAGTTCTGGCAATACTGTATTATCCATCTCTACATTGACTTGGCGTTTTTTCGTGCGTTGCACTTCTTTGACCATTTCATTGATGTGTTGGATATTATGAGTACCTAATACGATATCAATATGAGGTGCTCGTTTGAACATATCTGCTTGGTTCTTCTGTGCCATACAACCAGTAATAGCAATGATTAAATTTTTATTCTTTTCTTTCAAATGCTTTAACTCGCCGATGCGACCATAAATTTTATTTTCCGCCGTTTCACGAACGCAACAAGTATTTAAAATAATTAAATCTGCAACAGTTACCTCTTCTGTAGGCACATATCCAACAGACTCCAACTGATGTGCCAATCGTTCTGAATCACTTTCATTCATTTGGCAACCATATGTATAAATATAGTATGACTTCATATTACTCCTTATGTTTGTATTTTACTTTTGATGGCTCAATGGTGCCACCTACCTTAATGGCAAGTCTCTCGATAGACATGCCTGTAATATATTCGATTTCTTGACGTATCGTTTTTTGCAAGGTATCCATGATTTCCTTTACCACGAATCCTAGCATAACCGTAACGTCAATTTGTAAGATTAACCCATTGGTAACTTCCTTACTCTTTTTGATATCCATACTGCGCACATCTGTCACACCTGGGGACTTTTCAATGCTATTCTTGATAAGCGCTTGAATTACTGCATCTTCAAAAACTAGTTTGCCATAATAGCTGAAAGCTGGGCGTATGACAGATTTTTCCCATCCCTCATCTTGCTTCGTAGACAATCTAGTTCTTCGCCAAAACGATTTAATAGGGTCGATTAGAAAGCCTTTAAAGTGAGGCTTTAATTCAACAGTTGGAACAGGAATAATATGTTTTCCCTCTTTTAATCTAGCATGCTGTGCTTTTTCAATATCCTTCGGGCTGGCTACATCTTCAATATGGATATAATAGGACGGCCCAGGGATATCCAAGGCTTTCGTAATTTTTCTAATCATATTTTCCGATGTACCCAGTATCATAAGTCGTTCTGGTTGAATCTCATCCAGTGCTTTTCGCACACTTTCCACCTGTTTTTTATCTTGAAAGATAGCACGACGAACAGCTTTGATACGATTTTCTTCTTTTTTTGCAGAAAATCCACCCACAATGCGATTATTATGAATTAAAATGCCGTCATCGATAATACAAGATGCGTGGTGTTCATGGGCCACCACCAATGCTCTATGACTTTTACCTGTTCCGCTAGGGCCAATAAATGCGATTACATCCATACTACACCTCTATGCGCCTTGTAAGGCTTTCATAAACTCTGCTACCCACTCACTTTGTATTTCATATTCTCCTAGGCCGATACTTTCAGGAAATCTATCTTGTATGCCGTGAAAGTCAGAACCACCGGAGATTAACAATCCCTTATCAGTGGCAAATTGATGGTATTTAGCACTATCCTCGGCGGAATGGCTAGAATGATAGACCTCTACGCCATCAAAAGGAAGTGTTAGTAATTCATGCACATAATATTCATTTTCCACTAATTTGGGATGAGCTAGCACGGCGATACCACCGGCACGATGAATCAAATCGATAGCCTGTTGTGGGGCATACTTTTCCTTCGGCACAAAGCAAGGACCATTGGGGTTTAACATGGTATCAAAGGCTTCCCCTACAGTTTTCACATAGCCGTGAGCAATGAGTAATTGCGCAATATGAGGGCGCCCAAAGGACACAGCATCGGTAAAAGTATTTACCAATTCCTCATAGGAAATATCATAACCTTCCTCAGCACATTTATCCACCATTTTATGGATTCTAGAACGACGCACTTCTTTAAAGTGAGAAATATAATCCTGTAGTTCCGGATGGTCTAAGGAAAATTGATATCCCAATACGTGCACTTCTTTCTCATTGTAATAGGTACTAAATTCGCAACCATGATAGATTTGAATCCCTGTTCTATCCTCATTTGTTAATTGACAGTAGGCACCAACTTCATCATGATCTGTAATAGATATCACTTGTATTTGTTTCTCTTTTGCTAATGCCACTAAATCCCTTGGCATATACGTACCGTCTGATACATTCGTATGCATGTGGAAATCGACTAACATAGACCCTCCTTTCCTAACGATTTTGTTCTTTCATACGGCGTTGAATATCTCGTTTTGCATCTCGCTCTGCCATATCTTGTCGTTTATCGTAATTTTTCTTACCCGTCACAAGGCCAATGGTAACTTTTACATACCCATGACTATAATGAAAGTTCAATGGAATCAAGGAATACCCTTTTTCTTTCACTTGTCCTAAGAGTTTATGAATTTCTCGTTTATGCATAAGCAATTTACGAGTCCGTTCCGGCTCGTGATTGAACTGATTACCCTGTTCATACTTGCTAATATGCACTTGGTATAAAAAAAGTTCCCCATTTTCAATGCGACAAAAACTATCTTTTAAATTAATGCGCCCAGCCCGAATCGACTTCACTTCCGTTCCTGTAAGGGCAATACCTGCCTCATAGGTTTCATGAATATGAAAGTCATGCCGAGCTTTGCGATTATCTACAATTAATGCATTGTTATCTTTCGCCATTACCGTTTCCTCTGTTTTTTTCCTTTATTACGCTTACCCCTTTTATGTATCGCTTCATAAAAGGCTGTTTTCTTTTTTGTGTCTAACTTGCGTAACATTTGCTCTACCGCTTTCGTGGTACCTGTCATTTCTATTATATCATGAGATTGGCTACCACGGCGTTTTCGTTTCTCTTCTTTTTGCTTCCTATTGGATTTTTTACTTCCTTTTTTAGGTTTTGAAAGTGATCTTTCACGACTTTGACCTCTTCGTATGTAGCCATCGATGTATTCCACTTCTCCAATGACGAAGTCAATTTGTCGAAGTTCCGTATCGACTTTGATTAACGTTACCGTCACTGGTGTGCCTAATCTATATTCCTTGCCGGTCCGTCTACCATAAGCCATATAATGTGGTTCATCAAAGACATAATGGTCATCATCCATCAAGTTGTATGGCACTAATCCATCCACCCCATTATCCAGCTCAATGAATAAACCAAAAGCAGTTATGGAACTTACATGACCTTCGAAACTTTCACCTACATATTGCGCCATATACTGAACCATTTTCATATCCAAGGTTTCTCGTTCGGCTTCTGTGGCAATTTGTTCACGTTCTGAACAATGACTGGCGCCATGTGTTAAGTACGCTTCATCAGCGATTAATGCCATACGTTTTGGCTTACCACTTAATACATAGCGTAACAATCTATGCACCATCAAATCAGGATAGCGACGGATGGGCGATGTAAAATGGGTATATGTATTAGAGGCCAACCCAAAGTGTCCAATATGTTCCGAGCTGTATTTTGCTTGTTGCATGGAACGAAGTACCATAATCTGTACCACCGGTTCAATCTCTGTACCGCTGACGGATTGCAATAATTCCTCAATATGTTTAGGCTCAACCTTACTTGGCAATTTCACAGGATAACCAGAATGATGTAGAACGGTGATGAGTTGTTCTAATTTTGTATCCTTTGGATCTTCATGAATACGATAGATAGATGTGTCCAAACGTTCGCTAAGGAACTTTGCCACTGTTTCATTAGCCAACAGCATACATTGTTCAATTAATTTTTCTGCAATGGTTCTATCTTTTCGTACGATTCGTTGTGGTGTTCCCATACCATCTAAGAGAACTTTATATTCTGGAAATTCAAAACTAATGGCTCCTGCTTGTTGGCGCATCTTCATCAATTGATATGCCAATGTCTCCAAAGTTCGTACCATCTCCATGAGGGGTACCAAATCATCCGGAATGATGTTCTCTTCTAAGGCTAAGTAGATTTCCTTATAACTACAACGGCGTGTAATATGAATGATGGATGGTTTAATTGTGTAGTTCACCACCTTACCTTGAGGGTTTACTTCCATGATACAGGACATGGCATAGCGATCTTCCTTAGCTTGCAAGGAACAAATACCATTTGACAGCTCCACCGGCAACATCGGAATCACACGGTCCACTAAATACACACTGGTGCCACGTCGATATGCCTCTTGGTCAATGATAGAACCAGATGGCACGTAGTGACTGACATCGGCAATATGAACCCCTAATTCAATATTGCCATTGTCCAAAGCTTTCGCATGCACAGCATCATCTAGATCTTTTGCATCTTCTCCGTCGATAGTAACCATCTTTTGGTGACGTAAATCTAACCGACCTGTTTCGTCAGTAACTGTGAAAGAAATCTTCCGGGCCTCTTCTTGCACATTTTTTGGAAACTCTTTTGGCAAATCAAAGGTGGCCATCACTGATAATACATCTAAATCCGGTGTAGAACTATCCCCTACGATTTCTACAATTTTACCTTCAGCTTTACGATGTTCCTCTGGCCAAGCTGTCAATTCAACTACTACGGTGGCACCACTTCGTGCATCCATAGTACATTCTAAAGGAATATATATATCCTCACCTAATCGTTCATTATGAGGTGTTACAAAGCCACTTTTAGGAAGTCGTTCAAATATGCCTACTACACGAGTTGTATTTCGAGTCACAACACGACGGATAATACCTTCTGCATTTCGTTCACTCGTACCTTTACGTTTGATAATATATTCTACTTCATCATCGTGCATAGCTGTCCCTGCACAACCATTGGGAATAAATACATCTGGCAAGTTCCCCTCTGCAGGTATTACAAATCCAAAGCCTTTTTTGCTCGCTTTATAGATACCAATCAATTTCGTATCTTCTGTTTTTTGATAGGAACCATATTCTCCGTCTTTGATACGGATACATCCTTCTTCTTCTAACTCATGTAATACTGAAAAATATGCCTGAATCTCTTCGCCTTTATAACCCAAGATGAAAGGAACATCTTCTATATGATATGCTTCAGGCCATATATCTCTAAAAAATCCTAAAATTTCTTCTCTCATAGTACCTCAGTATTTCTATAAAAAAAACCTACCATAGGGTAGGGTTTTTTATGTATTAATAAGAACTTAACACTAAATCTAAAGCTAGACTAACTAATACGAACAAAGTAGCAAGAATCACCGTACAGCGTGATAGGAATCCATCTACGCCACGCTCTTTACCACCGAATACAGAATCTGCTGCACCGGAAACAGCACCGCCCATACCTGCACTCTTACCAGTTTGTGCTACTACTACCACAATCAAAAGAATAGAAATAATAATTTCAACAACCATTAGAAAATCTCTCATGAATCTCTTCCTTTCTGTATTAACGGTTATGACCGAAGTAAACTTCCATTTTTTTCTTTACTCGTTGCAATGCATTATCGATGGATTTTACAGAACGATGATGTTCTTCTGCCATTTCTTGATACGACTTGGCATCCATATATCCACGTAATACATCCCACTCTAGAGGACTAAGAACAGCCTCCATTACTTCCTTAATCAGAGCATATTGCTCTCTATTGATGACTACTTCTTGAGGATCTAGATTTTTTTCTGTCTCTAACACTTCAATGAGCGTTCGTTCTGAGTCATCATAGGCTGGCTTATTTAAAGAGATATACGAGTTCAAAGGGATGTGTTTTTGACGACTCGCCCCTTTAATAGCAGAAATGATTTGACGTGTAATACATAATTCAGCAAATGTTTTGAAGCTAACCTCATGGTCTTGATTAAAATCGCGCGTTGCTTTATATAGACCAATCATACCTTCTTGTATAATATCTTCTTTATCAGCGCCCATTAAAAAATAGGACCTAGCTTTGGATCGAACAAAATTTTTATATCGTTGCACAATATAATCAGTAGCATAATGATTGTTCTCACGTTGATAGATAGTAACAATTTCTTCATCCGTTAATGAAGAAAAACGCTCAAACTCAGCTACTGTTTCTGTTTCATATGACATAGGATTCCTCCCGTGACTCTGTACTAGGAATGATATTTAATAGTATACACTATCTATGTAAAAAAGTACATATTTACATTTGACTTTCACAACATATATCTATATAATTATAAGACAATAATAGCATATGGGGACGTAAAGGTTTCGACAGGTATGGATGTATCTTAGAAAGCGAGCTGGTGTCTCACTTGACCATAAATCAGTGAACCTTAAATTAAACGCAGAAGAAAATTTTGCATTAGCTGCATAAGCTACGTCACACCTTCTCTCGCCCGTGGAGAAGGATGTGGCGTCAAACTACGGGCCAGCTAGTTCTATCTGCTCAATTAGTGCTAGTTAAATCTCATGAGCTAGGATAGCTTAGGTTGTTGGTGTCCAAACACTATCCGAAGTTTAAAACATCAACTGCGCTCGGAGAGGTCTAGGGGGCAACATGTTTGGACAGGGGTTCGACTCCCCTCGTCTCCACCACAATACAATATAAAATAACCGCTTATTCGTATGTGTTCGTAAGTGTTCGCGAACGGCATGAATAAGCGGTTTTTGTTATTTTTATTTCTTTTTTATGTTCGTAAGTGTTCGTATAGTTTAGGTAATTTTGCCCATTTTTTGCCCATTTAAAATTTGCAAAGTGCGTGACGGGGTTCGATGTGAGAATACGGCTTTATTATCACATTTCTATTGATAATAAGTTGATTTATGTATTATTTTTATTTAAAAATGGGCAAATTTTGCAAAAAAAATGGGCAAATATATAAAATTTCCCTAGAATGTATGGCGTATTCCGACTTTCAATCGCCAATTTCGTTGGACTCGATCACGAGTGGATCGTTGCGCCTCAAGATACACCTGTTCTGTCTTAGCTCGATTCATATATGAGAATCCTAATCCATAGGTAAACCAATGACCTTTGTATGAAAGTTGTTCTGTCGTACTTTCATTAAATGTAAGAGTTCGATTGCCGAGGAATTCTTTTTCATACATCACTTTCACATACGGATTCCATGCAGTGCCAGATGCGTTATTCACACCTGCGCGCACACCGATGCGACCTATTAAGCTGTGCATGGCTCCTAACTGGCTATGTAATCCATTGGATATATCCACGCTATATCCTTTACTCGCTTCATACGTAAGTTGTGCTTCTGGTTGTATAAATAGCCCTTCTCCATCTTTGCCGGAGCGGTACATACGTTTTCCCAGTTCTACAGATGCCAAGAAAGAGTTCGCATGCATGGTGGTTGATCGCAAGGCTTCGTTAGAATAGTTAACCAAGTCGAACTCACCTCGAGAACGTCGCAATTTACCAACTAGATCTACATATACATTAGTATCCTTATACAATTGAGTGGAATAGAAACCAAGCTCAGTACCTGATAACTTTGCATGTCCTTGGTATTCATTAAGAGTGGCTGTCGATTGCATCATACCTACGGTGAAACCACTATAGTGAATCCATGTATCCCGTGGATGTATCCAATTATAGCCACCTTTGAGTCCCCAGTATCGTTGTTGGTAACCACCATGATAGGAAGAGTCAAACTTGCCATTCGTATAATTAGCCCATACCGTATTAGACCGTTCCACATCTTTCTGAAGATGGATTTCTCCTAACCGCTGAACCAATGTTTCTATATTGCCTAAGTGTAAATTATACAATAAGTTATCGAATTGAATGGTCGAGTGTGCGCCTGGTGTCAATTTTCCTTTACCATCGTCCTCATAAGGGAATAGATACCAGTTGTTCACATTTGCATCGTTAATAGAAACGACTTTCGAATCTGTAGGTCTGCCTAATGTATATAGGTAGGCCCCTTTTTCAATGACAGCTTTTGGACGACTAGGCTTTTTATCATCGGTAGGAACTGCTACATGATTGCCTTCATTCTGTAATGAGAATACTGCCTTGTGATTCTCTGGTGTACCTAGACTTTCCACTAATTGCAACACTTCTGTGCCCGTAGATTTAGAATCTGCCATATTTTGGAAATAAATGCCATGTTTTCCTTCACTACTAGACCTAATGATGAGTTTGTCTGTATCACCTGACCCCACATTGCTAGCCATATGGAGTACACCACCCGTTCCTGCTAAGGTATCTGCAGTTAAGGATAGAGGAACCTCTGTATCGCCAAATCGAACTTCTCCCGAATTGGATAGATCCAATTGATTGATGTTAGAATTGTCAGTCATTTCCCAATAATTGCCATTATGTGCTTTCACATTGATAGTACCACTCGAATTGTTGTTCGCCATACCAATGAGATAGGAGTCTTTCGTCAATAGGTTGACATCAACTGTCCCACTATTGCCGGCAAACACATTACCAACAATTGTTGTCGTATCCTTACCTGACACGGTAATATTCGTATGTCTACCAGTCGCTACTAAAGCTGGATCTGTTGGATTCCCATCAATATTTAACTTTTTATTGAAAGTTATAGTATTCGACGAGGTGTCATTCGTACCTACACCTTCAGTTCCTGCAAACACAGCTGTTTTATAAATTCCATTGCCTCGCATCATGATAGATACATCACCGTTAAAAGTAGAATTCGTTTTGTTATCAGGATTGGAGTGTACTTGAGAAATACCAGTACCTGATTTTTCTGTATCTACCTTAATCGCTAACGACGAATCTGCATCAGAGGTTATAGTTGTACCTGCGCCCGAATTAGATTTATCTTTCTCAATGCGTATACCATATCCATTGGTTATTGCCTCAGTGACAATGCCGTTCTTCCCTTTCCAATGAATAGAGTTACTCCCACCACCAGTTTTATCAGAACTCATAAGATTTACGCCATAAGCATAGTTTCCTTTTGTAGTGATATTCGTAGTATCTAAGGTGACTGTATTAGTCCCCCGATTCTCATCGCGCATATCAATACTTCTAGCCGCAAAGTTAGAGGCAGTATTCACATCACTATGGGTGAGCTTCACTGTATTCTCACCATTTATAGCGCTCATTTTCACCCCATATACCCATGGGTTTCCAGCAGACGTAGAATCTGTAGTAACCGTTGTATTCTGTAGATCTACCAAGTTTTTACTACGTTTTTCATTGGAATCTGATGCATCTGTTGTATCACTCAAGCTAGAGTTTACGTCAATGCCATAGACTGCATCTTTACCGGTGGTGGAAATGTTGTTCTTAGCACCTGCAAGAGTAATTCGATTTTCACCATGGGAATCAGCATTGATATACATACCCCATACAACACGACCAGTGCTCTTTGTGATGAAATCCGTATTAGCTTTCAAATTAAATTCGGAAAAACCATGATTTTTCGTATCCGTATTGACATTCAATATATACTGTGTGTTATCCACTGATTCATTAGTGATAGTAGATATAAAGTTCTTTCCTTCTTTTGATGCCACATGAACACCGCCATGATAGTTCACATTGGATAAAAAGCGCATCGCTGTATCCGTATTACCTGAGATATGACTTGTCACATTTCCATCAAAGGTAAGACTAGATCCACCTTTTTCAGCTTCAATCGTATCCTTAGTAGATACAGTGCGATACCGATTTTCTCCATCGTTTTCTAGGCGGAACGCAGCCACTTCCAAATTATTTGTAGTGGACTCCGTATGCATGGTCAGATCATCATGAAAATGTACGTGAGATTCTCCCCCTTGATTCGGTTGCAGAAAAAATCCATTTACACGTTTCTCATAGTATGTTAAATTTCCTGGGTTAATTGTTTGTACCCGAGTATCCATAGTCACTTTCTTTAAAAAGTTCACCGTAGACACTGGCTTTGTCACGTCGCCCGTCGAACCTTCTCCGACCACTTTTATCACGTTGAACATATTATAATAGTGTCCATGATATCTTTTATGGGTCGTAACATTGAAATTTGTCTTCGTATCAAAATTTAAAATCGTTTCTGATCGATCAACCAGCTTATTGTTGGAGTTATACACATGTACCCCATCTTGCCAATCAATAGAGGTGCCATCATCTACATGAATGAAATGAATCGTCCCCTCCGATGCTATTGTCGTTTCCGTAGTAGGTTTCGTCCGAATATCATTTGAAACCGTCACATTTCGATTCGTAATAATTTCATTAACTGTATCGCCGTGTTTCATATACTTAGTTTTTGTCCCTAAGATAGTGCCATCAGCATACTTATACTCATACTTAATGTTTGTAGCACTATTTTCAGTAATAGTGCCCCCATTTTTAGCTAATGTCTCACCGAGGGAAATCGTATCCACCGTTTTCCAATCATTTCGAGTTACCGTGTCTACGGTAAAACCTTCCCCTCGAGCTAATAAAGGAATTGTCGCTAATACTAGTAATGCCAAATGTTTGTGTTTCATACGTATTCTCCTCTCTCTTTTAGAATCTATATGTCCAACCTAGGTTAACTTACCATGTGATTTAATGTACCCTACTTCTATCACCTTTTAGATTGCCTACGGAGATAGTAATATTATAAGTCATTATTTTCTATAACAGGCATCGATACGACAGTAACCCCATAGCTTTCCAATAAACTCTGATTATTTCATTCTAATGTAATATTTACAGGCTCATAAAAGTCCATCTCCGTCTTATGTACTTTCATTATACAGAAATTGTCTTTAATATTAAAGAGAAACCTATTAAATTTAAGAAAGTAAATGAGGATGGTTCTATTCACTTCACGCTCGAGATGCCAGCAGCTGAGCAGGTATATCCACATTGTGGCACAAGCATTAGAAAGTCTAAAGGTAAGCGTCCTCGAGATACTAAGTTTGGTGCTACACAGCATCAGATAGTGACTGCTACCTACTTACAAAGAGGTTATAAGTATCTGGAATGTAATCATACTTTCATCGAAAAGAACCCTTTTGCTTGCCGGTATAAACAAGATACACGCGCTTCCAATGGGTTTACAGAAGGGTGTAATAACAGCATTAAAGTGTTAAAGAGAATAAGTTATGGGTTGCGTAATTTTGATCGATTCAGAGGTCGTATACTTCTATTAAGCAAAAAGGATAAAAAAGAATAGCACTAGCTATTTAAATAGCTAGTGCTAAGAACTTTTTATATGAGTAGCCCCTAAATATGAAAAAGAGCCCTTATTCACAAGTGCTCACAATAGTATGTGAGTGACTCGAATAAGCGATTATTCCGTATTATGCTGTAATTGCTTCTAAAGGTATTACGTGCGGAATACCTTTATTATCCATGTAAATTTTCGTTTTAACTTGGTATACTTCTTCCATCATTGACTCAGTAAGAATCTCTACAGGAGCACCTTGTGCATAGACTTGACCTTCTTTTAATACGATAATTTCATCAGCAAAGGCTGCTGCTAGGTCAAGATGATGCAAGGTAACTAAAGTAGTAAACACATGTTCTTCTGTAAGATTTTTTAGTAATGTTAATAAGTCAAATTGTTTATGCAAGTCAAGGGCACTTGTAGGTTCATCTAAGATAAGAATTTGTGGTTCTTTTACTAAAGCTTGTGCCATAAATACAAGTTGTCGTTGCCCTCCGCTTAGTTCTGTTATATTTCTAGAAGCAAACTTCTGTAAATTCAGTCGATCTAAAATTTTATTGGTAGCCGCAATGTCGCTATCTTTTACCTTAAAAGACATAGAGCCCATCCGCCCCAACATGACTACTTCAAAAACAGTTAAGTTCACCTTGCAATCATTATCTTGAGATAAATAGCTCACCATATTAGTGAATTCTTTATTTGAATAATTAGTCGTAGGTTTTCCATTAATAAGTATATTTCCATTACTTTTCAGAAGTCCCACTATTGCTTTTAACAAGGTTGATTTACCTGCTCCATTAGTACCGATAAGAGCTGTTAATTTTCCAGTTTTGACTGAAAAGTCAACTCCTCGTAGAATCTGAGATTCATATTCAGAAGAATATCCAAATGATAAATTTTGAACTTCAATCATTTAAAATCTCCTTTTTTTCGATAAAACTAATGAAAAGAAGAAAGGAACACCTATAATAGCAGTTACGATACCGATTGGAAACATAGCTCCAGGCACTAGCATTTTACTTACGATGGATGCAATCGATAATATAGACATACCGCATATTGCTGATAAAGGTAGGAAAAAACGTTGATCTTCACCGACTAATATACGTGCAATATGTGGACCTACGATACCAATAAATCCAATCGTACCAACAAAGGAAACTGCAACTGCAGTAATAATGGAGATAAAAGTAAACACTTTTATTCGTAGTTTTTCAACATTTACACCTAGTCCAGCAGCTTTTTCATCACCTAATTTTAAAGCAGTCAAATGCCACGCTTCTTTCATCATAAGCGGTAACATAATAATTAATACAACTAAAATAATAGTAATATTAATCCAATTTGCTTTTGATAAGCTACCCATTGTCCAAAATACAATGTTTTGTAAAGCTTCAGGAGATGCCATATATTGCATCAGTGATTGTAAGGCTTGAAATAAAAACATCATTCCAATCCCCGCTAAAATCATAGTTTCAGAGGAAAACATTTTTATTTTATTAATTGAATAGATAGCAAAACTTGTGAGTGCCGCAAATGCAAAGGCTCCGAATGGAACCATAAACACTCCTAAAAACTCTAGCGCACTCACACCTACAACTACCATCAAAGAGGCCCCAAAACCGGCACCCGCAGAAATACCTAATGTATAGGGACTAGACAATGGGTTATCTAAAATAGTCTGCATACCTGCCCCTGCAATTCCTAGGGCAGCACCTACTAATAATGCCATAATTGCCATTGGAAGGCGTAATGACCATATGATAACATAGGCATTTTTGGAAATATCTGAAGATTGTATTAATACAAGCCATATATCATGAAAGGTAAGATTTGCAGGACCTACTACTATATCAGTCACAAAACTAACAAAACAAATTACTAATCCAATAAGTATATATAGTAACTTATGATACGTTTGCTTCCTGTAGTCGTATTGATTTTTAATGTCTGTCACTATGTAAGACCTCTCTTATTTTAATTGCATGAACCAAATACCACCGTAAGTGAATGGAAGGAATTTATCATAGAACTCCTTAAGTGTATTTTCTGGATTTATATCGGAGAACTCTTCAGGATAGAATGTCTTAGCCAAATATTCGAATACAGCTACATCATACACTTCGCGTGGTAAACCATGGTGAGCCGAGAAAACTTTTTTATTATTTACTGCTTTTAAAGTATCCCATCCTTTACGTTCCGTTGTGAAAGCTTTTAAAAGTTCTCGTGAATGAGCTTCGTCAGTATCATAACCTAAACGCATAGAAGTAGCTTTATTTGGCCAGTAGGAGCCAGTAATCAGTATTACATCAGGGTTTTTATCTAGTACAAACTCAGGGTTTACTGGTTCTGCAGATTTAATTACATCCTTAGTGATCAAATCACCACCTACTCTTGTAGCTATAGCACCCCAGGCTATTTTATCACTGTATGATAGTCCAAATGCCTCTGGCCCTTCATTTCCAGCTTCAATATACACAGTTGGTTTTGTTTTATTGATTGTTTTTACACGATCGAGGACCTTGGTTAAATGGTCTGTATAGAATGTTTCAATTTCTTTGGCACGTTCTTCTTTTCCTAATGCTTTACCAATAACTTCCATAGTTTTTTGATGATTTTCTAACTTCTCTGCATGATAATCAATATAAATCGTAGTTATACCTGCTGCATCAAGCTTAGGCTTATAGTCAGATTCATATTGAGCTTTCATATTAAGAGGAATAAAGATAACATCTGGGTTTAAAGAAATAACTTTTTCTGTATCAAAGGTCTTATCATTTACAGAGCCGATTTGAGGTATTTTATCTAGTTCAGGTATATCTTTTTTAAACTGATTCCACATATCTGTACGAGTTTTTTGTAAATATGGATCAATACCAACAATAGTTTTTGCCACATCTTTCCCTTCCATTGCGGCCATAGTTAAGAAAGCCCCGCCAGTTGCACTCCATTGTACGATAACACGTTCGGCTGGTTTCTTTAGTGTTACTGTTTGTCCTGATACGTCAGTAATCTCTATAATTTTTCCAGATTGTGAAGCATCTTTTTTATCATCGTTTGGACCACCGCATGCAGTCAATACTAGACTAACAATCAGCAAGAAAACCGAAGACAAATATGCTATGAAATTCTTTTTCTTAGTCATTGATTTACTCCTTAATTATTTTTCACTACACAACCTAATATTGACATAGTACGTTAATGTAATTAATTACATGGACTCCCTTCTATATGTATTTTTATAAGTAACACATTATTCATATAAGAATGCGTTACTTATACCATGCATTATACTTAGCAGCCCTTTATTCATATTCTGATACGTATATTTCACAATACGATTGTAATAGTTAGAAACATTCATGAAAGACTGCATATGTTGTTTATGATTCCCTATTTATATCGCCCAATATAAATAAAGAAATAAAAGTATTTACTATAAATTATACAAGTTTTTTATTGTAAAATAAATAATTTTATGATAACTATTTTTCTTGATTACATCATTTTATGCTGTTTTTACTTGTATTATAAACAAAAGAGCTGTTCTCTGCATATAATACGCAGAGAGCAGCTCTTATTAATTTATAATACTATTTTAATTATATAGAAAATCCATCTTTTAATAGACGAAGTAATCCTTGAACGGACGTGGTTACTTCATCGATTTTTACTGTGCTTGTAGAACCATCTTTGCGCACACGTAATTCTACTTCACCAGATTCGACGGTATTTTTACTTACTGTAATGCGTACAGGATATCCAATAAGGTCGGCATCTTTAAATTTAACACCGGCACGGTCCTTACGATCATCCAATAACACATCTACACCGGCCTGTTGCATTTCTTTGTACAAGCGTTCACTCACTTCCATCAAAGCATCGTCTTTGGCATTGATAGGAACAATAACAACCTCAAACGGAGCAATCGCTACTGGCCAAATGATACCATTTTCATCATAACTTTGTTCAATAGCTGCTGCTAATGTGCGGCCTACCCCGATACCATAGCAACCCATTTGGAATGGAGTTGGGCGACCACCTTGGTTCAATACGGTAGCATTCATAGATTCGGAGTATTTTGTCCCCAATTTGAATACTTGTCCTACTTCAATGCCTTTGTCGATGCGAAGTTGACCACCGCATTTAGGGCATGGATCGTCTAAGGTAATCAAACGAATTGGTGCCACGATGATGTCGTCTACATTAAAATCACGGTTAGGATTGATATTAATATAGTGTGCATCTGCTGTATTAGCACCGCCACATACATTGTGTAAATTCATCACTGTTTCATCCACTACAATGGCGAACTCTTCTGATTGTGAAAGTCCTACAGGACTAATGAACCCAGCCGTTAATCCAACGCGAACTAAATCTTCCGGAGTAGCCATTTCTGGTTCAATACCACCTTCTACAGCACGCTGTACAGCAATTTCATTTACTTCATGGTCACCACGAACAATGGCAAGAATAACTTTACCTTCAATGTTGTATACTACAGCTTTAATTGTTTTTTCTAATGGTAATTCCAACATATCTGCTACGGCTTGAATTGTTTTCGCCTCTGGTGTAGATACTGTTTCCAATGCTTTAGCATCTTCTGGTTCCACTTCCAATACTTTTGGTTGGCCAATTTCAATATTCGCTGCATAATCACATTTCGTACAGTGGATGACATCTGCTTCTCCAGATTCCGCCAATGCCATAAACTCAAAACTACCAGAACCGCCAATAGCGCCATTATCTGCTTCTACTGGTTTACATGTTAAGCCACAACGTTTGAAGATTTTGCTATATGCTTCATACATATCCCAGAAAGATTTGCTCATACCCTCTTCGTCGATGTCAAAGGAATAGGCATCTTTCATAATGAACTCACGGCTACGCATCAATCCGTAGCGTGGACGACGTTCATCGCGATATTTATTTTGAATTTGATACAAACTCAACGGCAATTGACGATAGGAATTTACTTCTCCTCGAACAAGATTAGTTACCATTTCTTCATGAGTTGGTCCTAAGCAATATTCACGGCCATGACGGTCGGAAATACGCATCATTTCTGCACCGTACGCAGCCCAGCGACCAGATTCTTCCCATAATTCACTAGGTTGAAGAATAGGCATCATAATTTCTTGGCTCTGAATGGCTGCCATTTCTTCACGGATAATAGCATTAATTTTATGGATACTGCGCCACGCTAATGGTAAATAGGTGTATAAACCACCAGCTACTTTACGAACAAAGCCAGCGCGCAACATTAATTGTTGGCTAATTACATCAGCATCGGATGGCATTTCCCGTAATGTTGGTGCATATAAGCGACTTGCTAACATAACTTACTCCTTTATATTCTATATGATTCATACTTATTGGAAATATCTTAACTATATATGCTATGGAATTACTATACCAAGTATTCTAATAGTAATGGATAGTATTTCATTTTAGAAAACAAATTTTCCTATCATTATTTGTTTTCTAGTGTCAACAGATATTGATCGATTTCAGCAAATAAGGTATCTACTAATTCTTGTTCTGGAACAGTTTTTAAAACTTTTCCTTTACGGAAAATAATCCCCTGTCCTTTACCTCCGGCAATACCAAAATCAGCCTCTCGTGCTTCTCCAGGTCCGTTTACTACACATCCCATAACAGCTACTCGAATTGGCGCTTTGATAGATTTCAATCGTTCCTCTACAATATCTGCCATATTGAATAAGTTAACTTGGCATCTGCCACATGTAGGGCAAGAAATCATAGTTGCTCCAAACGTGCGAAGTTCCAAAGAGCTTAAAATAGTTTTTGCCACTTCTACCTCATGGATAGGGTCTCCTGTCAAAGAGACACGAATCGTATCACCGATACCATCGGCCAGTAGTGTACCAATTCCTATAGCAGATTTAATAGTTCCTTGTTTGATTGTGCCTGCTTCCGTTACACCTAAATGCAATGGATATGGTATTTTGCTGGATAATTTGCGGTACGCTTCAATCATTAAAGGTACATCTGTAGCTTTAATAGAAACTTTCATTTGGTCATATTCTAAAGATTCTAAAATGCGAATATGTTCTAAGGCAGTCTCCACCATACCATCCGCTGTAGGATGTCCTCCATAAGCATCTAATACATGCTGTGGTAAGGATCCAGCATTGACACCTATACGAATCGGAATCAACTTCGGCTTAGCTTTTCCTACAACTTTTACCACATTATCGATACTGCCAATATTTCCTGGATTAATGCGAAGCCCATCGATACCACTATCAATAGCTTGTAGTGCTAAGCGGTAGTCAAAATGGATATCCGCAATTAAAGGAATCATGGCACGTTCTTTAATATCTTTAATGGCTTTTGCCGCTGCCATATCAGGAACAGCTAAACGAACTAGTTCACAACCAGCGGTAGCCAAGCGATTAATTTCTTCAATAGATTGCTCAACTTTTACAGGATTTGTAGTAATCATCGATTGGATACTGACAGGTGCGTGATTCCCAATATGGACGGTACCCACTTGAATACCCTTTGTCGGTTTACGTTCTATCATAGTATACCTCTAAAATAATCGTAGAATATCTTGGAATGTAGAATATACAAATACTAATAGTAATAAGCCTACACCAGTCATTTGGATATATTGCAATGCCTTTTCTGGCAGTTTACGACCCGTAATACCTTCCAGAATCAACAACACCAAATGTCCACCATCTAGTACAGGAATTGGTAATAAATTGATTACGCCAAGATTTAAACTCAATAAGGCAGTAAATAACATCAAACTAATAAAACCATGTTGTGCTACTTGCCCCGCCATTTGTGCGACACCGATAGGACCAGCTACATCGCCTTTACTGTGTCCTGTTACAATATTCCATAAACCTTGTATCATATCAGCAAGAGTAGATCCCGTATGTGTTAATGCTTGCACTGCAGATTCACCAATACCGTACTCTTTTACTTCTAATACTGGATTGATTCCGATGACGGCTCTATCACCAGATTCACGAGGAATGACAGTCGTAGATATACTCTCACCATTTCTATCTAATGTAACAGATACTACATGATTACTATGGCCTTTCAGAGACTCTGTAATATCCTTCCATTCTGTAATGGATTGACCATTGATAGATACAATTTTATCTCCTTTTTGGATACCAGCTGTAGCTGCTGGATTTCCTGCTAAGGTATCTCCGATAATTGGTTCATGAGATGGAATTGTAGTGCCATGAAAGGCAAATACAAAAAAGTATATCACAATAGCCAACAAAAAATTAAATGTAGCACCCGCAGCGATTACGATAAATCGTTGCCATACAGGTTTGCTGTTGAACCCACGTTCACCTACATCTTCAGAAGGATCCATACCTGCAATTTTGTTGAATCCACCTAATGGCAAAAGACGTAAAGAGTAAAGTGTTTCTCCTTTTTGTTTTTGTATAATATTAGGGCCAATGCCGATAGCAAATTCATCAACACGCATGCCGCAGGCTTTCGCCGTTAGAAAATGTCCTAATTCGTGAATCATAACAATGACACCGAATACAAAGACAGCTCCTAAAATTGTAATTAACATGCACTTCTCCTTTGTATTTCTTTCGTAGCTTCTTGTCTTGCCCACGCATCCATGCTGAGTACATCTTCAATAGATGTAGGTACACCATTATTCATGCGTCCAAGAACGGTTGAAACTACTTCATATATATGTCCATAAGTAATTCGCTCATCCAGTAAGGCATACACCGCCATTTCATTTGCTGCATTGAATACAGCAGGTGCATAACCGCCTTCTTTTCCCACTGTGAAAGCGAGTCGTAAGGCAGGAAAATCATCCCACCTAGGTGCCATAAACTGAAGATCTAAACCCTTAGTAAAATCTAAATGTTCCATTTGTAAAGGATATCGTTTTGGATAGGTCATCGCATATTGAATGGGCTCACGCATATCTGGATTCCCTAATTGTGCTAAAATAGCTCCATCTTTCATTTGAATCATAGAGTGTACAATACTTTGGGGATGTACTACTACATCAATATGATTGTAATCGAAATCAAACAACCAATGAGCTTCAATCACTTCTAATCCTTTATTGAATAAAGTAGCTGAGTCAATGGTAATTTTATTTCCCATATTCCAAGTGGGATGGGCTAAACAATCTTTTGCTGTTGCTCTATAAAGATCTTCCGACTTCCAATGACGTAAGGCACCGCCTGAAGCTGTAATAATTAACTTCTCAACATTACCTCTATCTTGTCCTTCCAAACACTGAAAAATTGCACTATGTTCACTATCAATGGGTAAAATCGACACGCCATAGTCTTGTGCAGCTTTTGTAATTAAAGATCCACAAGCCACTAAGGTTTCTTTATTAGCAAGTCCAATCGTTTTTTTTGCCTGAATCGCAGCCATCGTTGGTTCAATTCCAGCTGCTCCCACTACGGCAGTGACCACCATTGTCGATTCTGGCAAGGTAGCTGCTAGAAGCAAGGCTTCTTTGCCTCCTACAATCTCTGTAGGGCCTTGATATCGTGCTTTCAATATGGCATAGGCATGCTCATCTACAACACCCGCCATAATTGGATTAAATTCTGTAATTTGTTGTTCTAGCAAAGCAATGTTGCTATGTGTTACTAGTGCCACTGCTTGAAATTGATCTGGATGTTGACGAATGACATCTAACGTTTGTGTTCCTATTGACCCGGTGGAGCCTAAAATACTTATAGCTTTCATAAAGGTCTCCTTAAGATTAAATCTTTACAGCATAAGAATATATGCCAATACTAATGGTGCCGCAAATAGTAGACTATCAAAACGATCTAATACACCACCATGACCAGGCAGTAATGTACCGGAATCTTTTTTATTTGCTTCACGTTTTAATTTAGATTCAAATAAATCTCCTAGCGGTGCTAATATGCCGACGATTATCCCTATTCCAATACCAAAATTCATTGGTAATCCTAAGCAAATAGAGCCAATCCATCCTGTCAAAACACAGCCAATGAAACCACCAATGAAACCTTCTAAAGTTTTATTAGGGCTAATGCTAGGCACGATGTTTCGCTTACCAATGGAACGACCCACAAAATAGGCAAAGGTATCACTGGCCCAAATAGAGATTAGCACAAGCCATATGACAGCCATACCGAACCCATCTTGATCTGCGTAATAGCTCGTATTTTCATAGATTTTATTATCACGTAACACTATCAGTGCTATAAAGCCACTTGTGACATACAACAAGCTACTGATGGTAGATTGTACTGCTGGAAGCGTTATTTTACCGTTGCAGAAGGTATATTCAATGACCATAGCCAACATCACCAAAACGCCTAGAAATATTGCTAATGGATAGTTACCAAACACTAAGGAACCACATACAAGGACAATATAAATAAATCCCCATAATGGTAATAAACGTCGTTTCATATGACGAAATAAGCTGACACACTCTACCCAACCAATGAAAGCCAACACGGACATCACAAGATTAAAAAACAGCCCCCCATAGGTGATGGCAACCGCCAACAAGACAACGCCAATCAAAGCTGTGATGAGACGGGTTTTTAACATATTATTTCTCCTCTTTTAAACCACCAAATCTACGTTCACGTTGTTGATATGCCAAAATGGCTTCTTCCAACACTTGCGGTGTAAAATCTGGCCAATGTAAAGGGGTAAACCAGAACTCTGCATAGGCAATTTGCCATAGTAAAAAATTACTGATACGTGCATCATTGCTTGGTCGAATCAGTAAATCTACACGGTCAAATTCTTGTGTATCTAAATAGGAAGAAATCAATGTTTCTGTAATATCCTCCTCAGAGATGATACCACTTGCCACATCCTGGACAATCCGTTTTGTAGCTCGAGTGAGTTCGTCGCGTCCCCCATAGTTGATCGCTAATTGCAAAGTGATTCCTGTATTTTCTTGTGTCAAATCCTCAGATTCTTTAATGATTTTTTGTAACTCTTCAGATAGCTTAGTAATATCTCCCACAAAACGAATGCGCACGCCTTCCGCATGCATTCGCTTTACATTTGAAAGTAAATACTCTTTAATAAGACCCATTAACAGGCTGACTTCTTCTTCTGGGCGTTTCCAATTTTCCGTGGAAAAACCATATACAGTCAGTGCTTTCACACCAAATCCTTGGGCAGCTTTCACAATGTCCTTTAATACTTCCGCACCTGCACGATGCCCCATACTACGTGGCATGCCTTTCCGCTTGGCCCATCTGCCATTACCATCCATGATAATGGCAATATGTTCTGGAATATTAGTAGGATCTACAGTCGGTCTCTCTTGTTGTTTACTTTTCTTCCATAAGTTTTTTAGCATATTGTACCTCATTCGACACTGTCACATGACTGGCTACCATAGGATGAAAGAGAACTATCTCCCATGTACCTTCCGTTACTTTGACACGGCCTACATAACATTCTTCGGAAGAAATGGAAAAGAAGCGATTATAGTTCTTTTCTATTTTCGTAGTAAAAGGGATAGAGGCAGCCTGCAAAAGAGACTGTGCAAGCTGCCATGGAAATCCCAAAATAGATGTATGTTCCATTAGACAGACATAACATCCTTTTCTTTTGTATCGCGAAGTTCATCAATTAATTTGATTTTTTTGTCAGTCAACTTTTGAACTTGATCTTGTCCATCTTTTGACACGTCTTCAGTAATTGTTTTCGCTTTTTCTTCTTTTTTGATTGCATCATTAGCATCACGACGAATGTTACGAATCGCAACTTTAGCGTCTTCTGCTTTTTTGCTTACAACTTTTACCAATTCTTTACGACGATCTTCCGTCAATTGAGGAATGGCCAAACGAATAGAATCACCATCATTATTAGGATTTAATCCTAAGTCAGATGTTAAGATTGCTTTTTCAATGGCACCAATCATTGTTTTATCCCATGGCGCGATTAAAATCATGCGAGGATCTGGCGCAGATACATTCGCCACTTGATTAACAGGTGTTGGCGCACCATAGTAATCAACCATTACAGAATCTAATAGAGATGTATGAGCACGACCTGTGCGTACATTAGCAAATTCATGTTTTAAGGATTCAATTGTTTTATCCATGCGAGCTTCTTCGCGACTAATAATTTCTTTAATTTCCATAGTGTTCACCTTTTATTTTACGATAGTACCGATGGCTTCTCCTTTGGCAGCACGTGTGATGTTGCCAGGGATATCCATACTGAATACAACGATAGGAATATGATTATCTTTACACAAAGTAGTAGATGTAGCATCCATAACTTTTAATTCTTTGCTGATAACATCCATATATGTTAATTCATCAAATTTTACAGCATTAGGATTTGTTTTAGGATCAGAATCATAAACACCATCAGCAAATTTTTTCGCCATTAAAATAGCATCTGCTTCGATTTCAGCAGCACGCAAAGCAGCTGTTGTATCTGTAGAGAAGTACGGATTACCAGTACCTGCTGCAAAGATAACAATACGACCTTTTTCTAAGTGACGAATGGCACGACGACGAATGTATGGTTCTGCTACTTCTTGCATTTCGATAGCAGTTTGAACACGAGTTGCTACACCTGCATTTTCAAGAGCATCTTGTAATGCAATAGCATTCATTACTGTTGCAATCATACCCATGTAATCAGCAGATGCACGGTCCATACCCTTAGCACTACCGGATAGACCACGCCAGATATTTCCACCACCTACAACGATAGCAATTTCAATACCACTTTCTTTGGAAATTTGTGCAATTTCTTGTGCTAATGGCTCTACCACTTGTGGATTAATACCAAATCCTTGATCACCTGCTAAGGCTTCACCGCTAAGTTTTAATACAATACGTTTAAATTTACGTTCACTCATGTCCTTCTCCTTATGACGTTTCTAACAAATAATTCAAAAATAAGAGAACACTTGCGGTGTTCTCTTATCTCCGTACTTATTTACCTACAGTAGCCATAACTTCTGCAACGAAATCGTCTTGTTTCTTTTCGATACCTTCGCCTAATGCGTAGCGAACATAACGACGTACGTTAATGTTTTCACCGATTTTAGCGATTGCTTCATTGATCATAGCTTGTACAGTTTTTTCACCGTCTTTAATGAAAACTTGTTCTAATAGGCAGTTTTCTTTATAGAATTTTTCAACGCGGCCAGCTACCATTTTTTCAAGAACTGCTTCTGGTTTTGGTTTACGGCCAGCTTTAACGTCTTCTTCAGCTTCTACTTTAGCTTGCTCCATCAATACAGCTTTTTCGTGTTCGATGACATCAGCTGGAACGTCTTCACGTTTTAAGTATGTAGGGTTAGCTGCAGCGATTTGCATTGCTACGTCTTTACAAAGAGCTTGGAAATCATCAGTTTTAGCAACGAAGTCTGTTTCACAGTTGATTTCTACTAATACACCAATACGTCCACCACCATGAATGTAAGATGCTACCACACCTTCAGCTGCAATACGACCAGCTTTTTTAGCTGCTGCCGCTAAGCCTTTTTCACGAAGGAAGTCAACTGCTTTTTGGATATCGCCATCAACTTCTACCAATGCTTTTTTAGCATCCATCATACCTGCGCCAGTCATGTCGCGTAATTCTTTTACTAAAGCTGCTGTAATTTGAGCCATGATTTTTCCTCCTATAAATAATTAAGGTAAGACCTTAGCCTTACCTTAATTTTACATCGTTATTACTTATTTATCAATTAAGACTATGTCTGTATATATTGTTAAATAATCTTACAGATTCTTACGCTTCTTCGGAAGCAGATTCTGTACCGAATGCGTCTTGTTCACCTTGACGACCTTCTAAAATAGCATCAGCCATTTTACCAGCTAACAATTTAACTGCACGAATAGCGTCATCATTTGCTGGGATTGGGAAATCAACTTCGTCTGGATCACAGTTAGTGTCTACAGTTGCTACAACAGGAATACCTAATTTTTTAGCTTCTGCAATAGCGATTTTTTCTTTTTTAGGGTCGATTACGAAAAGTGCACCTGGCATTTCTGGCATATCTTTAATACCACCAAGATATTTTTCCAATTTTTCCCATTCATGACGAAGACGAATTACTTCTTTTTTAGGAAGAACTTCAAATGTTCCATCTTCAGCCATTTTTTCTAATTGTTTTAAACGTTTAATACGAGCTTCGATAGTTTTGAAGTTAGTCAACATACCGCCCAACCAACGTTCGTTAACGAAGTACATATTAGCACGAAGAGCTTCTTCTTTTACAGCTTCTTGAGCTTGTTTTTTAGTACCTACAAAAAGGATTGTTTTTCCTTGTTGAGCTACTTCACGTAAGAAGTCATATGCTTCTTCTACTTTTTTTACAGTTTTTTGAAGGTCAATGATATAAATACCATTACGTTCAGTGAAGATGAATTTAGCCATCTTAGGATTCCATCTTCTTGTTTGATGTCCAAAGTGAACACCAGCTTCTAATAATTGTTTAAGTGATACTACTGCCATGTTGGCACCTCCTGTTAAAAAACCTCCGCAACCCTCATCCCTCAGCAAACGCGAAATTGCGCACAGAACTGATAGTCTAGTTGCGTGTGTATTCATACTCGATTAGTATAGCACAAAACTTTATATAAAAGCAAGGGAGAACCTTAACTTTAGATACTATATATCTCGTTTTGTAAAAGTAATGTTCCTAACGTCATACCTATACATTGGATGTTTTTCATTTTCTTCTTTCAGATCTTTTCTAATCAATTCTTCTTCTTGTTTGAAGGCTTCATCAAAAAATGAATCATCGGTTTTTTCTAATTTTATTTCATCCTCACTCTCAAGTATCATTTTCCCATTTTCTTCTTTAATTGTATGTGAGGCGCCATTTGAAGCAGAATATACAACTCCATCTCTAACCGTTAAAGTTTCTTCATGTTTATTAAATTTATCTACTTTTCCCACCCATTCATGTATTTCATCATATTGTGGTACTACGCCTACTTTGTTAGGACCTTTTTCTTCGCCCCACGTCATAAATCCATCAAAATTTTTTAAGTATTCCTCTTTGTTAAGGAATATATGTTTTACATTAATCCCTTTTTGATAATATTTTGATTCTTCAATTTTATAAGTGCGGTCGCTAACTTTTTCTATTGTAATTTTATATACGGTACCGCTCCTATATGTACTACCATCTGTTGAACCTGGTTGATATTGATACCACGTTCCCGATAAATCTGGGCTTCCACCTATTGAGGATACTGAACCACAGCCTGCCAAAGAGACAACTACTGCTACTAAAGCAAAACCTTTTACAAAAGTTTGTTTTATCTTCATCTTACACACCTCTTCGTTTCCAAACAATGAATCCGCCAATTGCACCACCTATAATAACAATGGCAATAATTGTATTTTTAAGGAAATGTGAAGCTTTTGTAAAGACAAAACGAATTTCTTTATCCTTCACAAACGTGATTGTATTATCCTTGATGACTCCATCTGTTTCAAAGTCTTTTTTTATGTCTCCATCAACCGTAATTTTTGTTGTCCCAAAAGATTTACCCATATAGAACATGTATTCATTACTTTCATCACCATACGGGGAAATAACATTTTTTGCAGAACTATTACCTAATGCACCATAAATAATTTTATATGTTTTTGTCAATTCCTTGTCATCATCAAACTTTGCTGTAATCTTCCAATTGTCAGATTTTATGGTACCATCTTTATCACTAATTTCTTTACCTGTTGGATCAACGGCTACTAATTTAATATGTTTATCAGCAAATTCTTTTAGCTCTTGTTGGACTTTTTGAATTTTATCTGTAGTTTCCTTATTATCTAATTTTTTTATAGACACTGAACCTTTCGCTTCTTTTTGTAAAGAATCTTGAAGTGTTGATTCTAGTTCTACTCTGCTCATTGGCTGGGGAATTTGTAGTTGTGATTCCCATTTACCACTAAAATCATTATCCACTTCAATGTTCGAGTCCATACTCGCACAACCTGCTAACACAAATAATGAGCAGGCTAACCCTAATAGTTTTCACTTTTTCACAATACATCCCCCTTGTTACGATAAGTATAAAACTGTTTTATGGATTAATAATCCCAGCCGAACATATGGAAGAGCCGGTCTTTGATGTGTTCGTCTTCAGAATCGGGTATATAATTACCACGATATTTATCCTCTATGCTATTACCTTTCCACAATAAATTTCCATGTACATCATAATATGTTTCAGGGATATATCCGCGATAAAGAGTGCCCCCTCTAACACTATCAACATCATATTTTCTAAAATAATATTCTACAGTGACAGTGTCAGGTTTAACTGCTCCGAATCCACCTAACCATTGTGATCCCAAAGGTGTAAATTCTCATTTGAAAACCCCATGGACAAATCTATCCTGAGCTTCTCCACCTGCAATTGTTTTTGTTCTATCTAAATATGTATTATAATATTTATTTTGATATACCAAAATCCATCTATCTCCAGATTGAGGCAAATGTAAATACCCGTCAGTCTGTTGTGTCACCTGTGTATTACTATCAGGAACCCCCAAAGCATTATCTAATTTCTTTAACGTTTTACTTAACCAACTAGCTTCTACTGTAGCAGTACCTGCATTGACTGCAAATACACTGGCTAATCCAAGGGCAATTAACGTTCTTTTTCTCATAGTACACCTCAACATTATAACTAAATTTAATATATGTTATTCTTATCATACATTAACCCCCCTAATAATCAAGGTATTTTTTATAAGTATATGTTACATATGCATATATTGTATTAAGAGTTAAACAAATTAATACATGTTATCTGTCTAGTTTATAGGTATAAGTTAATATAACAACAGGATTTCTTTATATGATGAATAAAGTAAAAAACAACCAACTCCCCTACGAGAGTTGGCTGTTTCGTTTCTCATTTATAATATATCAATTGTCTCTCCCTCTAAGGCTTTGTTGATGCTTCGTACGGCGCAGAATTTACCACACATACTGCAAGCTTCTTTGTGTCCTTCTTCTGGGGCACGGCTTTCACGGATACGACGTGCTTTTTCAGGATCTAATGCCACTACATATTGCGCTTCCCAATCGAGTTTTTGCCGCGCTTCTGCCATGCGGTCATCACGTTCTCGTGCATTAGGTATACCTTTTGCGATATCGGCTGCATGAGCTGCAATTTTGAAAGCCATAATTCCTTCTTTTACATCATTTTCATCAGGCAATGCTAAATGTTCTGCTGGTGTTACATAGCAAAGGAAAGCTGCCCCATGCATGGCTGCTACGGCACCACCGATAGCTGCCGTAATATGGTCATAGCCTTGTGCGATGTCTGTCACCAATGGTCCTAATACATAGAATGGTGCCCCATCGCAGATTGTTTGTTGTACTTCCATATTGGCTTGGACTTGATTCAACGGCACATGACCTGGACCTTCTACCAATACTTGCACACCACGTTCACGAGCTCGTTTTGTTAACTCGCCCAGACGAACAAGTTCTTCAATTTGGCATATATCTGTAGCATCCGCTAAACAACCTGGACGACATGCATCACCAAGAGAAATTGTCATGTCATATTCAGCACAAATATCTAAGATTTCATCATAGTATTCATAGAAAGGATTTTCTTGACCAGTCATGGACATCCAAGCAAAGACTAAACTACCACCACGGCTCACGATGTTTAACTTGCGTTTATGTCGTTTAATTTGTTCTACCGTATGTTGTGTAATACCACAGTGTAATGTGACAAAGTCTACGCCGTCTTCTGCATGAAGACGGATAGTAGAAATAAAGTCTTCTGCTGTCAATTCACCTAAATCTTTTTGATGGTGAATTACGCTATCATAGATAGGTACGGTGCCAATCATGACAGGACATTCCTTTGTCAACAGACGGCGGAACACTTTTGTGTCTCCATGTGTAGACAAATCCATAATAGATTCAGCACCTAATGCCACTGCATGATGGACTTTCTTCATTTCTTCTTCATAATCTGTACAATCTTTGGATGTGCCTAAGTTTACATTAATTTTCGTGCGCAACTTTTGACCAATACCTTCGGGTTGTAAAGAGGTATGATGTTTATTGCATGGAATAGTTACATGTCCTTTTGCCACTAAGTCACGTAATACTTCAACATCCATGTTTTCTTTTTCTGCTACTACTTTCATCGCGTCGGTAACAATGCCTTTTTGGGCTGCTTGCATTTGTGTGTAAAACATAAAAAGCTCCTTTCATTACAAAGGAGCCTATGGGGTACTCTATATACAAAAAGGTATCGACATTACATCGATACCCACATATGTCAGCGTGCTTCCTACGCGGGCATGATCCCGATCAGGTCAAAAGGTCAGGTACTTCATAGTCCTTTCTCAGCCTATTACATAGGCTCCCTTGCAAATCTAAAAATATTTACTTGTTCATAGTATACCATGGAATGGTGGAATTTTATAGTAAATTATTCTTCCTCGTCCATAATGGCATTGTGATACACATAACGCATATATTGCTATAAACCTTTGGTATTAAGCCATTCTTGTAAAAAAGGTTGTGCAACGGTTGTGCAACCGTTCCCAAAAACAGTTTTTATTGATAACGTTATAAATTGTTTTTTATACGTTACCGAAACATTTTATAGGCTAGTCCACCTAATAAAAGCACCTCAATAAATCGGTGCTTTTGACTATTTTTCTTGTACTTCTTTATTTCTTCCTTCTGCTCTTCTAAGTATAGATTGGCTTTCTCCAATGAGATTTGCTGCTCTGTCAATTTCTGCTCTTGTAGATTTAATTTCTCCTTGGATGCTCTCAACTGCTCCCTCTGTTCTTCTAGTAGCTGCTTCGCTTCTAGTAATGCTACTTTCGATTCGTTCGTTGATAACTTCGCTACGTTCAACTGCATCTCTAACCTCTCGATTGAGTTTGCTTGCTTCTTGTTGATTGTATTGAGCTCGTCTAAGTTCTTGCTGAGCATCTTGTATTCGCTTTGTGTTAATGTCACTCCCTGTTCCGCAAATGTATAGCAGGGCACAGATAATAGTACCAAAGCCAATAGCAAGCATAATCGTGTGTTTCTTAATCCATGAAAGAATAGTTCCATACATTTCAACCTCCTAATATTGCTCCCATTCCGCATCATAACCTCGGACATCAATGTGTACAAATTGTAGTCCATAATATCTGCCAACACCATCTGCACCACACTCTTTTGCAATATCTGCTAATTCATCAACACTAATATCGTCCACTGTAATGTCAGCAGCTGTTCCTAATACATGTTGAGAGTTAGGCACTCCACCTACCTCACGATTGTGGTCTTCACAACGGTATCCACTTTCGATATATACTGGTCGTCCTACACGTTCTCGGATTTTATCCAATACATCTACTAAACGTTTGTCAATAATATGATCCAACACATTTTTCCCATCTACTACATTATGTCGATGACATTTGCAGGCAAACTCATAATCCTCAAAATAATTTCCAATTTTCATATATGTCTCCTTATAACTTAAATTTGAACTTACTTTCAATCATGTCTCTGATGGTATCTAAAAACTTTCCCATCATTACATTTCCACCATCACGCATATTTTCTAGTACACTCAAAAATTCTGCTGAGGCTAAATATAACCAAACTAAATTAACTACAAAGGCTTCTTTCCCTGCCATAAAATCAAAGCACCAACCTATGGCTGTAGCAAATACATATGTCATTACCTTTGTCACAAAGGGTTTTCTCATATGTTTAGATGAAATTAATCCCTTTTCAAACGCAGGAATGATTGCTATATACTTATCCCAAGCAGATATACTTTCTTTGTCTGCTCCCGCTTCTACTAACATCTGATAGGCAATCGCTCCCCATCTAGTCAGCAAATCAAATAAAACTAATAAAATAAACACGCCCAGTACTTGAACGTGCTTTAAATTCATTAGCCATATAGCGGCACTACCTATAAGGGATAGTCCCACCTTTATAATCCACGACTCTACTAGAATATCTCGTAGAGATTCTAAAAATCCCATATCGAATACCATTTTACCTTTTAATACACCTAAACAATAAAACTTATCAGATCTGGTTTATCTCTAGCTCTGTTCATAATCACTCCTACCATCTCTCTTGAACAATATTATTCCTCTTTTTTGTCTTCCATATTCATTAAATCGTTGTGAATGCATCCCTCAGTAGGGCAAGTACCGTCTTGATTGAGTGTAGCATAACACCATTCACAAAAATGCATTACGGGAATATCTGAGTGTACTTCGTAATTATCCATTTACTTTACCTCCTTAATCTTTGCAATCATTTCTTGTGTAAGTTTTTTATACTGCTCTTGTAAATCAGCTACACTAGCACCACTTAATGTACGTCTTGCTAGCGTTTGTTCTAATGTTTCAAAACGTTTGTCATAGTAGGCTTTAATTTCTGCAATACGTTCTGCTTTAGTAGGTACTACGGGTTCGGGTACATAGTCAATAAAGTTACCGTTGATGTAGCATTTATTGTTATAAAATTCATTTTGTATATCTTGATTACCTACTAGATATGTATGGTTCGGATATTGCATTTTAGCAAAATTTAATACTGATTCTTCTGTGTCTCCATGTAATCCTACTAAGTAGGTAGTTACTCGGAGACCTTTTTCATCTAAGACAAAAATATATTTATTCTCCATATAAACCTCCTTTAAACACCTATCGCCATATATATAACAGTACGCCGTGAATTTTGTGTTCCAATGACTTCAGAAATTGTGACTGATGTTATATCTAGCTTTTTTGTTTGAACACTTGCTAGCCACTTATCGGAACGTGGATTAATGTGGCTGTAAAATATTCCAAAACATTTTTTTCTAAATGCAATTGGGAAGGTTGCTGTATATTGTGCTTCTCCCGTTGAATGTGTTATGCGTATATATCCAAATTGTATGATTACTGTATTTTCCCCTTGACCAATTAAGATATATCCTTCATCATCTCCGGTATATTTTACTTGTACATTTAACGTTTGCCCTGTGCTTCCACCTACATCACTTAATAATTCTTTTACCACTGCTAGTGTAGGAGCAAGGCTTGTATTTGTATCTGCCTTATTTGTTGTTAAAAGCTTTAAAACTGTTGTCACATCGCCTTTTGTAATATTTAAGCCTTCATTATGTCTTGTTATATCGGTAACGGTTGCATCATAATCGCCATGATAATGCCATGCACCCCATGCGTTATAGAACGTTCGATAGCAGATATTACAAGGTTTGTTATTCGCACCATAGGAGTAGAATAATTGCGTAATCTTATTAGTATCACTTTTAATAACCTGTACTACACCGTAATAGTAAACCCGTGTAGCATTAGGTGCATTTCTCCACCCCCACATGCTTGCGGTTGCTTCATACATACCAGTATCTGTGAGATTATTCCAATCGTTGATACCCGTAGGCATAGGCTTCATACTCATGTATTTGTTAAGATTATGTGCAGTGGAGTCTATATTATGTTCACTAATTTTAGTGGCAATAGAATTATTTATATCACTTACCTTTCTCTTCTCTTCTTCAATAGATGTTTGTAATGGATAAATTAATTCACGCCCAATATCGTTTTTAATAGCTCCTTTTAAGGGTGCAATCAATTCACGATTTATATCATTTTTTATATTCGTTTGAATCGTTTGTAGCTCACCTTTTGTCACCCAGTTAGTTGTTTTGCTTTGTAGATCTGTTTGTGTTACACAATTTCCAATTTTACTTTGAAATTCTTCTTTTGTTACCCAATTATTAATTTTACTTTGTAGATCTTCTTGCGTTACCCAGTTACCAGTTTTGGCGGCTCCAGCTTTGTTGGCCCATTCCTTGGCTTTCTGCACCTCTGATGTAGCACTAGACACATATCCTTGCATATCTCTTACAATAGTGGCAGCATAACTTTTATATTCCTGTAATAGCTGATTCACAGTATCTCTCATTGATTCAGCTTCTCTATTCTTATCCAGAATCGATTGTTGCATGCTTTGAATCCCATTAGATATACCCTTTACTTCTTCTATAGCTTGTTCTAAATTGTGTGCATGACCTTCTGCAGCACTTGCCTTTTCAATAACACTTGCTTTTAATTGATTAATCTCTTCTTTAGTAGCTATAGTAGAGGATTGTATATTACGTAATTCTGCTATGGAGTTTTCCATAGTTCCGACATAACCCTTTATTTCTCGTGCTTTAGTTTCTACAGCTCCTACACCTTGTAAGATATCACTATTTTTAAGTCGCTTTGTAATGTCACTTTCTACTTGCTCTAAGCTTTGTAATACAGTCTGCTGTGTAGATCGTATTTCTTGCTTAGCTCTTTCCTTCAATGTTTCAGTATCTCTATCTACTCGACTAAGCTTTTCTTTAATTTCCCCATACATCGTCAGTGATTCTGTATGGATTCCATCTATTTGCGCTTTAATTCTATCAATATTAGCTTTAGTAGAGGTGACTTCACTTGTAATACGTTCCACTCCATCAAATGGATTTTCTACAAGTTCTATGGCATTTCTTTCACGATTGATCCGTAAATAGGCGTTCCCTATTTCTGTGGGAATCACGGTATCAAACTGTTCTGATAACACTTGTAGTGGGATACCTTTATGATAACTACCTAATTCCTGTATCATACGAACGATCTTATCTAATTGCCCTTGTAATGCTGTATAAATTGGTTCATTAGGCAACTGTAATGTATTATTCCGTGGAGTTTCCCTAGTAAGCAATACACTTTCATTCCTTGCCAGTGGAGTACCATTCTTTGGATACATGTATTGCTTAGTAGTAGGATTAAACTCAAAATTCGTAGAAATTCGTTTTGTTTTTCCATTACTGATGACATAACCTACAATGTCCTCCTTTCTTGTGAATGAATAGGGATATGCAAAGGTCTTATTCTGACCATCCCCTTCGTACATGATACTCACTCTTTCATCATTAACCATGTGTGTCTCCTTTCTACAGTATCTTTACATATAAAAGGAGCTACCCACGTTAGATAGCTCCTAACTACTATTTTCTTTTTTCCTCACGACTTCGAAGATTCTTATCAAATGCAATAGCAGTGATTAAATCCCTTAGTGTAGCTTCTGTATTAGAAAATGACCATTTTGCCAGTGTCCAAAAACCATCGGTAAAGGTATCACTAAACCCTGTGAGACGATTGCTCACCTGGCTTGTTGACCGCATCACATCAATCCAAGATTTTTTACTACTTTTCACATTTCTATACAACTCTAATAATTTTGGCATTAGACTAAGCGCAACAGTTTCATTTCCCTTACTCATACTCGGTTTTCCCATAGCCATATCCATAGCCAAGGAAACTCCATCTCTAAGTATTGGAAAACCTACAAATGATCCAGTCACAACAGACGATAACATTTTCTTTAAAAGGCTTTCTGCATCATCGTCATCACCAGACCAGGTAGACCGTAACAAAGCCTCCGACATATTCTGTAATACTACCCAAAATAAGATATGGTTAAACAGTTTCATATAGTCTTGTTTGTCCACAGCTGCATAACCACCTTCTACCAATGCATTCAAAACTGTATTAGCATACGTATAAAATGGTGTAAATAAAGCTACTAGACTGTTTTTCTTTCGTTGTAACTCTACAGAGTCTTTCGTATCCCCTGAACCAAACACTCTACGAACCTGTCTATCTGCTGCTGAAATAGCTTCCGCTTCAATATATTCTTGATCTAACCCCTTAGGCAATAGCTCTGCTACTTTCTGCTCATATGCAAACTTCCATAACGGCATAGACAACATTAAATCTGTTTCCGTGATAAATACATATCCATACCGACTAATCGTATCTCGTACCTCTTTTGTCATGTACTTGGTTTCAGATATGCTCCGTCCAATATCGCTATTAGGAAAGAAGGTCATACCTTTACCGCCAATGCTTAACCCTTCATGTAAATCATGATCTAGCGTATGTATACGCTCACGTAAAAAGATACTTCGTTCCATAACGAATTTTCGGTTTGATACATACCTATCGGATAAAGGGTATCCCATAAACTCTGTAATCGCTCGGACTGTATTTAGTAAGCCAATTTCTTTTGTCATCGGAATCACATTCAATACATTAAGTAAGGCTGTACTCGTCCTATAGGACATAATAGCCATGGATGTATTTCGTCTTAAATCTTGCAGTACTCTATCTAACCGTGAGGATTTACTAATCTCACTCTGCCAATTATCTCGTACCCAGGTCTTCAACATTTGTAATGTTTCTACACCTGTAGTACGAACAATATAGTCACTGAGTGCCCGATTATTTAATAGCCGATTCACATCCGTAGCCGCTTCACGCATGCTAATATGGTTAATCGCTTCATCAATAGCACGTGGAATCACATCAAAGGATAGTAGTAGCTTTTTCCCTTTCACTAACTGTACACGACTTTTGGTGGCACTCATACCCATACCCCATACAGCGCTAGATGACATTTGCGATTTTATAATATCTTCTACTTCATAATCCTTAGCAGCACCATCTACAGTCGGATCATATACGATAGGATAATATTGTCCACGAATCTTGCGTCCATTAATAGTGAAAGTCACACCTCTTTCTTTGTGCATAGGTGAACCATATAATCGCTCTTGAACGGCGCTACGTTCTGCATAATAAGAGTTAATAAGTTCCCATGTTTTCTCCACAAAATCCCAGTCTTTATCCTCCAAGTACTCACTGAATGCTTTATCTATTAGAACTTCTGCTTCCTCCTGGTCACTTAAACCTACCGTTTCAATGACACGTTGCCGATTATTTTTTATCCCCCAGTTTAAAGCCAGGGCTAATACCTGCTCTTTGGTCATGCTATACACGGTACCAATGTTATACATACGTTCTGTTCTAATATGAAATAGTTCTTTTTTCTTGTACACCTTCATTACTTGTTGTAGATTCCGAGTGGCCTCTTCTAACATCTCCTTACCTTTTACAGTGGCTCTATTAATTGGTTCATAGATATATCGATTCCATACGCCAGTCTTATCATCATCGTAACGACGAAGTATAGTTTCTACTTTTACTAGGCTTAACATATATCCAGAGAATGTATCTTGTAACCGTCCAAAGAATCCTTGCTGATTGGCTTGCGTTAGCAAATCCTTAGTATTGGATTGTAATCGCTTACTGCCTTCAATAATGAGTTCTGCTCCTGCATCTTCAAAAGAGATACTTTCGCCTTGTTCATTTAGGATACTTACACCTTCATACTGTTGTGCACCTTGTGTGTAAACTGCTTTTAGTAATTGCCCCATATCTAGTAATTGGTCAAACGTTAACTGTTTCCATGATTTTGGCTTTTCTAATAGCTCCATAATCCATGGGTCTAATGTCATCTTGGTTTCTGCTTTATCCTGGAACTCCGCATCAGGATCTAGTAACAATAGCACGTCTCCAATAGTAAACCCTTTCGATGGTTCTATGCCATCACGATTGACTAAATTTAATTGATACATCATATGTTGAATAAAGTATCTAGCAGAAGAGTGAATCCGTTTAGGTGATTTAGGTCGTGAAATGCTTTGGTACTTTTTCTTTAAATCCCTTTCTAACGTTTCCACCTCACGTAAATTATCATAGGCTGCACGTGCCATGGCTTGATAATACAACTGCTGTTGCTTATGATGAAAGGCTTCATCCATTTGCCCCTTTGAAATAGCAATATCTGCCTTTCTTGCAGAGCTAGCACTTTTATTTTGGTACGTTTTAAATGAAGTAGCCTGTGGGATTGTCATAGTTCGCAAGGCATTATGGGCTTTCTCCATCATATCTTCTGTACTCCATAAGGATAACCCACGTAAGGCTCGCATATTACTAATCCCTGTTTGTAACTCTTCTTGCATTTTTTATTTCTTGACTTTGCTGTGCTGAATCTCTTCCTTGTAATTTCCGAACTTTCTTTTGTACCTTATCATCCTCTATAGCAGATGCTACACGTTCAATAGATGATGGATCATTGACATCGATATCTCCTAAAGTGCTAATAAGCTCAAAATGTTTTGCTACTGCTTTATTTGTATCTTTCCGAATAGCTTCCGCTTCATAGGCAGTAATTCGTTGCATTCCCTCTGTGGTAAGCAAATACTCTTCTGCCATCCTTTTAACCGCTTCATAATCATGTGTAAATCGCTCCACTTCTTCACGCTTAGATTGTATCTCCTTTGCCACCACTTCCTTCATTGGTCCTATACCATCGTTAACTTCCCCGTCTATAAGAGCCTGTTCGCTATGGTACGGTGTCCCTTCTAGTCCAGCTACACCAAAGGCATCAAAACGTACTCTTGCTTGATACACTGGATATTGTTCTACTAATTGTCGCTGTAACGTTTCTTCTAGTTCTGGAATGGATGCTTCAAACTCCTCTAGCTTTGTATTGGTCAATTCTTTCATATACGTAGTCAGCACTTTTTCTTTTGCTTTTTCTCGAATGTGATCGAGTTTTTCTTGCCATTCTACTTGCTTTTCTTCTGTAAAAGATTGATATAGCCCCGTTCTTTCAAAGCTATCTAATCCCTGCTGTGTGATATAGGAATTGATATCCTCTTCTGTTGCAAGCATACGTGCCATGACATCTTGCACCTCTTTAGGTGGTAATCCGCCTAGGAGTGTTACACTTTTATATAAAGCACTGAGCCATTCTTTAAAACGACGGAAAGCACGTTCCAATACTTTTGTTGGTGCTTTTCCTTCACGAACATAAGCCTCAAAACCTGTAGCAAACTTCTCATGTGCCTCTGTATTATTGGCGCCTTCTGTATCTGACCATCCACTCCACTCTTTAATAGTATTCCAATCCTCTACCACTTGTTTAGGAGCACCATCCATTGTGGCAAGCATACGCAAGTCTTCTAAAAAGAGATGACCACTTTCATGGATAAAGGTAGAAAAATTAGCGGCATCGAATAATTGTATGAGCCGTTTACTACCAAGTTCTTCTGGATATACTGTAGTTAATCCTCTATATTTTGAACTTTCCTCACCTTGATAATATCTATCTTGTTGTGCTGCACGTGCTTTGTCTAAATCTTCACTAGTCAACACTTTTTCATTGCTTTTTTGTAAATGTTGTTCTATAATATGAACTACATTAGACCAATCTAACGAGATTGGGGCCCTTCTTGCCCCGTTGTCCGATAGGTTGGTCTTTTTTTGTACATATTCTTCAAAATTTTCCTTGCTATTTTCTAAGTCTTCCTGTATACTTGAGTCATAAATAGACCAACTTGTCCTGGTTGGGGCCCTATCTTGCCCCGTTGCCCGATAAGTTGGTCTTTTTTTATCATAATATAATATAGCATTCTTTCTTAAATTTGCTACATACCAATCTATAGTTTCTCTACCAAAAATAGATTTGATTCGATTCACTTTTATTTTTTGTTTCTCTACATCAAATATTAAAGGTATTTGTATAATTGTCCCCTGTTTATCCGTAATATCAACTACCACAATAACTTGATTGTCAGTGTATTTTTTTGTGCGCTTATCATAGTTTCTAAAAATTGCTACAGGATTAGCAATGGCTCTAGGCAAATCCTTTAATACTTCCGTATCAATTGAATCTGCATGTTTCCCTTTTAACACCTTCGCTAATACAGAAGGTGTTATTTCTATATCATGCGCTGAAAAGCCCAACATTTGTAACACAATCGGTGTACTCATGAGCCTAACGTCTCTGTTTGGTATATTCCCATCTTTATAGCGATCCATTACGGAGTTCCAGGCAATACTATCTTGCTCTAGTTTTACTTCCCATTCAGGTCGGCTATCCTTAAGAGCACCCATAGTATCATCTGTCTTTTGTGCATAGTAGTTAGGATTACCGTCCTCATCAATATAGTTATTATCCTCATAATCCTTGACATCTTTCAGCATATCTCGTATAGTTAATGTATTAAAAAGAGAGCTCGCTCCATTTATCTTGCCATCGTGCAAGTGAGGGGTGCTCTCTTTTTTTGTTGGTATAATCGAATATAAGTCTATCTTAGTAGGATTAAGTGTAATTTCATTTTGTTGTTCTTCCCCAACAATTTTCATGGTATATACATAATTACCAACCCTCATAGGCACATAAAAATAATGATAGTTTTCTACCTTACCTTTTTCTATATTTTTATCCTTTTTCTGATTCTTAACAGATTCTATTAGAATACTGCTTTTTACGAGTTCATCAAGTGTAAGTAAACTTATATCAAATGCTTTTTTCATTTGATTTCCTTTGATTTGATTCCACACTAAATGGCGACGTTTGAGACTATTAGGGATCCCTAATACAGCTTTATTATCTGCGCTTAATTTCCCCTCTTTAAACGTATTCTTTAGTTGCTCTATGATACTCTTTTTATCGAGGTTCAAATTATTTTTATTAAAGAGTGGAGTAACATCGATAATTCTAATTGGAGTGTCTACATCCACATCCTTATTCATAGGTTGTGCGTATCCACTTCCTGCTACTTCTTTAGCATTAGCTTCTATTTGAACACGTTCCATGTAATCTTTGGCTGTAAAGTGACCGTATCCAGCTTTCTTCATAATATTGGCCATGACATCTGCATGCATTGCCATCACTAAGGCACCCTCTTTTGCTTGACTAGCAACAGCAGGGTTGCCTTTTTTTAATTCTCCTACTAAGTCTTTATAGATTTGGTATCCTTCGTCAGATAAGTTAGAGCGAACATGGACATCACTATCTGCAATTTGGAACAAAGTATCTTTGATACTATCCATAGCCTCTAAATCTTGTAGTGCCTCTTCCATTTCGTTATATCGACTCATAGCCGTTTTCATAGCACTATCACTCATAACATCAGCATACTCTTGGGATAGTTGTTTCTTACCATGCTCAAAGGCAATCCGTCTACGGTCCTTATAGCTAGGTGCTCGATGGTGCATAGCTACATGGTCATCATACCACTTAGGTTTAGGACCTTCCTTATCATACTCCAATGCCTTATGCTCATCGTGATAAGTCTCTCGATAGGTTTCTTCCATTTGGTTATACATATCATTAAAGACCTGTTTAATATGGTACGGATCACTTGATACAACCATTTCAGCTAGGTTTTTTTCTCTATCACTATGATTTGAGAACTCCTTCATGATATCTTCCTTAACGGCTTCCATCTTTTTAGCATATTCACCCGCAAAATGTTCTTGATAGGCTTTTGCCCCTTTGACCGCTTGTTCTATACTTGCTACAGACATGCCACCTTCCGTATAAAAAGTAGCCTTTTCCAACGCTTTAACAGTATCCTCTGTTATTTCTGTATTAAGCTGTGCAAATTGGCTAATAGGCACTGGTAAAGCTGCTTCATGTTCAATGGCTTTTGTAGCTTCTTCTCGTGTCACAATGCCAGAGTTAATTAAACTTTGAATCGCTTCTTGCCCCTGTTGGGTATCTACTAATTCATGAGCATTAATATATACAGTCCCAATGCCTTGCTTATCTGCTGTGGCTTGAATAGTTTTAGCAAATAACTCAGGGTTCTTTTGTGCCAATGGGTTCACTTGACTTTCTTTAATTAGCGCACTGACTACTTGATTACCTCTCTGATTAATATCAGACTGTACGACCATATCTTGTTGCTCAGGGCTCAACCTATGAAAGGCTCTAAACTGATGTATGGTGTGTGCTGTACCACCAAGTCCACCTAATACACCAAGACCAACAACGGCTGGCACTGCATCTATCATGGCATTAATAGACCCTATACCGATATCTGCTAAACTATAATGCACATCTCCTTGTTTGCCCCACAGATTAGTCTGTACCTTATCATTGATATCCTGTAAGCCTTCTTCTAGTAACTCACTACCACTAGATTTTAATCCAGCTTTGAAAGATTCTTTAGCTGTAGAGATAGCTCCCTCTTTCATAATGGCAGTTTTACTTTGGTTTTCTATCATCTTAGTCAATACAGATACACCAGGCTTAACTGCTTTGATTGCTTTTACAGCCAATCCTAGTCCTACCATTTCAATCGCTGCATCAGGAAGAGAAAATGCCGATGCACGAATCTTAGCTTCCTCATTACTATAAATTCGATTACCATTAGCATCTTTTTTATCGATTAAATCTAAATATTTCTGACCAAATGACATTTTTTGAATTTCACTACCCAGTCCCAAAGTAACCCCAGTACCAAATCCACTAATAGCCCCTGGAATAGCTCCCGCTCCACCAGCCATAACACCTGCTTTAGCTCCTAATATAGCACCTGCTGTCCCCTCTATCATGGCAGCAGACGCAATTTGTCGCCCCATAATTACACCTTGTTGCGCTGTAGCACCTGTAATGGATTCTATCCAATTACTTCCTTCTGTTCTATATTGACTAAGGTTGTTTTGCAAACGCTCGATCTCATGATTAATTTCTACAATCTTATTAGGATCTGTCTCGTAAGCCAAATCTCTACCTTGTTTGGCTAGTAATAATTGGTCATTACCACTCCATATGCCTTGTTGGATAGAATCCCATATGCCTCGTGTTTGACGAACATTTTCTGTATTCTTTAATAGCTCTATGGCTTCTGCTTCACTGCTGTATTGAATATTAGAAAATTCTGGATACTCAGTTTTAAACGCTTCCATATCTTGTAATGTGTTTTTTCTAATACTCATCTCCCGAGCTCTTTCAATGACATCATGTCCACCATTAATAAGCACATTCGGTGAGATGTCCAATGTTTTACCTATCTCTATGGCATCTTGTGACCAGTCCGCATCATTATAGGCTATCTTTCTATATGCCTTAGATAAGGTGCTATTAGAGTTTTCAAACAAACTATCTAGACGATCCCCGAAAGACATATTTCTTTCTTTTTCATCATCTACGTGTCCAAAATCTTTTACATATTTGGGGTTATCATATGTTTTGAAACCACCTTTTCTAACATCTTCAGATGTTATACGTTGGTTATTTGCCATTATTCGTCTCCCTCGTAGCTACTCGACTCTCCACTGTCACCATGTTCTCGTTTCCATGTATCAACATCAATAGATCTAATAATTTCTCCATCTTTTAATATGTTTACATAATATCCACCATCATCACCTTTACCTAATTCATGATCATCACCATTATAGGCTCTTACTTGAGTTCTACTAATATTGACATGAACATCTGGCGCCCAGTTTCTTACATATGTATATTCTTTTTTTCGTACAGCCTCTACTAAAAAGCTGATCATTTCCGAGTCTGATGGATAATCTCCGTGTTCAGAATAATATTGTGTTCTATATGCAGCTCCTTCTTCAGAAGCCCCTATCCATAAAGCATTCATATCTTTTTTTGAATATCCTAGCCTATCTTGAACTACGGACTTATATTGTCCTACGGCTGCACTAAATCTTCCTGTCCCTTTCGAACGATCTTCTAATGAAGAATACACTTTATTATAAAAAGTATTGCTAAAAGATAGCCCTGAGTTTTTCATTAAATTCATCACGTATTCAGAACTTTCACCTCTATCTATTGCCTCCATTATCATAGCTTCATTAGCTGGTCCAGCACTTAATGCAGCTGCATCTCTTCTTTTTTGTTCGTTACTATAGCCTTCTATAGTACTTATCAATGCAACTTTAACATCAGGTGAATCATTAGTTTGTGACTCAAGCGCATTCGCTATCTCACCTGGTGAGTTACCATTTTTTTCCATTTCATGCGCCATTAATCTTAACTCTTTAACCTTTTTACGTACCGCTTCTTCATGTTCTCGTTTTATTTTAGCTTGTATTTGTGTAAACCTTTGCTCTGCTTTTGCTAGAAAATCCGCTTTTTCACCATCTGTCATGGTGTGACTATTTGTAATTCTAGATAGTGTAGATTTTACATAATTTCGAATTGATGTGCCTCCACCATTATCCTCTTTATCCCAAGAGTAGTGATTTCCATTGCCATCGATGGCATCTGGTTCTCCATTCACCCATCGTATGGCATTCTGTTCTCCTGCGAACCATGCCACCAACGCGCCTTCAGCACCATATTTATTAAAATATCCACCTAATACATGACGTACCACTTTCATATAAGCATCTTGGTCTGTAATTGCTTTATCTCCAACTCCTGCCTGTTTTGACCATTCTGGCCAATTCTCTGGCATAATTTGAAATAAGCCATATGCACCAGAACTCTTATTAACTGCTGTGGGATCTCCTCCACTTTCTTGACCTTGTACCGCATTTAAAAATGAATCTAAACTCATATTACCTGTTCTCAATGGGTTTTCTTTTTCAAGCATATACAAAGCTGCTTTTTTAGCATCATTACCATTTTTTGCAAGAACGTCCCTTAACTTAACTTCATCTTCTAATACAGCATTCACCTTAAACTCTTTCGCTGCTTCTTCAAACTTTTTATACTTTTCTGGCATCATTCCCACATCTTTTGCTACATCAATAATTCCATCGATTGCTTGATTGTTCTTTTCAGTGCCTGCTACATGTAATACGCCTTGTAACAACTCTTCCGTAGCTTTGTCTTTTCTAGCACGAACAGCTTCTTCACCTTCATAACCATATATCTCATCAATCTTTTTATAAACGTTATCTAATTGGCTTTTAACAATATCCATCTTGGTATATCCTAACTGTGCCACTTTTGCTGAACTTGTAATAAAGTTTGCTACAGATACATCTCTATACTTATCACCTTGTTCACGCTCATGACTCTCCATTTTTGTATTATTCTGTAACCACGATTGATCTGCATGTTGTAAAAACCCTTGCTGTGAACGTTTAAACTGTAACTTTGAAGATATATCCTCACGTATTTTTGCTTCTTCTTGGCGAAATCTTTCTGCGGAATTAGCGGCATCTTGTAATGTCGTATACGCAAGTCCTGTTTTGTCGTTGTACATAAGGTCAGCAATGCGGTTATTATAATCTGTTTCCGCATTCATTTGTTGCAGTTTCATTTCAGTATCTATCTTTTTTAACTGCACATTATAAAGGTCGTTCACTCCTTTTTGAAAGGCTTGTAGACCACTAGCAATTTGTCCACCATAAGCTTCTATACTTCCGCTTCCTTGTAGTCCACCACTCGGACCTGTATTCGGTTTAACTTGCTCATTATATGATTCTAATCTCATAGTTATCTCCACCAATTCTTAACGCTTGAGATATGTTCTAAGTAGTTAGGTTTAACTGCTCCCATACCTACCGCCTTATTGCTTATAATTCCTTTTGGTGTAGTAAAGTTACTGAACATACTATTAGCTGATGTAAAACCATAAGGATTTGCATTGCCACTTGCTCCTGGGCTAAACGTTCTTGTAGGACTCACATAGGAAGTGCTTGTTGGGCTCTCTACCTTTCCATAATCGCTTAAATACGATTGTACTGAGGCAGCAGTACTCAATAGAGTTCCTAGCATTTTCATTCTTCCTGCTTGCTTAGCACTCTGTATTCCAGCATACGCATTAGCAGCTTGATTCCTATAATTCCATGTTTGTAATGCTTGTGAATCTACATCATTTCTTTGGTTCTGTAAAAGTTGTAAACTATCCGCTACATACGAATCATGGCTACTATCCATCACATCCTGTACAGATCCCGTAGCCATAAGACTAGATGCACCCGCTTCATTTCTATTTTGTCCCAATGCTAAGCGCATTTTATCGCTTAATCTCTTTTGTTCACGTCCCGCATTATCTGCTATTTGTTCTGCTTTTCGTTCACTCATCCTAGCATTATAATCCGCTAATTTTGCTTGGTTATTATACATAGCTACTTGTGCTTTTGTTTCTGCTTTAGCCCCCATCATGCCACTAATCGCTTGTATCCCCAGCATTGCTAATGGATGCATGCACATACTATTCACTTCCTTTCTTTGGCAATCTAAACAATAAAAACCCTTCTGGCAAATTGACTCCCTCTTTGAATGTAGCGCCTAGCCACTGTAACCAACGTATAGACTCTTTATTATCTTTGGATATACAATTCCATAAGGATCCTTGCTGTTGCCATTCATTAATAATTCGTTTACTTTCCTCTAAGAAATACCGTTGGTAATATTTACTTTCCTGTAATCGATGGCTCCCTAAAAACCATATGCAGTATCCTAACCCTGTATGGTATTCATCTCCTATTCCATAGGCCCATATAGGCGACTCTACTCCATCTATACATTCATATTCTATCCACCATTGCGCACTGCATGCTGTGGATAATAAAAGGCCATGGGTGGCATCATCTGCTCCCATAGCCATGCATTCTATAACATCAATTGTTCGTAGACGTTTCGCTAACTCTACCAAGTCTCCTAAGAGTCGCTTATCATTCGCCTTACCACTGCGTTTTATTATTGTACCTTGCAAGCGTACCTCCTCCAATAGAAACATCTCGTACAACAGATAATAGGTTAAATGGAAATGGATCATCGTGTAATATACATACAGTTGCATCTGTAGCAAAGCCTTTTCCTTGTGTTGGAATATTAATGTTTACATCCCCTGTATACATCGTGCTACCATTTTGTATAAGACTGGCATCCCCGATTAAATCCATTCCTCTATTGAAAGTAACACCTACTTTCCCACCTCGGCTATTTCGAAGTCGTAATATCATACTATTATTTCGTACCGTCCTAGATTGGAGTGTTCCGTCTTTCATATCCATGTACACTTGTGGCAATACAATTTTACATTCAATAGGAATACCGATTGCAATATCTTTCGCTACGTAAGGTAGTATCACCGTGCCGTCTTGACCTACTTGCATCTGGTATACATCAGAATGGTTAAGTAATAGAACTACATCCATTCCTTTGAGATGTTCTACACGTATACTAGTTTGAGTATTATTTGTGATGGTAACTGAGCAATCTAACGTAGTATAACTAGATACGTCTTTACTATCTACTGGACTATCTAATCGTTCAATGTATCGTTTTTCTTGCCCCGATACAGTCCGCTTCACTACTGTATATACACTATCTTCATTACCATTTGCTACAGAACAAATAGTTTCAAATACTCCACCTTTTGTTTCATGGTGAGCCCAGCCAGTGACATCTTGCTCTTTAATGATCGTTAAAGCAATTAGCTTACCATCGTCACGTACATAATACAAAATGCTATCTGGTTGTTGGGCAAACGTACTATCTAACAAACTATGTTGATTTACTAAATGTTTGGCCAATAATGTTAAATCAATCCCATTATAGTTATCCGATTCATAAGTATATCCCATATCACGTACCGATGAAGACCTTTTTTGCACATAAATTAGACGATTCCCTATATATTGTGGGTCACAGTTTGATGCTCCATGTTGAGTCTGTGAACGTGGTACTACCTTTGATGGTTTAATGGCTTCTGAACCACTGATAATCCATTCGTTACCATCTGTTAGTACAATTAAGTCTTGTGCTGATATCATATGTACAATATTAAATGCAGCACGACTTATAAGTCCTAATGTAATAGCACTATCATCTGTTACATTTCCATCTGCTTTTTCCACTTCAAAATTAGGATAATCACCTGTACGACTAAACCACAACTTATAGGGATTTGATTTCGAGCCGCCTAATACTAGCCTATCTTGGAAAAATGTGCTCATTCTAGGATAGCCTACTGATTTCCCCCATGATGAAAGCTGCCATTCTGATGTTTCTGTTTCTTTTCCTATAGGTTTTAATACTTTTGCCTCAACTTCTGTAGGTGAAATGAATCGACTAATAACTACCATACCATATTGATCATATGGCTTTATTGTAAAATCAATGACCACATCACCACCATCAACTTCACTTTGTATACGTAATTGAGTACCTCTATTAAAACTCCCTGTTTCAGTAACATTATAATCTCTATCCGAGCTATATTGACGATAGTTTTCCCACTCTGTAGTCTCCGTACTATCCTTTTTTTGTATTGTAATAGTTCCTCTCCAGGTTCCATGGGTTACTATTTTCCACTCTTTATCTGTGTCATCTGCATAGGCCCCTATATCCATAGATTCATATCCAGTCTCTTCATATCCCGCTTCCTCATCATATCGATCACTAATATACTCTGCTCTCCCTGTCATTTTTTTAATTTCGGCTGGCATGCGATGTTTAAGCTTGATAACTTGTCCCACCATGCCTTCTTTAAACATCCCCTTAGTAGATATGACCTTATTACTAGAACGTATATATTTTAGTTTATGAGTTCTATCCGTATTGATATCCTCAAATGGTGGTGCTACCAAATCAAATATCTTAAACTCCCATTGATTACCAATTCTTTGCAAGATATGGATAGGATGCAACCCACTACAAATAAAGAATGTATCTGCTGACTGATTAAAATCTAACTCATTCAATATCGATTCTTCATAAGGTGTTATTAACTCTATACCTGTATATCTATCGTTTTTCCATATACGAATGTACAAGTGTCCCACTTCTAAAAAGATAGGCTCAGGATATACAAAGCGTACAAGCCTTACTTTTCGATTTGGATACTTTGCTTCTCCTATAAATCTTGTTCCATTCCGTTTGCAAATACTACCGTAAGGACGTATGATGCAGTTTTTTGCCATCAGTACAGCACTTCTATATTTATCTAAATCACTTCGGTTTTCTATCTCAGGTGATATTTCTCCTGTTGTAAAAGAGTGCTGTACTACATACATATTGCCTGTACTCATGTTGCTCTCCTTGACTCGATATATCCTACTGGCAGTTCTAAATCAAATTGACGTTCAGATGCAACTATGTTCTTAGCTTCTAGTAAGGCCCCTTGATAAATTTGGAACTGCGATCTATACATTTCCATATTACCAACAAGAGATTGTGCTAAACTTGCTGCCAAGAATCGTGTAAGTGCTTCAACAAAGATAGGTGGAAATATATCGGGATCATTTACATCAAATATATAATCTACATAGGCTTTTGTCATATTAGTTCCAATCGCCTTTGTACTGCTATCTAGGTTAAACACTTCGTAATTAGGTATATCTTTTACACTGTAACTCGTATACAGTCCATTCCGTATTTCAGTATCTTGTATAATTCGATAAATTCGTAAAGCGTGCTCTGGATATAAATATGTGTGTCTATATCCACCTGTATAAGTTTCTACCTGTATGTTTGCTAATGGCTCCACACGTCTTGCAAATCCCCACACATATTGAGACAAAACTAATCTTCTAGCATGATGATAGTATTGATTGCAGATACGTGTTGTTTCATTGTCATCATCTAAACTCGTAATTAGGCCCTCTCCTATATTTGAAAGAGCCATATTACAGAGGTCTGTTTCCGTCATATTGTACCTCTTTCTATATATGAAAAGGACTACCCGAAGGTAGCCCTGTAGTTCATCTTATCGTAAATCAATATCTGGTGTTAAGGCAGCAAATAATACATTGGAATTGATACTTGCACTAGCTGTTACCTTTAATTGTACATACCGCTTCAATCCGTATGGCAATAAGACCGTTAATTTAGATCCCTTTTTGGCATCTAATTTATACGTTCCTAATACCGTTGGGCTCGTAATCGTTACATTCGGCGGTTGTTGACCTGCCACACGTTTCTTTAACAACGTAGAGGATGCAGAATCACTCGTTTGTAATTCAACTGTTAATTGCCCAGAGGTACCCTTTAAATTATTCATTGCCAAATATAACTGATTGTAGGCATCACCTTCTTTCACAGTATCTACTACATCAGAATAAATGGTAGTTCCCGTTGAGTTATAACTTTCTTCACCAGGGAAAAATGTGTTTTCAAAATCTGTAATCATTGTAATACCTCCTTGACCTATACATTGGCGATTGGGTCTTCATCTGTACGAAGTACATCACAAGATTTTACTTCAATACCTGCTACATAAATTTTTGGCATTTCACCCATAACCTCTTGACGTGTTACATGAATATTGTTTTTATCCGTTAATGCTATTTCTAATGCTGTTTTAATCTCCTGTGGTACATATGCCACTGGTTTAATACGTCCACTATCTAAATTACGAAGACGACCCTTCGCATAAATAAAGGATTCAATAAATTTTTGACGTTGAGATGCTGTAGCACTAGCCAATTGACTAACATCAATATTACGGATAGCCGCTACACGGCGTGGGTCTGCTACCGTAAGCCCTACATCCCAACTAAATAACGTTTCTACTACTCGGAATTTATTTCCTTCAAAATCAACCGCATCAGTTTCACCTAAATCTTTTTTAGTTAATCCTGCTTTAGATCCTCTAGGATAAATCCCCATGACACCATCATCACCATGACATACAATCCAAACGGAGCCACACTTACCAGCTACAGTACCACCCATATTAACATTTTGGTATCCATAGTGTGTCTTATCTGTAGATAACACATTATATCGTTTAGCTAACCCATTAAACTCGCCCACATTGATATCTGTATCGCCGTAGAACAACATACTTGCCACGGTTTGACCAAAGCCTTCAATGTGTGCTGCATCTTCTGTTTGTCGAAAACGCATTGGGTCATTAGATAACATAAGCAACTTTACATCTACAATAGAACGGTCTTCAAGCATTGCGGCCGTATCTGTTACTTGTCTAGTGCTAGATTTGGTGTTTGGCACACCACGGTTAATCGCACGTACGTGAGGGTTTGGCAATGCTGTGCGTTGTGTTGTTAAGTTACCAGTAGGTAAGTTACCCTCTTTGAAACGTAAATCTTGCATGATAGGATTAGCTTGGTTTAACACCTCAATAATACTATCAATTCCATCTTTTGAACCTTTATACCGTTTATGTAAATCCATTAACGTTAATGCTTCTGTACCAAATGTTGGCATAATTCATCACTCCTTTATTTATTCTTATATGCATCAAAATTAGTATTGTCATAAAACTCTGCTCCAGATCCGCTGCCATATCCACTTAAACGGCCTGCATCTTCTGCTACTAGATCGCCAATCGTAGCAAATGCCTTTACTAGGGCTACATTATTCCCAATGCCATTCACCATGAGCACCTCTCGCAGATTGGGAATATCTTTTTCTAGGTATTCAATACCCGCTCCTGCTTTAGCAATGGTGGTATCAAAATTGGAACCTAATTCCTTTACAGTTTCTTCTTTCCAACTTTCTGCTTGTGCCTCTTGTAATCCATCAATATGATTCAGCAAGGCATCTCCCATAGTTTGTAGATAGCCCATACCAAACTTAGCGATTTGCTCCGCACCTTCTTGAGATACACCAATGTTACGAAGAATTTCACCAAAGGCCTCCGCATTCTGCTCATCAATACTTTCCCCTTCACCTAATAAACTGGTAAAGTCATATCTATCAGGTGCTCCTGTAGTTTGTTCTGTCGTATTAGCAGTGTCCGCAGAATGTGTTGAGGTATCCGTTGTACTATTTGTGTTATCATGAGTATCTTGTACCTCTGTATTTGGTTCTTGTGTCACTGTATTTGTGGATTCATTATCCATTTGACTCTCCCACCTTTCTTGTTATCAATTCATTAATACGCTCTTGATGTTGAATGTATTCTAGCTCCGCTAATTGCTTTTGCTCTATACCTTTTACACCAAGTAATGTAGCAATATTCTTTACTATATCTATGCCTACAGACCGTCTTCCTTCATTAAAGAATGATTGGGAATTGCCTGTAAAAGTAGTCTGCATGATACAGCATGTATCTAGTAACCGCATGAGAAACCAACGCCCCTCTTCGGTACCCAATACAGCTTCTAACCCCTTGCGATCCCGATTCTGAATTTCCATCTGTCGAATCTCTCGAATGAGTTCATCTTTCTTCTTGACACCATACTCTATCATTCTTCACCACCTAATCCTGGCATACCTAGCCAATTTCCTACTACTGATTGATTAGTATTCGCTGCTTCCGCCATATCCTTTGTCGCTTTCGCTAGATTAGGGGCTTGTTCCAACATCTGTTGTTGTTTCATTTGTTCTTGTTGTGCCATCATAGCTTGCTGTTCTGCCTCTATCTTAGCTTGTGTCTCTTCATCGCTAAAAGACATCGCAGCAGGTGCACCTAAATACTTAAAGTATTCATTAACAAGTCCTATTGGGTTAATTTTTGCTTTCACCTCTGGATATACTTGCATCATGTTCATGGCAAAACCAAATGCTTGTTCGATAGTAGTTAATCCTGCCAATTTTTGCGCTTGTGCTAATGGAGACGTAAAGTCTACTTTAATTTCCTTATCTGATAACGTTTCCCTTAGTTCTTCTGGTATTGGTGGGAATATTTTCGCATCTGATAGAATAGCGTAGGTGCGTTCAATTACATTATTTAAAAACTCGTATTGTAATCTTTCAACTACAGGACCTAGTTGTTGTAACTTTTCCTGTGTTCGCTCCATGACCTCTCGTGCCGTCATTTGACCGCTATCTAGCTGTTCTAACATCAAGAATAGGTCTGCATTATAACATCGCTTAATATTCTCACGTGTTTCCATGACAATTTCACCCAATGGTCCCAATTGCATGTTTACATCAAACAAGGGCTTTACCACATCATTAGGGTTATCTGTGGTTGTAATTCCCCCTGGAATCAGGTTCACATTATACGCTAGCGAAGAGGATACTTGCATTGGCGGTTTTACCATTAACTCTACCGCTCGCAATCTATCACTCATCAGAGTTTGTAACATCTTTACATCATCATTGGCATACCACCCAGCACCAACAGCATAGGTTTCATTTCCTACTACTTGATATCTTGCTACACATACAGGAAAGGTGTTGAATCCACCTACTTCTAAAAAGGTTTCTTCCCCTTCTAGCCAATAATAGCTCCGATATTTCATATGCCGTTTACCGATTTTACCATTTACATAGTCCCGATTAGGTTCTACTAACCAATATACAGTGTATGTATCTGCACTGTATGTATGATTACGAAGTAAGTCCTGCATTCCAGGTGGCATAGATTCCACGCTAAACTGTTCTGCAATCTGCATTAAGGTCATAGCCCGCTTCACAGTAAATGTATCTACGATACCATTACCACCTACACTCATGGCATAGGTGCCAATGGTAAACTGTTCTACACGGATCCCTGTTCGTGTATCTCTAAATATACCCATAGCAGCTTGCCCATAGGCTAATTCTTGATACGCTTGGTAACATCCTATATAGAAGTTACTCTTTCCAAAAATAGCTTGCATGATCTCATGTCGTTGATCTAAGACTGCTGACATTTCATGATTTGCCTGTAATAAACTATTGGCCAATGTTAGTTTGAACCATTGTCTGCTTGGCGGTGTTAATCCACTCATAACTCCACTAGCAAAAATATCATTGCAATGTGATGCATAGCTATCTAACAAATGACTGGTATCATAATCAATGGCTTTCCCATTTTTGTCATTCAATTTACCTATGAAAGGTAACTGATATTTCTTAATTTCACGCCATACTTTTACATGTGATTGCTGTGCATCAAATAGATGCTCTACCTTTTGACTGACTTCTTTTGTATTGCCTAGCTCTTTAAATTTCGCTCCTGTTGGAGCTCTAGCCAATAAGCTCATAGAATCACCTTATCCTAATTTATTACGCCCTGCACTAGACAATAATGTATCTGTTGTACGAGTTGAGGAGAACCCACGTTTTTTACGTTGATTTTCTTTCGCCATCGTATCATCATCTACCTCATTATTTTCTACTGTAGGTGATGGTGCTGGAGGTTTAATCTCTGGCACCTCTGGCTGTTTAACCCCTAATAATTTTCCTACAAATCCACCACACATACTATCCACTCCTTTCCTTATTCTTAACCAAATGGATTATATTTTGTATTGGCCATTGGTGGTGCTACTTGCGTATACATGTCCTCTTGTGGCACTGTATACGCAAATGTAAGAGCTAAGGCATCCCCTTTATCTGGTGAGTGCCCTAGTCGCTCTTTAATTTTGTCCTTACTCTCCAGTACGATACGTCCCCTGGTGTCAAAGCTATAGGTTGGTGTTGCTAGATCAGCTCGCAGTGAGCCATCATCTGGCAAACTTCCTCCTTGCTTTATCCATTGAGCCATTTCGTACCACATTTCAGCACGTTTATTCACAAACCGTTCTGATTTTGATGCTTGACTTCCAAATGGTACTTCGATAATGTGACGGTAACCCATCTGCCGTAGACGGTCTATTACTCCTTCACCTCGACCAGCATCTATAAAGACTGCCCTAGGCTTATTCTCTTGGATAAGCCCAGCCACAATATTAGCAATTTGCATGTTATCTAGTCCCTTGTACCGCAGTGGCTTATAGGCAACTAATCCCTTGCGTATTGCTATTGTGGTTGCATCGTCACCAAAACGTGCAATATCTACCCCCAACACGAGCGGACTATATTGTATATCTCGTGGTGATACAGTCCGCTTCATAGCCATGTTAATATCATCAATACTCACCAATACATTTTCTGCACTAGCTGTGAAATCACAATATAGCTCCTGTCGAATAGCATTTTCTGTCATCTCGACCATCATTGCCTCTAATTCTTCTTTCGGTATGATCTGGCTATCATCAACTGTATACATACATGTATACCACCCCGAATTGGAATCTTCTTGTAATTTCTGTGCTTTTAAAAATAGTTCATAGAACCGATTTTGCCCTTTTGGTGTTCCTATAAATATAGCCCACCCAGTTCTATCAGATAAAGCTGGACGAATAATTTCATCAAACACCTCAGGTTTCATTTGAGCGTATTCATCTAGCACTACGCCATCTAAATACAACCCACGTAAACTATCTGGATTATCTGCCCCTCGGATGTAAATTCTAGGTCCTGCACGACTCCTATGTTTTGTTGGTAACTCTACATACAATTCACTTTCATTCACCCGTATACCTGGTATGACACTGGTATAGAACTTCAAATATGACCAAGCAATTAGCTTTGCTTGCGTTCGTAATGGTGCTACATACGCATATTGTGGTGATGGTAAATTGTTTTGTATCGCCATTTTTATCACATGGTTTATAGTAGCTACCGTTTTTCCAAACCTACGATGTGCGACAATCACATTAAAACGATGTACTTCTATAGCTGGATGTATGAAATCTCTCCATAGGGGCCTTGGTGTGTATGGAATCGTTATGTTAATTCTCTTCACCTTGACTCTCCCATCCAATGGCTAATTGTATAGCACTTCCATCTTTTCCTGTTAATTCTGTTTTATCCACAGGTTTATACCCAGCTCTGTCTAAAAAGTCTTTTGCCACTGTAATTCTTTCTCGTGGTTTCGTCTTAGGATCCTTTAAGATATTACACATCACTCGAAACGCTTCTTTTGCTTCAAATACAAAGGCTTCTCGTAACTCTCTATCCATATCATCCTTACAGGCTTGTAAGTATGCCAACACTTCATTATCCTTCATAAGATTAGAGGCTTGTTGCTGAGCTGACTTTTCACTATAGCCTGCATTAATTGCTGCCTGTCTCATATTTTTACATTTTAATGCCATATATTCTTTGACAAATCGTTTCCGTTGCTCAGTTAACATAGTTCCTCACCTCCTAGATTTGAAATATTTTGGCATGAAAAAAGCACATTCTTTAAAGACTATGTGCTAAAAGTCCTGATTTGATGTGTATCTGTAATTATGTAATGACCGCCTTATGTAGGTTATACCCATCACATACTATTAATATATCACACTTTTTTTCGATTTTGTCGCCTACTTTTTTGATATTTTTAAAACTCGATGTTCTACCATGTACAACGACATAATTTGCAACAGTTCATTAATGGCTGCATAGTATACATCTCTTGTTAAACCCATTGCAACCATACAGTTAATAGACCGTTGTTTCCCATAATACTTGCGTTCACATAGTTCTCTTAGTACTACATTTAATTCACATTCACAAGACTCAACCGCTTCTACTAATCGTTCTGGATAATCAATATGTATTCTTGCCTTGCCGTCAACAATATACACCTCTCGTAGGGGCGTTATATTGGACACCGCTTCTTGTCCCGTAGGGTCTTGTATCCATCCACCTCCAGCTTTCTTTTTTACTGGATCTAACCTAGCTTGTAAAACAGCACGTTTTATATCTTGGTAGTGATACAAATACCACTCTACTTGCTTTTTTAGTTTTATATGCATTGAATCACCACCTTACCCTTATCTACTATTCCAAGCCTTTGCCATGGCTAAATACTGTGGCTTATCTTCAAAGGATACAGTAGCACCACAAATATCACATACCACCATATTATGTCGTACTCCCGTACCTACACCAATCACTGTGCGCACCTCTGGATTCCGACAAAATGGACATGGTGCCAACCCATTTTTATAGTTTGCCTTTTTCTTCATAGGTTCTCCTAGGTGATTCACTCTTAAGCCTTGCTTCACGAAATTTCTTTTGTTTTTCTATCATACAAAGTCTTTCTTCCTCTGACATACGCCCATGATAGACATTCTCACAAGGCTCCTCACTTAGCAAATTATAGGCAATCGCCCTTTGTTGCGATACTCTGCTTGCTCTTTCATTCACTGCCCGATTCGTCTTAGCACAGTTTGGACAATAGATTTGTCTCGCAGAGCCATCAAAGAGTTTTTCACATCGCTTACATCGTTTTATCATCCTAGCATATCCCTTTCACTATTCAATGATTATTTGCTTTCAAAGAGTTGCTCTTGTGCTCTTCTTCCCTGTATATATGCTTTGGTTTCATTGAGCATTTTGTTCACTAGTGTAAGCTCCTTTTCATCAAGTTCTATCCAGTCAGTAACGTATTTAAAGCTACCCTCTTTTGTAATTGCAGTTCCACTAAATCTAACTTCACTAGGGATTTGAGTTATTTTATCACTAACAACCGCTTCCATATATTTGATTTCTAACCGTTTTATAATCAACATGACTCCAAGAAATATATAGTTGCCTCGTTCTGTTCGCATATGACTATTTACAATGTTTACCAATTCTTTCCATGCGGTATAAAATGACTCTCGTCCATCTTCTCGTGCTGTCATAGAGTAAACTGATTTACCGCCCGCATCATTTCCTTTCACATAATCAAATATTTTTGTGCTACCAACTACAGCTATTTTACGAATGAGCATTGCATCACCTCCTCATAACCTTAGTTCATTTCAGGATATTGTTCCTAATCTCATGCGCTAGTAGTTATCTACATTTATTTCCCAGTAGAACCAAACCCGTTATCTCCTCGAGCTGTGTCAGATAATTCTTCTACTTCCACAAGATTAATTTTTGGTGTTGGTACCAGATAACCTTGTGCAATTCTATCCCCCTTATTAATTTGGTAAGGAATCATGCCTTTTGTTTCATCATTAACATAAATAGCTGCTACTTCTCCACGATAATCTGAATCAATAACCCCCATCGAGTTTGGCATACGCAATGGTGTATCTACCCCCATAGAACTACGTGGTACTAATTGCAATACATATCCTACTGGCACCTCTAATGCTACGCCTAAGCCAATTCTATACGTACGCTCTTCCCACACAGTGACATCTTCTGCTGCATAGAAATCTAATGCTCCACTTCCTTCCGTTCCATAGGTAGGTAATATGGCATCCTTATGCATACGTTTTACCTTCATAATCATTCCATTAGCAGTACCCACTGATTCTGTATGTTCTGTGTTTGCCACAGGTTGTGGTTGAGTATCCGCTTCTACAGTAGGTGGTGGTTCTACTGTCGGTGGTTGTACATTTCCTACTTCCTCTACTTTATTTTCTTCTGCATGTGTCTCTTCTGTATGGTTCTCTTCTACTTTATTTTCTTCTACACCTGGTTCCACTGTATTTTCTAATTCCATGATTAATCTCCTTGTCCATAACAATAGTAAATTAAAAGTACCACGGTAACTTTAACTTGTATCCATAGCGTCCCCTCCTCTTAGCACTCTACTTTATAAGGACATCGCCCACTAGGACACGTCTCATCGAACACAGGTACCTCCACATAAAGCATGGCTACCCGTAGTTCACAATTCTCTATATCGTTCCCTTCCTTTGTGCAGGATAGGCAACTACCTTGTAGGGCATGTTCTGCTAAGGTACTTAGGTATCCCTCTTGCTCTCGGATTTCCGCATCATCAATAGTCCCTTTCTGAACAATTTCTATGTCGTACCGCCCTATAGCCCTTACGATTTCTCGTTTTGCATCTTCATCTAATCCATCAACTAAATTGATCATCAACTTATGCGCTAGGGTGGCACACATATTCGCCATTTTTTTGTTTTCTTTTTCTAAATGCAGTGGCTCTATGATATCTCTCATAACCCTACTTATAAATGCTACGGTGGTAAAGTTCTGCTTGTTTTTAGCATTAAAATATCTTAGTGTGCCTGCATTAGGATTTATCTTAGGTTCTTGCTTTATAGGCTTTACATTTTGTGCACCGATTAGCATTCACAATGTACCCCTTTCCCTCTATATATAAATTTATATTTCGTTCTGGACATTCACGTGTAGTAAATACTCCGCCAGTTTTAGTAACGATATTGGCATGCTTACATGTTCTTGCTTTCTTATACTCCTTGGGTCTTCCCATGCTGACTCCTTTCTAAAACGGAATTTCCTCATCATTTTTGGTAAAAGCATCATAGTGGCTGCCTACATCTTTTTGTTTTACCAATTGTATTCCTACTCGATCTGCTATTACCTCTGTGATGTATCGTTTCTCACCATTCTTTTCATAGGATCTCGTTTGTACACTACCTACCACAATCAGAGGCTGCCCTTTTTGTATAGTCCCTACTTCTTCTGCATAGGTCCATGCCACGACATTATGAAAGGAACTAATCTCCTTATCCTCTGAAATACGTTTATTCGTAGCTATCGAAAATAAACACACTGCCTTACCTGTTTTCGTGTATCGTAGTTCTGCATCTTTCACTGCATAGCCTACAAGTACGATTTGATTGTTTTCCATACTAACCTCCTTTATGTACAACATTGTTCTATATGAACTCTATTTCTTGGTATATTCAACTCTTTTGTTTTCCACCACTTTTGATTACTCTTCGGTTCCTCAATCTTTATGAGACGATAAAATCGATATGGATATCCAGCTAAACTTACTCCCTCTACAATGCTATCTGTCTCTACATAGTATCCTTTTGGTGGAGTAATGACTTCCGCCCAGGTGTTTGCATGCAATCGTTCTTTTTTCACTTTCGGTTTCTCTAGGTTTTGGCTTGATACCCATTTACGTTTAAAGCCAGTAGCCTCTAACTTACGATCACTTTCCTTAACAAAGTAACTGGCAATCCGCACGGCATCACGCCACTCACCTTGATAGGCTTCCTTTTTAGAATATCCGTGAGGCCATAACCCATTTAATTCTTTCACCGTCATATCTTGTATTCGATTCACCAGAATATGAAAGTGTATCCTACGTTCTCCTTCGCAAGTGTAGATATACTTCAACGGTTGTCCTAGCTTTGCATACCTTCTACGCAGCTTTTTGATGAACAATGTAATATCTTTTTTTGCTTGCTCCAAAGTGGGTTCTATTTCATAGGTGAGAGTAATATAAAAATCTTCTTCATGAAAATTTATATCTATTAACATACGCAACTGTGCTTCTGCATTCTTTTGATTCTGCAATGCCATTTGTAGTGGTGTAATCTTTTCTTTCTTTTGTCTTACACTTTGTTTTTTATACGTTCTTCCTGTATGGTAATCTGTAACTTCACACATTGTTTTTCCGTATACTTTTTTTCGATATCTCATCAGTACCTCATATGGTCGAAAAAATAATATACATATCTAGTCAATACAAGGCCTTTCAGCCTTTTATTTTAGTCCTAATATCTATATCATTTTCTCTGAAAATCTACTATTTCTCTGTATTTCTTCTACCATATGTGGTATACTATAAATAAGGTTGTATCTACATATGGATATATGAGACCACTTAGTTCCCGCTAAGTGGTCTTTTTTTATGCACTTCGCTCCGCTACTTTTTCCTTTAATACTTTCTTGATAGCTTTGGACTCTGGACCATGCACTACTGAATGATGGCAATACCAACATACGCAACATAAATTATCTAGGTCATTCGTTCCACCATTAGATCGAGGTTCTATGTGATGAATTTCTTGCGCTGGAGCTCCACAGATAATGCAGCTATGATTATCTCTCGCCTTTACCAGGTCTCTCATCTTATTTAACTCATATTCATATTGATTTCTCTTTTTACTTCTAGCTTTTAAAGGGATTCTCTTTAATTGTGATGTTCCCCTGGATAAACTAGTTTTTGCCCGCAATGGTGTTTTCCTTTGCAATGGTGTTCGTTTAAGCATGCCATTCACGTCCAATCTGACTCTCCACGATACGTAACTCCAGTTTCTTAATATTAATAGCTTCATCTACAGATCGATATAGTACCCGTGCTTTATCTCGTTCCATTCGTAATTGGCTGACAGATACATCCCCAATCACTAATTCTCGAATCAACGAAACAGCAGTCTTTTTATCTCGTTCCTCTTCGATTTTTCTCGCCTTGGCCAATTTATAGGCGCGTTCTGTTTCTGCTAACTTGATACCTCGTTCTTTCAATAAGGCTAATGCTGTATTCAATTCACTTCGTAATTGCTGTAACTCTTGCATTAAATCTTGCATGTGCTCGCTCCTTAAGATGTTTTTGATGACAATCTTTACATACTTTAATAACTTTTCCATCCTCACGAATATATAACCCACCTTTGTTGGTAATATCCAAACCGCACTTAATGCATTTCATTTTCTTCATGTTCTGCCACCTCTTTTGTAATAGCTTCGTAATATTGATTTTTAACAGGATACCGTTTTTCAATACGCACTTCTTCCGCTACAATATGAACCACCTTAATCCCTTGTAATAGTACAGCTTCACGTTCCTCATAGTGTTCTGCTATGCGCATGTATGTGAGTGCTACACCTATTACACTCCACATTAATAAGGACATAAAGATATACTGTTCATTACGAGGATCAACCACCCAACAGAGTACAGGACAACTACCTGCTATTAACAATGCGATTTTTAATAAGGTATTATCCCTTATATCGACTAACCAAAGATACTGACTACCTATCCATTTCATTACTGCCTTTATAGTTTCCATTTTTCTTTTCCTTTCTGTGATATACTAAATTAAAAGGAGTGTGATTATATGTCTAAAATTACTGTTATGTTTCCTGACTCTTCGTCCCTAGATGTAATAACCCCTGATCCCAATATTTGTCCTTGTTGTAACTATGGTATTAAAGCTCAAAACTTGTTTATTTCTGATGTAGAGTATATTAAAGATATCTATTCGTTTATCGTTGTACATCAATGTCCAAACTGTTCTAAATACTTCATCACTGAGTACATACAAGACCCTATTTTTATCCATGATGTTGATTTACCCGAATTTGTAGCTAGACCTTATACACCACCTTTTAAAATATCTATTTCTAATGAAAGTAGCTTAACAGATATATCAGAGAGATTTTTAGAGGTGTATAAGCAGTCTCTAATGGCTGAGCATTATGGACTTCATCATTTAGTCGGTATGGGATTACGTAAAGCATTGGAATATCTTTTACAAGATTACCTATCGATTATTAATCCAAATGAGATTGAAAAAATTAAAAACTCTACTTTATCTCAAAACATTAATTTAATACCAAATGAAAACCTTAAATCCCTTGCTACTGCTTCTACTTGGCTCGGTAATGATCATGTTCATACTTCTATAAAGTGGCCCGATAAAGATATTTCAGACCTAAAAAATTTTATAGAGGCACTTACTCATTTATTGCTAATGGAGCTTTCCATACTTTCTGCTAAAGAAATGATATCTCGTAAGTCATCTAACGGATCAGCCTTGTAAACCATTCTCCCTTCTTCCCAATACTCAACGATAGTTCTGTTCGGGAAGAGGGGATTATTATTTTCTACATACGTTAACTTTGTTATAGTCACTCTTTCTGCACTTATAAATGTTTTTAAATCAGTACCTTCATCAGCATATATCTCATAATTTCTCATAGGTACACCTCCATTGCCCCATAGATGTCTTGAGGTACTGACACCTTTCACAATGTTCCATACATATAATGTTATCCACCTGGCTACAATGCACATATGCTCTAGTTTGTTTATCCCTTTCATCGCATATGGTGCATATAGCCTTTTTTCTTTTTTTAATCATTGCCAAGTAACCGTTTTAGATACGATTGTGAAGGCATAATTCCATCTGGTGTAACTAGAACAATCGTACGTTCACGACCAATGTCATCTCCACGTAAATATGCTAATAGCCGTGGTTTGATGACTGAGTATGTATGTGTGTTCGTTTCACGATTATGGATTACCTCTACATACGGTAAGTCTCCTGATTTTCCACCAGCCATCAATCTTGCTTTCGTATACCCTAAGGCAACCGCTGCCACATCGAGTGGCGCAATATCTGGTAATAACTCTACACGATCCATTACATTGTCTAAGGCTTTTAACCTGGTCATTAAATCATCCATGCTAGACTCCTTTCACTAACTCATCTATAGTACATTGAAGGTAATCAGCTACTGCTTTTACATTCCCTACTTTAGGGTCCGACACTCTCCAATGCGAAATACTTCCTACTGATAACTTCACCTCTCGTTCTAACTTAGCGATACTTATTCCTTTTTGATTACATTGTTTTTTTATGTTTTCATACAATTTCATGGTTTCCCTACCTCTTAACACTGATTCTATTCATTGACTTTCAAAACCATATCTTCTATAATCAAATTAATCTCAAAAACCTTTTTTACTGAAAGGAAGTGGTTCTCATGAGCCAATTTTTGATGATTGCCTGTGCCTTTTAATATCCGAGCTCGCTTTGGCTTAAAAGCGGTCGTCCTAGCGGCCTAAGGAAGATTAACTCCCATAGCAACGGTCTTTTCAACCGTTTGTTTGTCACAGCTTTAATAGATCGCAGCGCCTAGTATATATCGTCTATTTCATGCAGTGACCGCAATGCAAGAGGTAGGCAAGCCCCTATGGCAATATAGCTTTGACTTGAAAAACCAAAACTATATTGGTTTAGCAGCTAAGAGTATTTAATGCTCTTGGCTGTTTTTCATTTTCTCTATCCTTATTACAATACACTTGCAACGTACTTCTATTTTCGCTGAAAGCATTTATTACATCTCACAAAGCCTTGCATCTGGATCAAAGTTCCCTAAAATCAGATAGGCTCTAGCTTTTGCCAATTCATCTTTAGCTAATTCAGAATATTTGTCCTTTCTTGTATTTGCATAGTCTTCAAAAAATGATTGTGCAGTATCTATAGCCTTGATGTGTAATTCTTCAAGGTATTCGTTTTGTTCTTCTGTTAATCCTGGTAACATATTTCCTCCTGTGAAAGTCCGCTTCATTTATTTAATTATTACATACATTCTAGTTATATAACTAGAATTTAATTCTAGTTATATGCCAAAAAAAAAATATAATCAATTGGTATTTCATAGGTTTCAGAAATCTTCTTTTGATAAAGTGCATTCACGAGATGCGGTGCTTTTTCCCACTTTAATAATCTATCTTTACCGATTCCAATAAGCCTAGATGCCTCCATAATTGTTAAATTTGCATTTACTCTAGCAGCTCTTAAGCTAATTTGAATATGCATAATTAACCTCCTCTCATTCAATCTTTTATTTTATAACTGAATTGTACTAGAATATAATTCTATTGTCAAGATTTATTTTCTAGTTTTATAGTTTTATTGTTGCTTTTTTCAGAAAAATATTCTATTATATGCATATGAAGTACATTATAAAAGAAACTAGGAGTTTATATTATGCCATTATCTAATGAAGAAATCAGAAAGCTATTTAGCCAAAGGTTATCTCTGCTCATGCAGAAACATAATATAAATCAAGTTGAACTGTCTAAAATTTTAAATGTTACAGAATCTACTGTTGGTAAATGGTTACTAATGAAATCAATCCCCCGAATGGGGATAATTCAAAAGTTAGCTGATTACTTTGAAGTAGGAAAAAGTTACTTTTTAGAAAAAGATATTTCAACCGATGGATATTATACAGATCCTGAAGCTGCTGCATTTGCTGAACAAGCTAGAACTAATCCAGAAATCAGAGTGTTATTTTCCGCTTCAAAAGATTTAAAAAAAGAAGATATGCAAGACGTCATAAAATATGTTGAATTTTTAAAATCAAAATATCAATAATTTAAAATTATTTTAAGGAGTTGGTCTTAATGATCGTTCATATCGTTAGTTGTAATTTAAGAAATGCTAATGCAGTACTTGTAAGTTCCAATGAGTTTGATGTCTACACAATTCTTGTTAATAACTCTTTATCCGAAGCAAGACAAAAAAAAGAGGTCCTCCATGAACTGAGACATATCATTCAGGGTGACCTCTTTTCTCATATCAATGTGCAAGATATTGAAATAATAAACCACAACTCCTCATCTGCTTTTGAAGATTATCAAGATATAAACTTTTATTGGCATGTAGTAGACTGCTAGGATTTCATCATTATATCAACTTATCAGGAAATCATTATGAAAACATCAACATTTTCTCAAAGATTAAGAGAGGCTATGTATATACGACGATTAAATCAAACAGACTTACATTCACTTACAGGGATTGGTAAATCATCAATAAGCACTTATTTAAAAGGAGATTACAAAGCAAAACAAGATAAAGTAGATCTATTAGCAAAAGTCTTATCTGTAAATCCAGCATGGCTCATGGGCTATGATGTTCCTATGGAATCCGTACGTCCACAAAATAATTATTCTACCTCCTCTCCATCTCCTGGCTATATAGGTGAGCCTAATCATATAGAACTGAAGCCAATCACATACTCCCCTCAACAACAAACTCTACTTGCTGAGACCGCTTCATTTACTGAGGAACAATATGATAAGCTCTTTGACTATATTAACTTCCTCAAACTTTCTAAATCTTCTTAGATATTAAGCAACTGTTTATAAAAAACCCCCCATTCCAATAGAATGGGGAAAGTGCACATATATAAATTTTGAATACTATTTAATTTAAATTATATCATATACCATAACTCTTATTGACGGGTATATTTTCCTATAGTATACTGTTACTAGAGAAAACGTACTGACCTTACGAGCGAAGTACACCACTCGTCAACCTAAGGGTTGGCGAGTTTTTTTTTGGAGGTTTTATCTATGGCGAAACCATTTACATCTCTTAACTCTTTATTACGCTTAATGCGTAAAAGAAATATTTCAATAAAAAAAGGGACTGAAGGAAGCAAGGTTAAAAATATTCTTTCAAGAGAAAATTACTACTCCGTTATTAATGGTTATAAAGAAATATTTCTCGATCAAGCTATCACTGCTTCTTCTGGTGACGATTATTATATTTCTGGTACAACATTCTTTCAAATTTATGAAGTATATTGTTTCGATAGAGAACTACGTCACCTACTACTTCGCTATCTATTGCAAGCTGAAAAAAATCTTGCTACCAAGCTTGCCTATCATTTTTCTGATGAAAATAAAGCTGAATTTAGCCACTTAAATATTAATAATTTTTCTAAATCAGATCTCCACACTACAACAAGACTTATATCCATATTATCAACAGTTACTCAAAAAAACTCTAAATTTCAAGACTCTGGATTTTATCACTACCTAACAAAACATCAATCCTTGCCTTTATGGGTCTTAGTCACTAAGCTAACTTTTGGTGAATTAACTTATTTTTACAAGTCGATGCTTCCAGTTCTTCAAGAGAAGGTACTAGAAAATATCATAGATGACTATCATTCAGAGTTTGGCTTTGAAGTTTCTTTACCAACATCAACATTAATCAATAATTTCAATGACATGCTAGATACATTAGTTTCCTATAGAAATATTTGTGCTCATGGTGATAGGCTATATAATCATCGTGTTAGAAAGGGTAAACATACTCGTAAACTCTTATTTTTTCACCTAACTACTCCAAAAGGTAGTGAAACATCATTATGGGGTCTCATTTTAACATTGCGACTATTTTTACCTTATCATGATTATAAATGTATGATACAAAATATGGTAAGTAGCCTAGCTACTCTTTCAAAAGCTATTCCACAACAACAATTCAACTCGCTTCTTAATAAAATGGGGCTCACACTGCAATGGGAAGATTTACTACTTTCATTAATTTAATTTCTAAACAGAAAGTATCCCTATTGATATATTTTATGAACCTATATATAATAGAGACAAAATAAGTGCAGATGCTTCCTCAGGGGACCTGTATGGAAAATAACCTTCTCTATTATATAGAGAGGGTTATTTTTTTACAGGAGTTATGTTATGGCAATGAAACGTGCAAACGGAACTGGTTCCGTTTATAAGATGAAACATAAGAAATTACGCAAGCCATATCGTGCTATGGTGTATATTGGCCAAGATAGCAATGGCAAAAATATTCGTAAAACAATTGGTACCTTTGCTACACAAAAAGAAGCCTACGACGCCATCGCTAATTATGTCTACGATCCTATGAAAGTGCATCGTGATACAGTTCCCTTCTATCAATGTTGGGACTGGATGTTACTAGAAAAAGAACGCCAAGGTGTAGATATTAAAAAAGGAAAGTTCGATGCTGTGAAACCGAAACTTTCCAGTATATGGTCCATGCCTATCAAAGACATTCGATTAATTCACTTACAGAACATCATCGATCAATATAAGCATTTGGGACGTTCTTCCCATGATTCTATTTATAAGGCCATCAATGGTGCTTTCAAAGAAGCTATTAAAAATGATATTATCACAAAGAACTATGCCCTGGATATTACACTACCTCCTGCCGTTAAATCAAATATTCATAAACCATTTACACCAGAGGAGATTTCCATATTGTGGCAGCATACAGATGATATCCTTGTACGTGTAGTATTAATCTATATCTATACTGGAATGAGACCGGTTGAGCTCTACCAGGTGAAACTAGAGAATGTAAATCTAAAGGAGCAATATGTAATTGGCGGTTCAAAAACAGCGGCTGGTAAAGATCGTATGATTCCTTTAGCCGATTGTATTATGCCCTTTATAAAAGAGATTTACAGCAAAGCACATTTCTCACGTTCAGAAACATTACTACCACCCAAATTAATCCCCACACGTCTATCAAGACCTATAGAACGTTTATGTGAATCCTTAGGATTATCTAAGCATAAACCACATGACACACGTCATACGTTCATCACCCTGGCACGCAATGCCGATATGGATATCTATATTCTAAAATCCATTGTAGGTCATTCACACAGTGGCGACGTAACCAGTGATGTATATACCCATAAGACAAAAAAACAATTCCTAGATGCCGTTAATACACTACCTGTAACGTTTACTGAAGAAATGATGAGTATGGCGAAATAAGCTTAGTTATAAACAATAAATTAAAAGGAGAAAACTATGAAAATTACATCACTAACTATTAATGACTTTAGATGTTTCAAGGATTCAAAGTTTGCAATTGGTCAAAATATTACTATTTTTTCTGGCACTAATGCCGTTGGTAAATCTACAATTCTTGGCTTATTAGGAAACTCTTGTGAATTAAAATCTAATAAAGGTCGTCCAATATTACAATCTGCTTTTAGATGTGAATGGAGTGATTTATTTAAAATGTCTCCTACATTTGACACTAGCAAATCAAATATTGCAAGTATTTCATATGATAGTGAACCAGACTTAAAGTACAGAATAACCTGGCAAGAAAACAATACACGAGGAAGACTTATTCCTTCAACTATAACTGCAGATGGCAAACTATCAAATGCAAAACTATCACATCCTTCTCTATATTTAGGTCTATCACGTTTATTCCCGTTAGGAGAAGCCTTAATATCTTCTGACAAGAATCCAATAACTATTAATAATATTCCTGATTCATTTCTTACAAATTACCAAAAAATTCTCTCTATTAATGAGAATATTCAATCAGTTAATCGTGTTTACCTTGATGGTAATAATAAATCACCTATCGGTATTAATACGGATAAATATGACTACCTTACTAATTCTGCTGGACAAGATAATCTAGCACAAATCCTTTTAGCAGTTGAATCATTTAGAAAGTTACAAATAGACTTTCCTGACGATTATAATGGTGGACTTCTTTTAATTGATGAGCTTGATGCTGCATTGCATCCATCTGCACAGAATAAATTATTTGATTATTTATATGCATCTTCTAAAAAGTTAGACTTACAAATTATATTCACAACTCATAGTATTTCTTTACTTGATTATGCACGTTTAATTGCTGAACCACAACAGCATTCACATGATGATATCAAACCTATAGAAATATACTTTTTGAGTCGTGCCAATAACGAATCTACTCCAACAATTATTTCTTCACCTGGTCCATTATTGTATAAAAATCTTCTGCAAGAAACATCAACTAGAATGAACCAAAAAATTAAAATTATTACTGAAGATGCTGAAGCAAGATGGGTCCTTAATCACCTATTACCAGAATCTATTTTACACAAAGTTAATTTGCTTGATACAAATGTTGGTTGTAATGAAGTATTATCTTTAAGTAAATGTGATCCAAGTTACTTTGGCACTAGAATTATAATCCTCGATGGAGATATAAAAACTAAAAGAGGAAATATGAATGATATTGCCGCACAAAATGCCTCTGGAAATCATATTTATATTCTTCCTTCAACAAAATCTATTGAAGAAAGTCTATATGATTTTCTGACTTCTAACTCCAATAATTCTAAAGAATATTTAAATCAACATATGTGCCTAGAAAACGGTCTTACTTATAGTTATTTTAAAAATACTGATTTATCAAAATTCAAAAGAAGAGGGAAAAAACGAGAAAAGCTAAAAGAATGGTTTAAATATCATCAAGCGCAATTTGATGATACAAATTTATTTGGCTATTGGATTAAAGACTATGAACAAGAAGGAAATGATTTAATTGAGTCTATCAAAAATGCAGTATCTATTATTTCTAAAAAACTATATATTCCTGAGTAAATTTTTATGGCCAAACCTCATTTTCTGTTTTATAATAAGATAAAAGGAGGTGTATCAAATGCCAAGAACAAAATCAATATTAAGATATCCAGGTGGTAAAACACAACTAGCAAAATTTACAAATCACCTTATTAAAATTAATAAAATGCAATCCCCCATATACTGTGAACCATTTTCTGGAGGTTCTGGCATATCTATAGAGCTCTTACTAACAAATCAAGTAAATAGTATCATTCTTAATGATTTAGATCCCTCTATATTTTCTATTTGGTATTCCATACTATATGATACGGATAAATTAATTAACACCATTGAACATACACCTATTACTATAGATGAATGGTACCATCAAAAAGAAATATACTTAACATTACGAGATATCTCAAATTACGACTTTTCCTTAGCCTTTGCTACCTTATTTCTGAATCGTACAAATCGTGGTGGTATAATTACTGGTGGCCCTATAGGTGGATATAAACAATCCTCAATATACTCTATTGATTGCAGATTTAACAAACAAAATCTAATAAAAAAAATAGAGGATATTTCTAAACAAAAAAATAGAATAGAACTCTATATGTTAGATGCAAAGAGATTAATTTCAGAGATATTGCTTACTAAAGATCCTAACCAATTATTTATATTTTTCGACCCTCCTTACTATCATCAAGGACAAGCACTTTATAAAAACTCACTTACTCATACTGACCATGTAGAGTTATCAAATTCTATTAGATTAATGAACCAATATAAGTGGATTACTACTTATGATGATTGTTCAGAAATTCAAGATATATATTCTGACTATAATTTATACACATATCAACTACGTTATTCTATTAATAAAGTTCGTAATGCTAACGAATACATATTTAGTAGTCCTGTCACTCAAATGGAATCTTTTGACAAAGTAATATTGAAATAAAAAAAGAGCACAGCCTTTATAGCTGTGCTCTTTTCATTAACGCTCATTGAGTAAAATTTTTGAAAGTTTACTTATCCAGATAGAGATACGATCCTCTAAAATTCTTTACATCACAAATAATCTAATTACCAGGAATCGTTAAAATATATCTCCAATAATTAGATATGTAAATTTAGGTATTTTTTATATTTATTCTAATCTCTGTAATACCATTCATATGAAAAGGTTGTGCAACGGTTGTGCAACCGTTTTATTTTTTGCCATTTTTAGGGCATATTTGATAAAAGTAGCACTCTCAAAAAACCTTATAGAGTGCTACTTCATCGCATTTCTAGCTACTCGATATTGAGAATTGAATTATGATACACATCTTGTACATCGTCCAAGTCTTCTAGCATATCCAATATACGTTGCATATTCACTGCATCATCACCTGTTAATTCCATATTTGTATCTGGAACCATTGTGATTTGTGTCATATCTGTAGCAATAGATGCCTCTGCTAAGGCAGCTTCCACGGCATCGTAATCATCTGGCAATGTATAGATAACAAATACATCGTCTTCTACTTTGATGTCTTCTGCGCCAGCATCAAGAGCCAATAATGTCAAGGTTTCTTCATCATTGCCTTCTTGTGGAATAACGAATACACCTTTACGTTTGAACATCCAGTTAACGGAACCACTTTCACCTAGATTGCCACCACGTTTAGAGAAAGCATGACGTACGTCAGCTGCTGCACGATTACGATTATCTGTCATCACGTCTACAAGGATAGCAGCACCACCTGGACCATATCCTTCATAAGTAATTTCTTCATAGTTATTCGCATCACCTGCACCGGCACCTTTATCGATAGCACGTTGAATATTATCTTTAGGAATATTATTTTCACGGGCTTTTTGTAACGCCAATTTCAAACGCATATTACCTGTTGGATCGGTACCGCCAGCTTTCACAGCTACTGTGATTTCACGGCTAATTTTTGTGGTAATTTTTGCTTTTAACGCATCATTTTTACCTTTTCTATGTTTAATATTTGACCATTTAGAATGTCCTGACATACTGTCCTCCTATTTATTCCACCACGCTTCGCCCCGCAAGCGGTCTAATATAATTGACACGGCACTACGAACAGAAAGGTGATTGTATTCACCATGTCCATAGATGGGTTCTAAGATATAATCGAAATCTTCCATTGTTTCCTTCGTCATACCATACCCCGTTCCAAATAATACTACCACAGGACGGCTCTCACTTTCAAGTGATTTACGAAGCGATGCATAGGTAATCGTATTATCATAAGTCCGTGCATCAGTAGTACATACAACCGGTGTCTGTCCTTCTAATTCCGTCACCGTATCAATAGCTTGTCGAATAGAATTGACGAGTTCTACATGTTTGAAAGCATCCTTTCGATCCGGATTGTAATTGCTACCAAATCCTGTTTTCCAATGACTCATCACGGTCTCTGCTAGTTCACGTTGGCTCGGCACATTATGAATGATGAAATACCGTTCCACATCATAGGTTGTGGATGCTCTGGCAATATCATGGATATCGTAGTTCGTGATAGCCGTCGTAATCACCTCACCATGCTTATTCATAATGGGATAATGAACGAGTCCAATATATAAATTCGCCATTTATTTCCTCCTTGCCTTTCTATTCTCAACCGGTGATAAAAGTATCTCAAATAGACTTCGTTCTCCTTCAGATTCGGCCTTATCTAATAAACGCCGCAACGCATTTTCTTCTTCCACTGAAAAATCTCGTACTAATAATTCACTTCGTAAATGAGCGGTTCGTCGCAAGGATTCTTCCATTCTCCATTCCGCAATATTCTTGTGATGACCGCTCAGCAATATATCTGGTACTACCATACCTCTATATTCTTGTGGCTTCGTATATTGAGGGCATTCTAGTACGGGATGATAAAAGGAATCTTCCATAGCCCCTGAAGTAGCCCCTAACACACCGGGAATCATGCGAGCCACTGCATCGGCTACTACCATGGCTGGTAATTCACCGCCAGTCAACACATAGTCACCAATAGATATGGTTTCGTCCACTAAGTGTTCTTCCACTCGATAGTCTACTCCTTCGTAGTGCCCACAGACAATTACAAGCTGATCATAGGTAGCTAATTCTCTCGCTTTTTCTTGTGTAAATGGCGTCCCTGTAGGCCCCATAAACACAACATGACGTTTATGATTTGCCTTTGTATTACGATGTTCTTCGATAGGCATTTGCAACACATGCTCTACTGCCTCAAAGAGAGGAGGTGCTTTCATGAGCATACCAGCACCACCCCCATAAGGAGTATCATCCACTTGACCATGCTTGCTATGAGAAAACTCCCTCGGATTTGTCACTTTCATCTCCAATCGATTCGCCTGTAAGGCCCGTTTGATTATGGAATGTGTAAAAAAGGCATCAAAAAACTCTGGGAATAACGATATAATATCTATTTTCATAGGTAGTGCACCTCCTTTCTCTAGAAAATTATCTTAATCATTAAACAATCAGTGCAATTATTTTGGTTATCATATAAGACGCCGTTTTGTAAAAATGATGTTCTATTAATCGATTTACACCAAAATATATACAACAATTTATAACTATGAGTCCACTTATCGGACAATATATCTATAAATTGACGATACTATTTGTCACCGTCATATGAGACAATAGTTGATCTTCTTCATCAAAAATATTGATCGTCCAAACATGGTTACGACCACCCTTATGCAATAATTGCCCACGTGCTACTACATAACCATTACATCGTTTTGGTCTTACATGGTTAGCCGTTATCGATTGACCTACAGCTACTTTTTCTTTAGCCGAATCTAGGTCTATGTTATCTTTGTTAGACGTTAATTCTTGTGCCAATATAGCATTTGATGCCATGCCAGCTAACACTTCTCCATAGGCAAGGTATACGCCACCGTTGACGAATCCAAAGGGTTGTGCATGAAAGGATGACAGTCTCATAGTGCTTTGAAAGGCTTGTCCAGCGCAATGGAATGTCTCTATCTGTAATTGTTCTAATAAAGAGGTTCTTGTTTCTTTCATACTATGTCCTTTCACATCTTTATATGTAGCATCAAAATAGCATGTATAGCTAATACATGAGTAACATACATCATTTCATAATAGTATAAACTATATTCTTAAATATTAGCACTGACTCCTTATACATGGATTAAAAAAGAATGGATAAGCTCTTGTCTTAGAATTTTTCCCATGCTATTTTTCGGCAATGTATCATAATGCACGATTTGTTTCGGCACTTTATACTTCGCTAAACGACATTGCAGATACTCAATGATTTCTTGTTTTGTGCGACTTGTAACCACACATAGGACAGGTACTTCTCCCCATTTAGAATTAGAGACAGGAATAACTGCACATTCTTTAATCCCATTCATCGCGTATAAGACATCTTCGATTTCCTTAGGGTAAATATTCTCACCCCCAGAAATGATGATATCTTTTCTACGGTTTAATAGGTATAAAAATCCATCATCGTCTACATAGCCAATGTCATCTGTATTAAAAGCCCCTGTAATAGGCTCTTTATTAAGGTATCCTTTCATCAGCATCGGTGATGAAATCCACACTTCTCCTACCCTTTCTTCATCTGGGTTTCGAATCTCAATGGTAACACCATCCAGCGGACACCCTACAGAGGCTAATTTATGAGGATAATCCCGAACACTAAATGTCGTACTTTGTGCAAAGGTTTCTGACATACCGTATGTCTTATACACAGCCAAGTTTCGTTGTACGCACTCTTGTAACAGTGGCATAGGAATAAATTCGCCCCCTAAGAGTATAGCTCTCAACTTCGGCGCTGTAATCCGATCCACAATGCGTTGCAATACTGTGGGTACCAATGATACCATGGTAACTTCTTCGTTTTCTAACGCATCTAATACAACTTGTTCCGAGAACTTCTCACGAATTGTCGCTCTTGTGCCATTATACAAAGTACGAAAAATAATAGATAAGCCACTCACATGGAACATAGGGAGCACCACAAGCCAATTGTCATCTTCCTCCACGCCAAGCACTTTAGCAGAGGCTTTTACATGAGCCTCAATCTGCGACCATCTCACAGGGACCGATTTGAATTTACCCGTTGTAGCACTAGTATTAATAATACAAAACACTGTATCATCGGATGGATTCCACTCAAGTCCATTATCGCAATCTATAGAATCTTCAATATCCTTCTGATACGAATATTTATCTATGAAAGAGCCCATTCCATCAATTTCTTCGTTATTCATTTGAGTAGATGCATGTCTTACATTTTTAGGTCTATTATTCTTAACCTTTCCATCACTATGTATAGAAAAAATAGACTTGAAATCAACATCTTTAGAAAAGCACAAATACCGCAAGTCCTCTTGACCAAGTCTACAAGTAGAATTAGACACATTTATGATATCTACGTCACAAACTTCCTGCTGCTTTCGCAACACTTGCGCCATTTTTTCCGACATTAGCAAGGTACGAACTCCAGTACTTTCCATCTGTTCCGTTATTTCTCGTTCGGTGAGATTCGTATTCAGCAATACTGTTTCAATTCCTAATGCTGAAAGCGCAAATAAGTGTATCGCCATGGATACAGAGTTTTCTGCCCATAAAGCAATACGACTCTCTCCTCGAAGATGAGGAGCGAGTCGTTTTGCTGTAGTTATTGTTAAAATCAACACATCTCCATAGGTAAGTTCGTTTAAGAAGTACTTATCTCTATGTGTTTGTGCTCGTTCATATAACCACTTCATAACCTAATCCATTAAGGGAATTTAGGGAATTGTTTAAAGTTAGGTTTACGTTTTTCTTTAAATGCATCACGACCTTCTTTACCTTCATCAGTTGTGTAGAACAGTAAAGTCGCATCCCCTGCAAATTGTTGTAAACCAGCCAAACCATCTGTATCCGCATTGAAGGAAGCTTTCAAGAAACGAAGTGCCATTGGAGATAATTGAAGAATTTCTTCACACCATTTCACTGTTTCTGCTTCTAATTGATCAAATGGAACCACTGTATTTACAAGACCCATGTCTAATGCTTCTTTTGCAGAATATTGACGGCACAAGAACCAGATTTCACGAGCTTTTTTATGACCTACTAAACGCGCTAAGTAACCAGCACCATATCCAGCATCAAAGGAACCTACGCGAGGACCTGTTTGACCAAATTTAGCATTTTCAGAAGCGATGGAAAGGTCACACACGATGTGTAATACATGACCACCACCGATAGCAAAACCATTTACCATAGCGATAACAGGTTTTGGAGTGATACGGATCAAATGTTGCAAATCCAACACATTTAAACGAGGAATTTTGTCATCCCCCACATAACCACCGTCACCACGAACACGTTGGTCACCACCGGAGCAGAATGCTTCTTTATCTTCTCCTTGACCATGGTTAGCGCCAGTCAAGATAATAACGCCTACTTCTGCATCTTCACGAGCAATCGTGAAAGCATCGATTAATTCCATTACTGTTTTAGGGCGGAATGCATTGCGCACTTCTGGACGATTAATTGTAATTTTTGCAATACCATTATATGTTTCATAAATTACATCTTCGTAATTACGATCTAGTACTTTCCAATCGAATTGACTCATAGTTACCTCCAAAATGATTAGCTATTGTCTATATACTCTAAAAGATATTATACCAAATCTATTCATAAATTTATAGCACTTCTAAAGATTAGGTACAGCTCGATGCGCCATAGCTACAGCAATCTCATCTAAATGCAATACGCCGACCCCTAAGTAAATAGCTACACTTAGATGTTCTTGACTACGTGCAATGCCCACTTTGCCGCCCACATTAAGACCTACACATTTATTTTTTAGTTGCTCTAACGCTTGGGCCGTAGCTCCTACCACAGCACCCTTACTAACGTGATCATCTTGTATCAACCCTTGACGTTCCGCTGCTACCACAGCTCGTTCAATAATTTTGGGAATTATCTCTGTGAAAGCCCCACCAAAATCCACAGCACAACTATGAATTCCCTGTGCTTCAAAGTCTTTACGTAACTCTGCTTCTTCTGCTCTGCTTTCAGAAATAGCAATATGTAAAGCAGCTCGTCCAACGCCAATACTTGTTTTTTCCATACCCTATATCTCCTGTTATAAATTATCTAGTATCTTAAGTATACCGTATATCAATGTATGTTACCACAGATTTTTATAACTACTTATAACTACTTATAACTACTTATAACTACTTATAACTACTTATTACATACTATATGATAAAACACTCGGATACTTATATTTACGTACCTAACATATACAAATAGCTGTACAAGATAAAGGTCTTGCACAGCTATTCAAGGGACATCGTAGATAGCAGGATAGGAAATAATGGATAGTATCATTAAATAAATCGATACTACATAGGTAATATCATAAAACGTATTACTGTGAGTTACCTACTGCTTCTACCATAGAACGGACATATTGATATAATTCTTCTTCCCCAGTTGCGCCCCACTCTCCAATTTGTTTCACAATGGCACTACCTACGATGGCACCATCAGATAATGATGCCATTGTCTTTGCTTGTTCCGGTGTAGAAATGCCAAAGCCAACAGCCACTGGAATATCTGTGTATTGGCGAATCTGTTGTACGATGCTAGCAATGTCTGTTTTTATGTCACTGCGCATTCCTGTTACACCAAGAGAAGACACACAGTACACAAAACCCTCTGCTTGACTGGCGATCTCCTCAATCCGTTGCTCTGAGGTAGGTGCAATTAAAGAAATGACAGAAACTCCATGTGCCTTCGCTTGATGCCTTAGTTCTTGTTTTTCTTCCAATGGGCAGTCTGGCACAATGACACCCTGGATACCCACTTCTTCACAGCGTGTCATGAAACTTTCAACACCATACACATAGATAGGGTTCATATAGGTCATAAACACAAGTGGAAGGGTCATCGCATCCGTACCAGTGCGCAAACGTCGAACCATCTCAAAAATATCATCAGTAGTGACCCCTGTGAATAGGGCACGCTCACTAGCTGCTTGAATGACAGGACCTTCTGCGACAGGATCGGAAAAGGGTATGCCAATTTCAATCAAAGTCGCTCCCGCCTTTGCCATAGTGCGAATGTATTTCTCTGTTGTGGTAATCCCTTGGTCACCGGCCGTAATGAAAGGGATAAATGCTTTCTTTGTGAAAGCCTGTGCAATTGTTATCTTATTCATGTAAGTTCACCCCTCTATATCTCGCCATAGCTGCTACATCTTTATCACCACGTCCAGATAAGCAAATAATGATACTTTCATCAGGACTTAAAGTAGGCGCCAATCGCATAGCATGTGCCACAGCGTGAGCGCTTTCAATGGCTGGAATAATTCCCTCCATACGAGAGAGATATTCAAAGGCATCCACTGCTTCATCGTCTGTAATCGGCACATATTGAGCACGGCCACTGTCATGTAAATAAGCATGCTCTGGACCTATACCTGGATAATCTAATCCAGCGGAAATAGAAAATACTGGTGCAATTTGTCCATAAGAGTTTTGACAGAAATAGGATTTCATTCCATGGAAAATACCTACCGTACCTTTTGTCATGGTCGCCGCATGTTCTTCTGTATCGATACCTTTGCCAGCCGCTTCACAACCGATAAGTTGCACACCCGCATCTGGAATAAAATGATAGAACATACCAATCGCATTGCTACCGCCACCAACACAAGCTAACACAGCCGTTGGTAATTTACCTTCTTTTTCTAAAATTTGCTCTCTTGCCTCACGACTGATAATGGACTGAAAGTCACGTACCATCATAGGGAATGGATGGGCGCCCATAACAGATCCTAATACATAATGCGTGTCTACCATTCGATTCGTCCATTCTCGCATCGTTTCAGATACTGCATCTTTCAATGTACCAGTACCAGAGGTAACAGGATGTACCTTGGCACCTAAGAGCTCCATACGGTATACATTTAAAGCTTGCCGATTGCAATCTTCTTGGCCCATAAAAATTTCACATTCCATGCCCATTAATGCAGCTACTGTTGCTGTAGCCACACCATGTTGACCAGCTCCTGTTTCAGCAATCACCCTCGTTTTACCCATCCGTTTTGCCAATAACATTTGACCTAGCACATTATTTAATTTATGAGATCCTGTATGATTTAAGTCTTCCCGTTTTAGATAAATTTTAGCGCCACCCAAATCTTTTGTCATTTGTTCTGCAAAATATAACAAGGACGGACGCCCTGTGTAGGACACATGTAAATCTTCTAATTCCTTAATAAATTCAGGATCATGTTTATAGGTTTCATAGGCTTCTTCTAGTTCAATAATGGCATTCATTAATGTTTCAGGCATGAATTGTCCACCAAATTCACCAAAATAGCCATGGCGATGTGTTGTCATTCTGTATCTCCTCATCTATGTGTTACTGTCTTAATTAATTGTGACATAGTTCTAATTGTATTGGCATCTTTTTGTCCATTTATTTCTAAGCTACTACTCATGTCGAGCCCATACGGTTGTAATCGTCGAATGGCACGAGCTACATTGTGTAGTCCTATACCACCAGCTAAGTAGTAGGGAACCTGTACATCTTCTAGCAATGACCAATCGATGGTCTTACCTGTGCCTCCACGCTCTTCCTTAGAATAGGCATCGACTACCAATCCATCGATGGAAGCTTGCTCCCATTGCATAATATCTTCTTTACCTTGCACTTGGATTGCTTTCCAAATTTGAATGGATGCTAATTGTTCTTCTTGTAGGTTGTTTCGTAACGAGTCAATGTAGGCTATATCTTCATCTCCATGTAATTGGACCACTGAAAGTGGTACCGTCTTAGCAACCTCTATTACATTCGATAGCGTTTCATTCACAAATACGCCTACACATGAGATACCTTTGTCATCGCTTGTAGTTTGTAAACTACCTTGCAAAGTTCTTGCAATGGAATGAGCTTGTTCTATGGTCACTTGTCGTTTGCTAGGAGCAAAGACGAATCCCACATGATCTGGCCGTGTTTCCCCTAAAACTGGAATTGTATCTTCTTGGTATATGCCACAAAATTTAATCTTCACCGCATAACTAGGTTGAGTAACTTCTTCTACTGCTGGTGCACTGGGTGCCTCTAAGTTGAATATTTCTTCTGTTCCTAACACACCTCGTTCTGTACTAGTATGTATAGAACATTTCGGTCTAATCGGACCATATAACTCAGCCAATTTCGCCACTTTATCTGTAGAACGCATAAAGCTTTCACCCATGAGTGTGGCATGAATCTTGTTGTCTCGTAAACATTGGATGTCTGCTGCCGTGTCTAGGCCACTTTCAGAGACAAAAATTACGAAATTATCCACTAAATTACGTAAGCGAATACTATTGTTTACGTCCACAGTAAAATCTTTTAAGTTTCGATTATTCACACCAATGATGCGTGCTCCCATTTTAGCAGCTCGCAACACTTCCGTTTCATCATGAGCCTCTACTAAACACGATAGTCCTAGGCTATCTGCCAGCTTATGAAAGCGTGCCATTGTTTCATCATCCAAGATCGCAGCAATCAGTAATATAGCCGAGGCTCCCCATAATTTTGCTTCATAAATTTGGTATTCATCGATGATGAAATCTTTCCGAAGTACAGGAATTTGTACAGCTTCTGCAATTTCTTGTAAATACTGTGGGCTACCTAAGAAGAAATCTGGTTCTGTCAAGACAGAAATCGCTGCAGCTCCAGCCATTTCATAGTCCTTGGCAATATCTAAGTAAGGAAAGTCCTCTGCAATAATTCCTTTTGAGGGGGACGCTTTTTTCACTTCACATATAAAATTGAAATCTAATTCTTGTAATGCCTGTTCAAAAGGGAAGTTCTTCGTGATTGGCATTCTTTCTACTTGCTGTTGCAACTCTGATAAAGGCAGTTTGGCTTTTGCTTCCTTGACACGTTTTTCAGTAGCAGCAACTATTCTATCTAATATCATAACTATCTCTGTTTCTATCCAAATATTTTTCAATAACCTTATTAATAGTATGTATATGCCAAATTGATCTCAGTAGTATTCATATAGCTAGATGATATCCATATACTCCCTGAATCTGCACTATATAGTTACAAAGATACCTAAATAAGGTCTAGAATATGTTATTCCTATGGGATAGCTCCAACTATATAAATACAACTACATTCTATTATGCATTCTGCGATGCATTTACAAATCCTGAAAGCGCTTCTGCACCCGCACCGGAATACAACAGTTCTTCTACTGTTTTGAACGCTTCCTCTAAGTTTACTTCTCCATCTTTAGCTAAATAGTATGCCATGCCCGCATTTAAAATCACAGCGGTAGCACGACCGCTTTTATCTGAGCCTGCTAATAACGTACGTGTAATCTCTGCATTTACCTGTGCATCTCCGCCTACAAGTTCATTCGCTGTGGCATAAGTAAAGCCGTAATCCTTAGGATCTAATTCATAGGTCTTGAACGTGCCGTGATTGATTTCGCACACTGTCGTTGTCCCTGTAGCTGTAATTTCATCTAGTCCATCACTACCATATACAACAGCACCACGGTGAACATCTAAGTTGGATAAGACCTGTGCCAATGGTTCCACTAAGGACCGATCGTATACACCCATCAGTTCTACCGTTGCACCTGCTGGATTTGCCAAAGGTCCCAAGATATTAAATACAGTTCTAACCCCCATAGCTTTTCGTACAGGACCTGCATATTTCATCGCTTCATGATATACCGGAGCAAACATAAAGCAAATATTTGCTTCTTCTAACACCTTTTTATTCTGCTGTCCATTGAGTTCTAGTTTCACACCCAATGCTTCTAGCACATCAGCAGCACCACATTTGCTGGATACACTACGGTTCCCATGTTTAGCGATAGGAATCCCTGCGGCCGCTAGTAGGATTGCTGACGTTGTAGAAATATTAAAAGTACTACTGCCGTCTCCTCCAGTACCTACGATTTCTACCACTGTATTGTCATGTGGCACAGAGCCGGCTTTTTTTCGCATAACTTCTGCAAAGGCGGTAATCTCTGTAACGCTAGGTCCCTTTGCTTGTAATCCTCCTAAGAAAGCTGCCATAGGCACTTCCTGTACATCGCCGCTCATAATAGCGTTCATCGTAGCTTTTGCCACTTCATAAGGCATGTCTTGTCCCTCTGTGACGAAACGTATTGCTTGTTGAATCATACTATATATCTCCCTTACATAATCTTATGATATTCCAAGAAATTCTTAACCATTTGCGTTCCTTGTGGTGTCAAAATAGACTCTGGATGGAATTGTACGCCATAAATCGGATGTGTTCTATGTTCCATGGCCATGATTTCTCCGTCTTCCGTACGAGCCGTTACCACTAGTTCATCTCCTAGGGTATCTTCCAAAACTGCTAAGGAATGATACCGCGCTACTGGGAACTCTTGAGAGATGTCTTTCCATAGTATGGATGGATAACATTGGCTCGCCATACTTTGTTTACCATGCATGACTTCTTTCGCATATCCCACAGTAGCGCCGAACACTTCGCCCATGGCTTGATGGCCTAAGCAAATGCCTAAGATAGGAAACTCTCCCTGGCATGTTTCCAGTAATTCTTCATACACACCTGCATCCTTTGGTCGACCCGTACCTGGTGAAAGGATGACACAGTCAGGTGAAAGCTCTTGAATTTCTTTCACTGTCATTTCATCACTGCGGATGACCTTAATATCTTTTACTAGCGAGCCAATTAATTGATAAATATTGAAAGAAAAACTATCGTAATGATCGATAAGTAATACCATGTTACACCTCCTGTGCCAATGTGATGGCTGTCACCATAGATTGTGCTTTGTGTATGGTTTCATTATATTCATTGACAGGCACACTATCTCGCACAATGCCACCGCCAGACCGAACAAAGACTCTTCCCTCTTTTGCCATAGCCATGCGGATACCAATACACACATCCATATTTCCGGAGAAATCTAAATATCCTACGGCACCGCCGTAGACACCACGAGGGCTTTTCTCTAATTCTTGTAAAATCTGGATAGCACGAATTTTAGGAGCCCCCGATAAAGTACCTGCCGGTAAGGTAGCACCGATAGCATCTAAAGCATCAAACTCTTCTCGCAATGTTCCTTTCACAGTACTTGTTAAATGGATAACGTGAGAGAACCGTTGTAATTGATGTAATGCTTCTACCTGGACGGACCCGAACTCACAGACTTTACCAATGTCGTTACGTCCTAAATCAACGAGCATATTATGTTCTGCTAATTCTTTTTCATCTTTGCTTAGCTTAGCCTCTTGCGCGCTATCTTCCTCTTCATTCTTGCCACGTGGCAGTGTGCCCGCAATAGGGAAAGTATAAACACTTCTATCTTGCAATTTCACCAATGTTTCTGGAGAAGCTCCCGTTAATTCTACGGACTTCCCACTCATGTAGAACATATACGGAGATGGATTCATCGTTCTTAGTACACGATAGGCATTGAGTAGACTTCCCTTGAACTTCGCTTCTCTACGATTGGATACGACGGCTTGGAAAATATCTCCTTCCGTGATGTAATGTTGTGTTTTTCGTACTACCTCTTGGTATTCTTCAGAAGTAAACTCCGAGATGAATTCACTTTCTAATACACCTCGTTCGATATGAGCCTCTTCGCCTTCTTTCACCAAATCTGCTAGGGCTTGCAATTCTAATTGGGTACGCTCGTAATTACGTTCAATATCATCCGTGCGAACATGACCGATGATATAGATTTTATTTTTGTAATGGTCGAACGCAATGACTTTATCGAAAAGCATAAGGTCCACATCATTAACCATGCTCGTATCTGTATCACTGATGTGTTGATCCAAGGTAGGTTCTAAGTATCGAATGTATTCATAGGCAAAGTATCCTACCAATCCACCTGTGAAAGTTGGTAATTCTTCAACCCTAGGACTTTTATATTGACCCAATATATTTCGAATCTCTTCCGCAGGGTTATGGCATGTGAAAGTACGTGTCATATCTCCCTTGATCGTCATAGTATGATTTTTGCATGTGACTTCTAACAATGGATTATATCCTAAGAAGGAATATCGCCCCCAGTGATGGGTGTTATCTGCACTTTCCAATAAGAATGTATGAGCGCTCACCTTTTTTAAAGCTTTCAGTACAGAAATAGGTGTGCGTATATCCGATAATAATTCTACATAGACCGGTACGATATCATAGCCTTGTCCTAATTGTTTTACCGTTTCTAATGATGGTTTCATAAGTCCTCCTGCAATAAAAAAACTCGCCCTAGACGTAACTGTCAAGGACGAGTTCATATGCTAAATAGCTGCACAAATGTACAGAAAGATTCATATAAATCGCGGTACCACCTTGTTTGAATGCATGCATTCCTCTTTGCAGGATACTATCATATCCCTCACGATTAACGCTCATGACACGTTATGCTATACTAGGACATATTGTCCGTTCCCCATACCCTCGGTGGTCCATTTAATAGACTGCGTTCTGCGGGGCTCTCAGCTACCCCCACTCTCTGGAAGTGCACGTTCTATTTTTATCTCCACCTCATCGGTTTCGTAGGCGAGTATTAAATTATGTAACTATACTACCACAACAAAAAACATTTGTCTACTATAAATTGACAATATACTTGTGTTTATATAGGAGATAGTGTTTCTATCCAAACAATTTCTATACATGTACTGTAACCTACTATGCCATATCCCTATATACGGGTGAAGTAATATACACTTTTACTTGCACTAAACATTATGTAATAGTTTACTTGCATTAATACATTATATAATGGAATACTAACGCGCAATGGACATATAGGTTACAATAATTGTTGTAATAGATTAACGTCTACCTGACCCGGTGCCGATGCTTGTCCCAGTGTGCCAAAGGTCAAGCAATTACCAAACACATTGCCACAAGTCCGTGTCATCTGTCCTAATTGTCCCATAGACATAGTAATACGTGGTAACTGTGGATATCTTTGTGTTAATTCTTTTGTAAACTGTAATACCGAAAGTACATCATCACTTGTAGTTGGCATCAATGCAAACTTAATTACTGAGGCTCCTGCAGATATCATACGTTCTGCATAGCCATGCAGTATTTCTAGTTTTGGTGTACTTTGAAAGTTATGATAACTCATCACTGTTTGTATGTTTTGATGATGAGCTTCTTTGATAATTTGACCGATTCTATCTGTATAGGCAAATAATTCCACATCGATAGCTTGCACTAAGTTTTGATCCACAACCACTTGTAATAAATTTTGGTAATTCTTACTACTTAAGGGCGTTTCTCCACCCTCAGCTAAGGTTCGCCATGTAAACAATATAGGCATTTTTTTATATCTGTAATGCAAATCTTCTACCAAGTTTACAATTGTTGGTATGTACTCTTCTTCATGTAGATGAGAACCCTTCATCCACATGTCTGGACGCAACTCAATAAGGTCCAATTTTGCTTGCACTGCCTCTTGTACCTGTGAAAGTATATCTTCTACCGTCGGTCCTACAATAGGAACGCAAATGGCACAGGTATTAATTTGTATTGGACTACTTGTTAGTTTTTTAGTCATCTATACCTCCTCATCATATATGCATTTAGACATATTACATATCCAAATAAAGTTTTAAGATACTACAATTATACTCAGTCTTGTCTATTACTAAAGTAAATATAATCGATAACACTATACCATATGGAACCTTATAATAAAAGCCAAATTATGAAGTCTTTCACTCCATAATCTGGCTCGTTTATATTTCATGAGATTATTAATATGTTACGGTAATCAATCACATGCTATTTAGTTTCAGGTGGTGCTGTTTTCACAATAAAGGCAAGAGCAATCACATGACCTATCCACACTGCACCCATCACGTATAAGGCTACTGGCATATTGCGCATACTATAGGCTCCAATGCCCAGTAAAATAGACACAGACACTAAAATATTAATCTTAGTACGCAGTGGCATACCACTTTTATTTTTAAATGGTTCTACATAGTTTGCATAAAGCTTAGAGTTTACAAACTTCTCATGGAATCGTTTAGAACCTCTAGCAAAACAAAATACGGCGAATAAATAAAACGGTACCGTTGGCAACAAAGGCAATACGATTCCCAACGAACCTAAGCCAAAGCTAATAGCCCCTAATACAATCCAAACATAACGAATCACACCCGTTGATTCTTGTACTTCTTTTTTTGTTTTTTCTTTCACTTGTCACCCCTATATAAGATATATTCTGATAAGTTTATTCAATACTAAAAAACTACTCCAATAGCCATTCCAGTACATTTTTTTGTTGTATTCCCTCATAAGATGCATTGCTATTAATTTCATCCAAGGTAAGCAAAAATTTAGGATGATAATCTTTCACCTCAAATAAAGGAGCTAGTTCTCTATCTAACGTAGTAGGATCTAACACACTTTGACTCACTTGATAATACTCAAATACTCCGCGTTTTTGAGCTACAAAATCGATTTCACCATTTTTTAGGATACCTACATGGACTGTATAGCCTCGGCGTAATAATTCTAAATACACCACATTTTCAAGTATATGGCCTGTATCTCGTCCTGTGTTAGGTACAAAAAATGTTCTCAGCCCAGGATCAACTAAATAAAATTTAGAATATAATCTAAGCAGTTCTTTCCCTCGCACATCAAATCTAGATGCTTCATAAATTAATAATGCATCTCTCAGTGCTGCTATGTACCTTTCTACAGTACGACTATCTACCTTTCTACCCATACTAGTAAGAGAATCAGCTATTTTTTTAGGAGTTAATAAACTTCCCACATTAGCAGCAATATACCGGATAATACTTTCTAATATTAAAATGTCACTTCCCTTTAAGCGGGTCATAACATCTTTCAATACTACAGAATTGACTATACCTTCTAAATAGGTACGTAGCATTTCATCATGACCAGCATATTCTAGTGTCCCAGGAAAACCACTTTGCTCTATAAATAAACGATATAAACTATTCAAAGATAGATTGGTTGTATCTTTATGTGCTTCAAAAAACTCTTTAAATGATAAAGGTAACATATCTAGCTGAACATATCGACCCGCTAATAACGTAGCCATTTCTGAAGACATAAAGTACGCATTAGATCCAGTAATATAGATATCTACATTATCTTTAATATAAAAACTATCTACTACACGTTCGAACCCTTGCACATGTTGGACCTCATCCAAAAATATATACATTTGTTGATTAGAAACTATCTTAGACTTTATATATTCATACAACTGTATATAATCCGTTAAATCCCTATATTCCAAATCTTCAAAGTTAATGGCAATGATTTGACTCTCCTTTACCCCTTCTTGTAGTAGCTCTTGTTGAAAGAGATAAAATAGAGTTGATTTACCACATCTACGCACACCAGACACAATTTTTATAACATGCTTTTCTCTATGATTTCTTAGAAACTGTACATACATTTCCCTATTAATTAGCTTCATGTCTACTCCTCTATCTTTTGTGATACCTTTCAATACAATAAAAGTATCACTCAATCTCTCAGTATCTGCAAAAATACATTACAATGCAATCTTTACTACAATTTTACCTAAGATTGCATCCAAATGCAATCTTCATCTAAAATAAATTGTTTTTTGCATTCCAATGTAATTTTTATACTATTATAGACAATCTTCACATCTCAATACAATCTTTTTTCACAATGTAGTCACTGTATCTCGATGTAATTTCGGATACGCTGAGAATAGTCCTTACCTCTATATAGATCGCAGTCCTATGCTTCTATACTAGTGCACACAGCATGGTAATAGAGGATAGCTAACTTACGCTGTTAACTATCCTCTATCGTATATCCTTATGTACCGAATGCCTGTCTATCTATTTTGTAATCATACATAGACATAAGCCAACGTCTATAAGGGTTTGTGTTATTTTATACTAGAATTTGTAAGTACCTTGGATACGAGTGTAGTTACCTAATTTAAAGTTTTCTCCACCGTATAAAGTATCACGTTGTCCAATACCTTTTGCATCGAATGTGTAGAATGCTTCAAGTAACAAGTCTTTACGAGGAACATATCCACCACCCAATGTAAAGCTGCGGATACCATCCAAGTAACGATCTGGTACTGCACCAGTGCCATTACCACCGAAGAAGGAACCGTGAGCGAAGTATTTGTAATCTACAAAGGCATTCCAGCTACCAGGTCTTGTGTAGTCAGATTGTCCAAGATCAAGACGAGCTGTCCAGAAGTGTGGCGTGCCGCCCATGGAGTGACCTTTCACTGTGAAGTCAGCTGTATTTCGTACATGATCAAAGTTTGTATGTCCGTTCATATAGCGACCGAAATCACTGCGGTTGAAACCATAATCTAAGGAGATAAGGGCATTATCACCGACTTGATATTGTGCACCAATGGCGAAAATGTTAGCCAATCGTTTTGATGTATATGTATCATTAATAAAGTCTGGAACTTCAGATGTTACATCTCCATAAATAGGATCATCCGGATTGATATCTCCAGCCCAATCTGTATTATATCCCGTAATACCTGTATGAGTTACCATCTTGGTTTTCACATGACCTGCTTGCATGGAATGGGCATTATTGTTCAAGGATCGTAAGAACCATGCTTGCAAACCTAAACGAGGGTTAACTTGTGTTTTATATTGTGCAAAAATAGCTCTATCAATTGCAGGTATTGTATCACGTTCAAGTTTTAATCCAGTCACTTTAATTGGTTTTCCAATTACTTTTTCGAGAGCTGCCCTAGGCAAAGTATTTCCTTGTTCAGAGTCTTTTAATACTTTAATTAATTCTCTTAAATATAGCTCTGGGAAAAACTGCATTTTGCCTTCGGTGTAATCACTAGTTGTTGTCGTAAAGTTCGCAGATTTTAATGTTTCAGCAACATCAACATCATTCATTTTACTGCCTTTGCCAGATACGTAATCTCCTTTTTCAAATATTTTTACGACTCTTTTAAATTTATACTCTTTAATTGGATTGTCAAGTTTTTTCGCTTCAGGAGCACTTGAAGATATTTTCTTATAATATCCATCATCTGTTAGAGCATAAGTATCAAACTCTTTTATTTTTTCATCTCGGGAATCTAATGAATATTCATTATCTTCAATCCATTGTCTACGAGCAGCCCATTCTGCAGCAGCCTTGTATCCTTCTTCTAGCTTTGGTTTATTTTTATCAATATATTCCTTGGTTAATAAAGTTGGATCTCCTAAACTTGCAGCAAATTTTGAATTAACAGACTCTAACGACTTACCATACAGTTCTTTTAAGATTTCGTTTTTCTCTTTTTTAACTGTTTTTGTTGCTTCTGGCTCATTTTTATTAATAGTATATGGCGTAAATTTTAAACCCGAGCTATAGGAATCCATTTGAGCCATTAAGTATGCCTTTGTACCATTGGCGTCTTCTACTTCATACATAATGTTTATAACTTTTCCAGGCTTTTCAGTCCTATATGCTAAGTAAGTAGATTTAGTCAATTCCGGATAGGCTTTACCAACAATCTCCGCCATACGTTGTACAATCTCAGTACGTTTTGCAGCTCGTTCTTCTTCTGATAGGTTAGACATTGTATTTTCTATATCGCTTAATTGCTCTACAAAAAATAAGTTTTCATTCTTACCTTTAAACTCTTTTAAGTATCTTTCCATAAAAGAACCTTTTTGAGGAACTCTTTTTCCATCCTTTTCCTCAATCGGGGTCTTCCACTCATTGCCGTACATGCCTTCATTAAATGTATTATATAATTGACTATTTAATCCAATAAACTCATCCAATGTTGGTGCTCTAAAATAGGTAGCGTACGTACTATGATTATAGGAAGAGTCTGTAATACCCGTGCTTGCTTTAAAGGAACCAATACCTGTACGGAATTGACTTCTTTGGTCCGTCCATACAGCACGAACTCCATCAAATGTTTTATTGAACCAGTATCCAGTAGCACCCATAGATTCAGATAAGCGACCAATGGAGAAATCCCAATGTCCACCAGAGTGGGTAACATCTAGATTTTCTAGTCGTTGTTTATTTAATCCTTTGGAGTTAATTGTTGTATTTGCTGTATCTATAGAATGAGTACCACTAGCACTAGCAAGAACTTTTACATTTGTATTATCATTAATTCTTGCATCTACACCAAAGCGTATACGTTGTTTTAGTCCATGTTCTTTTTGGTCTTTTAGATTATATTCTGCATTACCTACATAGGACGTACTTGTGTACAAGGATTGTGGACGTTCAGAACCACCATGTGCCATTAAGCGTGCACGATAATCGCCAATAAATTCAGTTCCTTTTTCTTTCTTAGTATCAAATGGTCTTTCTAAGAATTGATGCTCACGTCCCATATCATCGCCATTCACAGTAGCTATAGCTTTATCTACATGAACTTTTGTAATAGGAGTTGTACCATTTATTAATGTAGGATTTTGCATCTTCGCATCTTGAGCTTTACTATCCCCACCTGCGCCGAATTTAAGATTTACACCAAAACGATATACGCGAGATTGTGTTGCTCTATCATCATCACGATGATCAAAGATATTGTTAATACCAAAGTATACTAAGGAATCGTTGCCAAATTTACGTTGTACCATGGCATTCCATGTACCGTAAGATTTTTCTTCGTACTCATTAGATACATTATAGATGGCACTATCGGAATCAATACCACTAATCCAGTAATTGGAACGATTTTTTTGTGTGTTACTATCAAGCATTTTATGATAATAGTCTGCCCACAGTTGTGCATTCCACTTCTTAGTTTCATAGGTAATACCGAAATCGATTTTGTTAGTTGGTCGGTCTAATAAATGCGCAGGCATTGTAGGATCAGATTGATTCAACGCTTGCAAGCGTGTCCATCCGAAACGTGTGCTCCATTTAGAACCAAATTTATGTTTCCATTCTAACTGTAAACCAGTAATTTTTGCTTTGCCGATATTTTTAAAGCTATAAATTAAATCTGGTGCTTGCATCCATTTATCTTGTTTTGATAATTGTGGTGCCCAATCTTGTAATTCACCTGTAAAGTATACGGACATATAGTTGCGAATACGGTTTTGGAAAACACCAATACGAGCGTAATCATTTTTACCTTCTCCTTCAAAACTAATGTCGATATTTTTAGATGTTTCAGGTTTTAAGTTTGGATTGCCTGCCCAATACCATCCCATTTTAGCAACGCCTTGTGCTACAGGGTTGGAAGCAAACATTTGCCAGTTATACCATAATTCACCCATACCAGGTTCAGAATACCCAGTACCAATATTGGCTTTTAATCGACGATGTGCATTAGAATTCACATTATAGGTAGCACCAAAATTCCAAGATATATGAGAACCAAATAAACTACTCTTATCAATACGTACAGTAGGTTGTAATAACAAATCTTTATTTACTTGCCATGCATCTGCTAAGTAGTAATTTCTCTTATCAATACTACCTTCGCCTTCAGTAATACGTTGTTCACGCTCACGATATTTTTCCAAGAATTTAACACCTTTATATTTTGGTGCTTTTGCACGTTCTGCTGGGTCCAGAGATTCGCCTTGTGTAAAATATTTTACATATACGGAGGATGCACTTTGGAGATTATTTTCATTTTTTAACGCATCATTGAAATCGCGGATTTTCGCCCAGTGTTCATCATCTACTCCAAAATCTGTTAAATTATTATACACCGAAGATGGGTCTGTTGTTTTAATTGGATCATCTAATTTATGTTCACGGAAGTATTCATAGGTAATCGGTGGAATATCACTCTTTTTTTCAGCGCCATAATATTCATAATCTTTATCCCAAATTGGTAAACCGTCTTTACTTGGTTTGAATTTGAAATCATGAATATGTGAATAAACACGCAAACTGTTGTCACCAGGGCGGCGTTCTAGACGATCCACCCCCGCTACTAGTAGATTTTTATCGTAATCCCATGGATCGATATAACGAGTTTTTACGTTAGGAGAACTTTTAAGTCGGCTACCTGCTCCCGTTTCATGAGTCTGTGCAATTCCCCAACTCAAAGTATGTTTATCACCAATGGCAGAGTTAGCATTAAAACGGATATCTGTTTGACGATGATCTACATCATCGATATAACGCAATTCGTTTTTACCTTCGTATTGTGAACGACCAGTATAGTTAATCAATGAAATATCATTTTCATTGATGCGAGAATGATTTAACTCTAATTTCCAATCGCTAGCACCACCACGACCATTCCAAATCATATTCAATGTGTTACGGTTACTATCACGTTTAAAATGACGTTGCGGTTCCATAGGAGATGTACTATGTTTTACATCACGTTGTAAATCTTCCGTAAAACGATTTAAACGTAATTGTACATTATGCTCTTTATTAATATCATAGATAGCATTTAACCCAATATCAGATGTATCCCCATAGAAACGAAGTACATTTGGTTTAAATTCGCCTTCTAGTTTATCACCAGTATCTCTTCTTCCTTGAGATGCATATACTGGTAAAATATCACGTTTACTACCAGAAATAGCTACACGAACTTTACCCATTTGTCCAGAGTCAGCTCGCAAGAAGAAATTAGAATTACCATAACCAGTTTCTCCACCTTTAGCGCGAGAACCTTCTCCATCGATTTGGATAGTTGGTTTTTTAGCTGCTTTTTTAGTGATGATATTAACTACACCACCAATGGCATCAGAACCATATTTCGCACTGGCAGAGCCTTGGACGATTTCAATACGCTCTACATTTTCCGTGCCAAGGCGCATGACTTCATCCGCTGCGCCACTAAATTTAGCCAAGTCCCCTAATACGGCTTGTCCATCTACTAAAATCAAAGTATGGCGTGCTTCTGCACCACGAATGGATACACCCACACGACCCATAGAATCTACAGTACGAGATACACCGCTTTCAGTGAAAATGATATCTTCTACTGATTTAGCTTGTTTTTGCTCAATATCCTTTTTAGTAATAATGCTCACTTGTTGTGAGTTATATTTAGCTTCTTCATGAGCTCTATCAGCGGTAACATAGACAGAACCCTCAGCTTGTACTGAGTTTGAATACATCAAACCAGGTAGTGCTATCCATGTAGCAATCGCACAGGATAACATGAAGTATTTCTGTTGCTTTCTACGAGATGTCGTCATTGCAATCTACTCCTAAATACTAATCATAAAATTAACACAAATAATAACACGAATGATAAAGAATATCATTTTGCTTTGATTTTATACTAATTCTTCTATCAAATCTACTCCGAAAGGTTTTCAATTAGCCCATTCTGTTATATTTTTTGCAAATAATTCTCATATTTTTCATATGTAAAACTATTACTTTTGTTTTTCTCTTTTATAATCCAAGCCATGTAACATAAGAAATGCCTAATGAGCACCATATATGCACTCATTAGGCATTGAAAATAGTTTTTTATGCTATTGTATAGATTTATACAAATATATGAGAGAATTAGAATTTATATGTTCCTTGAATTCTTGTATAATTTCCTAGTTTAAAGTTTTCTCCACCATACAATGTATCACGTTGTCCAGTCGCTTTTGCATCAAATGTGTAGAATGCTTCTAATAATAAGTCTTTACGTGGAACATAGCCGCCGCCAACAGTAAAGCTACTAATACCATCTAAATAACGATCTGGTACAGAACCACTACCATTTCCACCAAAGAAGGAGCCATGATCAAATCGTTTGTAATCGATGAAACCATTCCAGCTACCTGCACGTTTATAATCAGATTTACCAATATCAAAACGTACTACCCAGAAGCTTGGATTTCCACCCATAGCACGACCAGTAGGTGTAAAGTTGATACTACCTGGAACATAGTTATACACAGTGCGTCCATTCATATACCGTCCAAAGTCAGCTCTATTTTGACCATAGTCAAAGGATACGGATGCATTACCTGTACTATATTTTGCCCCAATACCGACTACATTAGTCACACCTTTGAATATGGTACTAGAAGTTCCTAAACCACTAGCAAATTGTACAGTATTTGTATCATTACCTATGGAACGCAAGTACCACGCAGTAAGGCCTAATTGCTTACCAACCATATGGCGTAACTGTACATAGCCTGCCCGTTTAATCGGTGGAATGACATCACGTTGTAATACGATACCTTCTGCTGGGATGATGGCACCAGTGTATGGAGTGAAAGCTTCTCTTGGTAATTTACTATGTCCATCTGTTGCTTCTAAAGCACTTACTATTTCATTGAAATATTGCGCTACAAGATATGGATACATACCTGATTCATATGTTTTAGCAATGGATGATTCACCAGGAGTACCGATAGCAAGATAATTCATTTCATAAAGTTTATCGCCTATGTTATCTAACAAGCTACCCTCTGCCTCAACTTTTACTACCCCTGCATTAAATGAGTTTTTGGCAATCGCTTCTGCTTGTTCTTGATAACCTTTTAGGATCGCTTCTTTATTCGCTTTAAACCATTCTTTTAAAAATTCTTTTTTATTATTTCCCAGAACTTTCATATCAGTTAATTTTAATTTAAAGATAGGGTTATCTAGGTTTGCACCACTCGGACTGATTGCTTTAGTAAAGGAACTTTCTTTATCTGGCCCATCCACTACAGGTTGATCATCAGGTCCATATACTAGTTCTCCATCATCATCATACTTATAGCTTTTTTCTTTACCAGTTAGTCTATAGGTTATTTCTGGCATTTTAATCGGAATTGTAATTTCTTCCTCAGCCTTTTTCGCTACATTATATTTTTTAAATCCTTTATCATGTCCATAAGCTTTAAGTGCAATCTCTTGCATACGAGATACTACATCATATTGAGCATCGATATTGGCGTCTAGTTTCGTAGTAACTTCTTCAAGTTCTTTTGTTTTAGCTTCGATATCTTTTTTGTATTGCTCTTTCTTTTCTGGAGTATCTGCAATATACTCATTATCCATTTCATCTTTTAATGTAGCTATATCACTAGCAAATGTTTCTTTTTTCTCGCTTAAGGTTTTGTAATCCCCTTGTAAGGCTTTTAACTGTTGATAGAAGTTAATTGTATTCGGTGCATCTTTCACGACTTTTTCAACTTTCGCACCACCTACTAATTTTTTCTCTTCCTCAGAAAGACCCGTATAATCAAAGGTTGTTCCTACGAATTCATCAACAGTTGGAGGTCGTTTAAATTTAGTAAAAATTGCATGGGTGTATGCAGAATCTTCAATGCCTGTACTATGACGGAAATCACCGTAACCAATACGCACTTGGTCTTTATCACTGGTCCAAACACTGCGTAATCCGTCAAACTCTTTATTAAACCAGTAGCCAGTCATACCAAATTTTTCAGTCAATCTACCTACACTGAAGTCCCATTTAGCATGATGATCTGTGACATCTAATGTTTCTAAACGACTATGAGAAAGTCCTTTAGATCCTGTTGTCACATGCGATGCATCTACGCCTTCTTGGCCTTGTGCAGTAGCTACTACTTTTACATTCGTATGATCTCCTACACGAGCATCCACACCTAAGCGTAAACGACTATGGAAGCCATGTTCATTCTTATCTTGTAAGTTTTTCAATGCACCATCGCTAATTGAGCTGACTGCCGTCACACGGTTCGCTGGGCGATCGCTACCTAAATGACTGTCTCCACCAAAGCGGATATCTCCCACTACAGTAGCACCTTTTTCTCGATGTTGATCAAATTGAGACTCTAATACAGATGACGTTAGAGATTCTTGAGCTTTCGATACAGAATGTTCCGTCATTGGAGTTGTTCCATTTGCTGCTACCGCCTTAGCATTAGTATGTTTGGAACTACTAGATCCATCAGAACCAAACTTTAAGTTCATACCAAAGCGGAACTGACGACCTTGTAAGGCACGGTCATCATCACGATGATTAAATACATTGTTCATACCAAAGTACACAAGGGAATCCTTGTCGATTTTTTTCTGTACAATCATATTCCAAATGCCATAGGTTTTCATCTTGTACATATCAGCTGTTTTTTTCGTATTGAACTCATAGGTGATAATAGACTTATCATTATTTTTTGGATCCACTTGTGATGTAATATAGTTACCACCACCAGCAACGGAGTTACTATCGAGCATACCATAATAGTAATCAGTCCAAATATTACCACTCCAGCCACTTACTTTATCTTCTAATTCCAATCCTAAGTCCAATTTATGCATTGGTTTATCCAACAATCGTTTTGGCATATCTGGATTTGTTTTATTTACAGCATCTAAATATGTATAGCCCACTTTTAATTTTGCATGGTCATTTAAGCGTTGTTTCACTTCTAATTCAACACCATTGACACGAGCTTTCCCTATGTTACGGAATGTATATAGCATATCTGGTGCATGAGCATATTTTGTAGCACCAAAATAGGTACTTTCATCTAGATATGGATAGAAATCCATTAAATGTCCAGTATTAGCAATGGTCATATAGTTGCGAATTTGATTGCGGAATGCTGTCAATTTCATATAGGTATTTTTATTTTCACCTTCAAATGAAATATCTATATTCTTAGACGTTTCTGGTTTCAAATTCGGATTACCAATCCAGTACCAACCTAAGCGAGCGCGTCCACCAGACAATGGTGCCACATTCGTCACAGTAGGACCAAACATTTCCCAGTTATAGTATAATTCGCCCATACCTGGCTCTGTATAACTAGTCCCAACGTTGGCTTTCAATCGACGATGGGCATTACCACCTACATTGTGAGTAACCCCCATATTGAAAGTCATATGAGCCCCAAATAAATCACTATGATCTAATCGAACAATTGGTTGTAATAAAGTGTCCTTATTGATTTGCCATGTATCTTGCAAGAAGAAATGTTGTTTTCGTAATCTTGCACTACCCACGGTTTGTTGGTTAATACGTTTATTGTACTCATCTTTGAAATGACCACCATTAAATTGTGGACGTACGATTTTAAAAGATGGATCTTCCATGTAATAGAATAGGGCTAAATAATCTTTATTGATAACAGGAGGTTTTACACCATCGATCGTTTCAGTGCCTTGATGACCAGGACCATATTTAGCGATGAGTTCTTTATTGTATGGAATCTCATTCAATTTGTCATTGAATGCCTTAAATCGTTTTAATGCTTCAGGATTACGGGACTCCATATTATTAGGTGTATAACCAGAGTTATAAACTAAACCATGGAAAGCAGCTGGGTCTAATCCTGCTTCTGGGTCAAGATAGTTTTTGAAATCTTCATAGGTAAATTCTGGTACACTGGTTTTATCAGTACCGTCATAGCCATACCATTCTTTTTCCTTATTCCAACGTAATACGCCTTCTCCATTTTCCTTGAAGGAATGGCGATAAATTGTACTTTCTGGTTTACCATGTTTTACGGCTAAACTTTTGTCATAGTCCCATGGGTCAATATTGCGTACCCATGTGTGAGGAGCGCTCTTTAGACGGCTACCTTCACCGCTTTCAGTGGTATAACCAAAACCATAAGAAAGTAAGTGATTGTCATTGGCTTGCGTATCTCCAGTGACATTAAAGCTCCATTGTCTATGGTCCACATTGTCTACATAATTTAATGTATTTTTACCTTCATAGTTGCTACGACCATAATCACTAGTTAATGTGACATCATCTTCTTTTGTACGAGTATAGTTTAATTCAACCTTCCAGTTACTTTTCTCATCTTGTCCTGCATAGGAAAGATTGCTTTTATTTCTGTCTAAATCACGTTTGTAATGAACTTGTGGTTCATCTTCAGAATTGGTACGTTTTACGAAGCGTTCTAAATCTTCGTTATACCGATCTGTTGTGAATGTAAAAGAATTATTTTGATTCGCATCATAAATTGCAGACAAACCTAAATTTGAGTTTGTGCCATAATAGCGTAGGGAATTTTTAGGAAACTGTTCATTAACACTAGCATTACCGAATGGAACTTCTTTTCTTTCTCGCGCAGCATATACAGGAACGATATCACGTTTACTACCGTGAATATTGACACGTAATTTACCTTGTTGACCTGAGTCAGCACGCATAAAGAAATTACTGTATGGGAACAATCCTTGGTCACCACGAGACCGGATACTTTCACCATTGATGCGAATATTAGCGTTTTTGTTTGGTTTATTCGTGATGACATTGATTACACCACCAATGGCATCAGATCCATATTTTGCACTCGCTGCCCCTTGGATAATTTCTATGCGTTCTACATTTTCTGTACCTAGTCGTTGCAATTCATCGCCTTGACCTTGGTATTTAGCAAATTCACCCATTACAGGCTGCCCATCTACTAGAATCAATGTATGACGAGGTTCAGCACCACGAATGGAAACACCTACACGTCCCATGCTGTCCACTGTACGACTTACACCAGCTTGTGTAAATACGATATCTTCCACAGATTTAGCCTGCTTTTGTTCAATATCTTTTTTAGTAATGATTTGCACTTGTTGAGAGTTATATTTTGCTTCTTCTTGTGCGCGATTGGCTGTAACAAACACCGAACCCTCTGCCTGTACAGGCGCTAATCCACCTAGTAGATACCAAGAACAAGCCATCCAACTCATGACTGCACCAGTAAGTATACGTTTCTGATACGGTTTACTATAATGCATAGCATTCCACCATCTTCCTATAAACACAAATATATTTGATAATATTACTCATTTATATTTTATGGTTAATAATAATTTATATCTACTCTAAAAAGACATACAATGCTCCATTTGATTCACAAATTGAAGTAACACAAAAAGGCTATAGCCGATTCTATCAGTCTATAGCCCTTGCGGTATAACTACTATTCGTATTCGATTGTATTATTTCAATAATGTCTTTAAGGCTTGTACGTCTTGTTGTAATCGTTCATTTTGATCTAATAAACGATTGATCTTATCCTCTTGTTCCGCAATGCGACGCTCTTGCAATGCATTGTTAGATTTTTCCAATGCTAACTCTTCTGAAAGAACTTGCACTGTTGCTGGCGGTGCGTATTGTGGTACATCATCACTGCCATGTCCAATTCTAAATGTAACGCCCCCATTATAGGATCGCTGTGTACCGGCAAAGGCAACGCCTGCATTAAGCATGGTTCCTTCGTCTGTATAATGAGCAACGCCTAGAGCAAATCCTATTCTACCAGAATTATGTCCAATCCCCGCCATAATCTGTGTCGGTTCCGTCGCTTTATAAGCCACTGGCTTTAATGCTGCCAAAGCTGCATTCATCGCATCTCCTTCACGACTTTCACTACGGAGTGCCTGTACATCTTGACGAACCCCATTTACCAATGTGTTCGTTTGGTTCATGATATCCCCCATACTGTTGTTGATACTTGTATTCAGCACTCGTTTTAATTGGGCTACATTGACAGCATCTGTATCTAATGTGCCTGCTGCTACATTATTAATTTGACGAGTTAATCCTAGCTCTGCATTACCAACGGATACGCCACCTAATGAGCTTTCCCATGTAGAAGCACCAGCAAAGTTATCTTTTATATTTTGTATCGCTGCCGTTTTCTTTTCTATTTCTTTGGCAATTTTATTGCGATGCAAAGTAGTTGTAGCGTTAGCCTCATCACGTTTTGCTTGGGTGTCACCATAAATACGATCATATTCTGAAATACGTAATTGGGCATTCGATTTTGCAATATTTTTATCAGCACTTTTAATAATCGCTTTTTGTGCCTCATAGGCTGCTACATTAGAGACAATGGTACTCATATCCATCTTCGTTTTAGTTGTTGGATCATACCCTACTGTAAAAGCTGTCCCCGATGTTGCAGAATTACCACCTAAGGCAACACCATATTCGATAGTACTCTTAGCATCCTGTCCTAGCGCTATACCACTTGCTGCAGAAGCATTCGCACGAGTACCCACTGCCACTGTATCTACGGCATTGGCTTTTGTATTAGCCCCGATGGCTATACTACGGTTGTTGTTGGCTAAACTTTCTTGACCTAAGGCTATCCCTTGAATCCCCACTGCGTGCGAATATAAACCAATGGCTGCGGATCCATAGCCTTTTGCACCTAGTTCCTCTCCCGTCACTTGATGTTTCTGCATTCCCATAGCAACAGAATAATGTCCTAAGGCCCTAGAAAATACGCCCATAGCAGTAGAATATATGCCCTGTGAAGAGCTAGATGTGCCCACTGCGGTAGAATACACACCAATCTCACCATCTACTAATTCCGTATTAGCTCGACTTTGATTACCGATAGCAATAGAGCCAACACTACCTGTCATAGCACCTGTGCCTACTGCAGTGGCACCATAATAAGTATGATCTGCGGTAGGATGCTTTGTTTCATTTTTAGCATCTGCCCCTATGGCAACAGAAAGTCCGGCTGTAGCCGTCGAGTTTCGACCAATGGCGATTGACCCTTGGGAACCCGTATTATTTGTACTTGCACCACTGCCAATAGCAATCGTTTCTGTATCTTGAGCTTTTGCACCATATCCAACAGCCACAGATGTATATCCACTAGCTTTCGATGCATCACCGAAGGAAGTACTAAAGTTGCCTGTTGCATTAGATGCATGACCCACAGCTGTCGATTGAATACCCGTTGCATTGGCAAATGCCCCATAGGACGCAGAAAGATTATTGGTAGCTGTCGCACTGTCCCCTACGGCTGTAGACTGCGCACCAGACCCCAATGTTTCATTCCCAATACTGATAGAACGAAGACCAGTAGCACCAAATCGTTGATTGGCCGGCTCATTGATAGCGACACCAATTGAAATGGCGCGATTACCTGTTGCATAAGAATTGGAACCTATTGCCACGCCATAATCACCACTAGATAATGCATGGGTACCCACTACAGTTGTATTAATACTATTTGCTTCTGCCTTTGTACCAATGGCTAATGCATCTATCTGAGTTGCTTTTGTATTCAATCCAATAGCCATAGCATTACCACCACTAGCTATAGAGTTAGCACCTATAGCAACTCCTTGATTACCTGATGCATTAGCATTCGCACCTACTGCTAATGAAGCATATCCATCGGCACTAGTATTTCCACCATTCACAACTATACCAGAATCGGCTGCCAATGCATGTACTGTCATAGCTCCTACGATAACAGTCATAGCTGTTATTTTCTTTTTATTTTGTAGGGACTTCATAATGATTTATATCCTCCTTTCTATTATGTTCCTAGACTTCTTATTGTTTTTTATAATTTTACAATTGCTTAAGTTTATCACAGAGATTTTTTCAAGTCAATAAATTCATAGTACTTTACTATGGTAATACAAACCCTATGAAATATAGATTTTCCATTTAATGATAGCTAACTTTCATTATTACACACCCCTATTTCATTGACACTTATCACAGTTAAGCATATAATAAAGGCAAGTATGAATAGGGCATTAATGATTCATGCAAATTTTGGGTATATTCTAGTTTTAAGTAAGGAGAGTTATTATGAAATTCTTTACAAAGCAAGCCATGATTGCAGCGTTAGCAGTAACAGCAGCATTTGGCGTATCTCAATCTACTGATGCGGCGTACATGTTAAACTCCGAAGTAAAAGATGCAACTCCAGCATTACAAGAAGCAGCTTCCATTGGTGTTCGCACATATGAAAATCCTATGATGAAAGATGCAATGGATAAAGATGCTATTGTAGTTATGTCCTTTGGTACCACTTTCAAAGATACTCGTGCTAAAACAATTGACGCCACAATCAATGAGATCCAAGCACAACATCCAAACACGAAAGTTGTAACAGCCTTTACATCACATATCATCATTGATCGTATTAAAGCTCATGAAGGTATTACATACCCTACTCCAGAAGAAGCATTAAAAGATTTAAAAGATCAAGGATACACTCGTGTAGCCTTAACAACTTTAAACATGATTCCTGGCATGGAATACAACTATGCTGGCGCTGTATTTAATCATTACAAAGAAAACTTCAAAAAAATGACTCTTGGTTTACCATTGATGTACTGGATGGGTCAAGAAGAACAACGTGATGATATCGAGCAAACATTAAAAGCTTACTCTACTCAATTCCCAATGATTCAAAACAAAGATTCTGCGGTATTAATCATGGCGCATGGTACTCCGGATCCATCCAATGCATATTATGCTGTAATCCAAGATCGTATCGATTCCATGGGATTGAAAAATGTATACCTTTATACTGTTGAAGGATGGCCAAGCTTAGAAACAGTAATTCCACAATTAAAAGAAAAGGGTATTAAGCACGTTACATTGATGCCATTAATGATGGTGGCTGGTGACCATGCAAACAACGATATGGCTGGTGACGAACCTGATTCTCATAAAAATGTACTTATGAAAGCTGGCTTCACTGTAGACACATATATTCATGGTGCTGGTGAAAACCAAAAAATCCGTGACATCTTTGCAGAACGTGCCACTGAAGCATACGATGCATTAGTAAAATAATCACATAACAACACTACAGTAGTAATAACAATAGGGGATACGCATCGTATCCCCTTATTTGAAAGAAAAGAACAATGAACACATATATGAAAATTTGTAGTGCTGCCATTTTATCCACAGCCCTTTTATTTGGTGGTTGCGGTAAAAGGATCACAACTACATCAGAAACAACACGTACCGTATCCTACCAAGATCAATCCTACACAATCCCAGCTAACCCATCTAAGGTAGTAGCTCTATCTAATTCGATTTCTAAAATGATTTACGCTGTGGGTGGCAAGGCTATCGCTCGTGTGGAAAGTAACGACAAACTTCCTGAAGAAATTGAATCCTTACCTAGTGTAGGTCATACAGCTAATCCTAATATGGAACAATTAGTAGGCTTACATCCTGATTTAGTATTAGGCTTACCTAGCCAACATGAAAAATTTAAAGGTCAACTGGATAGCAACAACATCCCATCTATTTTAATTAATTACGATGGAATCAATGATAATATTCCGTTATTAACATTATTAGGAAGTATCTTCCATACAGAAGATAAGGCCACACAAGTAATTGAGTCATACAACAAAAAAATTAATACAGTTAAATCTGCAGTACCAAAAGATAAACCTGTCAAAGTTGCTGTATTACGAGCTACAGGTAAATCTGTGACAGCAGAAACTCCTTTAGCAATTACAGCATCTATGGTTCATGAATTAGGTATCACCAATGTAGTAGAACCACATTTAAAAGACAATGTCACTTCTAAAACAGTACCGTATTCCTTGGAAACATTAACCGTAGATAATCCAGATATCATCTTAGTAGTCACAATGGGAAAACCTGATGAAATCAATACTACCTTTGAAAAGGAAATGACTAGCAACCCCGCTTGGAATCAATTACAAGCTGTTAAAAATGACAAAGTTATTTTCTTACCATCCCAATGGTTCCTATTGAACCCAGGATTAGAAACACCAGAAGCTATGGCTGAGTTAGTGAATATCATTTATGGGGTGAAAGTACAATTATAAACGATAAAATGCATGCTAACGTATATAGCAACCTATATACCGTATAGCATGCATTTTAATTTGCTATCTTGTTGTTTTCATTATCAATTGCTTACAAATTGTAAGCAGTTCACTTCCTTTTCGCAGAAAGTTTTAACGTTTTCTCTTCTTCTGACAAGTAACTAGCGTAATTGTTGATCGACTACTTCATCATGCTCACGTCATTAGTATATCTGAAGATTCCCACCGATTACGTCATCATATTCAAATGATGGAGTAATTGTACGTTTTATATCGTCAAAATTGTGCATTCTTATATTGACATTTATACAAAATATTCTAATAGTTACCCTTTAATTTTAAATTTTAACTTTCCCAAGAAATATCTATAATATCAAGACTATCATCAAATTTGACAGCTAAAATTTCATCACTTTCTTCTGGAGAAATCATATAATCTACAATCATTACATTCTCTCCATCTGCCCATAATCCAATATTCGTAACTTTCATACATTGTACAAATTCATTTACATCTTCTGGTAAATCAAGTTCTAATTCTTCTTTATGAAATGTAATATATGTATTATCTTCTAACAGATATTCTCCTATTACTTTTCTAGCTTTTTTGTTATATTCACCAAAATTTTGTAAAAACTTCGTAAAATTATCTAATAATTCTGTTGTGATTTTAGCTGGTTTACCATACCAAAGTGTTGTATTAATTCCATTTACCTCTTCTTCCCACAATACAACAACATCGTTACTAAATCCTATACCATCGTCTAATCCATTTACTAAGTCTAATTCTCCAAAAAATTCATGTTTTATTTTTTCCATATTCTACCTCATTACAATTTTTATTTATTCTGTGTATTCACTTATTACATCTATCCATTTTCTGCATCAACTTATTCATCATTTAAATACTTTTCAAGATAAGAAATAATAGTTTCTGATTTATCAAAGAAAGCTAGACAATGCTTAAAGTTCTTTTTATGTTCATATTTTCTATATTCTATTATATAAAAATCTAATTCATCTATAGCATTTGCTTCATAATTTAAATTAGACTTAAAAATCTTCTTTATTTAATAAATAGTTCATATATCCCCCTTTGAAATTAATTTAACGGTATATACTCTAAAACAATATCACAAAGATTTCCCTTTTCATCATACCCAAAATATACAGGATACTGTCCATCTCCAAAACCAGACTGAATCATAGGAATTGATAAATCTGTATTAGGAATTTGAAAGTTTATCCAGTCTCCATCTTCTCTTTGAAATTTTGGATATTTCATGGCATTTTCTTTAAATTCCTTTGCAAAAAAATCATTATAAATATTTTTTTCAGTATTTTCTTTATACCACTTCTCTACAAAATCACAATATTTATCTCTTGTTTCTACATCAACCATAGTTGCCAATCCTGCATCAACCATAAATCCAAAAATACTTTCATTATCTACACCTTCTAAGTCTTCATCACCTTTTAAAGCTTCGTAATAAATCACAGGCTTATTTTCACTAAATTTTACTCTTGTAAGTACATAACGATAGTGTTCTTCTTCGATTTCTGCTACCAAAGTTTCAATGCTATACTTTCCTCTTGGTACTTTGGTTAAGTATGGTTTTTCTGCTCTACTCAGCCAAACCAAAGGATCTGTTACCAAAAGTTCTCCCGTAGGAAATATGATTTCTCCCATTTCTAAAACAAATAATCTTTTTCCATGAATTTCATTTTTTTCAAAAACTTCTGCATAGTTCATAGGGGCAACTAATAAATGTTTTACTGTTTCATATTTTTCAATCCATTCTTTT